>CAXTVX010000015.1:25290-61238 GCA_964247755.1 uncultured Acetobacteraceae bacterium | reverse complement strand
ATGAATCAGCCAAGATCAGCTCCAGCAAGCAGTTTAATAGGTCCTGAGCCTAGCTGCTCTTGGTCCTGGAAGAACGTATCTCAGCGATGAACTGCAGATGCTCAGGCTAAAACTCGGCATCGACATTGGCGAATTCGGCGGCCATTCCTTAGCCGGACTGTTTTTAAATGCAGAGCTTCGAGACGTTTTGGACAGCATTACGCTGCTCCATTCTAGCGGCCGCCCCGAGGGACACGTGTTCGGCGCACGTTGGCTCGCCTATGTCGCTGAAGTCTTCGCTGAGGAACACATGGCCTACCGGCTCGATGATCGGGGTGGCGTCCATCCGTTCGTAGATGCGGAGTTTCAGGCCAATCAAACAGCGGCTCTAGAGGCCCTTACCGAGCACAAGTTTGGTGAGGCTCGAACAGATTTTGAAGCAGCATTCCGGCACCTCCGCAGTGGTGAAGGCAAGAGCGCCATCCGCAGCATGTTTCCGGCGGTTGAAGTCACTGCGAAGGTGCTGTTTCCGGGTGTTCTCTCACGTCTGATGCCGAACGACCTGGACAAGCTTTTCAAGCCCAAGATCCAGACACGCTACGCTGGGAATGAACCCGCGATTGACGCCGCCGTGCAGCTCCTTGGCGGCTTCAAACAATGGATCATCGCTTCACAGTCCTATCGCCATGGCCAAGAAGTGCAAGAGCCTGTCGAACCCCCGCAGGATTTCCTGGTCGCCTACTTAAGCACAGGAGCGGCCTACCTTCGGTGGATTATCGAGATAGCTGGCTAAGAGCCCGCGCATTTGTATTTAATCGTCGGGAGGTGTGGGTAGATGGCGAAGCTTCGGCGGGGCACTGGTTATATGCCTCCCCATTTCCTTACAAGTCGCTTTCCCCGTTTCGGCCAATGGGCAGCGGACCTTGCTCGATCCGGAGGTTTGTTCACGTCGGATCTCGAAACGGCTGATGGCGAGTCAGGGCGAGCCCTCGAATTTGGAACGGCAGGCGCCTTGTTTGCCGAGTTTCTCGCCCTTACACAGATTGGGGTGAAGGACGCGTCTAGCTTGAAGCTTTGCCTTGCTGTGATAGCGGCAGGACTGCCCTGTGCAGTTGGTGCGTTGTTTGCAAACCAGGCTCGGCGAGATGTGAAAGCCGATGTGGATGTAAAACCACTTCAGCAAGCTTGCTGGATCTTTGACTACAGCGCCAGTCTGAGCGTTCTGATTAGCTCGGTTCTGTTCGTCTTTCATTTTTCACATGTTGCAGCGATCCTGATGATTATCTTCTGTTTCTTTGCTGCGTTCACTGCGCTTCTCGGCCTCCTCCTCACGGAGGCTCCATTCCCCTCTGCACCTTCACCTCCTAGGCACCAGTCGCCCCCTTGATCGCGCGGCAATCGCAACGACGGCGGGCGTGATGCGTTCGGCTATCCTGTTGGGGCTGGTCCTATCGAGTGGCGCCGTGCCGCAAGGGCTGGCGCAGTCTGTCCGCACATTTGACGTTCGGTCGCCTGGCGCCTTCACCCACTGGACCGTCGAACACGACAAAGAAGATGGGAGCGGAAACGACATCTGCATCATGACGGCCGCATGGCCGGGAAGGCCGGTCAGCTTCTCCATAAGGAAGGACACGGCGAAGGATTATTATGCCCTGCGCTTCCTCGATCCCGCCGCCGCGTTCGCCTACAACGTTCCGACACCAGTCGCTTTGACGTTCGACGGCGACTTGCTCAACCGGCGCTGGAACGGTCCGGCTTCCGGCATCGGCCCGGTATTCGACTTCCGCCTGCCAACCGGCCCGTCATTCTCCATTTTTGAGGGACAGCTTCTCACGGCGCACTCGGTAACGGTCGCCGTTGCCGGCCACTCCTGGACCGGCGCTCTGGTCGACGTGCCAAGGGCTTATGCAATGATGCAGGACTGCGTCGTGAACGCATCGATCAGCGAAGGGCGTTGGTAGCCGGTGCCCAGCGCCGCTTAGGGTGTCTGCTGTGGAGGTCGGCGCGCGGGGGCATCTGCGGTGACCGTTCAGCCCCCCGGCGGCACCCTTCATCCGTCTCCTGCTGACCCCGGCGGAGCCATGACCGCAGGGGTGCATGAACGATGCCGCCGGGGTGGCTGAAGGTGCCGGCGGGAAGACGGCGGCGGAGCCCGCCCACGGGTCGGATTAGTGACAAATCCTCAAAGAGGGTCATTGATATGAAGATCTGCCACTAAACACGGTCAGGCCGCTGCCTGCCACTCAGGAAGTTCCTCCTCCACCGCGGCACCTAGCGCCGCGGACGGAAAAAGGCTTCGAAAGATGCTCTGCCTAGAAGAACGTCGAGGACGAAAGGCAACTCGTCGACCGAAAATCGGCACAGAAAACGTCCAACTCTGGTCACTACTACTATCTTACGTCGTGTCGATGTTCTCGATGTGCGGAACACCAAGTAGGACCGCCCCAACCCTCTAGATCCACCAGCCTTTCGGCGGATGAAAATGGGCCCCGGACTTTCGAGTCTGATCAGAACTGCAATCAAAAGAAGCAGCGGTAGTAGTGGGAGTAGTAGGCCGGCTGCTAATGCCCTATCCCTTAAAACTTGAACCCTTGCTTTCCTTGCAGGCAGTATGATCGAGCTAATCCTACCAGCAGCCACGACGTAGCCGGCCGCAGTGATCAGCTTTGAAATATCGCCTGGCAACTCATAAATGTGACCCCGCCATTCCTCTGCGTAACGCTTGGTCTTACTTACCGGAAGGCGACGTAACGCCGCCCTGATGAACCACTCCGTCAGCGTGGGCATCCACGCTTTGACCTCCTCGGCCAGCAGCCGGCTGGCCGCGGCAATGGCTACTGCGCAAAGCAGGCCGAGCATCGTCATGATCAAGCCCATGACAACTTTCCAACCGTCATCTGCACATCCGCAACAGCCGCGCGCGCCTCACGGGCACCTAAACCGGTGACCCTGTAGTAGCGTCGTCGAGGTCGTCCCATCTCCTGTGGATCTTCAGTCTCCCAACGACTCTCCAGCCACCCTGCATTCTCCAAGCGGAAGAGGATAGGATACAGGGTTCCTGAAGCTAGCTTCGAGCCTTTTGCAATGTCCGCTCCCGATAGCTCGTCACGCGGGCTTTCCAACAAGGCTACGATGACCTTAAGGGTTGGGCCGGTCATTCGCGGTGCATCTTGTTTCATGATTGGAAGTCTACATAGGGTAAGGAGTGACCTGCAAGCCTTTGTTGGATTGTCCGCCGTCAGGTCTCATGAGACAGATCGGAGGAGTTGAGGAAGGGACGGTTTCTGGCTGATCGTGTTCAACGAGGACATGCAGATGAACCAGACGTCGTCCACCTCGCCATCGCCGTCCGAGCGGCTGGTCAAGGACATCCGCCGGGCAACCCGGAAGCACTACTCGGCCGAGGACAAGATCCGCATCGTGCTGGACGGGCTTCGCGGCGACGCCAGCATCGCCGAGCTGTGCCGTCGCGAAGGCATCGCCGAGAGCATGTATCACAGCTGGTCCAAGGAGTTCCTGGAGGCAGGCAAGCGCCGCCTGGCTGGCGACACCGCGCGTGCCGCGACGACCGACGAGGTGAAGGGCCTGCGGCAGGAAGCGCGCGCGCTCAAGGAGGTTGTGGCCGAACAAACGCTCGAGCTCCGGCTTCTCAAAAAAGCATGATCGGGGGTAGGGACAGCCCCGAATGAGGTATCCCGCGTCCGAGAAGCTGGAGATCATCCGGCTCGTCGAGCAGTCGCACCTGCCGGTTCAGCGCACCCTGCCGCAGATCGGCGTGTCTCGCGCCACCTTCTACCGCTGGTATGACCAGTATCGGGATGGTGGTCCGAAGGCGCTGGAGGACCGGCCATCACGGCCGGACCGGGTCTGGAACCGCATCCCCGACGAGGTGCGCAGCCGGATCATCGATCTGGCGCTAAAGGCGCCGGAGCTGTCGCCACGCGAGATTGCCGTGCGGTTCACTGACACCCAGGCCTACTTCGTGTCCGAGGCGTCGGTCTACCGGCTGCTCAAGGCGCATGACCTGATTACCAGCCCGGCCTTCATCGTCATCAAGGCGGCAGACGAGTTCCACACCAAGACCACGGCGCCGAACCAGCTCTGGCAGACGGACTTCACCTACCTGAAGGTGATCGGCTGGGGCTGGTTCTACCTGTCGACCATCCTCGACGACTTCTCGCGATACATCATCGCCTGGAAGCTCTGTACCACGATGACGGCCGACGATGTGACCGAGACGTTGGAACTTGCCTTGGCAGCCTCAGGCTGTGACCAGGCGCGTGTTCGGCACAAGCCCAGGCTGCTGACGGACAACGGGTCGAGCTATATCGCCACCGACCTCGCTGACTGGCTCGACAAGAGGAAGATCGAGCATATCCGCGGCGCGCCCTGCCATCCGCAGACACAGGGAAAGATCGAGCGCTGGCACCTGACGCTCAAGAACCGGATCCTGCTCGAGAACTACTATCTCCCAGGCGACCTCACCCTGCAGATCGAGGCGTTCATCGACTACTACAATCACCGGCGATACCACGAGAGCCTGAAAAACCTGACCCCCGCGGACGTCTACTCCGGCAGGGGCCAAACCATCCTGCTCGAGCGCGAGCGCATCAAACGGAAAACCATCCAGCACCGACGCTTGCTCCATCAGAGCCAGGCCGCTTAAACAGCAACCGCAGGTCAGACAGAGCCTCCGCTCAATCCTTCCTCCGCCTGTCCCAAATGCTTCGACGACGGACACTTGTGGATGTCGTTGGGGTGCTCCTGTGTTTGGTCCACTCCAGGCTAAATGCCGTTCCTTCGCTGGCTCGGTGTCCGTTGACCGGCTTCAGTCCGATGATCACCTCAAACGTGGTCGCCAGCTTGCTTGATCCCCGGAATGTCTCCCGGCTCTTCCCGGAGTGGTGGACGAGGATGCGGGCCCGGCCTTCCTGCTTCAGCCGGAGCAGGAACGCCAGGACCGGTGTCATGGCCGACGCCTCGTTCTCGTCCGCCACCTCGGCAAGGGTGCTGAAGTTGTCAAGGATAATCAACGTCGCATTTGTGCGGCGGCTTCCTCCACAATGGCGTTCCGGCCGTCCTGCATCGCCAAGTCCGGGACCTGCACCTCGGCCCCCTGATGCTGCCGGGAAAGCAGCGTGAGGATGCGCTCCGCGGATTCCGGGTCGCACCCGTCGATGCTCTCCGACAGCATCCGCAACCGCTCTTGCAGGTCGACGATGTTCATTTTCCCCGTCGACGAACAGCACCAGCCGGGGCCTGTCCGACCATCAACCAAGCAGCTGCTCTCCGCCTGCCACGGCTAGCGTCCGCGACAGACTGAGCATTGTCTTACCAGGCCGACTCGACACCCACAGCATGGCGCTCTTGCCCTGCCGGAGCTACGGCGCGACAAGATATTCCCGGACGGAGAACGGGCGGGCAACTAGGTTCGCAAGCGTGATGGCCTGAAGGCTCCCCTTCAGGCGCCGTTTGGTATCTTCATGCTGAAAGCTGCAGAAGTCTGGCACGCCGGAGCAGTTCATCATCACGGCTAATGAAGGTCTTGGCGCAGCCCATCTCCTGACAGAACTTGCTGATATCGACAGTGATCTAGATAGGAGACACAGGCAACATGGTAGGCGACACGAGTGTTCGGGCTGCCCGATGCCATTGCAATGCGGTGCGTTTCGAGGTGACGCTCAGCGACGGCTTCAATTCAATCCGCCGCTGCACCTGCTCCTACTGCCGGATGCGAGGCGCCGTCGTTGTCATGGCGGAAGTGGGTGGAATCAAGGTCCTGCAGGGCGAGGACGCGTTGACGAGATACCGCTTCCATACCGGATCGGCGCAGCACTTCTTCTGTTCCCGCTGCGGAATATATACGCATCATCAACGACGATCTGACCAGAACCTGTATGCCGTGAACGTTGCCTGCCTCGACGGTGTAAGCCCGTTCGACTTTCCCGAGGTGCCTGTCATGGACGGGGTCAACCATACGAACGACACCGGCAGGCCGACGCGTCGAGCAGGCACGCTCCGCTTCACCCCAGCCGACTAGCTGTCGCTGTCAGCCGACGACCGTTCTGCAATACCCCTTCCATCCCTTCCGCCAGGCAGGCATCCCACCGTTCCCGCGTGATGGCGTTGGCCGTGAGGCCTTCGTCTCGACCTTGCCGACCTTATATCTCTCCCTGACCATCGGCGACGTTCACCGTTTGATAACCGTTCCCGTCTAGAAGCAGCGTCATGGAGAACCCGCGCCTTTTCGACACTGCCTGCACGTTGGCGGATCCGCCGCATCTGGCCGACAGCTCGCTCTGCGCCGCCGATCCGGGCGCAAGGTTCGCTGTCCGGCAGCAGTGGGCACAATTTATGAAAACTTGCGCTCTCCGTGCACCCTCCGCGACGCGCGTCGATCGCGGGCCGCTCCGAGGAACGGCAGGCCGACCAGGCGGTGGTTCTGACGGCTCGCCGGAAGACTGGTCGACGCTTCCCCGCTGATCGCCACCTGTGCCTCCTACCGCAGGAGCCCTGGTGCTGGCGAGGCGGGCAGGTCAGCGACGGGCTAGCCCTCGAAACAGTCGCCCCAGCACGCCGCCAGCGCCGCATCCACCTCCGCCATCGTTGCCCCCACCCCCAGCGCCCGCAGGCTCGTCACCCCGTGCTCGCGTATCCCGCACGGCACGATCCCGTCGAAGTGCTCCAGCACCGGATCGACGTTGATCGACACTCCGTGCCAGCTCACCCACCGCGTCATCCGCACCCCCAGCGCCGCCACCTTCGCCTCCTGCTCGGTCGCCGCGTCCGTCACCCACACCCCCACGCGCCCTGCGCGTCGCCCCGCCGTCACCCCCAGCCGAGCCAGCGCCGCGATCAGCCACCCTTCCAACCCCGATACGAACGCCCGCACGTCCCGCGCCGGCACCGCCCCGTGCCTGCGGTGCAGGTCCAGCATCACGTACCCCACGCGCTGCCCCGGCCCGTGATACGTCCACTGCCCGCCGCGCCCCGCCTCGAAGGTCGGAAACCCCCGGGGGTTGAACAGGTCCTCCGCCCGCGCCGAGGTCCCCGCGGTGAAGCATGGCGGATGCTCCAGCAGCCACACCTGCTCCGCATCCCCGCGTTCGCGTATCCCCGCCACCGCCTCCCGCATCCGCGCCATCGCGTCCGGATACGCAACCAGCCCCTCGCTGCGCGTCCACACCGGTCCCGGCACGATTGCCCCGCTCGTATCCATCGTCTATACGGCCCCCGTCGTCCCCGGTTATCGCTTGTCCGGTCCGGGGTTGTCACGGTGCGGTCGTGGCGGAATGGTAGACGCGCAAGCTTGAGGTGCTTGTGGGGGAAACCCCGTGGAAGTTCGAGTCTTCTCGACCGCACCACACTCCCACCGGATCGTCGGCCATGTCGCCCGCCCGGGGCAGCCCGCTCAGGGACAGCCCACCCCGCCGCGACCCCGGCATCCGGCCTGCGCGATTGCGGCTCCGCCCGCCCCATGGCACCCTTGCTGCCGCAACGATGCCGGCAACCGGCACGGCGTTCCAGACGGGGAGTAGGCCAGCGTGATCAAGCCGCTACGAAAGGCAGTCCTTCCGGTTGCGGGCCTGGGCACGCGCTTCCTCCCCGCCACCAAGGCGATGGCCAAGGAGATGCTCCCCGTCGTCGACCGGCCGCTGATCCAGTACTCGATCGACGAGGCCCGCGCCGCCGGCATCGAGCAGTTCTGCCTCATCACCGGCCGCGGCAAGACCGCGCTGGTGGAGTATTTCGACCGCGCCTACGAGCTCGAGGCCACGCTCAAGGAGCGCAACAAGCCCGAAGCCATGGCCGCCCTGCGCGAGAGCAGCATGCTCCCCGGCACCATGCTGTCGGTGCGCCAGCAGGAGCCGCTCGGCCTCGGCCACGCCATCTGGTGTGCGCGCGCCTTCATCGGCGACGACCCGTTCGCCATCCTGCTCCCCGACGACATCGTGCTGTCCAAGACCCCCTGCCTGAAGCAGCTCGCCGACGCCTACCACCAGACCGGCGGCAGCGTGGTCGCGGTGTCCGAGGTGCCGCACGAGCACACCAACCGCTACGGCATCCTCAAGATCGGCGCCGATGACGGACGCCTGGTCGAGGTCACCGGCCTGGTCGAGAAGCCCGACCCCAAGGACGCGCCCTCCAACCTGTCCATCATCGGCCGCTACGTGCTGACCCCCGACGTCATGGTGCACCTGAACAGGCTGGAACGCGGCGCCGGCAACGAGGTGCAGCTCACCGACGCCATGGCCAAGATGATCGGCCAGCACCCGTTCCACGGCCTGCGCTACGAAGGCCGCCGCTTCGACTGCGGCGACAAGGTCGGCTTCCTGGAAGCGCAGATCGCCTTCGCGCTGGAGCGCCCGGACCTCGGCCCCGCCGTGCGCGAGTTCCTCAAGACCTATGTCGGAGCGCTCTGATGGCCTTCACCCACGCGTTCGCGCCGACCAGCCTGCGCGAGTACGACATACGCGGCATCGTCGGCCAGACCCTGCACGCGGCGGACGCCTTCGCCATCGGCCGCACCTTCGGCAGCATCGTGTCCCGCCACGACGGCAAGACCGTGGCCGTCGGCTATGACGGCCGCCTCTCCTCGCCAGAGCTGGAAGCCGCCCTGATCGAGGGCCTCAAGGCATCCGGCATGGAGGTGCTGCGCGTCGGCCTCGGCCCCACGCCGATGCTGTATTACGCCGCCACCACGCTCGGCACCGATGGCTGCATCATGGTCACCGGCAGCCACAACCCGCCGAACTACAACGGCTTCAAGATGATGCTGGGCCGCAAGCCGTTCTTCGGCCAGCAGATCCAGCAACTCGGCAGGCTCTCCGCCGCCGGCGACGTGGTGGACGAGGCGCCCGGCTCCGACCGCACGGTCGACGTCGCCCACGACTACATCGCCCGCCTGATCTCCGACTGGGACGGCGGCGACCGCATCCTCAAGGTGGTCTGGGACAACGGCAACAGCTCCGCCGGCGACATCCTGACCCGCCTGGTCCGCTCGCTGCCCGGCGAGCACACCGTGCTCAACGGCGCCATCGACGGCAACTTCCCCGCCCACCACCCCGATCCCACGGTGGCCAAGAACCTGGAACAGCTGATCGCCGCCGTCGCCGAGAAGGGCGCCGACATCGGCATCGCCTTCGACGGCGACGCCGACCGCATCGGCGTCGTGGACAACAAGGGCCAGATCCTTTGGGGCGACCAGCTCCTGGTGGTGCTGGCCCGCGACGTGCTGAAGTCCAACCCGGGTGCAACCATCATCGCCGACGTCAAGGCGAGCCAGGTCCTGTTCGACGAGGTGCAGCGCGCCGGCGGCACGCCGCTGATGTGGAAGACCGGCCACTCCCTGATCAAGGCCAAGATGGCCGAGACCGGCTCGCCGCTTGCCGGCGAGATGTCCGGCCACGTGTTCTTCGCCGACCGCTGGTACGGCTTCGACGACGCCCTTTACGCCTCCGTCCGCCTGCTCGGCATCGTCGCCCGCATGGATCAGCCGTTCTCGTCGGTGAAGGAAGCGCTCCCCCACGCCGTCAGCACCCCCGAGCTGCGCTTCGACTGCGACGACACCCGCAAGTTCGCGGTGATCGACGAGGTCGCCGCCCGCCTCGCGCAGTCCGGCGCCGAGGTCTCCGCGATCGACGGCGTCCGCGTCCGCACCCGCGACGGCTGGTGGCTGCTGCGCGCTTCCAACACCCAGGCCGTCCTGGTCGCCCGCGCCGAGGGCCTCACCACCGAAGGCCTGGAGCGCCTCAAGTCCGACCTGGTGCACCACCTGGAAGCCTCCGGCCTGCAGGCCCCCGACTTCTCCGGCGAGAACGCCGGCCACTGAACCGGCCACCCCACCCAGCACGGCCGACGCGCGCCCATTTCCCTTTTCGTGGACCGGCTCCGACCTCCTCGACCCGCCGGACGCGGCCTTCCCAACACGGATCGCCCCGCCTGGCATCATCCATCCGCGCCACCGACTGGGTGCCTCCTCCCGTCATGCCCAGGATCGACCTCCTCGGCCCGCCTGCCGCCGCCCTCCCGATGCCGGTCGCCCACCCGGCTTCGACGTGACCACCCCGGCATCGTCCGCTCCGAAGCATGCCCCGCCCGAAAGCCGGGCCGCCGCCGATATGCGCCTCGCATCCATCACGTCCGAGGCCACCTCCTCGGCCCGCCGCACATCGCCTTCCCCACGCGGACTGCCTTCGCCCGGCCTCGATCCGCCCACCCGGCGCCGTCCGTTCCGCACCCGTCCGCGAGGCATCCGGGCGAACGGCAGCCAGCCTCCTCCCTCCGTCATGACCGAGACCGACCTCCTCGGGCCGGACATCGCCTTCCCCATGCGGACTGCCTCTCCCGGCCCCCCATGCCATCACCCCGGCGCGGTCCGTTCCGGACCTATTCTGCCAATCATCCGGCAGACGGCAGACAGCCTCCTCCACCCACCATGACTCGGGCTGACCTCCTCGGCCCGCCGGACATCGCCTTCCCCATGCGGACGGCCTCTCGGGTCTCGATGCGACCACCCCGGCGCCGTCCGTTCCGGGCCCATCCCGCCAGGCATCCACGCGGACGGCACACCGCCTTCTCCATCCGTCATGACTGATGCCGACCTCCTCGATCCGCCGGACTCCGCGCTGCTGATGCGGATCGCCTCGCCCGGCTTTGAGGCCACCGAACCCGACATCGTCCACCCCGAGCGCATTCCGCCCGACATCCGGGACGCCTGCGCCGCGCAGCGGCAACCGTTCTTTCTCCCGCGACCGGTGTCGGTCTGGCTCCTGCACGACGTCCACGTCGCCTGCGAGGGCCTGGTGTTCGACCGCCACGGCCGTCTCTACCGCCCCAGCGTCACCCAGCACGGCCCCGCCGAGATCGAATGGGCCGCCGCCGCCGTCCGCACCGCCTTGGCGGACGGCTCCGCCCCCGTGCACGACCTCCCGCTGGTCCTGGGCAAGAAGCGCGGCGCGATGAACTACGGCCACTGGCTGATGGAGATGCTGCCGATGCTGCATCTCGTCCTGGCCCGCCTGTCCGACCCGACGGTCGGCGTCCTGCTGCACGACGTGACCGACCCGCAGCTAGGCGCGGTGATCCGAACCTGCCTGTCGCGTCTCGACGTCGCTCCCGCCCGGGTCCGCATCTCCGACCACCGGCCGACACGCGTCCGCGCCCTGCTCCTGGTCGACGGCCTCACCGTCCACGGCACCTACATGTCGCCGCTGGTGCGCGACTGCCACGCCCGCCTGGCGCACGGCATTCCCGGTATCGGCTGCTCCCGCGTCTTCATCGCCCGCGGCCCCGGCCTGTCCCGCGACTTCGCCGATCCCGTCCAGGCCGAAACCCTGGCCCGCGACTGCGGCTACCACGTGCTGCACCCGGACCGCCTGTCCTTCCTCCAGCAGATCGCCACGGTCCGCGACGCCCGCCTCGTCGCCGGCGCCATGGGCGCCGCCCTGACCACCCTGGCCTACCTCCGCAATCCCGGCCAGGTTGTCACCTTCGCCGGCGCCGGCATGCCCGACACCTTCTTCTGGTTCATCGCCACCCTGTTCGGCCACCGCTACCGCGAGGTCCGCTGCTTGCAGTCCGACGAGCCCGCATCCACCGGCGTCCCCTATGATCGTGCCCTGCTGATCAACCCCGTCGAGCTGCGCCAACGCCTCGCCGTCTCCTGACCCGTGACCGGTCCCGGATTTTCGTCCTGCTAGCAGGTGGTGATAGCTGTTTCCGCCGCACCGCTCCTTCCGAAGATGCCGTGCCCTCCTGTCACTGGCGACAACCCGACCTTCAGCCCGAGGATCGTTTCCGCCGCCCCGAGATAGATTGCGCCCTCCGGCGACAGCAGCCGCGACGCCGCCTCGAGCGTCCGCGCCTTGGTCGCCTGGTCGAAGTAGATCAACACGTTGCGGCAGAAGATGACGTCGAACCGCCCGAGCCCGGATAGGTCCGACAGGAGGTTCCATTCCCGGAACCGCACCATGTCCCGCAGCTGCCGGTTGATCCGCCAGCCGCCCTCCTCCTTCGTGAAGTATTTCGCCAGCAGCCGCGGCGGCAGCCCTCGCTGCACCTCGAACTGCGTATAAAGCCCCTGCTCCCCTCGCTGCAGCGGCTCCCGCGCGATGTCGGTCCCCACGATCTCCACCGCGCGGCCGGCCAAGACCGGTCCCATCTCGCTGACCAGCATCGCCAGCGAATAGGCCTCCTGTCCAGTCGAGGCGGCGGCGGACCAGATCCGCAGCGGCATGCTCCTGGGCCTGATCGCGTGCAGACGCGGCAGCATGACCTCGCGCAGGTGATCGAATGGCCGGCCATCGCGGAAGAACAGCGTCTCGTTGGTGGTCATCGCCTCGACCACTTCTCGCTCCAGCGCGGGATCGAAGCGCAGGCGGTCTGCCAACACGGCAAGGCTCGACAACGCGCGCTTCTTCAGGATCGGCTCCAGGCGGGCCTGCACCAGATAGCTCTTGTCGGCACCGAGAGACAGGCCGGAGCGCGCCTTCAGCACGGCGGCGATGCTCTCGAAGCCGCTCATGGCGCGGTCGCCAGTTCGGCGATCCTGCCCGCGATCCTGTCCAGCGGCAGCACCGCCTGGCACAAGCCCTCGCGCGCGACTGCGCCCGGCATGCCCCAGACCACGCTGCTTGCCTCGTCCTGCGCCAGGACCGTACCCCCGGCCTCGACGACGGATCGTGCGCCGGCAGCGCCGTCCCTGCCCATGCCGGTCAGGATCACCGTCAGGACCCGCCCCTGGCAGGCGGCGATGGCGCTGCGCAGCATCGGATCGACGGACGGCCGACAGGAATTCTCAGGCGCGGTATCGACCACACGGGCGATCAGCCCGTCCGTCGACGTCTCGACCAGCAGGTGCCGATCGCCTGGAGCGATGTGAACCCGATTCGGAAGCAGAGGCATCCCGTCCTCTGCCTCGACGCAGGGTCGGTGGCCGATCCGCCCGAGATGCTCCGCGAGGCTGCGCGTGAACAGCGGAGGCATGTGCTGGGTGACGACGATCGGCTGCGACAAGCGCTCCGTCAGGCCGGAGAACAGGGTGAACAAGGCCTGCGGACCGCCGGTCGAGCTGCCGATCGCCACCAGCGAGGGCCGCCGCCGTGTGCCAGGCCGGAACGTCGGCATCAACGGTGCTGCCTGTGCCGCGGCCACCGCGGAACGTGCCGTACGGCGACCGAGGCCGAGGATCCTAGTGCGTATGTCCTGCGCGAAGGCGTGACGCGTTTCCGCGCTCGGCTTGTGCATGCAGTCCGCCGCTCCCGCCTGGATGGCGCGCATGGCGGTGGCGGCGCCTGCAGTGGTCAGGGCCGACGCGACGATGATCCGAATACGAGGATCGACCTTGAGCAGCAGCGGCAAGGCGGTCAGCCCGTCCATCACCGGCATCTCCACATCGAGCAGCACGATGTCGACGGGCATACGCCTGAGTGTTTCCACGGCGATGGCGCCGTTGGCGACGCTGGCGACCACCTCGATCTCCGGATCGGCATCCAGGGTGCGTGCAATCAGCGAGCGGATGACGGCTGAATCGTCACAGATCATGACCCGCACTGGCGGCATGGTCCTAGTCGCGGACGCAGCATCCATGGGACGGATCACGTGCCGCCTCCCGAAGGCATGGCCACGTCGCTCATCTTGCCGATCAGGATGTCGGCTGCCACTGGCTTCATGATGAGTTCCTGCGCATCGGCCTCGATGGCGGCGGTGATCCGGTCGGGCTCATTGTCTGTGTGGCAGAGGATCACTGGTCGCAGTTTGATGCCGACCTTCTCCTTCAGGATCGCCTTGAGGCCATTGAGAACGTCAGCAACTTCCATCACCCGCAGACCTGCCTCCCCGAGCGTGCGCCGCGTGATCTGGCGCACGGCGCGGCTGTCGTCGACGATCAGGCAGAATTGGCCGGAATACGATGGGCTCACGCTGGGAGCGCGAGCAGGCGGTCGATGTCGAGCACCACCATCAGGCGATCCGGCAGGCGGAACACGCCGCTGCTGAATTGGCGCCAGGTGGCTGACAGGTTCGATGGCGTGTCCTCGATCATGTCCATGCGCAGGCTCAGCACCTCCTGGACTTGGTCGATCAGCAGGGCATACAGCGCACCGTCGTTCTCCGCGACCAGCGCCACGCGATCGGCGGTATCGAGCGCGGGTTCGAGACCGAGGCGGCAGCGCGTATCGACCGCCGTGACGATCCGGCCGCGCAGGTTGATGTTTCCCGCGATCTCGGACGGTACCAGGGGCACCCGGACGATCTTGCTGTTCGTGATGACTTCGCGGACCGCGAGCACCGGAACGCCGCAAAGCTGGTTGGCCAAGGTGAGGGTGACAAACCCCTGTTCCTGACGCTCGTCCAGCGAATGGGCGACGTCGGGGCGGATCTTGTTCGTGTTGGAGGGCATGGACCTGGTTCCTCAGGCAGCGAGGGGCTGTGAAAGACACTGCTCTAGGCTGAGCAGGAGCGTGTCGCG
This sequence comes from uncultured Acetobacteraceae bacterium, assembly GCA_964247755.1. Taxonomy (GTDB): domain Bacteria; phylum Pseudomonadota; class Alphaproteobacteria; order Acetobacterales; family Acetobacteraceae; genus Lichenicola. Next base: position 46,789 of record CAXTVX010000015.1, on the reverse strand, counting down.
CTCGAACTTCCGTATGGTGTCGGTGAAGCCGGCAGAACGTGCCTCCTGCACCGTATCGCTGCCGGTCAGCGCCAGCAGCGGCATGTCGACCCAGGGGCCGCCCTCGCGCACCTTGCGGGCGAAACCGAGACCGCCGAGCCCTGGCATCTCGATGTCCGAGACGACAGCGTCGAAGCTGCGGCCGGCCTCCCGCATGGCCAGCGCCTTTTCCGCGGAGTCCGCCACCGTCACGTCGTAGCCGGCGGCGGACAGGCTGGGAGCGACCAGTTGGCGGAAGAAGCTGCTGTCGTCGATTACGAGCAGGCGCGGCTTGCGGGTCGCAGCCGCCGTGTTGGCACGAAACCAGTTGCCGGCCGCGCGGGTGAGCCAGAAGGCGGCGTCGATGATGTCGGTCGCCCGTCCGGCGATGATCGCAGCACCCAGCACGCCCTGACGGTCCGTGCCGAACTCAACGTGCAGGGCGGTGTTCACCACGTCGAGGATCTCCTCGACCATCACGCCAACCGGCTTGCCGCCGTTGTCGAACACCAGCACCGGATGGACCGTCTTGCGGTCGCCGTGCAGCGCCAGATGCGGCATGTCGACGGTCTCGTCGAGCGACACGATCGGCATGAGGTCGTTACGATACTGCACCACCACGCGGCCGCCCGACACCTCGAGCCGGTCAGTCGTGAAGGTTTCAAGCCGCGAGATGAGCGACAATGGCAACGCCTTCGGCGCACCGATGCCGGCGCGGACCAGAAGCATGTCGAGCTGCTGGTCGTTGGTCCCGTCCTCCTCCGCAACGGCCTGGACGTTGTCCTTCCGGGCCGCATCGAGGCCGGCGTGGCGGGCGATGCCGGTCGGATCCAGGATCATGATGACGGCGCCATCCTCCAGGATGGTGTTGCCGCCGAACAACGGGATGTGGCGCAGCACGTTGGCGACCGGCTTGACCACGATCTCCTCCGTGTCGAACACGCCATCCACGATCAGGCCCAGCCGTGCGGAGCCGATGCCGATCACGGCTACCATGTCGGTTCGGGTGCCGGCCGTGCCGCTTGGCGGCTTGTCCGGTAGTTGCAGCAGCGTGCTGAGACGGATGAGCGGCAGCAGCCGGTCGCGCAAACGCAGCACGGCTGCGCCGTCGATGGTTTCGATCCGGGTGTCGGATTGGGCTCCCGGCAGGACCACCTCGATCACGCTGGTCTGCGGAATGGCGAAGCGCTCCCCGGCGACGCCGACGATCAACGCCGAAACGATCGCCAGGGTCAGCGGGATCTTGATCAGGAAGCGGCTTCCGCGACCGAAGACGCTGTGCAGCTCGATCAGGCCACCGATCTGCTCGATGTTGGTCTTGACCACGTCCATGCCAACGCCGCGTCCGGATACCGATGTCACGGCCGCCGCGGTCGAGAAGCCTGGCTGGAAGATGAAGCGGCGGATCTCGTCGTCGCTCATGGTGTCGATCTGGGCGCGCGTCGAAAGTCCCTGGGCTATCACCTTGTCGGCGATCCGGCGCACCTCGATGCCGCGCCCGTCATCCTCGATCTCGATCACGACGTGGCCGCCCTCATGCCGTGCGCTGAGGGTGATGGTGCCGACGGGCGGCTTGCCAGCCCGCTGACGCTCCTCCGGTCCCTCCAGCCCGTGATCGGCGCTGTTGCGGATCATGTGGGTCAGCGGGTCCTTGATCAGCTCCAGCACCTGCCGGTCAAGCTCGGTCTCGGCGCCGTGCATGACCAGATCGACCCGCTTGCCCAGGTCGTGCGCCAGGTCGCGGACCTGCCTTGGCAGCATGTTCCAGACATTGCCGATCGGCTGCATCCGCGTCTTCATGACGCCTTCCTGCAGTTCGGTGGTGAGGTGCGACAAGCGCTGCACAGGGCCGGTCAGCTCGGAGTTGCCGCTGGAGCGCAGCTGCTGCAGGAACTGGTTTCGCGTGAGCACCAGCTCGCTGACCAGGGTCATCAGGGTTTCCAGCACGTCGACCGAAACGCGGATGGTCTGTCCTCGGCTGGGGCCCGGATCCGCGGCATGCTCGGTTGCGGCCGGCACGCCGGCGGGCATCACGGGAGCGGGATCCAGGAGCTGCGGGACCGGATCGAGCGCCAGGGTCTGCGCCGGCAGTGGAATCGGTGCCGGAGCAGGCACGGGCGCCGCCGGAACCCGAACCGGCGTGCGGCCTTCGGCAAGCGCGATCAGCTCCGCGATCAGCTCGCTATCGTTTCCGTCCGGCTCGGCGCCGGTCCGACTGATGGTGTCAACAATCAGGCGGATGCGGTCGATCGCGGACAGGATCAGACCGATGCCATCGCCGGACACGGAAAGACCACCGTTGCGCAGCCGGTCGAGCACCGTCTCGCTGGCATGTGCCACGCGCTCCAGCCGCGGCAGGCCGAGGAAGCCGCAGGTGCCCTTGATGGTGTGCACCAGGCGGAAGATCAGCGACAGGGTCGGCTGGTCGTCCGGTGCCCGTTCCAGGCGCACCACCGCAAGGTCAAGCTCGGAAAGGCTTTCGGTGGTCTCGGTGAGAAATTCTGCCAGGAGGTCGTCCAACCTGCGCTCCATCGGTCTTTGAACTGCCGGGACGATGATGCAGGGGAAGAAGCGAACAAATCCTAAACGCGTGAACCGCCTGGACCTGGGAACGTTGGGTTGTGGTGACCGACTCCCCTTCCTCATGGTCGTCGATCGAGCCCGGCCAATGGGTGAGGCATCCCGATCGTCCCGAGTGGGGAGAAGGGCAGGTCCAATCGGCGATCGGGTCCCGGATCACGGTCAACTTCGAGCACCAAGGCAAGGTGTTGATCAATGGCGCGCTGGTCGAGCTGGACGTTCTGGGATAGGGGCTTAGCGCGACGGCAGGCATCCGGCGCCGCTTCCGGCGCAACGGTCTACAGGATACGATGAACGCCCCCCTGATCGATCCGTTTGGCAGGCATATCAATTACTTGCGCGTGTCCGTCACGGATCGCTGCGATATGCGCTGCGTATACTGCATGGCGGAGGACATGGTGTTCCTGCCCAAGCCGGAGGTGTTGACGCTCGAGGAGCTGGAACGTCTCTGTCGGGCGTTCATCGGCCTCGGAACACGTCGGATCCGGATGACCGGGGGTGAGCCCCTGGTCCGGCGCGGGATCGAGGGGTTCATGCAGTCGCTCGGCGACTGGCTCGGCCGTGCCGCCGGACAGCCCGGCCTCGACGAGCTGACCATCACCACCAACGGCAGCCAGCTTGCCCGTTTCGCACCTTTGCTGCGCAATGCCGGGGTCAGGCGAGTGAATGTCAGCCTGGATACGCTCGATCCGGCACGGTTCCGGACCATCACCCGACTCGGCCGGCTGGAACAAACCCTGGACGGCATCGAAGCGGCGCGTGCGGAAGGGCTGGCGGTGCGCGTCAACATGGTGGCGATGCGCGACACCAACGAGGACGAGATCGACTCGATGGTGGCCTGGTGTGGCCAGGTCGGGGCCGACCTCTGCCTGATCGAAACCATGCCGATGGGTGATACCGGCGAGGACCGGCTCGACCGCTATCTGCCGCTGTCCCTGGTGCGCGCCAGGCTTGAGCGGCGCTGGACGCTCCGGGACACCGGGCACCGGACCGGCGGTCCCGCCCGCTACGCTCTGGTGGAGGAAACCGGCCAGCGGATCGGCTTCATCACGCCGATGACCCACAACTTCTGCGAAACCTGCAACCGGGTGCGGCTGAGCTGCACCGGCACGCTCTACATGTGCCTTGGGCAGGACGATGCCGCGGACCTTCGCCGGCCACTGCGGGAGGGGGCGGACCAGCCGGCGCTGATGGCGGCGATCCGTCAGGCGATCCGACATAAGCCGCAGGGCCACGACTTCGTCATCGGTCGGGGGGACGACACCCGTGGGGTCACCCGGCACATGAGCACTACCGGCGGCTGACGATCCTCGAGTTGTCAGTAGCCCGGCGGCGTCATCATCGACGCCGGCGGCGCGGCCAGGGCCGGCTTGGCGTCCGGTGGCGGTGCGGAAGCGGGCGCCATGACCGTGTGCCCGTTGCAACCGCAGACCGACAACCCAGCGAAGAGGCTGGCGACAGCGAGCAGGTGCCGGAACGCGCCGGGCTTGGACAGGGTCATGACGTGATCCTCGAGAAGCAGGTCGACGCTCCTAGCACGGGCAGTGCACTGCCGGTATCGGCGGCCTCTGCCGCGGGATCTCAGGATGGAGCGGGATCCGGCATCGCGTCGAGCGCGTCCTCCAGGCTGACGCTGAACTGCCCTGGCTTGAGCGGCTTCGGCTGGTCGGGAGACGGAGTCCAGCCGGTCATCATCGCCAGGCGCAGGGTCATGACGATGCGCCCGTCCGCCTCGACCGGAAGGCGGGCCAAGGCGGCCGCGAACAAGGCCCGCGGGGGCGGCCGACGGTCGCGCAGGTGGACCGCGTTGCCTTCACCGGCGGCGCGCAGGTCGCGTAGCAAGGCAAGCGGATCGCCATAGCTGAGGACGATCTCGTCGCCATCCACCACCGGCAGCGCGTAGCCGGCACGCTGCAGCAGCGAGGCGCAGTCCCTCAGCTCGGGGAAGGGCGACACCCGCGCCGAGGCACCGCCGGTCAACGCCACCTCGGCTTCGAGAAGGGCCGCACGCAGAGGAGCGAGGCTGGGCAGGATCGGCAGCGATGCCAGCAACAGCCCGTCCGGACGCAGCGCCGTGCGCAGCTGGATCAGCGCACCCGGAAGGTCGTTGATCCAGTGCAGGGACAGGTTGGCGACCACCAGGTCGAAGCTGCCCGGCGCAAACGGCAGCCATTCCTCGTCGGCGGCGACAGCCGGTCCGGCTCCCGCCAGGGCCATGGCGGCGGACAGGTCGCACGACACCGTGTCGATCCCGCGCGCGCGCAGGCGCGGCGCGACGACGCCGCGGCCACCGACATCCAGAGCGCGGGTGAAGGAGCGGGTGACGTCGTCCAGCCGGTCGAGCAGCCGATCGGCGGCGTCTGACAGGATGTCGGACACGGACGCCACGGTGGCGGCGGCCCGGTCGCGATGCAGGCGTACCGTCCGCCGGTCGAAGATGAGGCTGTCATCCATGCGTCGTCGCCTTCCCGGGGCCACGGCATGTGAGTGCAGGACAGGCCCATGCCAACCCTTGCAGTCTCACTCGGGACGGTGGAACATCGTTCCGGGACTGTACCGGTCCAGGGTTGCGGGGACGCGAATGTCGGTGCTGACGCGGCCGATCCGGATCGGGCTGAAGGGCGGCCGCAGCATGCTGGATCTGGTGCTGCCGCCGCATTGCCCGGCTTGCGAGACCATCGTCGACGCGCCGGGCCGGCTGTGCACCCCTTGCTTCCGACGCGCGTCGCTGATCGTGCCGCCCTGCTGCGTGCGCTGCGGTGTCGGCTTCGCCAGCCTGGGATCCGCGGGGTCGGCCTTGAACTGCCCGTCCTGCCTCGACGCGCCACCGCCCTGGCGGTTCGGGCGGGCCGCGTTCGCCTATGACGAGTTCTCGCGGCTGCTGGTGCTGCCGCTCAAATACGGCGACCGCACGGAGAACGCCGTCGTGCTGGGGCGCCACATGGCGCGGGCAGGGCAGTCGCTGCTGGAGGAATGCGACCGGCTGGTGCCGGTTCCGCTGCATCGCAGACGGCTGTTCTCCCGCCGCTACAACCAGGCGGCACTGCTGGCGCAGGCGGTCGGGCGCTTGTCGAGCCGGGCGGTCATGGTGGATGCGCTGGCGCGGGTGCGGCAGACCGCGCCGCTGGTGGGGCAGTCGCCGGCCGAGCGCCGTCGCTCGGTCGCGGACGCGATCCGGGTCCGGCCGGAGCGGGCGGTGGCGCTGCGCGGGCTGCGCGTGGTGCTGGTCGACGACGTGCTGACGACGGGTGCAACCCTGGGTGCCTGCGCGGAAGCCCTGCTTGGTGCCGGCGTGGCCTCGGTCGACGTGCTGGCAGCGGCACGCACCGCACGGGACGAAACCGGAGGGGACCAGCGGGAGGAGGCGGAATGAGCCGGTCGGCCTGGCTCTTGTCGGTCCGGCTTCAAAGCACGATTTACGAGGGAAGCCCGGATCGTCGGGTTTTCGGCTGGATGGAGCGGATGGCTGCGATCGAGATCTACACGCAACCTGGTTGTCCCTACTGCACGCGCGCCCTGGCGCTGCTGTCCGGCAAGGGGGTCACGTTCCGGGAGATCGACGCGCCGCATGGCACGCGGGAACGGGTTGAGGCGCGCGAGCGGTCCGGTGGCCGCACCAGCGTCCCGCAGATCTTCATCGGCACGCGCCATGTCGGCGGCTGCGACGACCTGATGGCGCTGAACCGGTCCGGCGAGCTCGACACGCTGCTGCAGGCGGCTTGAGCGCGGACAATCGCCGTATGGCGCAGGGCGGCCGATGATCCACTACCAGCTGCGCTGCGCGGATGGCCACGAGTTCGAGGGCTGGTTCAAGGACAGCGTGACGTTCGAGGTGCAGGCCGAGCGAGGCCTGTTGAGCTGTCCGCACTGCGGCACTGTCGAAGTGGCCCGTGGGCTCATGGCCCCTGTGGTGCGGACGCGGTCAGCTGGAAGAGCGGTGGCACTACCGCAGCTGCCTACCGTGCCTCTGCCCGACGAGATACGGGCTGTATTGCAGCGCGTCCGGGCGGAGGTGGAACGTACTTGCGAGGACATGGGAGACCGCTTCGCCGACGAGGCGATCCGGATGAACCGGGGCGAGGCGGAAGAGCGCGGGATCTATGGCAATGCCAGCGACGAGGATCGCGAGGCGCTGGCGGATGAAGGCATCGAGGTGACGCGGATCCCTTGGCTGAAGCCTGCGGAAAGTTGAGCCTGCGCCGGCTCGCCGTCCTGGCGGCACTTCTGGCGGTGCCGCCCGGCGCGCTGGCCGACCCGGCGTCGGGCGTGCTCGGGCATTGGATGACCCCTGGACGGGACGGCGTGTTCCGGGTCGACCGTTGCGGCACCGGACTATGCGGCTGGCTGGTGGGCATGCGCTACAGCGGGCCGATGCCGCTTGACGTGTATCACCGGCCGCAATGCGGGTTGATGCTGCTGAGCAACTTCCGCCCTGCCGACGAGGCCGGCCGCTGGCACGGCTCGATCCTCGATCCCGACAGCGGCCGCTCCTATCAGGCGACCATCTGGTCGCCGACGCTGGACGTGCTGAAGCTGCGTGGCTACCTGTTGCTGCCGATCCTGGGTCAGACGCAGAGCTGGCACCGGTATGGCGGCGCCATCGGACCGGCCTGCAGGCTGCCGCCTTGACCGGTCGTCAGGCGGCCGACAGGGCGGCGATGTAGTTCACGCCGAGGTCCCGCGACTCCTGCCAGCGCTCCGGCCGGCCCGGAAGGGTCGGCACCATGCCCGAGATGTCGACGATCCTCAGCCCGGCGCCTGCGGCGTGTCCGGCGAGTTCCGCCGGGGTGACGAAGCGGCGCCAGTCGTGGGTGCCCGCCGGCAGCAGCCGGAGCACGTATTCGGCGCCGATCTTGGCGGTTGCAAGCGAGCGCCAGGTGCGGTTCAGGGTGGACAGGACCAGCAGCCCGCCTGGCTGCAACAGGCGCGCCAGCAGCAGCAGGAACGCGCGCGGGTCGGCGACGTGCTCGATCACCTCCAGGGCGGTGATGGCGTCGAAGCGCATCCCCTCGGCCAGCAAGGATTCCGCGGTGCCGGCCCTATAGGTGAGGGAACGGTGGCCTGCCGGTGCGGCGGCATGGGCCTGTGCGGCCCGGATCGCCGGCACCGAAGCGTCGACGCCGAGCACGTCATGGCCGAGCCCTGCCAGGGCCTCGCTGGCAAGCCCGGCGCCGCAGCCGAGGTCGAGCAGGCGCAGCGTCCGGGATGGGTTGCGGGCCTGGAGCGGGCCCAGGTGGCGCTGCGCCCAGCGGATGCGCAGCGGGTTCATCTGGTGCAGCGGCCGCATCGGGCCGTCTGGATCCCACCAGCGTTCGGCCAGGCGGCCGAAGCGGGCGATCTCGTCGGGCGATACCGATCCGGGCTGGTCCGCCGGTCGGCGGGTCGGTGATTGCGGTAGCATGTTGCTGCCTTTCGACGGGAAAGCTATGTGACCCCGCTGCCGCCTCGCTGCAACGCGGCATGATCTTGCCGCCTCGCGCGCCCCGAGCCGGCATCGCACGTTTCGGGGGGGGGGTCGACCGGATCATGGCGCGCATCGTGATGAAGTTCGGCGGCACCTCGGTGGCCGATCTGGATCGGATCCGTGCAGTGGCGGCACGGATCAAGCGACAGGTGGAGACGGGCGACGAGGTGGCGGTGGTGGTGTCGGCGATGTCCGGGGTGACCAACCAGCTGGTCGGCTATTGCCAGTCGCTGTCGCCGCTGCACGATGCGCGCGAGTACGATGCGGTGGTGGCTACGGGAGAGCAGGTCACGAGCGGCCTGCTGGCGATCGCGTTGCAGACTGCAGGAGTGGACGCGCGGTCCTGGTCCGGCTGGCAGGTGGCGCTCAGGACGGACGGCGCGCATGGCAAGGCCCGGATCGAGGCGATCGAGGGTGAAACGCTGCTTGCCCGGATGCGATCGGGCCAGGTGCCGGTGGTCGCCGGGTTCCAGGGGATCGGCCCGGACAACCGGGTGACGACGCTGGGGCGCGGCGGCTCCGACACCTCGGCGGTGGCGTTGGCAGCGGCGTTGAAAGCCGATCGCTGCGACATCTATACGGACGTGGATGGTGTATACACCACCGACCCGCGGATCGTGCCGCGGGCGCGTCGGCTCCCCAAGATCGCCTACGAGGAGATGCTGGAGCTGGCATCGGTGGGGGCCAAGGTGCTGCAGACGCGCTCGGTCGAGCTGGCGATGAAGGAGCGGGTGCGGGTGCAGGTGCTATCCAGCTTCGTGGACGGCCCGGCGCCGTTCGAGAACGCAACCGGGAGCCTGCTGCCCGGGACGATGGTGGTGGATGAGGACGAGATCGTGGAGAAGGAAATTGTCGCCGGCATCGCCTACTCCCGGGACGACGCCAAGGTCACGGTGCGCAAGGTTCCCGACCGCCCTGGCGTGGCCGCGGCCGTGTTCGGGCCGCTGGCGGAGGCGCACGTGAACGTCGACATGATCGTGCAGAGCACCGGCGCCGATGGCTCCACCGACATGACCTTCACCGTCGGCAAGACCGACCTGCCGCGCACGATCGCGGTGCTGCAGGCGGCGCATGGCGACATCCAGTACGGCGAGATGCTGACCGATCCGGACGTGGCGAAGATCAGCGTGGTGGGGGTGGGCATGCGCAGCCATGCCGGCGTCGCCAGCACCATGTTCCGCACCCTGTCGGCGCGCTCGATCAACATCCAGGTGATCTCGACCAGCGAGATCAAGGTGAGCGTGCTGATCGCCTCGGACTACACCGAGCTTGCGGTCCGGGCCCTGCACAGCGCGTATGGCCTCGATGTCGGCTGATCTCATGATGGACGGGCAGGGGACGATCGTGCAGGAGGCCAGGCCGGCCTGGCTGGCGGCGCGGCAACGGCTGGACCGGCTGTGGAAAAAGGGGGCCACCTTCCTCGGCAGCGAGCTCGCCATCCTGGGCGGGGCGATGAGCTGGGTCAGCGAGCGTCACCTGGTGTCGGCGATCTCGAACAGTGGCGGGTTCGGGGTGATCGCCTGCGGCGCGATGGGCCCGGAACTGCTGGAGCGCGAGATCGCGGCGACGCAGGCGCTGACGACCAGACCGTTCGGCGTCAACCTGATCACCATGCACCCGCAGCTCGACGACCTGATCCGGGTCTGCCTCGCCGCCAACGTGGGGCACGTGGTGCTGGCCGGCGGGGTGCCGTCGGCAGGAGCGATGCGCGCGCTCAAGGATGGCGGCGCCAGGGTGATCGGCTTCGCGCCGGCGCTGGTGATGGGACGCCGACTGGTGAAGCTGGGGGCGGACGCGCTGGTGATCGAGGGCTCGGAGGCCGGTGGTCATATCGGCCCGGTCTCCCTGACGGTTCTGGCGCAGGAGGTGCTGCCGCACATCCGGGAGGTGCCGATATTCGTCGCCGGCGGCCTGGGGCGGGGCGAGGCGATCCTGGGCCTGCTGGAGATGGGAGCGGCCGGGGCGCAGCTCGGCACCCGCTTCGCCGCGTCGAGCGAGAGCGTGGCGCATGACCGCTTCAAGCAGGCCTTTGTGCGCGCCGCCGCGCGCGACGCGCTGCCATCGGTGCAGCTGGACGAGCGGTTCCCGGTGATCCCGGTGCGCGGGCTGGTCAACGACGGCACCAAGCGCTTCCTGGTGCACCAGGCGGAAACCCTGCGCCGGTTCCAGTCCGGTGAGCTGACCCGGGAGGCGGCGCAGCTCGACATCGAGCACTTCTGGGCCGGCTCGCTGCGCCGTGCCGTGATCGACGGCGATATCGAGGGCGGCTCGGTGATGGCCGGGCAGTCGGTCGGCATGGTGAAGGGGATCCAGCCGGTGCGGGAGATCCTGGCCGAGCTGGTCGACCAAGCGGTGCAGGCCTTGTTGCTGCGCGATGCGCCGTTCGGCTGATACGGTCATGCGCAACCGGTTCGGGACGAAGGGTCCGGTTCCTCCTGTCTCGCTGATCGAGGCGTCATGAGCATGAGCGAGCAGGCGGGGCCGGTCCGTGCGGTCGAGGCCGACACCAGCAGGCTGCCGGTCGGACAGGCGCTGCGGGCACAGCGCGAACAGCTCGGCTGGTCCCTACCCGACGTCGCAGCCTGGCTGCGCATCAGGCTGTCCTATCTGGAGGCGCTCGAGAGCGGCCAGGTGGGCAAGCTGCCCGGAAGCGCCTACGCCCTGGGATTCCTGCGTGCCTATGCTGGTGCGCTGGGCCTGGATCCGGAGGACATGTCGCGGCGCTTCCGCGGCGAGACCAAGGACGTGAACCGCAAGCCCGAGCTGTCGTTTCCGGCGCCGGTGCCGGAACGCGGCGTGCCGGCCGGCGCGATCGTGCTGCTGGGCGTGCTGGTCGTGGCAGGCGCCTATGTCGGCTGGTACGAGTTCACCGGACACGAGCATCGGCAGGTCCACGCGGTGCCGCCGGTGCCGCCGGCACTGCTGCCCTATGCCGGTGGCCCTGCCGCGTCCTCGCCCCAGGTGGCGACCGTGATGCCCGGCTCGGGGCAGACGCCGTTGCCGCCCCCGGTCGCTCCCTTGTCGTTGCCGCATCCGCCCGCGTCCGCTGCGCCTCCGGCAGGATCCCCGGCTCCGGTCGAGGCCGGTCCCACGGTGCCGCCGGCCGCACCCGCTGCAGCACCACCTCCTCAGGCCGGCCCCGTCGCCGCGGCGCCTGCTCCGAGTGTCGCGCCGCCATCCGCTTCCACGACCTCGACCGCCGCGGCTCCCACTCCGGTCGCGCCCGCTGCACCAGCCCCCGTGGCGCCCACAGCCGGTCCCGGATCTCCTGGGCAGGTCACGCTGAAGGCGGTGGCGACCAGCTGGGTGCAGGTGCGTCAGGTCGGCGGCAAGGTGATCTACGACCACGTGCTACAGCCAGGCGACACCTGGACCGTGCCGTCCGATGCCGGGGCGGTGACGCTGACCACCGGCAACGCCGGCGGCCTGACGGTAGCCGCGGACGGGGTCAACAGTCCGCCGCTGGGGCGGATCGGCGGGGTCAGGCGGGCGATACCGCTGAGCGCGCAGGCGATCCACGACGGCTCGATCGTGGCAGCGCCTACACCAGGTGCCGCTGCGCCCGTGCATCCGGCCAAGCCGGCGGGTGCAACGACGCCGACGTCCTCCCCGGCTCCTGCCAAGGCCGACGACTCCGCGGACGACCTGAACGCACGGCAGCTGAAGAGCCCGACGCCGCACTAGCCGTTCCGGTGCGGGCTGCCTTATCGAAGTCGACAAGACCATGGCACGTCTGGTGCCGCGACGCCGCGCCTCGCGGTGGCGGACCTGTTCAACCGGGCCGGTTCCTGGCAGGAAGCGCACTCGTGGCGGTGCGGTGGCTCGGGCTGGGATCCGGCCGCGCGGACTGCCGTCGCACGGCGGAAGCGCATGCGTGCACGAGGGAGCAGATCGCGATGAGCTACCGTCCGTATCAGCAGATCGAACGCCGCAAGTCCCGCCAGATCAGCGTCGGCCGGGTGAAGGTGGGCGGCGACGCGCCGATCAGCGTGCAGACCATGACCAACACGCTGACCAGCGACGCGCAGGCGACGATCGCGCAGATCCGGCTGTCGGAGATCGCCGGCGTGGACATCGTGCGCGTGTCCTGCCCGGACGAGGACAGCACGGCGGCGCTGGCGGAGATCGTGCGCGAGGTGAACGTGCCGATCGTCGCGGACATCCATTTCCACTACAAGCGCGCCATCGAGGCGGCCCGCGCGGGCGCTGCCTGCCTGCGCATCAATCCCGGCAACATCGGCTCGCCGGAGCGGGTGCGCGAAGTGGTGAACGCGGCGCGCGAGCACGGCTGCTCGATCCGGATCGGCGTCAACGCCGGCTCGCTGGAACGGCACCTGCTGGAGAAGTACGGCGAGCCGAACCCCGACGCGTTGGTCGAGAGCGCGCTGGAGCACGCGAAGATCCTGCAGGACCACGACTTCCACGAGTTCAAGATCAGCGTGAAGGCGTCCGACGTGTTCCTCGCCGTCGCCGCCTACCAGCAGCTCGCGGATGCCTGCGACCACCCACTGCACATCGGCATCACCGAGGCGGGCGGCAAGCGCGCCGGCACGGTGAAGAGCGCGATCGGGCTGGGCAGCCTGCTGTGGGCCGGGATCGGCGACACCATGCGCGTGTCGCTGTCGGCGGAGCCGGAGGAGGAGGTCCATGTCGGCTGGGACATCCTGAAGTCGATGGGCATCCGACACCGCGGGGTGAAGATCATCTCCTGCCCGTCCTGTGCGCGTCAGGGGTTCGACGTGATCCGGACCGTGGCGACGCTGGAGGAGCGGCTGGCCCACATCGAGACGCCGCTGACCCTGTCGATCATCGGCTGCGTGGTGAACGGGCCGGGCGAGGCGCTGATGACCGATATCGGCGTCACCGGCGGCGGCTCGGGACGGCACATGGTGTACTCCGCCGGCAAGCAGGACCACACCATGCCGGCGGAGGCCATGGTCGAGCACATCGTCGAGCTGGTGACCGCCAAGGCGGACGTGATCCAGGCCGAGATCGACGCGCGTCGGGCGCAGGAAGCGGCGGATGCGTCGCGCGTGCTGGCGTCGCAGGCCGCGGAATAGGGACAGGGCCGGCCGTCGTGGAAGCCCTGCAGCCGGTCCGCGGCACGCGAGATCTTCTCGGCGAGGACCAGCGGCGCCATGCGCACGTGGTGGGAACCGCACGCCGGGTGGCCGGGCTATACGGGTTCGACGAGTGGAGCACGCCGATCTTCGAGGACACGCGCGTGTTCCAGCGCAGCCTGGGCGAAACCTCGGACGTGGTGTCCAAGGAAATGTACAGCTTCACCGACCGCGGCGGCGACCTCGTCACGCTGCGGCCGGAAGGCACCGCCGGCGTGTGCCGGGCGCTGGTCAGCAACGGCCTGACCCAGTCGCTGCCGCAGAAGGTGTTCTATGCCGGCCCGATGTTCCGCTACGAGCGGCCGCAGAAGGGGCGCTACCGCCAGTTCCACCAGATCGGCGCCGAGCTGATCGGGCCGGCCGAACCGCTGGCGGACGCGGAGATCATCGCCCTGGGGCGCGACATCCTGGGCTCGCTCGGTGTCGCCGAACAGACAGTGCTGGAGCTGAACACGCTGGGCGACAACGAAAGCCGCCACGCCTGGCGGACCGCGCTGGTCGGCTACTTCGCCGAGACGCGGGACCGTTTGTCGGAAGACAGCCAGGCACGGCTCGAGCGCAACCCGCTGCGCATCCTCGACAGCAAGTCGCCGGCGGACCAGGCGTTGGTGGCCGAGGCGCCGACCATTGAGGCGTATCTCACCCCTGCCGCGCGCGCCTTCTGGGACGGCTTGCGCTCGGCGCTGGACGGCTTCGGCGTCCGGTTCCGGGAGAACCCGCTTATCGTGCGTGGCCTCGACTACTACAGCCACACCGCGTTCGAGTTCGTGACCACGGAGCTTGGCGCCCAGGGCACGGTCCTGGCCGGCGGGCGCTATGACGGGCTGGTGGCCGACATGGGCGGCCCGCCGACGCCGGCGGTCGGCTGGGCTGCCGGCATCGAGCGGCTGTCCATGCTGCTGGAGGGAGCGCCGCCGGTGTCTGTGCCGGTAGCGGTGGTGCCGGTCGGCGAGGCGATGGTGTCGGCCGCCCTGGCGGCGCTACAGGCCCTGCACGGCGCCGGGATCCGCGCCGAGATGGCCTACCGCGGCAACCTCAAGCGCCGGATGGAACGCGCGAACCGGATCGGCGCCGGCTACGCCGTGATCCTGGGCGAGGAGGAGGTGGCGCGAGGCGTGGCGCAGCTGAAGCATCTCGGCCAGGGCACGCAGGAGGAGGTGGCGCTCGAGGGCCTCGCCGCGCACCTGGCCTCCCGGCTGGCCGTGCCGCACGCCTGATGCGGTTCGAGGACAGGCTCGACCGGATCGTCGGTCGCTCCGACGAGCTGCAGGCCATGTTGTCCGGCAGCCTCGCCGGGGAAGCGTTCAACAAGGCGTCGCGCGAGTTCTCCGAGCTGGGCCCGCTGGTGGAGCGGATCGACGCGTTGCGTCAGGCCGAGCGCGAGATGCGGGACGCCGAGGCGATGCTGGCGGACCCGGACATGCGCGAGCTGGCGCAGGCGGAGCTCGACCAACTGCAGGCCCAGCTTCCTGCCCTGCGCCACGAGATCAGGCTGGCGCTGCTGCCGAAGGACGAGGCGGACAGCCGGAGCGCGATCCTGGAGATCCGACCGGCGGCCGGCGGCGACGAGGCTGGGCTGTTCGCGGCCGAGCTGTTCGGCGCCTATCGTCGATTCGCCGAGCTGCACGGCTGGCGCTTCGAGCTGCTGGAGTACGACGAGAGCGAGCTCGGCGGCCTTCGCGGTGCGATCGCCAACGTCAACGGGCGCGGCGTGTTCGCGCGGCTGAAATACGAGTCCGGGGTGCATCGGGTGCAGCGCGTTCCCGCGACCGAGTCGCAGGGGCGGATCCACACCTCGACGGTGACGGTGGCGGTGCTGCCGGAAGCGGAGGAGGTGGACGTCACGGTCAACGAGAGCGACCTGCGCATCGACGTCTACCGCGCCTCGGGCGCCGGCGGCCAGCACGTCAACAAGACCGAGAGCGCGGTGCGGATCACCCATCTGCCGAGCGGCATCGTGGTGGCGATGCAGGAGGAGCGCAGCCAGCACAAGAACCGGGCCAAGGCGATGAAGATCCTGCGTGCCAGGCTCTACGAGGGACAGCGCGAGCAGGCGCACTCCGTCCGCGCCGCCGACCGCAAGGCCCAGGTCGGCACCGGCGACCGCTCGGAGCGGATCCGCACCTACAACTTCCCGCAGGGCAGGGTATCGGACCACCGGATCAACCTGACGCTCTACAAGATCGACCGGGTGATGGCGGGCGAGCTGGACGAGTTCGTCGACGCGCTGACGGCGGAGGAGCAGGCGGCGCTGCTGGCGCAGGAGGAGTGAGGCGCGACGCCGGCCGGTTCAGGACACCGGCGTCTGGCAGAACGGCGAGCGCCCGTATCGCGTCTGCACGGCGGTGGGGTCGGTCGGATCGGCGAGATAGAACTGGGTGAAGTCGCGTGCGCCGAGGGCGAGAAAGGTGTGACCGCCCGGGTCGGTCAGCACGCCCTGGCCACTGACCTGGTGCACCTCCCGGTTGCCGTCGTGGTTGCGGAAGGCGATCTCGCCGCACAGGGCATAGTCGTGTGCCCGGTTGGCGGGCCTGCTGCCGTCGGGCACCGAGACCGGGATGCGCGCCTCGGTGACGGCCTGGTCCAGGCGAACGGTGGCGACCAGGGCACCGTCGACGTAGAGACGCGTGGTCTCGCTCAACTCCTCGGACGCCTTCTGGTCCAGCACCACGAAGTCCGCCGCCAGGCCGGGCGAGATGAGCAGCAGGCTGCAGGCGAACCAGGCTGCCGGGAGGGTCCGCAGGCTCATGTCGGGTGGAGACGATTCATACGGTGTTCCTTCCGGCGCACAGTGGACAGGCGGGAGGCGACCGGCCAGGGGACATCAGCATGACGCGAGCACGGGCAGGGGAGTTGCTGGCACGAGCCGGGGCAGTGCTAGGCGAGGCCGGCGTTCCGGACGCGCGACGAGAGGCGTCCCTGTTGCTGGCGCATGCGCTGGGCGTGGACCGGCTCGGGCTGCTGGCGCTGGGACGGGACGCGCCGGTCGAGGCGGATGGGTTCGAGCGGTTGCTGGAGCGGCGGGCCAGGCGCGAGCCGCTGGCGTTCATCACCGGGCGGCAGGGGTTCTGGACCCTGGAGCTGGCGGTCTCGCCGGACACCCTGATTCCGCGGGCCGACAGCGAGACCCTGGTCGAGGCGCTGCTGGCGGCGCGGCCGGACCGCGGCTCTGTGACGCGGCTGCTGGATCTCGGAACGGGCACCGGCTGCCTGCTGCTTGCGGCCTTGTCGGAGTATCCGGACGCGTGGGGCGTCGGGGTGGACCTGTCGGCGTCGGCCTGCCGGCTAGCCTTGTCGAACGCCCGGGCAACCGGCCTCGCGACCCGAAGCGCCATCGTCTGCGGCGACTGGACGACCTCCATCCGCGGCAGCTTCGACGTAATCGTAGGCAACCCGCCCTATATCCCGACTCCGGATCTGCCCGGACTGATGCCGGAAGTGGCGCGCCACGAGCCTTTCCAGGCGCTCGATGGCGGCATCGATGGCCTTGGCGCCTACCGGACGCTGCTGCCGGCCGTGGCGTCCCTGCTCGTCCCCGACGGGCTGTGCGTGCTGGAGGTCGGTGCCGGCCAGGCGGAGGACGTCGCTGAGCTGGGACTGGCCGCCGGGCTGAGGCCGGCAGGCACGCGGACCGACCTCGGCGGGATCATGCGGGCAGTGCTGCTGGAAGCGGGATCCGGCACGGCTCAGAAAACGTTTGGCACAAGCGCTGTCCGAAGCTAGGGTTCGGCCCGGCGTCCATGGATCGAGCCTGGTTCGAGCATGGCGGAACGACGAACGCGCTGCCATGTGGCCTCGGCCACCTCCTGCGCCCTCGGATGTTCAAGGCCGACGCGCCGTCTTGAGCGATCCCGAAGGCGTCTACAACCCTCCGGTTCCTTTGTCGGGAACGGTGGATCGGGATTCCTGGCTTGGGTTTAGCGGGAAAAGTCGGCAGCAAACGGAGCAACACGCTCCAGCGGACCGGAAGGGTCGGGGCGTTGATCAGGAAAGTGCTGTGACAAGCTGATGAACATGAAACGCATGCGCGGCCGGAACCATCGTCCAGGCGGCGGAGGTGGTGGTGGTGGCGGCGGTGGCGGCACGCCGATCCGCCACCACAACGGTCAGATCCCGCTCAACCGCAACCACGTCTTCGACAGCAACGGCCCGGATCTTCGCATCCGTGGCACGGCGCAGCAGCTGTTCGAGAAGTACCTGCAGCTGGGCAGGGATGCGACCAGTTCCGGCGATCGGGTCATGGCGGAGGGCTACTTCCAACATGCCGAGCACTACTTCCGCATCCTGAACGCGATCGCGCAGGCGGCGCAGCAGAGCCAAGCCAACCAGCAGCAGCATCACCAGCGCCGTCATCATTCCGACCCCGACCAGGACGACCGTGGGGGCGACCCGGCGACCGGCTCGCAGGAGTCGCCAGTTCCGGAGGAGCAGCGTCCCCAACCGGAGATGTCGTCGGTCGACTCCTGACGCAGCGGCCACCCACCTCAGCCCATGACGGCCGGCCCGGTTCCGGCAGCCGCTGGTCGGGTCCGGCGGTCGGTAAAGCTGACCACCGAGGAAGCAGCGCTGGCAGGCGGGAATGGGTGAAGACGGCGTGGCGCACCGATGTGGACGTCATCGGTGCGGCTTAGATGACGACCATTGAGAAGAGCAGTTCCGCAGCTTACCTAAGTCGGCGACGTCGTGCAGGCAGTCGTCCCGCCTTTGTTTTCGGAGCGTTTCCGGGTTCGTCCAGGCGGAACACGCGCCTGCGACCTGGGTCCGGCCAATGTTGACTTGGCTGGCGCGGCTTTGTATCCCACCGCTCCCGGCGCGATGGCGGCGTAGCTCAGCGGTAGAGCAGGAGAATCATAATCTCTTGGTCGGCGGTTCAAATCCGTCCGCCGCTACCATCGCGTTGGGATGACCTGCGGCGCGGGGATTCGCTGATCCACCCTCCACTCTGGAGGTTCGATCGGCATCATCCATCCCATCGTCCGCAGCGCCCTCCTGCCGGTGTACGGGTGTGATGGATCACCATCCGGCGGCTCCACGTCCGCAGCCGCGTCATCAGGGATGACCTTGTTTGTCGCCCCGAGGACCTGGCGCGGTCTTCAAGGCGATCCGCCGTGCGCCAATCTCCTTGGGAAGCAAGCGCCACCAGCATCCGGTAGGCGCCACACCGACCAGGGTCACTTCCGTCTTGATTGGGCCCATGTGGTCGACTAGCCTTGATACAGTCGCCGTTTGGCTGTTCGGATTGTTGCGCTTCCGGACCTCGTCGCCGCTTCTCCTTGCCCTACTGCTGCCGGCTGGTTGACGCGACGTTGAGGCAAGCTGACTTCGTTGTGTCCGGCGGTCTTCTTTATCCCGCGTCGGCTCCCGGCGTGCCTCCTCGCCATGCGACAAGGCTTGACCGTCCCGCCTGGCCAGCTGCCCAATGATCACCTCCGCGTCGGCGGCTTTCACAGGAACAGCATGATGAAGCATCTGGGCATCGCCGTACTCGGCGCGGTTGTCGCAGCCGTATCGGCCATGCGGTTGGATGAGGCGCAGGCGGATGGCCTGACGCCGACGCAGTTGCAGGCCGTCTTCGCCGCCGGATCCAGCACCGCCGCCGGGTCCGTCGACACCTATGCCCGCCAGCTCGCGACGGCTGCACTTCCGGCTTCGGCCGTCGGCGTGGCCGGCGGCGCCGCCGCCTACTCCGACAGCCGGATCGTCGGCGCGGTGCAGATGGGCGGAGGGGACGCGAGCGGGACGATCCTGGTCGCGTCGGGCGAGACGATCGGCCGCACCCAGTCGGTCCGGCTGTCCGACGTCTACAACATCGCCGATCACGGCGCGCGCGGTGACGCCGCGTCCGACACCACGGCGATGAAGAAGGCGATCGCCTACGCCACCACCTACCCCGGCACCCACATCTATATCCCTCAAGGGACGTGGCCGCTCACTGCCGCCACCAGCGCCGGCTTCGCCATTCCGTCCTCCACCACCGTCGAGGGCGCCGACCAGTCGGCCACGATCGTCACCTGGAACGACGCGTCGGGCTACAACCTGTTCACCAGCGCCGGAACCACGTCGGCACGTGCCTCGGACATCCGGTTCCAGAACTTCACCGTGCAGGGCAGCTGGAACCCGACGACGGCGAGTGCCGTGCCGGCGAACGCGTCGTCGAGCTACGGCAACCCGTTCATCCCGGCCAACGTCGACGGCCTGACGTTCTTCCGGATCACGTCGGAGAACTCGCACGCCTTCAGCATCAGCGCACGCACCAGCACCGAGGTGAACGTGCAGAACAACACCGTCCGCTGGGGCGTCTCGGACGGGATCAACCTGTCGGAATGCGCCGACGTGAGCGTGACCGACAACATGATCTCGCACACCGACGACGATTCGATCTCGGTGCATTCCGACATCTACGACAGCTGGGGCGTGCGGCGCGACCTTAACATCACCGGCAACCGCATCTTCGACAGCCAGGGCATCCGGGTGCTGTCGGCACGCCAGGCCAACATCTCCGGCAACACCCTGGACACGGTCCGCCAGCAGGGCATCAACGTGCAGACGGTGACGCCCAACGGCAGTTCGTTCCAGGAGGGCGTCTCGGCCGGGATGTCGATCCTGATCTCCAACAACACGATCTCCAACGTCCTTAATCGTGCCAACATCGACAACCTGAACTCCGGCGCTTCCGCCATCCTCATCGATGGCTACAGCGCCCGTGCCGGCTCCTACGCCGCGATCCCGGGCGAGAACAACCCGGCGACCGGCAAGATCATCGACCCGTATCCGGAGTTCATGGCGAACAGCACGTCCACGTCGGTACCGACGGCGGGCACCCACAGCATCCTGATCGTCGGCAACCACATCAGCCGCACGCTGCCCAACAGCAACGGCACCGACAGCCGGTATCCGAACTGGGCCAGCTTCGGGCAGGGCACGATCTCGTCGCGGCTCGGCGCCAAGAATCCTACCCTGGCGGAGAGCGACATCGAGCCCAACGGCGTGTTCCTGGACGGCGGCACCCTGAAGGACGTGCTGGTCGAGGGCAACGACTTCCATGGCCTGCAGAACGCGCTGTTCGTGCAGGGAAGCGGCCACCTGGAGGACATCGCCTTTCGTGGCAACAGCGTGGTCGACATGGCGGGAGCCGGCGTGGTCGTCAACATGACCGGCAAGCTCAACCTGTATGTCGAGGACAACCTGTTCGACCTGGATCCGTACATGAAGGGTTGCGGGCGCGGGCCGACCGGCAACTGGTCCACCGAATGCGGTCCCGAGGGCCTCTTCCAGAACTCGGGCTCGGGCGTCGTGTTCCGGCGCAACGTCATCCGCAACGCGCTCTACGACACCAACGTCGACCCCACCCAGCCGAATGGCGGCGACCTGTTCGAGGACAACATCGACGAGGCCGAGCCGGTCGTGGTCAACGACTATTATTCCTCGTCCAACAAGGGCATCGCCCGGCTGCATCGCGAGGGCTTCAGGCTGCTGCAGCTCGACAGCGATCCGACCAGCGCCACGTACGACACCTTCCTGACGGTGCCGATCTCGAAGGCGCTGGCGGTGCCGACCACCGGCTACTGGGTCGCCGGCGCCTTTGTCGCCAACGCCACGCCGTCGGTCGCCTCACCGATCTACGGCTGGTTGCGGCTGACCACCAGCGCCTCGAACCTGGCTGGCACGGACTGGATCACGATCACCGGCAACGCTGGCGGCACGGTTTCCGGCCAGGCTGCCGCCTACACGCTGCTTCCCGCGGATTGCGGCACCATCATCCGTGACACCGCAACCTCGGCCCATACCTACACGGTGCCGAGCGGCCTCGCGACCGGATGCAGGATCGACGTGATCCAGGCCGGCAGCGGCGGGATCATCACCTTCGTTGCAGGATCTGGCGAAACGCTGGAGGAGGCCGGCACGGGCACGCTGACGCACGCCACCACCGGGCAGTTCACCAAGGCCGGCATCATGATAGACAGCACGTCAACCTTTCTGTTGAGTGGCCAGGTGCAGTGACAAAGGAATTCCTGCTCGCCTTTCGACGCTGACAGCGCGGGACGGCTCAATTTCCTTGACCTCGCGGACCCATCGCTTCTATTATGTTACGACACTGGAACGATTGCGCTCGCCTCTTCCACGCGGCGAAGCACGTTGCGCCGCATCCGATCGGCGTCCTGATCGTTCACCCAGCCCCGCCTGACGATGCCGTTTCTCGAAGCCGCCTCCGGGCGGCTTTTTTCATGTCCGGAGTCCGGCCCATGTCCCTCGACCTCTCCTCGCCACGACTGGTTCTGGCGGGAAACGCCTATGGCGAATGCAGCGGCGGCGGCCG
>CAXTVX010000015.1:1188-25190 GCA_964247755.1 uncultured Acetobacteraceae bacterium | reverse complement strand
CGCCACGACTGGTTCTGGCGGGAAACGCCTATGGCGAATGCAGCGGCGGCGGCCGTACGGGCATGGAGAACGTGACGTCGGTCGTCCTGCAGCGGGTCAGGAACGGCTGGGAGCCGACGCCGATCGCGGTCTGCCTGGCGCCAGCGCAGTTCTCCTGCTGGTCCGACGCCAACCGGTCGCGGATCGAGATCGCCTACCGGGTTGACCCGGCGGGCTGGGCGGTGGCGCTCGACGTAGCGGATGCGGCCCTGGCCGGCACGCTGCCGCGACGCACCTGCGGCGCCGACAGCTACTACGCGCTGAGCATGAAGCATCCCGCCTACTGGGCGAAGATGCCGGCGCGTCACGTGTACTCCGATCGCTGGCACAGCTTCTGGCTGGTCCGGCCGCATGCCGTGAAGCCGTCCGACATGCTGGTCGCGGCAGATGCCGTGGACGGCGAAGCGGAACCGGCGCTGGCCGGAGACCTGGCATGAGCGGCCAGACGATGGCGGTTCCCGCCGCCGCCGCCACCACCATTCTGCCGCTGCCGATCCTGCCGCCGCCGTCCCGGTGGCGGCAGTTGCTGGACTGGTCCAAGCAGCCCGGGACGCAGCAGGGTCTCAGCCTGCTGATCTCAGGCGTGGTGCTGGCCGGGCTGCACCCGTTCCCCGCCGCCGAGGGCATTGCCGCGACGCTGCTCGCGGCCAGCCTGCCGAAGCTGTGGCCGGACAACACCACCGACGCGATCCGCGCGCGCTGCCTGTCCAACGCCCTCGCGCACGCCATCGCCACCAGGCGTCCGGCCGACCTGGAGCAGGCCGCCTCTACCGCAGCGACCCTGCTGATCCGCGACACCGTGTCCTGACGCGCCGGCCCGGTCGCGCCAACCCCTTCCTCAACGGAGCCGCCCCATGCATCCGATCTCCATCCTGTCCCGCCGCCAGATGCTCCGCCTGTCCGCCCTGGGCGGTGCCGGGCTCGTCGTCGCCTGCACCACGACGCATGGCGGCGGCGGCACCACCACCGCCACCATCGACGTCGCCACCATCGTGACCGACAGCCAGGCGATCCTGTCGGCGATCTCCGCCGCCCTGCTGGCGCCCACCGTGATCCTGCTGCTCGGCGCGAACTACGGCACCGCGGAAGCGGCCCTGGCGGCGGCCCAGCTGGTGCTGACCGAGATCGAGAGCCTGACCGGCGGCACCGTGACGGTGTCGCTGGACGTGACGAAGGTCCAGTCCCTGGTGGTGTCGATGCTGGCCGACAGCCAGACCGCGCTCTCGCTGCTGCAGGGCGTGCTGGGCAGGCTGCCGGGCAGCGAGGCCACCACCACCGGCAACGCGATCGCTGCCGCCCTGGCGCTGATCCCGATCGTGCAGCTCGCCGCCGGCCTGACCGTCGGCCGCGTCGTGAGCGCGATGAGCGAGGCGCAGGCGCTGGCGGTGCTCCGCCACGGTGGCCGGTGAGCCCTGTCGCCCTGCTGGCCCGGCTTCTGCGCTGGGTCGCCGGGCTGCTCGACCGGAACGCCGCGGCAGCGGCGCGCGACGACGTGCTCGTGAAACAGAACCAGGAGGCTGCCGATGCAGCGCGCGTGGCCCAGGCGGATGCTCCCGTGTCTCGTTCCGCTCTGGCTGACGGCGTGCGCAGCGGGCGCGACTTCTAGTTCGCCGGGCGCCCCGGTTCCGCTGCCGCCGTCGCGGATCGTGAACCCGTGCAATGCGATCCGCCTGCCGTCCCGGCTCGACGATGCCAGGCGGGCGGCGCTTGCCGACGAGATCGCCGCCGCACCGCCCTCGGCGGTCTGGCCGGACGTGTTGCGCGACGCCGCCGGCGTGGCGCGCGCGGTGCGCGCCTGCCGGACCCCGGCGTGACTGCAGCCATCCTCCCCTGATCCTTGCGAGAACCCCCATGCCCGCACGCACCCTCGGCAAGAAGCCGGCCGCTTTCGATCCACGCACGCCGCGCCTGGCCTCGGTACTGTCGGCGCACCTCCCCGATCCGCCGGCCAGCTGCGACTACGGCGCACGTTTCGCCTTCTGGCCGCTCTGGCGCAACGGCGACCAGCTCAGCAACCACGGCCAGACCATCCCCGGCCTCGGCGACTGCACCGCGGTCAGCGTCGCCAGCGCGATCCGCGTGCTGACCGCCGCGCGCGGCGGCGAGATCGAGCTGACCGACGACCAGGTGGTCGGGATCTACGGGGCGAACGGCTACGACCCGGCGCGTCCGGCCAGCGACCAGGGCGCGGTCGAGCTCGACGTGCTGAACCGCTGGTGCGAGACCGGCTACGCGGTCGGCCGCCAGGCCCCGGACGTGCTGACCGGCTACGGCGCCGTGGAGCCGAAGAACCACGACGGCGTGCGCCGCGCGGTCGCCATGCTGGGCGGCCTCTACATCGGGCTGAGCCTGCCGGAGTACGCGGTGTCGGAAGGCGCGGTCTGGGCGACGCCGAAGCAGCCCTTCAAGATCGCCGGCGGCCACGCCGTGTTCGTGCACGGCTATGACGCCGACGGCCTGTGGCTGAACAGCTGGGCCGAGCGCAAGCGGATGGAGTGGGGCTTCCTCGACGCCTTCTGTGACGAGGCCTACGGGCTGTTGTCGCGGGACTGGCTCGAGGTGAACGGCACGAGCCCGATGCGCGAGAACCTGCTGGCGATGGCGGACGAGCTGCGCGCCGCGAGGGCGGCGTGAGGGGCCTCCTGCTCCCGGTCATCCCGCTCCTGCTGGCGCTCGGCGGCTGCGGCACGCTGGAAGCCTACCATGCACGCACCCAGCTGGTCGGCGCCGCCGAGCCGGACATCATCGCCTGCATGGGCGTGCCGGCCGAGAAGCAGTACATCAGCGCGCAGCAATCGGTCATGCAGTGGGACTATGTGCAGACCGGCACCGATATCGACGTCGCGTTCGGCATCTACGAGCTGAAGCTGGGTCGGCCGGGGATCTGCCACACCGCGATCCGGTTCGAGCGCGGGCGGGTCGCGTCCGTGCACTACGCCGGGGTCGACGTGAACCCGACCGATCCCGACAGCATCTGTGGCCGCCTCGTCTACGACTGCCTGCACCACCGCGAGAACACGCCGCTGCCGAGGGACTTCAGCGATGTCGACGTGCTGACCGGACCGGTGAAAGCCGATCCCTAGCCGTCATCCCGCGATCGAGCCTGCCCGAACCGCCGCCGGCCCAGAACGGGCTGGCGGCGGTTTTTTGCGTTCCCGACCCTCGGCCTACCCGTGAACAACGTTCACGCGTTCACCGGCGGCGGCCCCGCAATCAGCCCGTGCAGCAGCAGCAGCACCAGCACGATCAGCAGCAGCACTGCGAACAGCCGCCCGAACATGCGCAGCGCCGCCACCACCAGCAGCACCCCCAGGACGATCAGCAGCGCGCCCTGCAGCGGACCGGTGATGCCGACCTGCGACAGCAGGTGGCGGGCACCCCTCTCGATGAAGGCGATCGCCGCCACCAGCAGTCCGAACAGCTGGATCAGCAGGCCGAGCACGACGTTCAGTGCGTGGTCCATCGGGCCTCCGGAAGCGAAGCGGGATCCGCAGCGACGGCAACTCCATCCGCCGCCTGCGGTTCAAGCGAGGCAGCGCCGGCATCAGCCGACCGGTCAACCGGTGCCGGCGCCAAGACGCTGATGGAGCTTCCATGTCCTCGATCATCCGCCGACGCACCGCGCCCTCGACCTGGCACGCGCTGGTCAGCCTCGCCTTCGCCGCCGCCGGCGTCGCCAAGCTGGTCGCGATCGAGCCCGAGGCGAAGCTGTTCCGCTCCTGGGGCTGGAGCAGGTCCGACATGCAGATCATCGGCTGCTCGGAGCTGCTCGGCGCGGTCCTGCTGGCGACCCATTCCACGCAGCGCCTCGGTGCCCTGCTCCTGAGCAGCTCGTCGGTCTGCATCCTGACCACCGAGCTGCGTCACGGCGACGACCTGCTGGTGACGCCGCGCAGCGCCCTGCTGCTCGCCGCCCTGACCGGCTTCATCCGCAGGCGCTGATCCGGCGCCGGCCAGCCGCAGCCGGATCACCCCCTTCGCCGTGTCCGGATCGACCGGCTTACCCTTGCGCAGCACCTCGATCCTCCCGTCACGCGCCAAGCCGCGGGCGGCGTCGCGAACCGGACCCATCAGCCTCTGCCACCCGTCGCCATAGGTGCGCGCCACCTCGCTGGGGCAGATCGACTTGTCCGCACCCCGCTCCGTCACCTGCCGCATGATCTCGGCGCGTAGCGCGCCGAGCGAGGGGACGCCGTCGCTCAACGCAGGTGGTGCAGCAGCGCGTCGGTCAGCTCGCGCGTTCCCGCGGTGCCGCCCAGGTCACGCGTCCGCACCCCGGCCGCCAGCGTCGCGTCGATGCCGGCCGTCAGCCGGTCGGCCAGGTCGGGCCGCCCGACATGCTGCAACATCAGCCCGGTCGACAGCAGCATGGCCAGCGGGTTCGCGATCCCCTTGCCGGCGATGTCCGGCGCCGAGCCGTGCACCGCCTCGAAGATCGCCGCGTCGGTGCCGATATTGGCACCCGGCGCCATGCCGAGCCCGCCGACGAGACCTGCGATCAGGTCGGACAGGATGTCGCCGAACAGGTTGGTGGTGACGATCACGTCGTACTGCCACGGGTCGAGCACCAGCTGCATCGCGCAGGCATCGACGATGCGGTCGTTCATCTCGACCCGCCCCTCGTACTCCTTCGCGACCTTGCGGCCTTCCTCCAGGAACAGCCCAGTCAGCGCCTTCAGGATGTTCGCCTTGTGCACCACCGTGACGCGGCGGCGGTTGTTCTTCACCGCATAGTCGAAGGCGTACTCGACGATGCGCCGGCACTCGGCACGGGTGTTGAAGCCGGTGGACATGGCGATCGCCTTCGGGTCGTGCCCGATCGGCAGGTAGTGCTCCATCGCCGCATAGAACCCTTCCAGGTTCTCGCGCACCAGCACGATGTCGATGTTCTCGAACCGGCCGCCGGGGATCAGCGTGCGCGCCGGACGCAGGTTGGCGAACAGCTCGAATTCCTGCCGCAGCGTGACGTTGATCGACTTGAATCCGCCGCCCACCGGCGTGGTTAGCGGACCCTTCAAGGCCAGCCCGGTGCGCCGGATGCTGTCCAGCGTCGCCAGCGGCAGCGGATCGCCGCTGTCGGCCACCGCGGCCAGGCCGGCCAGCTGGCGGTCCCACTTGAACGGCGCTCCGAGCGCCTCCAGCACCTCGACCACCGCCTCCGCAAGCTCCGGGCCGATACCGTCGCCGGGGATCAGGGTGGCGGGGATGCCGCCTTCGACGTTCCGCGTGTTCGACATGGACGGGTTCCTCACTCAGGCCGGGAGCGGCGCGCAGGCGGCGTCGAGCCAGGCGCGGACAGGATCCGGCAGCGCCGGCCCGATCTCCGCCAGCACGCGCGCATGGTAGCGGTCGATCCAGTCGCGCTCGGGCGGAGACAGCAGCGCCGGATCGATCAGCGCACGGTCGAACGGCGCCAGGGTCAGGGTCTCGAACCGGAGGAAGCGCGCGTCCTCCTCCGGGCCGGCCGGCTGGACCAGCAGCAGGTTCTCCAGCCGGATGCCGTAGGCGCCAGGCAGGTAGTAGCCCGGCTCGTCGGACAGGATCATGCCGGCCTCGATCGGGATCGGGCGCGCGGTGGGCGCGATCCCGCACGGTCCCTCATGCACCGACAGGAAGCTGCCGACGCCGTGGCCGGTGCCATGGTCGTAGTCCAGCCCGGCCTGCCACAGCGGCGTGCGTGCCAGCGCGTCCAGCCGGCCCCCGTGCACGCCCGCCGGAAATTGCGCCCTCGCCAGCGCCACATGCCCCTGCAGCACGCGAGTGACGTGGTCGCGCAAAGCGGCCGGCGCGGGCCCCGGGCCGCTCCAGACCGTGCGTGTAACGTCCGTGGTGCCGCAGCGGTACTGGCCGCCGCTGTCGATCAGGTAGACCTCGTCCGGCTGCAGCCGTCGCGCCGTCGCCGGGTCGGCCCGGTAGTGGATGATGGCACCGTTCGGGCCGGTGCCGGAGATCGCCGGGAAGCTTTCCCCGAGATAGCCCGGCGCCTCGTGCCGGAACGCGTCGAGCCGGGCGGACAGCTCCGTCTCGCTCTGCCCGACGCCGTGCCCGGACAGCCAGTGCAGGAAGCGGCACACCGCGATCCCGTCCCGCCGATGCGCGTCCCGCGCGCCCTGCTGCTCGACCGGGTTCTTGCGCGCCTTGGGCAGCAGGCAGGGATCCGGGGCAGGGGAGACCACCGCGCCGCCCGCGCGAAGGCTCTGGCCGAACCAGGACGCGGTGCCGGCCGGATCGATCCGCACCTTGCGCCCGGCGAGCCCGGCCAGGGCGGGAGCGATCGCCTCGGGCGCCTCGATCCGCACCGCGTTGCCCAGCCACGCGCGCAGCTCGGAAGACACCTTCTCCGGCGCCATGAACAGGGTTGCGCGCTCGTCCGCCTCCAGCAGCGCGAAGCCCAGCGCGAACGGCGTGAAGTCGAGGTCGCCGCCGCGCAGGTTGAACAGCCAGGCGACCGAGGCCGGGTCGCCCAGCACCACCGCGTCCTCGCCCGCCTCGCGCAGCGTCGCAGCGATTTCGGTCCGCTTCTCCTCCGCGCTGCGGCCGGAGAACTCCAGCGGATGCGGTACCGCCGGCGCCGCCGGCATCGCCGGCCGGTCGGTCCAGATCGCATCCACCGGGTTGCGCGTCACCGGCAGGAGCTCCAGTCCGGGCTTGCGGTAGCGTGCGAGCGCGTCGTCGCTCAGCAGCCACGGGTCGTAGCCGATCCGCGCGTTCCGTTCCGGCTGCCGCGCCGACGCCGCCAGCCACGCTTCCGGCGGGTTGCGCGTCAGGTGCAGGCGGCGATAGCAGGCACCGTCCACCTGGGCATCGAGCTGCAGCACGTAGCGCCCGTCCGAGAACACCGCGGCGTCCTCGATCAGCACGATCGCGGTGCCGGCGCTGCCGGTGAAGCCGGTCAGCCAGGCCAGCCGCTCGGCGTAGGGCGCGACATACTCCCCCAGGTGCTCGTCGCCCCGCGGCAGGATGAAGCCGTCGAGGCCATCCGCCGCCAGCACCGTCCTGAGTGCGGCCAGCCGCCCGGCGGCATTCCGGTCGGTGTCGGTCATGCGGACTCTCCGGAGCGATGCGTCGATGCTGGCGCCGGCTCGTCGCCGAGCAGGCGGTGCATGAACACGAGGTCGAGCCAGCGGCCGAACTTGGTGCCGACCTCCGGCAGCCGCGCCGCCTCGATGAAGCCGAACCGCCGATGCAGGGCGATCGAGGCGGCGTTATCCGCCGCGATGCCGCCCACCATGGCATGCAGTCCGGCTTCCGTCGCCCGCGCGATCAGGGCCGACAGCATCGCCCGGCCATGCCCGCGCCGCTGCGCCGCCGGATCGATGTACAGCGAATGCTCTACCGTGTGACGATACCCGTCATGCGGCCTGAACGGCCCGTAGGCGCCGAACCCTTGCACCGCGCCGTCCTCCTCCACCACCAGCACCGGATGGCCGGCCGTGCGGCGCTCCGCCATCCAGGCGCCGCGCGTCCCGAGCGTCGCCGGGGCGATGGTCCACAGCGCGGTTCCGGTCAGGATCGCATGGTTGGTGATCTCCAGGACGCGCGGAAGGTCGTCCGGGACCGCGTCGCGGATGAGGCCGCTCATGGCCGCCCGGGCCGGCGCAGCACCAGCGTCGCCCAGTCTCCTTCGAGCAGCTGCCGTTCCAGCAGCAAGCCTTGTCGCCGGTGCGCGGCCAGCACCATCCGGACCTGGCTGCCGAGCAGCCCGGCCAGGATCACGGTGCCGCCAGGAGCCAACTTCTGCCCCAGGTCGAGCGCCATGCGGCACAGCGGACGCGCCAGGATGTTGGCGAACACCAGGTCGTAGGGGCCGCCGCGACGGACCGCCGGCGTGCGCCAGCCGTTGCCGTGGCGGCAGGCAAGCCGTCGCCCGAGTTCGTTCGCCGTCGCATTCTGCGCCGCCACCCGCACCGACCACGGCTCGATGTCCACCGCCAGCACCGGCCGGTGCAGCAGCCTTGCCGCCGCCATGGCCAGGATGCCGGAGCCGGTGCCGAGGTCCAGGATCCGGCGCGGCCGGCGATGCGCCACCAGCTCCAGCGCGCGCAGGCAGCCGCGCGTCGAGCCATGTTCGCCGGAGCCGAAGGCGATCCCGGCATCCAGCGTCAGGGTGATGCGCGGGCCGGGCCGGGCACGACCCAGATGGGTGCCGCGTATGGCGAAGCGCCGGCCGACCTGCTGCTCGGGAAAGCTTTCATAGGTGCGCGCGAGCCAGCCCTCGGCCTCGGTACCCGCTCGCTCCAGCGGCGCCGCGATCCCGGTCGCCGCTTCCGCCAGCGCCAGCGCCGCCGACAGCGCCGCCTCGCCGCTGCCCTGGTCCTTGACCCCCTCGACCCGCCATACCGTCTGGCTGTCGTCGGCCTCGAAGATGCCGATGGTGGTGCAGACCGACGCGAGCGCGTTCTCATACGCTTCCACCGCCGCGTCCGGAACCGTCACGTGGACCGTTTCCAGCGCGATGGCGTGGCGCCGGGTGATCACGCTCAAGACGCCGTCCCCGCCGAACCGACCACCTGCTCCACGTAGGAGTCGAGCACGCGCTTGAACCCGGCCCGCTCGAACTCGACGTCGAGCTTGCTGTCCTCGGCGCCCGTCACCACGCCATAGCCGAACTTCTGGTGGAACACCCGCGCGCCGACCGCGATGCCGCCGGTGCGCGACGGCCGGGCCGGCTGCTCCCAGGCTTCCACCGTGCGCGGACGGCGGGCCATCAGCGGGAACTGGCCCCCGAACCCGCTCCCGAACACCGGCGGCGCGCTGCGCATCTGCTCGCGCGCCAGCGAGGCCGAGCCCATCTGCTCGACGTGCTCCTCCGGCAGCTCCTCGACGAACCGGCTCGGCACCGAGCTCTGCCAGTTGGCGTAGATGCGCCGGTTGGCGGCGTGGCTGATCAGCGCCCGCTTGCGCGCCCGGGTGATGCCGACATAGGCCAGCCGGCGTTCCTCCTCGAGCCCCTTGTTGCCGCCCTCGTCCAGGGTGCGCTGGCTCGGGAACAGCCCTTCCTCCCAGCCGGGCAGGAACACGCTGTCGAACTCGAGCCCCTTGGCGCCATGCAGGGTCATGATGTTGACCCGGTCCGCGCCGGCGTTCTCGTCGTTCTCCATCACCAGCGACACGTGCTCGAGGAACCCGCCCAGGGTGTCGAACTCGACCAGCGCCCGCACCAGTTCCTTGAGGTTGTCGAGACGCCCCGGCGCGTCCGGCGACTTGTCCTTCTTCCACATCTCGACGTAGCCGGCGTCCTCCAGCAGCTTCTCGACCACGCCGATATGCACCGGCCCTGCCAGGCGCGCCTCGTCGCCGGCCTGCGCCAGCGCCTCGCGGCCGCGGCCGAGGGCCGCCATCAGCAGCCCGAGCTGCTCGCGCACCCGCCCCTTCAGGGTGCCGTCGGCCAGCAGCTTCAGCACCGCCGCCGTCATCGGGATGCGGTCCGTGCGAGCCGCCACGTGCAGCGCCTGCATCGCCACGTCCCCGACCCCGCGCCTCGGCACGTTGACGATGCGCTCGAACGCCAGGTCGTCCGAGGGCTGGTTCATCACCCGCATGTAGGCGATCGCGTCGCGTATCTCCTGCCGCTCGTAGAAGCGCAGGCCCCCCACCACCTTGTACGGCAGTCCCAGGGTGATCATCCGCTCCTCGAAGGCGCGGGTCTGGAACCCGGCGCGCACCAGGATCGCCATCTCCGACAGCCGGTTGTCCTCGCGCTGCAGCTGCTCGATCCGCTCCCCGACCATGCGCGCCTCCTCGTCGGAGTCCCACACCGACGCGACCAGCACCTTCTCGCCCTCGGAGTCGTTGCGGCCGGGCCGGAGGGTCTTGCCGAGGCGTCCCTCGTTGTGCGCGATCAGGCCGGAAGCCGCGGCCAGGATCGGCGCGGTCGAGCGGTAGTTGCTTTCCAGCTTGACGATCTTCGCCCCGGGAAAGTCCTTCTCGAAGCGCAGGATGTTCTCCACCTCCGCGCCGCGCCAGGAGTAGATCGACTGGTCGTCGTCGCCGACGCAGCAGATGTTGGCGGCCTCTCCCTCGCGCTTGGCCAGCAGGCGCAGCCAGAGATACTGGATGGTGTTGGTGTCCTGGTATTCGTCGACCAGGATGTAGCGGAAGAACCGGTGATACTGCGCCAGCACGTCCGGCCGGGTGCGCAGGATCTCGACGATGTGCAGCATCAGGTCGCCGAAATCCGCCGCGTTCAGCTGCGCCAAGCGCGTCTGGTAGTCGGCGTAGATCTGCCTGGCCTTGCCGCCGGCGAAGTCGGTGTCCTCGGACGGCGTGATCCTGTCCGGCGTCAGTCCGCGATCCTTCCAGCGCTGGATCGCCCCCATCAGCCCCGGCGGCGGCCAGCGCTTGGCGTCGATCCGGTGCAGCTCCATGACCTGCTTGAGCAGCCGCAGCTGGTCGTCCGTGTCCAGGATGGTGAAGGAGGACGTCAACCCGACATACTCGGCATGCCGGCGCAGCATCCGCGCGCACAGCGCGTGGAAGGTGCCGAGCCACAGCCCCTCCACCGGCCGCTGCAGCAGGTGCCCGACCCGCTCGCGCATCTCGCGTGCCGCCTTGTTGGTGAAGGTCACCGCCAGCACCTGGCCCGGCGAGGCCCGCCCGCTCAGCAGGATGTGGGCAAAACGCGTGGTCAGCACCCGGGTCTTGCCGGTGCCGGCCCCGGCCAGCACCAGCACCGGCCCGTCGACGGCCTCGACCGCCTCGCGCTGCTCGGGATTCAGCCGTTCCAGATAGGTGTCCATGTCCGACCCTATCTAGGCGCCCCGGCGTTCCGCCTCAATGCGGCAGCGGAATCCCCTTGATCTTCGGCGCAACCGGCACGCATCCTGACAAAACGTTAGTCCGGGAGAAGACGGTGTCCGACGCGGCCGCCTCGACCGCTCCGCCTCCCTTCCGCAGCACCGGTCCGCAGGGGCACCGGGGCCGCATGCGCGAGCGCCTGCTGTCGCGCGGGCCGGGAGCGCTGGCCGACTACGAGATCCTGGAGATGCTGCTGTTCCTCGGCATCCCCCGACGCGACACCAAGCCGCTGGCCAAGGAGCTGATCAACCGGTTCGGCAGCCTGTCCGCGGTGCTGACCGCCGGGCCGGAGCAGCTGGCGCAGGCGAGCGGCGAGCTCGGCCCCGACGCGATCGCGGTGCTGCAGCTGCCGCAGCAGGCTGGGCTCCTTCTGGCGGCGGCCGAGGCCCGCGAGCGGCCGGTGCTGAACAACTGGGACCGGCTGCTGGAGTACTTCGACACCGCCCTCGCCGGCGCCGTGCCCGGCCAGCTGCGCGTGCTGCTGCTCGACAACCGCAACCGCCTGCTGGCCGACGAGGCGGTGGACGACGCCCCGGAGCGCCTGCCGCAGCAGGTGGCGGGACGGGCGCTGGCGCTGCACGCCACCGCGCTGATCCTCCTGCGCGTGGTTCCCGACGGCCCGGCCGACAAGACCCTTCCCAGGCGCGAGGCCACACTGGGCGCGCACGCGGCGACCGCGTTGTCGGCGCTGTCCATCACCCTGCACGACCACATCCTGGTTGGCCGGGGCAGCTGGATCAGCCTGCGCCAGAAGGGGTTGCTGTAGCGCAGGCAGCGGCTGGTCGGGGAACCGGATGACGGTTCCGGCTCCTGTGACGGCATCACCTCGCACGGAGCGATGCCATGCATCTCGAAGGATCCTGCCACTGCCGCGCGGTCCGGTTCTCGCTGGAGTCCCGGCACCCGGTGCCCTACCAGCGCTGCTATTGCAGCATCTGCCGCAAGACGCAGGGCGGCGGCGGATATGCGGTCAACCTCGCAGGGGACGCCGACACGCTCCGGGTCGAGGGCCGCGAGCACACCGCCCGCTACCATGCGGTGATGCGGGAGGAAGGGGAGGAAACCCGCAGCAACGCCGAGCGCGTGTTCTGCAGCCTGTGCGGCAGCGCGCTGTGGCTGTTCGACGACAGCTGGCCGGAGCTGATCCACCCGTTCGCATCCGCGATCGACACCGCGCTGCCCGTCCCGCCGGAGCACACCCACCTGATGCTCGACTTCGCGCCGGCCTGGGTCGAGCCGGAGATACGCCAGTCCGACCGCCGCTTCGGCGAGTATCCGGAGGAGTCGATCGCCGACTGGCACCAGCGGCTCGGGCTGGAAACCGACTGAACCGTCCGGTCACGTTTGAACATCGTTCACGGCCCGTCGCATGTCGTCCTGGCACATCCTGCGAGTTTGTTGCAGGGTAGCATCGAACGGCAGGTGCGGAGTGGACAAACATGTCGGACGGGTTTGCCGACGCCGGCGCGGCTGGCCTGCTGTCCCGGCCGATCGTCGTCGCGCCGACCCGTGCGCTGTCCCGGCCCCCACCGGCCGAAACCGACCAGGCGCTGCTGTCGCGTTACCTGCGCGTGGTGATGCCGGCCTGCGAGGACATCGAGGCGCTGGCGGGAAGGGCGCTCACCCGGTTCGGCTCGTTCGCCAGCCTGCTGGCCGCCCCGGTGCGCGAGCTGCGGGGCGTTGCGGGCTTCGGCACCCACAGCCTGGCGGCACTCAAGCTGCTGCACGAGGCGGCGCTGCGGCTGGCGCGCGCCCGGATGGACGGGCAGCCGGTGCTGGCCGACCGCGCCGGGCTGCTCGACTACCTGACCGCGATCCTGGCGCGCGAGCGGATCGAGCAGTTCCGCATCCTGTTCCTCGACCGCGAGGGCCGGCTGCTGTCGGACGAGGCGCAGGCGCGCGGAACCGTCAACCACACCCCGGTCTACCCGCGCGAGGTGGTGCGCCGCGCCGTCGAGCTGCAGGCGCACGCGCTGGTGCTGGTGCACAACCACCCGAGCGGCGACCCGACCCCGTCGCGCGAGGATCTGTCGATGACGAAGCAGGTGTCGGACGCCTGCGCGGTGATGCGCGTGGGGGTGCGCGACCACCTGATCATCGGCAACGGACGCTGGACCAGCTTCCGCGACGAGGGGCTGCTCGCCTGAGGCCGAACCGTCCATCATGAAGGTCGTCCGCCGACCACCTGACCGGGTTTCGCAGCCCGGTTCCGGCTCGATCCAGTGGTCCCGGAGTTCCCGACCGGCATCCGGATGGCGGCAGGAGGCTGAAGCCAACCTCCCGGCAACTTGGTATAAGCCTCCGGTCTGGAACGAGCTCCCGCAGAGGAGCCATACTCGAGGAGAGACGTCGATGAAGGGCTATGCCAATCCCGCCCCGTTGGGCCTGACCGGATTCGCGCTGACAACCTGGCTGCTCAGCATGATCAACGCGGGCTGGTACACGCCGCCCGCGATCCCGATGGTGCTCGCCATGGCGTTCGCGTTCGGCGGCACCGCCCAGTTCGTCGCCGGGGTGTGCGAGCTGCCGCGCGGCAACACCTTCGGCTTCACCGCCTTCTGCTCGTTCGGCGCGTTCTGGTGGTCGTTCGCGCTGTTCGTCGAGTTCTTCCACGCCACCGTCCGGCCCAGCTTCGTCGGCTGGTACCTGGCACTCTGGGGCGTGTTCACGCTGTTCATGTGGTTCGCCACCTTCACCGCCAACCGGGCGGTGGGAACGGTGTTCTTCCTGCTCTGGATCACCTTCTTCCTGCTGGCGCTGGGCGAATGGACCGGCTCGGGGCTGATCCACAACGCCGGCGGCTATACCGGCCTGCTGACCGCGCTGGCAGCGGTCTATCTCGCCGCCGCGGAGGTGCTGTCCGAGACCGCAGGGCGGGAGATCCTGCCGATCGGCCGCCTCGGCAGGGCACCCGGGGCGTCGCAGGTCAGCGATCTCGGGTTGGCGTCCGCACGCTGACCGGGCAGGGCCCTGCTGCGCAGGATGGTCGGCCTCAAGCGTCCGGCTCGGCGCGAAGCGGCCCCAGCGCCGCCTCGATCCCGAACGCACCGGGCAGCGCGCCGCGCGGGAACAGCCGGTTGACGTGACCCATCTTGCGGCCCGGACGGGCGTCCGTCTTGCCGTAATGGTGCGGCAGCAGCCCGGGGGTCGCCAGGATCTCCGGCCACAGCGCCATCTCCTCCGGGCCGACCAGGTTCTTCATCAGCGCGTCGGAATGCCGTGTCGCCGGCGGCAACGGCAGCCCGGCGACGGCGCGGACGTGCATCTCGAACTGGCTGACCGGGCAGGCATCCATGGTCCAGTGCCCGGAATTGTGCGGACGCGGCGCGATCTCGTTGACCAGCAGCCGTCCGTCCGCCGCCAGGAACATCTCCACCCCCAGCAGCCCGACCAGCGACAGCGCCTCGGCGATCCGCACCGCCAGCGCCTGCGCCTCTGCGGCAACGTCCGGCGGCACCGGCGCCGGCGCCAGCGTCAGGTCGAGGATGTGGTGCCGATGCCGGTTCTGCACCGTGTCGAAGGCGCGCACCGTGCCGTCGAGGCCACGGGCGACCATCACGCTGAGCTCGCAGGCGAAGTCGACGAACCCTTCCGCCACCAGCGGGTGCGGCGACAGCGCCTCGAACGCGGCCCGCAGCCCGCCCTGGTCGCGCAGCACGCGCTGCCCCTTGCCGTCATAGCCGAGCCGCGTGGTCTTGAGCACGAACGGCAGCCCAAGTGCCGCCGCCGCCTCGTCCAGCGATGCCGGCGTGTCGACCGGATGCCAGGGCGCCAGCGGGACGCCGGCTCCGGCCAGGAAGCGCTTCTCCGCCAGCCGGTCCTGGCTGATGCGCAGGATGGCGCCGTCGGGCCGCACCGGCCGCATCGCCGCCAGCAGGTCGAGGCCGTCGGCGCTGACGTTCTCGAACTCGAACGTCACCACGTCCACGGCGTCTGCAAAGCGGCGCAGGGTGTCGGGATCGGAATGGGCGCCGAGCGTCGTCGCGGTGGCGACCTGAGCGGCCGGGCCGTCCGCCTCCTCGGTCAGGACGTTGGTGCGATAGCCGAGGCGAGACGCGGCCATCGCCGACATGCGCCCGAGCTGGCCGCCGCCGACGATGCCGATCACGGCGCCCGGCGGCAGCGCCGACACCGTCATGCCGATGGCGTGCCTGGCACCGGAACCTCCGGCACCGCCGCAGTCTGCAACGCCCGCCAGGCTTCGAGCCGCGCCTTCAGCGCCGCATCGCCCAGCGACAGGATCGCCGCCGCGAGCAGGGCGGCGTTGACGGCGCCGGCGCGGCCGACCGCCAGGGTTCCCACCGGCACCCCGGCCGGCATCTGCACGATCGACAGCAGGCTGTCGATCCCGTTCAGCAGCTGGCTCTCGATCGGCACGCCGAGCACCGGCAGCAGGGTCCAGGCCGAGCACATGCCGGGCAGGTGGGCCGCCCCGCCGGCGCCGGCGATCACCACCCGGATGCCCCGGCCCTCGGCCTCGCGCGCATACTCGGCCAGCCGATCCGGCGTGCGGTGCGCCGAGATGATGCGGCTCTCGAACAGGATGCCCAGCGTGTCCAGCTGGGTCGCGGCGTGGCTCAGCGTGGCCCAGTCGGACTGGCTGCCCATGATCAGGCCGACCAGCGGCCCGCCGGCATCGTCCGGCCGCTCGACGCTGGGGTCGAACCCGATCTCGGTCTCGCTCATCTGCGGCTCCTCAGGCGACGCTGTCCGGGATCAGCCGGGACTCCAGCCAGGCGATCTCGTCCTTCAGCAGCAGCTTGCGCTTCTTCAGCCGCTGGATCTGCAGCTGGTCGATCGGCTGCGGCGCCAGCCGACCGATCACGGTGTCGAGGTCGCGATGCTCGCTGCGCAGTTCGTGCAACCGGCGCAGCACGGTGTCTCGGTCGATCAGCATGGGTCATCGCATAGCACGCGCGGTTCCGCCCCTCCACTCGATGAGGTGAAAGGGCACCGGCATTTTGCTGTGGCATCGGCCGCCGGCGCGGGTCTAGCGTCGGGGGGTTGAACCCTGCGAACCGGAGGCATCATGAGCCTGCAGTCACGGATCGAAAGCCTGAGGACCCGCCACGCCGCACTGGACATGCGCATCTTCGACGAGGACACGCGGCCCGCACCGGACCAGGGCATGCTGAACCGGCTGAAGCTCGAGAAGCTGCGCGTCAAGGAGGAGATGGAGCGCCTGCGCGGGCAGGCCTAGCGGTGCTGGCGGGAAGCGGCGTCAGGCCGCTTCCTCGTCCACCGGCTGCGACGGCGGCAGGGGCACGTGCTGGCCCTCGCGGACCAGCCGCTCGTTCGCCGTCGCAACCATCGCGTTGAGGTCGGTCTGGCTGCACAGGCCCAGGATCACCGGATCGCGCGGCTTGATGTTGGCGCTGTTCCAGTGCTGCCGGTCGCGCACCTTGGCGATCGTTTCCTTGGTGGTGCCGAGCAGCTTGATCACCTGCACCTCGCTCAGCTGCGGGTAGTTGCGCAGCACGAAGGCGATCGCGTCCGGACGGTCGTTGCGCTTGGCGACCGGCGTGTAGCGTGCGCCCTTGGAGCGGCGGGTGACCGGGTTCTTCTCCGACAGCACCGTCAGCCGCGCGTCCGGGTTCTTCTCGGCGCGCGCGATGTCCTCGGCGGTGACCTGGTGGTTGGCCACCGGGTCATAGCCGACGATGCCCTGGGCCACCTCGCCGTCGGCGATCGCCTGCACCTCCAACGGATGCATGCCGCAGAACTCGGCCACCTGGGTGAAGGTGAGGGCGGTCTTCTCGATCAGCCACACGGCGGTGGCTTTCGGCATCAGCGGCAACGTCATCGAGCTGTCCTGTTGGCTGCGTCACGCAGATCGGCTGGCGCCGGACCCGGTTGGACCGGTCCGGCGTGGATGTGCCCGGGGCGGGCACGACATGGGGCGGATATGGGCTGCACGCCCGGACGGGGTCAAGACGAACCGTGGCGGACAACAAGAAAAGGGGGCCGGTCGCCCGGCCCCCTCCTATCGATGCGAGCCGGAATGGGCTCAGGCGGCCTTGGTGTCGACCGTCTTGGTGCCATCGTTGGCAGGGCCCGACAGCGTGGCTTGGGTCGCGCCGATGGCGATCCGGCGGGGCTTCAGCGCTTCCGGCACCACCCGCTTCACCGTGATGCGGAGCAGGCCGTTGTTGAGGTCCGCACCCTCGACCTGGATGTGGTCGGCGAGAGCGAACCGGCGCTCGAAGGCCCGCGCGGCGATGCCGCGATACAGCACCTGACTGCCTTCCTGTTCGCCCTCGACGCGGCCGGACACCAACAGAGTGTTGTCCTGCACGGTCAGCTCGATGTCGGCGGGGCCGAAGCCGGCGACGGCCATGGTCAGCACGTAGCTGTCCTCGGCGGTCTTCTCGATGTTGTAGGGCGGATAGGACGGCGCGCTGGCCGTCTGGGCCGCGGTGTCGACCAGGCGCGCGAGGCGGTCGAAGCCGATGGCGGTGCGGAACAGGGGAGCGAAGTCGTAGGTCATGGAAAAACCTCCTGGAGAAGCAAGGTTCGATGGCTCCCCGCAAGGGCGGAGCCGGTCCGGCGTGTCGTCCGAGGCCCCATCAGGGCGCCTCCGACAAGAACAGAAATGGAAAGTGCCGCCCCTGGGTCAAGGACGGCACCGTGGAAAAATCAGCCTCGGACGAGGGTGGGTTCTAGCCCTTGCTGCGCACGCCCAGCCCGGCGAACTTCTTGTTGAACTTGGCCACCTGGCCGCCGGTGTCCATCATGCGCTGCACGCCGGTCCAGGCCGGATGCGACTTCGGATCGACGTCGAGACGCAGCGTGTCACCCTCCTTGCCGTAGCAGGAGCGGGTGGTGAACTGGGTTCCGTCGGTCATCACGACGTTGATGGTGTGGTACTGCGGATGAATGCCGGGCTTCATGGTTCCAGGGTCCTTCGAGGCTGCCGCCGATGCCGACCGGGGCGCGATGAGCGGCATATAGCGAAGCGCCGGTTCTCCCGCAACGACCGGACCTGCCGGCCGGTCGTGTCAATCGGGCCGGCGCACCGCCTTGTCGGTATAGCGACGGAAGGTGGCGTCGGCGGTCCGCTTCTGCTCCGGCGAGAAGCTGTCGTAGAGGGCACGGAACGGCGGCAGCAGCAGCTGGACGTTGCGGGCGTTGGCGTCCTCGATCGTCCCGAAGGCTTCGAGGTCACGCACCGCGTCGGCGGTCGCGTGGTCGTGCTGCCGGCCGGCATAGGCTGCGTCCATCCGCGCCACGTTCCCGCGCAGGGCGGCCGCGAAGCCCTGCCACAGCCTTTCCTGCGCCGGGGTGATCCGGAGGCTCGCATGCAGATGGGCGATGTGGCCTTCGATCCGTGCGCCCTCGCTCCGCCCGAAGCCGGTCTGCGAGGCGGAGGCGGTCGTGGCGGCTCCGGCGGGCGTCGGCGCGGCGGGTGCCGGCTGCGCCCGGGCCGGCCCGGCGGCGA
This sequence comes from uncultured Acetobacteraceae bacterium, assembly GCA_964247755.1. GTDB lineage: Bacteria > Pseudomonadota > Alphaproteobacteria > Acetobacterales > Acetobacteraceae > Lichenicola. Next base: position 6,916 of record CAXTVX010000015.1, on the reverse strand, counting down.
CCGACAGGGCAAGGCCGGCGGCGAGGAGCGCAGGGTGGGGGCGGGAACGCTGGACCATGGACCATCCTCTGCCGGGGCCGGCGACCGGAACCCGGGACGCCCGCGATGAGCATCCTGTCGGTCCAGTCCTGGGTCACCTACGGACATGTGGGGAATGCGGCGGCGCTGTTCCCGTTGCAGCGGCTCGGTGCCGAGGTGTGGGCGATCAACACGGTGCAGTTCTCCAACCATCCCGGCTACGGCAGCTTCGCCGGGGAGGTCACGGACGGTGCTGCGGTCGCGGCCCTGGTCGGTGGCCTCGACACGCGCGGCGTGCTGGGGGAGGTCGAGGCGGTGCTGTCCGGCTACCTGGGGCAGGCCGCCACCGGTGAGGCGGTGCTCGACGCGGTGGCACGGGTGCGGGCGCTGCGCCCGGACGCGCTGTACTGCTGTGACCCGGTGATGGGCGATCGCGCCGGCGGGCTCTATGTCCGGCCGGAGGTCGCGGCCCTGCTGCAGGGCCGCGCCGTGGCCGCCGCAGACATCCTGACCCCCAACCTGTTCGAGCTGGAGCTGCTGGTGCCCGGACTGCGGGACGACCCGCCGCCGAGCCTGCAGCGCGTTGCCGAGGCGGCACGGACGCTGCGGGCCCGAATGCGCTCGGAAGGCCCGGCGCTGGTGCTGGTCACCAGCGTCGAGGCGCGGGAGACCCCGTCCGGGGCGGTGGACCTGATGCTGGCCAGCGCCCGTGGAACCGTGCTGCTGCGCACGCCGCGCCTGGCCCTTGAGGTGAACGGAGCGGGCGACCTCCTCGCCGGCCTGTTCCTGCTGCACGTGCTGCGTCTGCGGGATCCGGTCGCGGCGCTGGAGCAGGCGACGAGCGCGGTGTGGGGGGTGCTGGAGCGGACCGCCGAGGCGGGGCAGCGCGAGCCGATGATCGTGCAGGCGCAGGACGAGCTGGTCGCGCCGTCGCGCCGTTTCAGCGCGGCATCGTTGCTGTAGGCTCCGCCCGACATCATCCAAGGAGCATCCTCATGGCGACCAAGATACTCGGCAAGACGCCCACCCTGCACACGCCTGGCTGGATCGGCGAGTTCCGCTCCTTCATCATGCGCGGCAACGTGGTGGACCTCGCGGTCGGCATCATCATCGGCGCCGCCTTCACCACGATCGTGCAGAGCCTGGTGAAGGACATCTTCACCCCGTTCATCGGGCTGCTGGTCGGCAACATCGACTTCTCGAACATCTTCTTCACCCTGAAGGGACCGCACTACGCGACCCTGGCCGAGGCGCAGAAGGCCGGTTCGCCCACGATCAACGTGGGCGTGTTCCTGAACGCGGTGATCCAGTTCCTGATCGTCGGGCTGGCGATCTTCTGGGTGGTGAAGCTGCTGACCAGGATGCATGTCCGGGAGGAGAAGAAGGAGGCACCCGCAGCGCCGACCCAGAGCGAGCTTCTGCTGACCGAGATACGAGACCTGCTGGCGGATGGGCGCCGCGGCGCAACCGAGCCGCCAGTCGGCAGCCTGTAGAGCTTGATCCGTTCGAATCGGCTCGCGGGCCATGCTCCGGCTCGTCGCTTCGTCGAGCATCTTCATCCGGTCGACCGAGCCGGGTCGATCGGATGATGCTTCAGCTGGCGGGTGCGCCAGCGGCGACCGGCTGGATGAACACCATGTGCCGCGGGTAGGAAATCAGGATGCGATTGAAGCGAAGGAAGTCGCGGCCGAGCAGCGTCCTGCGGGTCCCCATGGCCGCGACGTAGAAGTGGAAGTTGTTCATCCGCTCGTCGCCCACCTCCAGGCTGCCGAACCGGTGCCGGCGCATCTCGACCAGATGTGAATCGAGGCCGCTCGCGCCCCGGGTCTGGTCCGCATCCAGCCCGTCCAGCGCCACGCCGGCGGCAAGGGCCTCGTTGCGGTCGATCACCGTCGCGGAGGCGCCGGTATCGAGGATGGCGATCATCGGCCGGTCGTTCAGCCTGATGTCGAGCACGACGTGGCCGTCTTCCTTGCGGAACGGGACCTCGAAATACGGCGGGTCGAACGGCCGCATTGCGGCGTCGCAGCCGGTCGCCTTGTAGAGACCGAAATGCTGCCGGGGCACGTCGACGTCGACGTCGTAGTTGGACAGGAAGTCGTTGCCGAACAGGCCGACGACCGGCAGGCCGTCGACCGGGTGCGGAAAGTCGCCCGCGATCGGCAGCTCGAGGCTGTGCGCGACGCCGCGGCCGAGGCTGAGGTCGTGAACGGTCACCATCGGGGCGATGGTCACGCCGCCGATGCCCCGGATGTAGGTGTAGCTGGCATCCGCTCCGGGACGGAGGCCGAAGCGCTGGGCGCCGTTGCGTGACACGGTCGAGATGAACGAGCCGGTGTCGATCAGCAGGGCGACTTTCCGGCCCTGCAGGGTGGCCTCCACCGCCGTGATTTCGACATGCGGCAGGAGCGGAAGGTCGGCGACCGTGTCGACCCGGCAGCCTTGCGACCCGTCGGCGCAACCGGCCAGGAGCGCGCCCAGCAGCGAGACCGACAGGGTGCGCAGGATCATCGTCACCCGTTCCTGACAAGGCGGCCTATTTAAGCCGCTGTCGAAACGACTACATGGACAGTTCGGCCGAGGTCAAGACGATGACGGCCGGGTCTCGATCGGTCATCCCGATCGCCGGTTGGTGACGCGGTCGCGACTGGCCCCGACGTGACCAGCCGAAACCGTACTCGTGAACTGCGGCCGACAGATCATACCAGCCGGATGGATCCGATAGCGCCGAGCGATCGTGCAGCCAGGATCGGCATTCTCAACCCGGCGATCCGCCTGCCGGCTCAGGATGAGCGCTCATCCCGGGCCGGAACTCCTCGCGGCGACAGGGGTCGGGCAATCCCGCCCGGAAGAACGCCTACGCTTTCATCTCCGGCGGGATCGTGCCGCCGTTTTCCGCCAGCTTCTGCACCACCGCCTTGTGCAGGGCGACGTTCTCCTCCGCGGTTCCGTCCGCGCCGACATGCACGCCGAGCTCGTTCGCCAGGGTCTTGCGCGCAGCCAGGCTGGAGTCGAGGTCGAGCAGCTTCAACAGGTCGACGATCGAGCTCTGCCAGTCGAGGCCACCGCCCTTCTGCGCGTCGAGTGCCGTCAGCACCGCACCGACATCGACGGATTGCAGTGGCGCCGCCTCCGTCGTCGCAGGGGATGCCGCGGCGGGCACCGTGGCTTCCGTGCTCGCCGGAGCCGGCACCGTGTCGGTTGCCGCAACCGTGTCGGCCACCGGCGGGGAAGCCGCCGTGCCGGCTGGCGTGGTCGCTTCCGCGGCCGGGGCGAAGGCCGAACCGGCATAGTGCACGATCTTGTCGACGATCGATCCGAAGAAGCTCATGGGCAGGTCCAGTCCGGATGGTGGGCCGGCTGGCGCCGGTGCCAGGTAGAGCGTGCCGGACACCGCGCGGTTCCGGTCCGGTCGGGGTGGTGCTAGAACTGACAGGACATCCAGCCCGCACGACCGAAAGGCGATCATGCCCCGAAACGACCGGAGGCTACGCAGGACGTGGTCCGCACGCTGCACCCCCGTCGTGGCGGCGGTCATCCTGGCTGGATGCGTGCAGTCGGGCCCGCCGGAGATGCAGGTTGACGCACGCGCGAACCCGGCCAGCCTGATCGACAGCTACCTGATCGCCCGCGGCATGGCGCTCAGCTACGGCCATTCCGGGCGCGCCAGCCGCGCCGACATCACCCAGCTGGTGCAGTACGACCGTGCCGCGCTGGTGGCGGTGGTGACGGCCGAGCTGCAGCCCGGCGATGGGCGCGACCGGCAGGCGGAACGTGCGCTCCAGGCGCTGGTCGACTTCACCGGCGACAACGACCTCGCTCCCGGCCCGGCTGCACCACCAGCGCGCCCCTGAAGCCCGTCGCAGCGCCTGCTGCCGGTGGCGGGCCGGTAGGCCGGCGATCCGGTGCCGACGACCATCCGGCCCGGCCCTAGCCGCCCGTCCACCCGGCAATGCACTCAGAAGTTGACGTTGGTGCGAAAGCCGAGCACGGCGGCGTCCGGAGTATTGGTGGTGGCACCAGGGCGGATGAGGTACTGGAAGTCCGGTTGCAGCGTCACGCCGCGGAACACGTGGATGATGTATGTCAGCTCCACCACCTGCTCCGTGTTCTGTGGTCCGTAGGCGGGGCCGAAGCCGTCAAGGGTCACCGGCGGGGACTGTCCTTGTTCCAGTGCGATCTCCTGCGCGCGGGTAAAGGCGCCGCTCATCTCGATCCACTGGAACGAGGCGCCGAGCGTGTCCTTGGGCCTGTCCCAGGACGAGCCGGTGGTGGTAGCCGCGACGAAGGCGTGCTGCGTCAGCGGGCTGACCCGATCCGTCGCATGCACCCAGCCGCCGAACACGATGATCCCGTCGGTGGGACCGGAACCCTGACGCAACAGCATCTGGTCGAACAGCACGTACTCGTCGTCGCGGTCCTGGCTGGCGAAGGTGCCGCCGAAGCTCGCCTGCGGCAGCCCCCGGGTATTGTCCAGCACGTCGGCATACCGATGGGTGTCGCGGTCGTAGCCGAGCTTGTAGTGGCCGATGAGGTGCTGCCGGCCGAACACCGGCACCCAGCCGACCTCGACCGGGATCGACACCCCGGACTTGCGCGGATCCGCCCAGGCGAAGCCGGAGCTGCCACCGCCGCCGGTGCCGTAGTCCGGATCCACCGAGAACACGCCGACCTGCAGGTAGACCTGCGGGGTGAAAAGGTAGCGCACCTGGGCGCCGAAAGTCGCCTGCGGCCAATCGTCCTCGCCGGGATAGTTCGGCAGCGGATGCGGGTTGCCGCAGAACAGAACGTTGACGAAGTCGCAATAGAGCGGCGAGGCGGCGAAGAAGTTGCCGACCGGAAGCCAGCCGGCGATCAGGTCGACGCGGTTCTTGAGCAGGCTCTGCTCGCCGTAGGCATAGACCATGTGGGCCAGCACGTTGCCGCCGCCACCGTAGATCTCCTGGACCGTGGCCAGGTCGTCGCCGATCGAGTCTGCCGACAGGTTGCGGCCTTCGCGGTTGACGATGATCGAGTGGAACGCCGCCCCCTTCCACCCCAGCAGCTTGTCGAGGTCGAGGTTGACCTCGAGCCCGATCTGGCCGTCGGTGGCGAAGGTTTCGCGCCTGCCGCCCGAGATGTTGCCGCCGTTCTCGGTGAGGTAGTCCAGGTTGACGTCGATGCCGCGATCCTCGAGCCGGGTGCGCAGCCCGCCCCAATCGTCGAACAGGTGGTCGGAACCGAACGGGGAGCCGAACAGCGGGCCGATGCCGGGCTCCGACACCTCCTGGCTGGCGCCGGTGGCAAAGCCCGAGTTCGGGGTGCCGCCGCTGGCAGGCTGGGCCGGGGACGTCGGCGCGGGCGTCGGTGGTGGCTGTTGCGCCAAGGCGGGCATCCCGGCGGACAGGGCAAGCAGACCGGCGATCAAGATCCCGGCAGCTCCCGCCGGCCGAGGCAACGGCTTCCGCATTCATCGTTCCTCGCAGCCGTTCCGCCGAAGGCTAGTCGATCGGGCGTCGAGCACGAGGGCACGAAAAAGCGAGCGTCCACTTCTCCGGAACCGTCTGCAAATCTGCAACGGTGGCGTGGTCCAGCCTTCAGCCGGGCCGGGCCCGCACCGGCGCCGCCTTCTGCGCGTCGCGTCGCAGCCGCTTCTCGCCCAGCAGCAGCAGGATGGGGGCGGCGATGAAGATCGACGACGAGGTGCCGACCACGATGCCGAACAGCATCA
>CAXTVX010000015.1:0-1088 GCA_964247755.1 uncultured Acetobacteraceae bacterium | reverse complement strand
GGGGCGGCGATGAAGATCGACGACGAGGTGCCGACCACGATGCCGAACAGCATCACCCACGCGAAGCCGGCCAGGGTGTGGCCGCCGAACAGGGCCAGCGGCAGGGCAGCCAGGAAAACGGTGGAGGAGGTGCCGAGCGTGCGGTTCAGGGTCTCGTTGATCGACAGGTCGATCAGCTCGCGCAGCGACATGGTGCGATACTTGCGCAGGTTCTCCCGCACCCGGTCATACACCACCACCTTGTCGTTGGTGGAATAGCCCAGCACCGTCAGGATCGCCGCGACCATCACCAGGTCGAACTCGAACCGGGTCAGGGCGAGGAAGCCGACCGTCTTGGTGATGTCGAGCACCAGCGTCGCCACTGCGCTGACCGCGAACTCCCATTCGAAGCGGAACCAGATATAGGCGAGGATCATCAGCAGGCTGATGCCCAGCGCCAGCATGCCGTTGCGGAACAGCTCGTTCGAGACCGAGGCACCCACCGCGTCGGCGCGCAGGATCTGCGTGCCCGGCTGCGCCTGCACCACGCCGGCCCGCACCCTCTGCACCAGTGCCTGCGTCGCGGCCTCGGACCGCGCATCCGTTCCGGTCGGCGCCTGGAGCCGGATCAGCACGTCATTAGCGGCGCCGAAGCGCTGCAGCCCGGCGCCGGACACGTGCTGCGCGTCGAGCGCTGCGCGCAGCCTGCCGAAATCGGCCGGGCCCGGCGTGCGCGCCTCGACCACGATGCCGCCGCTGAAGTCGATCCCGAGCGACAGGCCCGGGTAGAAGAACAACGCCACCGAGGCCAGCGACAGGAACGCCGACACGGCGAGACCGAGAAACCGGCCGCGCATGAAGCGGATCCGGGTGCCGTCCTTGACGAACCGGAACAATGGGCGGGACAGCATGGCGGGCGCCTCAGACCGGCAGCAGAACGGGGCGCGTGAGCGCATACCAGCGCACCATCAGCATCCGCGACAGCAGCAGCGTGGTGAACAGGGTGGTGACGATGCCGATGGTGATGGTGAGCGCGAACCCCTTCACCGCGCCGGAGCCGAACACGAACAGCATCACGTGCGCCAGGAACGCGGTCGCGTTGCTGTCGA
>CAXTVX010000014.1:0-62827 GCA_964247755.1 uncultured Acetobacteraceae bacterium | reverse complement strand
CAGCTCGCCCATCTTGCTGACGCCCTCGCCGTACATGATGTCGAACTCCACCTGCTTGAACGGCGGCGCCATCTTGTTCTTGACCACCTTCACGCGGGTCTGGTTGCCGACCACCTCGTCCTTCTCCTTGATCTGACCGATGCGGCGGATGTCGAGGCGGACGGAAGCGTAGAACTTGAGCGCGTTGCCGCCGGTGGTGGTCTCCGGGCTGCCGAACATCACGCCGATCTTCATCCGGATCTGGTTCAGGAAGATGATCATGGTGTTGGAGCGCGACACGGTGCCAGTCAGCTTGCGCAGCGCCTGGCTCATCAGCCGGGCGTGCAGGCCGACATGGCTGTCGCCCATGTCGCCCTCGAGCTCGGCGCGCGGCACCAGGGCGGCGACGCTGTCGATCACCAGCACGTCGATGGCGCCCGAGCGCACCAGCGTGTCGGCAATCTCCAGCGCCTGCTCGCCCGCGTCGGGCTGAGAGATCAGCAGGCTGTCGATGTCGACGCCAAGCTTGCGGGCATAGCCGGGATCGAGCGCGTGCTCGGCGTCGATGAACGCGCAGGTGCCGCCCTTCTTCTGGGCCTCGGCGATCGCGTGCAGCGCCATGGTGGTCTTGCCCGAGCTTTCCGGGCCGTAGATCTCGACCACGCGGCCGCGCGGCAGGCCGCCGATGCCCAGCGCTATGTCGAGACCGAGAGAACCGGTGGAGACCACGTCGACGTGGTCGTTGGTGCGCTGTCCCATGCGCATGATCGAGCCCTTGCCGAAGGCTCTCTCGATCTGGGTGAGAGCGCCCTCAAGCGCCTTGCTCTTGTCCATCAACTGCTCCTTGGATGAAGGCGCCCTGCGCGCGCGATCGTGGGTGAGATCCTAACGCACGAAGAACGGCAGGGGCAGCATTTCCCGCAGCCGGCCGTTCACGTTCTGATGGAACAAATAGGGTACAACGACCTGTTCCACCAGATCCGGACCACCCGATCAGGACGATTTCTCAGCGGAGCGGGGGCAGCCCGGGCGGCGGCCGCTTGAGCCGCCAGACATAGGCGATGATGCCGGCCACCACCTGGAAGTGCTCGCGCGGGATCTCGGCGTCGAGCGGCACGGTGTAGAGCGCACGGGCCAGCGGCGGGTTCGCCACCAGCGGCACCTTGTGGTCGAGCGCCATCTCCCTGATCCGGGCGGCGAGCTCGTCCACCCCCTTGGCAACCACCTTGGGTGCGCCCTTGCCGCCGTTCTCGTAGACCAGCGCCACCGCGTAGTGGGTCGGGTTGGTGATGATCACCGTCGCCGTCTTCACCGCGTCCATCATCCGGCGCTTCGCCCGCTGGCGGCGCAGCTGCCTGATGCGGCCCTTCACGTGCGGGTCGCCCTCGCTCTGCCGGTGCTCGTCGCGCAGGTCCTGGCGGCTCATGCGCAGCTTGGAGGTGTGGCGGTAGCGCACCCAGGCAGTGTCCAGCACGGCGATCCCGGCCTGAACCGCCAGCAGCATCAGCATGGAGTGCAGCACGAGCTTCGCCGTGCGCTCGGCCAGGGTGCCGGCATCCCATCCGGTCGAGCTCAGGAACACCGGCCACAGCCCGCCCAGCACGTGGTACAGTGCCAGGGAGAAGGCGAGGAGCTTGACCAGCGCCTTAAGGGTCTCGACCGCGTTGTCGCCGCCGAAGATCCGCTTGATGCCGCGCATCGGGCTCAGGCGGCCGAGCTGCGGCATCAGGGCGCCCGGATGGAGCAGGAAACCGGTCTGCAGCAGGGTGATCGCCACCGTGCCGACCACCGCGGCCAGCACCGGCGGGCCGGCGAGGCCGGCGGCCAGGAGCAGCGATTCGCGCACCTCCGCCAGGCCGCCGTCGCTGAGGTCGACCGTGCCGATCCCCTCCAGAAGGTGGCGCGTCCGCATCACCAGATGCGTCACCTGCGCCGGGCCGGTCATCGCCATCGCGGTCAGGGCGCAGCCGAGCACGGTCAGCGACTGCAGCTCGCGCGAGATCGCGACCTGGCCCTCGCCGCGCGCGGCTTCGAGCCGCCTGGCGGACGGGGCTTCTGTCCGGTCCTCCTTGTCCGAGTCGGCCACGGGCGTCTACAGCCCGGGCAGTGCGGCGAAGGCGGTCGACACGCTGCCGATCCAGGCGTCGAGGATCTGCTTGAGCACCAGCCCGAACACCAGCAGGCCGCCCAGCACCTGGCCGGGCATGGCCAGCGAGAACACCTGCAGCGACGGCACCAGACGCGCCAGCAGCCCCAGCATGGTCTGCCAGATCAGGCCTGCGATCAGCAGCGGCGCCGCAAGCCGCAGCGACAGCGCGAAGCACTCGCCGGTCGCCTGCGCCACGCTCTGCGCCGCGTCGCCTACCGGCAGCAGCGTGCCCGGGGGGAACAACCGGTAGCTGCCGGACAGGGCCTCCAGCGGCATGGCGTAGAGCCCGGTCGAGAGGATCAGCACCGGCCCGGCGATCGCTAGCAGCCGGCTGGTGCCGGCGGTCTGCGCGCCGAGCTCGGGATCGGGCTGCAGCACGCTCGACAGGCCGATCTGCACCGCGGCGATCTGGCCCGCGATCGGCAGCGCCAGCGCCATCAGCTTCGCCAGCCATCCGAGCAGCAGGCCAACCAGCAGCTCGCCGCCGATGGTGGCCAGGATGCGCAGCGGGGCTTCTCCGGCCGGCGGGATCAGGTGGACCACGCCCGGAAGGATCAGGGCGGAGATGCCGACCGCCAGGCCCGCGCGCACCACCGCCGGCGCGTCGCTCTCGCCCAGGCCCGGCATCACCATGATGGCGGCACTCACCCGTGCCAGCACCACCGCGAAGGCGAACGCCCAGTCCGGCAGGGCGGCGAGCAGGGGATCGGGCTGCATCAGCCGTGTCCCGTCATCGGTACCGCGGTCACCGTCCGCCGGACGCGATCAGCTGGTCGAACAGCAGGTGGGTGTAGTCGGTCAGGGTGGCGAACATGAACGAGCCCGCCAGGGTCAGCGCCATTCCCAATGCCAGGAGCTTCGGCACGAAGGCCAGCGTGCTCTCGTTCAGCTGCGTCACCGCCTGGATCAGCGAGATCAGCACGCCGACCGCGAGCGCCGTCAGCAGGCCCGGGGCCGCCATCTTCAGAACCACCATGAACATGTCGCGCAAGATCACCGCGACGTCGCCTTCCTGCATGCAACCCTCCTGGCCGCTCGTTGGTCTGACGGTTGCCGCCGGTCAGATCGACATCTTCATGATGTCCTGGTACGCCTGCACCACACGGTCGCGGATCGCGGTGGTCGATTGCAGCGCCAGCTGCGCCTTCGACACCGCCATCACCACATCCGTCAGGTTGCCCTCGCCGGAAATCCCTTTCGCCGCCGCGGTGTCGGCGGCATGGCCGCTGTCCACCACGCCGGCAAGCGCCTGCGACAGCGTGTCGCCGAAGCTGCCGCCCGCCCCGGTCTGCAGGCCGTCGCCCTCGGCGCCGATGCCGGACATGTCCTGCCCCTGCACGCGCGCATAGGCGCTGGCGGCGGCGGAGGGCGTCGCGAGGATGCGGCCGTCGTTCATGGCGCGATGCTCATCCCAGGGCCGGTCACTTCAGCAGGTCGATCGCGCGCGTCATCATCGAGCGCGTGGTCTGCATGACGTTCAGGTTGGCGCTGTAGGAGCGCTCGGCCTCCTTCATGTCCATGATCTCGACGAAGCTGTTGACGTTCGGCGTCTTGACGTAGCCGGTGGCATCGGCGGCCGGATGCGACGGGTCGTAGCGCGTGTTGAACGCGCCCTGGTCCTGGCCGATCTGCTTGACGGTGACTTCGGACTGGCCGGTCTGCCGATCCACGGTCTCGCCGAAGGTGATGGTCTTGCGGCGGTACGGATCGGCACCCGGGGTCGAGCCGGTGGTGTCCTGGTTGGCGAGGTTCTCCGCGATCACGCGCAGGCGCATGCTCTGCGCGTCCATGCCGGAGGCCGAAACGTCGAGCGCCTTCGAGATGTCCATTGCGTCAGGAGTCCGCACGGGAGGAGGAGATCATCGGTCAGCCCTTGCCCAGCGCGGTCGAGTACATGCTCATGTACTTGCTGTAGAGGCTGGTCACGAGGCGCTGCTGCGTGTCGGTGTCGGCGACCTTGGTCAGCTCGGCGTCGACCTGCACCGCGTTGCCGTCGATCGAACGCTGTCTGGGCCGGGTCACGGTGGTGCTGCCGGTGTCGAGGGTGCCGGATAGGTGCATGGGGTCGGTCTGCACTGGTGCTGCCACCTGGTTCGCCAGCGTCGTGCTGAACGGCTGCTCGTCGCGCGGCACGTAGCCGGGGGTGTCGGAGTTGGCGATGTTGCGCGCCAGCACGCGCTGGCGGTCGTCGAGCCACTGCAGGCGGGTCGACGCCAGGCTCAGAAGGTCGGACTGGCCGGCACTCATGGCGGAGGCTCCTCTGGCCCGGACGGAGCGCACCCTGCTCCGCCTCCGCATCCTGCCTTGCCGGTCGTTGCCGAAACGTTAACGACGCCGCTCCTGCAGTCTTCACCCGTCGTTAACCAGTCCGCGTCAGGATGATGGCATCACCGGCAAAAGGCCGTGTCATGTATTCAGAACTTCTCAGTACCGCAGGCGCGCTCGTTCTCGTGGTCGGCTCCATCGTCCTGTTGCGCTACGGCGCCCGCTTCGTCGCGGCGAGGCGGCCACGCGCCGGGGGCGTGCCGTTGTTCCTGGCCGGCCAGCTCGGGCTGGACGGTCGGCGCCGCCTGCACCTGGTGCAGTGCGGCGAGTCGCAGGTGCTGCTGCTGACCGGAGGGGCCAGCGACGTGATGCTGCCCTGGCCGCCCGGCGCGGAAGCCGTCCCGGGGCGCCGGTCGTGAGCGCGCGTCGGATCGCGCTCGGCGCCACGGCCGTGCTGGCGCTGCTGCTGCTTCCGGCGGTGGCGCAGGCGCAGGCGGTCAGCATCGACCTCGGCCATGGCGGCGAGGCCGGCGCCACCGGCCGGCTGGTGCAGCTCACCGCGCTGATCACCCTGCTGTCGCTGGCGCCGAGCCTGATGGTGATGGTGACCGGCTTCACCCGGATCGTGATCGTGCTGTCGCTGCTGCGCAGCGCGATCGGCGCGCAGGGCACGCCGCCCAACACCGTGCTGATCGGGCTCGCCCTGTTCCTGACCTTCTTCGTCATGCAGCCGACGCTGGAGCTGTCCTGGACCGCGGGCATCGTGCCGCTGATGGACGGCAAGGTAAGCGAGATCGATGGCCTGCGTGCGGCGGCCGAGCCGTTCCGGCACTTCATGCTGGCCAACATCCGCGCCCCGGACCTGCGCCTGTTCCTCGACATCGCCAAGCTTCCGGTGCCCTCCACCGCCGGCGACACGCCGTGGCGCGCGCTGGTGCCGGCGTTCATGGTGGGCGAGCTGCGACGCGGCTTCGAGATGGGCTTCCTGCTGTTCCTGCCGTTCCTGATCATCGACATCGTGGTGTCGAGCGTGCTGATGAGCATGGGCATGATGATGCTGCCGCCGAGCTCGATCTCGCTGCCGTTCAAGCTCATCTTCTTCGTGCTGATCGACGGCTGGCACCTGGTCGCCGGCAGCTTGGTGCAGAGCTTCGCGCCCGGGTGAAGCTGCCGGGCCGGCGCCGATGTGGCCTCTCCCGGTGCGATCCTGTAGGGAGGGAGCACCATGGAAGCCATACGCAGCGCCCGGATCCACCGCGTCACGGCGGAAACCGACATCACCCTGTCGCTGGACCTGGACGGCTCCGGGACGGCTGCGATCGAGACCGGGATCGGCTTTCTCGACCACATGCTGACGGCGCTAGCGCGGCACAGCTCGTTCGACCTTGACATCAAGGCGGTCGGCGACCTCGGCGTCGACTTCCACCATACCACCGAGGACGTCGGCATCGTGCTGGGCCAGGCGCTGACGCGGGCGCTGGGGGACAAGGCCGGCATACGACGCTATGGCCACGCCGTGGTGCCGATGGACGAGGCGCTGGTCGAGGCGGCGATCGACATCTCCGGGCGCGCGTTCCTGGTCTGGACCGTGCGCTTCCCGCGCCCCAAGATCGGCGAGATGGACACCGAGCTGTTCGAGGAGTTCTTCCGCGGCTTCTCGAGCAACGCCGGCCTGTCGCTGCACGTGACGCAGAAGGCGGGGACCAACAACCACCACATCGCCGAGGGCTGCTTTAAGGCGGTGGCACGCGCGCTGCGTGCGGCCACCGAGCCCGACCCGCGCAGCCTGGGCCGCATCCCCTCCACCAAGGGGGTGCTGTGAGGTCCTACAGCACGCACTTCCCCCTGCCCGACCCGGCGCGTCCGGAGCAGCCGCCGGTGCTGGTGCCGGAAGGCTTTGCGCCCTGGGCACTGCTGTTCGGCTGGCTGGTGCTGCTCCGTCGCGGCAGCTGGCTGGTGGCGGCCCTGGCCGGGATCGCGGCCGTGCTGATCGGCGTGCTGGCCCGGCTCGTGCCGCAGGCGTGGGTGCTGCTGCCCGGGCTCAACCTCGCGGTCGCCCTGTTCGCCCATGACTGGCGCCGCTGGGAGCTGCGTCAGGCCGGCTTCATCCCCGGCCCGGTCGTGGCGGGTCCGGACCGGGACTCGGCCCTGCTGCGGCTGCTGTCGCTGCGGCCGGACCTGCTCGGCCGCCCTGCGGGGACGGCGGCATGAGGCCGGGCGGCCGGGTCGCCGTGGTCGATTACGGAGGCGGCAACCTCGCCTCGGCGGCGCGGGCGCTGGAGCAGGCGGCGTCCGATGAGGAACTCGACGTCGAGATCCGGGTGTCCGCCGATCCGGACTGGGTGCGCGGCGCCGACCGCATCGTGCTGCCGGGCCAGGGCGCGTTCGCCGACTGCGCGCGCGGGCTGTCGGCGGTAGCCGGCCTGCGCGCGGCGATCGAGAACGCGACCGCATCCGGCGCGCCGTTCCTCGGCATCTGCGTCGGCATGCAGCTGATGGCTGAGCGCGGGCTGGAGCATGGTGAGACGCCTGGGCTCGGCTGGATCCGCGGCGAGATCGCGCCCATGGATGCTCCCGGCCTGCGCCTGCCGCAGATGGGCTGGAACGAGCTCGCCTTCATCCCCGGCGCCCACCCTCTGACCGACGGGCTGCAGCCCGGCGACCACGGCTACTTCGTGCACTCCTATGCGCTGGCGAAGCACGATCCGGCGGACCTGGTCGCGACCACCTCGTATGGCGGCGAGGTGCCGGCGCTGGTGGCGCGCGGCAACCGCGCCGGCACGCAGTTCCACGTCGAGAAGAGCCAGCGCGTGGGCCTGCGCATCCTCCGCAACTTCCTGCGCTGGGACCCTGCGGGGTGACGCCGGAGCGCCATCCCCCCATCCTGTCGGCGGAGCGGGCCAGCGTCCTCAGCGACGACGACATGCAGGCGCTGTGCGAGGCGACCGACGCGGCCATCCTGGACGGCGGCGGCTTCGGCTGGGTGACGTCGCCGGGCCGGCGCACGCTGGAGCAGTACTTCCGCGGCATCCTGCTGGTCCCGGAGCGCGCGCTGTTCGTGGGCCGGCTCGACGGCACCATCGTCGGCGCGACCCAGCTGCTTCGGCCGCCGCGCAACAACGAGGCGCAGGCGATGAGCGCCACCCTGATGCACAGCTTCATCGCTCCCTACGCCCGCGGCCACGGCCTGGCGCGGATGATGACGGAGGCGGTGGAGGACTGCGCGAGGGCGCTCGGCTACCAGGTGCTGAACCTCGACGTGCGGGAAACCCAGGAGGCGGCGATCCGGCTCTACGACAGCCTGGGCTACCGGCACTGGGGCACGCATCCGCACTACGCACGGGTCGGCGGCGAGACCGTCGCCGGCTTCTTCTTCACCAAGCGGCTGCAGGACCGGGGACGCCTGGCCGCATCCCGGCCGGATGCCGCCGCGCCGGAGGCGGACAAGCCGGTGGCGGCCGCCCGCCCCCTGACGCTGTATCCGGCGATCGACCTCAAGGACGGCGCCTGCGTCCGGCTGCGCCGCGGCGAGATGGGCGACGTCACCGTGTATTCGGACGATCCGGGCGCGCAGGCGCGCGCCTGGGTCGCGGCCGGCTGCCGCTGGCTGCACGTGGTGGACCTGAACGGCGCGTTCGCCGGCCGGTCGGTGAACGCGGAGGCGATCGAGGCGGTGATCGCCAACGCCGATGTGCCGGTGCAGCTCGGCGGCGGCCTGCGCGACATGGCGGCGATCGAGCGCTGGCTGGCGGCCGGGGTGACGCGCGTGATCCTGGGCAGTGCGGCGGTGAAGAACCCGGAGCTGGTGCGCGACGCCTGCCGGGCGTTTCCCGGCCGCATCGTGTGCGGCATCGACGCGCGCGACGGGCGGGTCGCGACGGAAGGCTGGGCCGAGGTCTCGGAGCTGTCGGCGGTCGAGCTCGGCTTGCGCATGCAGGACGTGGGCGTGGCGGCGATCGTGTTCACCGAGATCGCCCGCGACGGCATGCTGACCGGGCTCGACATCGCCCAGACCTGCGCCCTGTCCGCCCGGCTGTCGACGCCGGTGGTGGCGAGCGGCGGGGTCGGCCGGATCGAGCACCTGCAGGCGCTCAAGACGGCGTCGGCCAGCTTCGCCGGTATCGAGGGGGTGATCGTCGGGCGCGCCCTGTATGACGGGCGGATCGAGCCGCGCGATGCGCTGGCGGTGTTGGGCTAGATGCTCAAGCTGCGCGTGATCCCGTGCCTGGACGTCAAGGACGGGCGGGTGGTCAAGGGCGTCAACTTCGTCAGCCTGCGCGACGCCGGCGACCCGGTCGAGCAGGCGGCGGTGTATGACGCCGCCGGGGCGGACGAGCTTACCTTCCTGGACATCACCGCCAGCCACGAGAAGCGCGACATCCTGCTCGACGTGGTCAGCCGCACGGCGTCGCGCATCTTCCTGCCGCTGACGGTCGGCGGCGGGGTGCGCAGCACCTCGGACATGCGTCGCCTGCTGCTGGCAGGGGCCGACAAGTGCAGCATGAACTCGGCCGCGGTGGCGCGCCCGGAGCTGGTGGCGGAGGCGGCGGACAGGTTCGGCAGCCAGTGCGTGGTGGTGGCGGTCGACGCACGCGCCGACGGGCGCGGCGGCTGGGAGGTGTTCACCCATGGCGGACGCACCGGCACCGGGCGGGATGCGGTCGGCTGGTGCCGGCAGGTGGCGGAGGCCGGCGCCGGCGAGATCCTGCTGACCAGCATGGACCGGGACGGCACCGGCTGGGGCTTCGACCTCGACCTGCTGCGCGCGGTGTGCGGTGCGGTGCGCGTGCCGGTGGTGGCGTCCGGCGGCGTGGGCACGCTGGCGCACTTCGTCGAGGGGGCGGAGGCCGGCGCGTCGGGCCTGCTCGCCGCCAGCGTGTTCCATTTCGGGCAGTTCACGGTGGCGGCGGTCAAGCAGGCGTTGTGCCAAGCCGGACAGCCGGTGCGCCCGGTCGCTTCAAGCCAGGACCACCCATGACCAAGCCTCCCAAGCGTGTCGGCAAGACCGGGAAGAAGGCGGTGCCGAAGAAACGGGTTGTCAAGGCGGGCACGGCGCGCCAGGCAGCGCCGGAGCCCGACGCGCCGGTCCGCGCCCTGAAAAGCCCGGCCAAGAAGCGGGCGGTGGCGAAGGCGGTGACGAAGAAGGCGGTGCGGCAGTCGCGCGGGGCCGCGGCGCGGGTGGCCGACCTGTCCGGCGCCACGGCCGGGGTGCTGGACCGGCTGTTCGAGGTGGTGACCGAGCGGCGCGACGCCGATCCGAACATCAGCCATTCCGCGCGCCTCCTGTCGCGCGGCACCGCCAAGGTGGCGCAGAAGTTCGGCGAGGAGGCGGTCGAGTGCCTGATCGAGGCGGTCAGCGGCAACAGCGCGGCGCTGATCGGGGAGAGTGCCGACGTGCTCTACCACCTCATCGTGCTGTGGGTGGATGCGGGGCTGCGTCCGGCCGAGGTATGGTCGGAGCTGCAGCGGCGCCAGGGCACCAGCGGCATCGCGGAAAAGGCGTCGCGTTCCGCCGCCGTCCAGCAGGGGGAATGAGTTCCATGCCGGTTCCGGGCCTCGGTGCCTATGACGCGCAGAACGTCTTCGCCCGGATCCTGCGTGGCGAGATCCCATGCCGGCGCGTGTTCGAGGACGAGCACGTGCTGGCGTTCCACGACATCCGGCCGCTGGCGCCGGTGCACGTGCTGGTGATCCCGAAGCAGCCCTACGTGTCGTTCGCCGACTTCTCCGCCCGCGCCTCGGACGCCGAGATCGCCGGCTTCACCCGCGCGCTCGGCCGGATCGCGGCGACGCTCAGGCTGGAGGAGGCGGGATACCGGGTGCTGTCCAACATGGGTGCCGATGCCGGCCAGGAGGTGCCGCATTTCCACGTGCACCTGTTCGGGGGCGCCCCGCTCGGGCCGATGCTGGCGCCGGGCTGACGGCGTGCCGGCTCAGGCGGGGGCCAGGCCGAGCGCCTGACGGTCGTACAGGCGGCGGTAGAGCCCGTCCGGCTGGTCCAGCAGCGCCCCGTGCGCGCCGTCCTCGACCACCGTGCCGTGCGAGAACACCAGGATCCGGTCCAGCGAGACCACGGTGGACAGGCGGTGGGCGATCACGATCACGGTGCGGCCGAGCATCAGCCGCTGCATCGCCTCCTGCACCAGCGCCTCGGACTCGGAGTCCAGGCTGGAGGTCGCCTCGTCCAGGATCAGCACCCGCGCGTCGGCCAGGAAGGCACGCGCGATGGCAATGCGCTGGCGCTCGCCGCCGGACAGCTTGACGCCACGTTCGCCGACCAGCGTGGCGTAGCCGGCCGGCAGCCGGTCGATGAAGCCCGACGCGTTGGCGAGCATGGCCGCCTGCTCGATCTCGAGGAGGCTGGCGTCGGGACGGGCGTAGCCGATGTTCTCGGCCAGCGAGCGGTGGAACAGCACCGGCTCCTGCGGCACCACCGCGATCTGCGAGCGCAAGGATTCCTGTGCCACCAGGGCAATGTCCTGGCCGTCGATCAGGATGCGGCCGCCCTGGAGGTCGTACAGGCGCTGCAGCAGCTTGGTCAGGGTGGTCTTGCCGGAGCCGGACGGTCCGACCAGCGCCACCCGGCTGCCGGCCGGAATGTCGAGGTCGAGGTCGCGGAACAGAGGCGCGGCCTGACCGGCGTAATGGAACGATGCGCGCTCGAAGCGGATCTCGCCGTCGGTGATGCGGATCGGCGAGGCGTGCGGCCGGTCGCGCACCCCTTCGGGCTCGCGGTGCAGCGCCACCAGCTCCTCCATCTCGTTGACCGAGCGCTGCACCACGCTGATCTGCTGGCCGATGTCGCGCAGGTAGCCCTGCACCAGGAACACCATGGTCAGCACGTAGGCGACGTCTCCGGCGCCGGCACGGCCGTGCCACCACAGGAACAGCACCGCGGCGACCAGCGACAAGCGCAGCACGGTCAGCGCCAGGTTCTGCAGGTTGCCGCTGTCGGTGCCGCGCAGCCAGGTGCGCGTGGTGCGGCGCGACCAACGGTCGACCACGCGCGCCAGCCGTCCGTCCTCGCGGCCCTCGGCGCCGAACGCCTTGACCACGGCGTTGCAGGTAATGGCATCGGCCAGCACCGCGCCCAGGCGGGTGTCCCAGCCGTTGGCGAGACGGGCGGAGGGGGCGACATAGAACAGCGTCATCGTCACCGACAGCACGGCGAAGCCGACCGAGCCGAGGCCGAGCAGCAGCCCCATCATCGGCCAGCGCAGCGCCAGCACGACCGTGGTGCCGGCCAGCACGCACAGCTCGGGCAGCAGCATCAGCAGCAGGGTGTCGTCCAGCATGTCGACCGCCCACATGCCGCGGGTGAGCCGTCGCACGGTGGAGCCGGCGAAGGTGTTGGCGTGCCAGTCGGTGGAGAAGCGCTGCACGCGGGCGAACGCAGTGCGGGCGATGTCGGCCATGATCCGCACCGTCAGCCGGGTGATGCCGATGAAGGCGAGCCGGCGGCCGAGCACGCTGACCAGGCCGAGCGCCGCCAGGCCGCCCAGCATGAGCTGGCTGTCGTGCAGCGCCAGCCTAGCCTGCGGCGGCCGGACCGCGCCGGCGCCGAGCAGGTGCGGCGGCAGACGGGTCACGTCGTCCACCAGCCGTCCGGCCAGGATCGGCGTCACCACGTCGGTCAGGGTGGCCAGCACCATGCCGCCGGCGACCAGCGACACCAGCAGCGGGCGGCGACGCCAGTGGCCGACCAGGAACGCCAGCACGGCGATGAAGACGCTGCGGCCGCTCCCCCTGGCGGCGGACGCCGCACGCGCGGGGTCGGGGTCGGTCACGGCGGTCGATCACTCCACGCGACGCCTCCGCCGGGGCGCCGGCGAAGGACTAGGGATCCGGACCGCAGGACACGGCGGGCAGGAGTGCGGCGGGATCACAGGCATGGGTCGGCCGGGCCGTGGCAATGCCGCCGACCTCCTGCCCACCGTCATCCGGCCGCTTCGCGTCAGGGGATAGCGGCGCGGGACGCAGCGTGTCCAGGAACAAGCGCGTCAGCACCGGATCGAGGCACCGTCCTGCCTCCGCCTCCAGCCGTCGCAGCGCCGCGTCGAGCAGGTGCGGCTCGGTCGTCCGGCCGCTCGGAAGCAAGGCGGCGGCCCAGTCGGCGAGGGCCGCGATCCGTGCGGCAAGCGGGATCTGGACACCCGCCAGGCCGCGCGGATAGCCGGTGCCGTCCCAGCGTTCCTGGTGCCCGAGCGCCATCTCCGCCGCGCGCTCGAACAGCGCCGACTGGCCGCCGCCGAGCAGGCGGGCGCCGATCGCGGGGGCCCGTCGCAGCAGGCGGCGCTCGGCGTCGTCGAGCGGGACCTTGTGCAGGAGGACGTCCGGGATCGCGATCCGGCCGAGATGGCGGAACGTGGCCGCCTGCTGCAGCTCGGCCGCCTCCGCCGGTTGGAGGCCGGCGAGCAGTGCCAGCTGGTGCACGAGACGGTCGCCGTCCCGTCGCGCGCCGTTCGCCCGCCCGTCCGCCGGTCGCGCCAGGACGGCGAGCCGGTGCAGGATCTCCGCCTGCCCCATGGAAATGTGAACGTCGTTCATCGAAGAGGATGCGCCGAGCCGGAGCAGCCAGGTTCCCAGGCAGCCGCACAGGGACAGAACGAGCGCTGGCGGCAACGGGAGCGCCTGCGTGAGCGGATGCGACACGAGCAGCATCAGCAGCCCGGTCGTGCCGGCGACCACCCCGAGCGGCCTGGCGAGGTCCTGCCCGGCTCCGTTCCGGCCCTGGTTGCGGCGGCCCCCCGCTGCCCGGCCCGGTCCGGCGGCACGACGGAGGCGCAGGCCGGTCAGCCCGGCCAGCAGCAGGGTCACCATGCTGGCGAGTTCGGGTGGATCGATGCCCTGGAACAGGACGTGCCCGTCGAAGGGCCACATCTTTACTGACATGTCCGCCTGCGCTCACAACCTGAGGTGGAGATTGACAATCTGCAACATCGTCATTGTGACGTAAATCGAGTTTCGTTCCGGCTCGCTGGAATCTGAACGCCGTGGTCGGGGATGCCACACTTGACGGATCGGTCTCGAAGCCGCTCCGTTCGCGCGCCACGCGGGGTGGCCGGCAGCGGGATCGAGGCATGAGGAGCATCGCGGCACCGGGACGCGGCAAGATCGCGGCGGCGCGTCCGATGACGAAGGCGGAGGTGGCGCAGTTCATCACGGCACTCGGACAGGCCAATCCGGAAGGACAGACCGAGCTTGCCTTCGCCGACGCCTACACGCTGCTGGTGTCGGTGGTGCTGTCGGCGCAGGCGACGGACGCGTCGGTCAACAAGGCGACGGTGGGACTGTTCGCTGAGGCGCCCGATCCGTCTGCCATGGTGCGGCTGGGCGAGGAGGGGGTGGCACGCCACATCCGCGCGATCGGGTTGTGGCGGGGCAAGGCGCGCAACGTGGTGGCGCTGTCGGCGGCGTTGCTGGCCCGGCATGGCGGGGCGGTGCCAGCCGACCGGGAGGCGCTGGAAGCGTTGCCGGGAGTGGGCCGCAAGACCGCGAGCGTGGTGCTGAACGTGGCGTTCGGCGAGGACGCGATGGCGGTCGACACCCATATCCTGCGCCTCGGCAACCGCACCGGGCTGGCGCCCGGCGCCACGCCGCGCGCGGTGGAGGATGGGCTGGTGGCAGGGATCCCGCCGGCGATGCTCCGCCCGGCGCACCACTGGCTGATCCTGCACGGGCGCTATGTGTGCAAGGCGAGGCTGCCGGAATGCTGGCACTGCGTCGGCCGCAGCTGGTGCCAGTATCCGGACAAGCGGGACACGCCGGCCGGCTGAACCGGCAGGCGGCGCTACTCGGCGGAGGCGAGCGGCAGGGTCGGCCGCGGCTGGGCCGCGGCGGGTGCCGCGCGGGGCACCCAGGGGCGATCGCCGCGGCTGCCGCCGGCACTGCGCATCGTCACCCCGCCGGCACCGATCCACACCGCCTGCGGCCCCTCGCGCCACACGGTGAAGCGGTCGATCCGGGGCACGCCGGGGCAGGCGCCGTGCGCCGGGGTCGGCGAGACCAGCAGCGACAGCCCGTCGCAGTCGCCCGGCTCAAGTGCTGGCGGCGGCTCGTCCTCGCCCGGCTTGCGGTGGCCGCCGGTGGGGTCGCGCAGCAGCATCACGGTGCGTCCATGCCGTGTCAGCAGGCAGGCGGCCGGGTTGCAGACCACCTCGCCGGAGGCGCCGGCCGGCCCGGCGTCGGGGAGCGGCACCACCGCGGTGCCGATCGCCCAGGCGCGGCGCCAATCGGACAGGGTGATCGGGTCGGTGCGGGCACCCTGCTCGACCAGCACGGTGCGGCCGTCGCGGACGGCGACCAGCTGCGCGTCGGCCGACACCAGCAGGTCGGGTGCATGCACCATCCAGGGAGAGAGGAGCCCCAGCGCGATCGGCAGCAGGCCCAGCAGCCGCCAGCGCCGTCGCCACAGGCACAGCCAGAGCAGTCCGAAGCTGACCAGCAGCAGGCCGGCGGCCGGAGGGGACGGCACCGGCAGGCTGGCAGCGGGAAGGCCGGCCACGGTGCGCGCCAGCAGGAGGATCAGGTCGATCCCCGCCCCCATCGCGCGGAGCGTCGGCCAGTCCAGGCCGAACGGCATCAGCAGCAGCGACAGCAGCCCCTGCGGCATCACCCAGAACGCGGTCAGCGGCACCGCCAGGAGGTTGGCCAGCACGAAGTAGAACTGCACCCGGCCGAAATGGAACGCGGCGTAGGGCAGCGAGGCGGCGCCGGCGACCAGGCTGGTGAAGAACAGCTGGAACACGTGCAGCGCGACCCGGTCACGGAACCGGGGGCCGTGCAGCCGGCGTGTCCACGGGCGCGCCGCCTCGTAGCCGGCCAGGAGCGCCAGCACGGCGGCGAAGCTCATCTGGAAGGCGACGTCGAGCAGCACGGCCGGGGTCAGCAGCAGGATCAGGATGGCGGCGAAGGCGAGGGCGCGCAGCGACACCGCGCGCCTGCCGATCACCAGCCCCAGCATGGCGACCGTCGCCATCGCCAGGCTGCGCAGGCCGGGCAGGTGCAACCCGGTCAGCAGCATGTAGAAGCCGCCGGCCGTCAGCGCCGCCAGCGCCGCGATCTGCCGGCACGGCAGGCGCAGGGCGCCCCACTCCCAGGCCGCCAGCCCCATGCGCACCAGCGACAGCGACAGCCCCATGACGATGCCGAGATGCAGCCCCGCCACCGCCAGCAGGTGGGCCAGGCCCGAGGCGGCGAAGGCGTCGCGGTCGGCCTGCGGGATCGCGCTGCTCAGCCCGGTCAGCAGGGTGGCGGCCACGGCGCCGCGCGGTCCCGGCAGCACCAGCTGGATCCGGTCGGCGATCCGCTCGCGCAGGCCGCGCATCGCCACCCCAGGCCCGCGCCGTGTCTCGTGCGACAGGATCACCGCCGGGGACAGCGCCCTGCCGGAGCCGGCCAGGCCGGTGAAGAAGGCGTCGCGCTGCAGGTCGCGGCCGGACGGCAGGTCCGGCGGCGACGGCGCACGCAGCATCGCGCGGATCCGCACGATGTCGCCGGTGGCCAGCACCGCCGCGTCGTCCGGGCGCAGGCGCAGGCGCAGGGTACGCGGGGTGGCGGTGGTGGCGTCAGGAACGGTGCCAGGAACGGCAGCCGGCTCACCGTCCTTCCGCGGGGCGGGCGCGATCGTCACCCGGTCCAGCGTCACGCGCCGCTGGCCGTCGGCCATCACGTCGACCGCGGTGATCCGGCCGCCGACAAGCGCCGCCTTGCGCGGCAGGGACGGCATCGGCGGCATGCGCCGGGCGGCGAGCTGCGCCGATACGAAGCCGATCGACAGCGCCAGGAGTGCCGCGGCCACGGCATGGGACAGCCGGCTGCGCCGCGCCAGCGCGAACAGGACCGCCGACACGGCGGCGAATGCCATCCCCAGCAGCAGCGGCGGCTCGGAGACTTGCACGAAGTAGAGCAGGACGCCGCTGCCGAGGCAGGCCGGCAGCCACAGCACGAGGCGGTCGCGGTCGGCGGCGATCCCGTCGCGGAACAGCGTCCAGCCGCGCGCCAGCAGCGGCTGGAGGCGGCCGGCCTGGCGCCGGCGCGGCCGGGCCAGGCCGAGAACAAAGGTGGCGGTTCGTTGCACAACCGGAAGCATAGTCGGGCGCCGGCCAACCTGCCAGCCGTACTTCGGGGAAGCCGGCCGGCGTGTTAGGAACCGTTTGTCATGACCGTCCGCACGCGCTTCGCGCCGAGCCC
Organism: uncultured Acetobacteraceae bacterium; assembly: GCA_964247755.1. Classification (GTDB taxonomy): domain Bacteria; phylum Pseudomonadota; class Alphaproteobacteria; order Acetobacterales; family Acetobacteraceae; genus Lichenicola. Next base: position 46,242 of record CAXTVX010000014.1, on the reverse strand, counting down.
GACCGGGTTGCTGCATGTCGGCAACGCCCGCGCCGCCTTGTTCAACTTCCTGTTCGCCCGCCACCACGGTGGCCGGTTCCTGCTGCGGATCGAGGACACCGACCGCGAGCGCTCCACCCAGCACGCGGTGGACGTGATCCTGGACGGGCTGGACTGGATGGGGCTGAACCCGGACGAGCCGCCGGTGTACCAGTCCAGCCGGCAGGCGCGTCACGCGGAGGTGGCGCTCGAGCTGCTGGAGGCCGGCCGGGCATATCGCTGCTACTGCACCGCGGACGAGCTCAAGGCGATGCGCGAGCAGGCCGCCGCGGAGGGCAGGCCGCCGCGCTACAACGGGATGTGGCGCGATCGCGATCCGGCCGAGGCGCCGCCGGGGGCACCGTTCACCGTGCGGCTGCGCGCGCCGCAGGACGGCGAGACGGTGGTGCACGACCTGGTGCAGGGCGAGATCCGGGTCGGCAACGCCGAGATGGACGACATGATCATCCTGCGCGGCGACGGCACGCCGACCTACCTGCATGCGGTGGTGTGCGACGACCACGACATGGCGATCAGCCACGTGATCCGCGGCGACGACCACATGACCAACACCTTCCGGCAGTCGCAGATCTATGCGGCGATGGGCTGGGAGCGGCCGTTGTTCGCGCACCTGCCGCTGATCCACGGGCCGGACGGGGCCAAGCTTTCCAAGCGGCACGGCGCGCAGAGCGTGGTCGAGTTCCGCGAGCAGGGCTACCTGCCGGAAGCGCTGGACAACTACCTGCTGCGGCTCGGCTGGGGGCATGGCGATGCCGAGGTTCTGGGGCGCGACGAGCAGATCCGGCTGTTCGACCTTCCTGGCGTCGGGCGTTCGCCGTCCCGCATGGACTACGTCAAGCTCGCGCACCTGAACGGCATCTGGCTGCGGCAGGCGGACGACGACCGGCTGGCGGCGGACGTGCTGGCGCGGCTGGCCGGGCGGGACGGACTGCTGCTGGACGCGGTGGCGGCTTCCCGGATCCGGGCGCTGATGCCGGGGCTGAAGGAGCGGGCGCGGACGCTGGTGGAGCTGGCCGATGCGGCCGCGTTCCTGGCGCGCACGGTGCCGCTGCCGCTGGATGCCAAGGCGAGCTCGCTGCTGACCCCGGACGCGCGCGCGCTGCTGCGCGGCGTGGCGGCCGAGCTGGCGCCGGTCGAGCCGTTCGAGGCGGCGGAGGTCGACGCCGCCCTGCGCCGCTTCGCCGAGCGGGAGGGCCGCAAGCTCGGCCAGGTGGCGCAGCCGCTTCGTGCGGCGCTGACCGGCAGCACGATGAGCCCGGGGATCGACGTCACCGTCGCCGTGCTCGGCCGGGACGAGACCCTGGCGCGGATCGGGTCGGTGCTCGGTGGCTAGGGCGGCCGAGACGCCTGAGCCGCGCACTCGCGGCGGCGGCTATTTCGCCGATGGCGGCGGCCGGCACCTGCTCGGGTTGCAGGGCATGCACCCGACCCGGATCGAGCCGTTCCTGGACTTGGCCGAGAGCTACGTGCTGTTGAACCGGTCGCGGAAGACGCAGCGCGACCTGCTGCGCGGGCGCACCCTGATCAACCTGTTCTTCGAGGACAGCACGCGCACGCGCACCTCGTTCGAGCTGGCCGGCAAGCGGCTGGGTGCGGACGTGATCAACATGACGGTGTCGAGCTCGTCGGTGAACAAGGGGGAGACGCTGCTCGACACCGCGGCCACGCTGAACGCGATGCGCACCGACCTGCTGGTGGTGCGGCACGCGCAGTCCGGGGCCCCTGCCCTGCTGGCACAGAAGGTGGACGCGTCGGTGATCAACGCCGGCGATGGCACCCACGAGCACCCGACCCAGGCGCTGCTGGACGCGCTGACCATCAGGCGGCGCTGCGGGCGGCTGGAAGGGCTGACGGTGGCGATCTGCGGCGACGTGGCGCATTCCCGGGTGGCGCGCTCCAACATCCACCTGCTGACGGCGATGGGCAGCCAGGTGCGCGTGGTGGGGCCGCCGACGCTGATGCCGGCCGAGGTCGAGCGGCTCGGGGTGAGCGTGCACCACGACATGGACCGGGCGCTGGACGGCGTGGACGTGGTGATGATGCTCAGGCTGCAGCGCGAGCGCATGAGCGGCGGGCTGGTGCCGAGTGCCCGGGAGTATTTCCGGTTCTTCGGCCTCGACACGGCGCGGCTGGCGCGGGCAAAGCCGGGGGCGCTGGTGATGCATCCGGGGCCGATGAACCGCGGCGTCGAGATCGACAGCCAGGTGGCGGACCATCCGGAGCAGAGCGTGATCCAGGAGCAGGTCGAGATGGGGGTCGCGGTGCGCATGGCGGTGCTGGACCGGCTGTCGCGGGCCAACATGGCATGACCGCGCCGCTGCTGTTCGACCGGGTGCGGCTGATCGATCCGGCGAGCGGGACGGATCGTCCGGGCCGGCTGCTGGTGCGGGACGGCTTGGTGGCCGCGGTGGATGGGCCGGCGGAAGGGGTGCCGGAAGGCGCCACCGTGATCGATGGCGCCGGCGCGGTGCTGTGCCCGGGGCTGGTGGACATGCGGGTGGCGCTGGGGGAGCCAGGGCACGAATACCGGGAAACCATCGCCGAGGCGGCGGAAGCGGCAGCAGCAGGTGGGGTCACCACGGTGGCGGCGCTGCCGAACAACCTGCCGGCGATCGACGATCCGGCGCTGGTCAGGCTGCTGCGCGCGCGCGGCGAGGAAACCGGGTCGCTGTCCATCCTGCCCTACGGGGCGGTCACGCGTGGCTGCCGCGGCGAGGAGATGGCCGAGCTCGGGCTGCTGCGCGAGGCGGGCGCGGTGGCGTTCACCGACGGCACCCGGGCGATCGCCGATGCGAGGCTGATGCGCATGGTGCTGTCCTATGCGCGCGGCTTCGGGGCGATGGTGGTGCAGCATCCGGAGGACCCGGCGCTGGCGCGCGGCGGCGTCGCCACCGAAGGCGAGCTCGCGACCCGGCTCGGCCTGCCGGGGATCCCGGCGGCGGCGGAGGCGATCCTGGTGGCGCGCGACCTCAGGCTGGCGCAGCTGACCGGCGGCGCGCTGCACTTCGCGCACGTCTCCACCGCGGAAACCGTGGCGCTGGTGGCGCGCGCCAAGGCGGAGGGCATACGCGTCACCTGCGACACCGCCCCGCCCTATTTCGACCTGAACGAGACCGCGATCGGCGATTTCCGCACCTATGCCAAGCTGTCGCCGCCGCTCCGGCCGGAGGCGGACCGGATAGCGATCTGTGCGGCGCTGGCGGATGGCACGATCGACGCGGTCGGCTCCGACCACGCGCCGTGCGATCCGGACGACAAGCGGCTGCCGTTCGCGCAGGCCCGCGCCGGGGGGGTGGGGCTGGCCACGCTGCTCGGCGTGACGCTGGCGCGGGTGCATGACGGGAGCATGAGCCTGCTCAGGGCGCTGGAGCTGCTGACCGCCGCCCCGGCCCGGCTGCTCGGCAGCGCCGCCGGGCGGCTCGCTCCGGGTGCGCCGGCGGATCTGTGCCTGTTCGATCCGGAGCGCGCCTGGAAGGTGGTCGCGGGGCAGCTGCCGGGACATGCGCAGAACACCCCGTTCGACGGGCGGGCGCTGGAAGGGCGCGTGCTCGGCACCTGGAAGAGCGGGCGGCGGGTGTGGGGGTGAGGATCGCATGAGCGGGAACGCGGTGGGCGACGGGACCGTGATGCTGGCCGGGGCGGCGGCGCTGTCCTACCTGCTCGGCAGCATCCCGTTCGGGCTGATCCTGACCCGCCTGGGCGGCGCCGGCGACCTGCGACGGATCGGCTCGGGCAACATCGGCGCCACCAACGTGCTGCGCACCGGCCGACGCGGCCTCGCCACCGCCACCCTGCTACTGGACGGGCTCAAGGGGGTGGTCGCGGTGCTGGGGTGCGGACTGGCCGTGTTGCTGCCGGCGTCCGACGTGGCGGCGGCAGTGGCGGCGGTCTGCGTCGTGCTCGGGCACTGCTTCCCGGTCTGGCTGCGGGGCCGCGGCGGCAAGGGCGTCGCGACCGGGCTTGGCGCGGTGCTGGCGCTGGACTGGCGGGCGGGGGCGATCTGCTGCCTTTCCTGGCTCCTGGTGGCGCGGCTGAGCCGGATCTCCTCGGCCGGGGCGCTGGCGGCGTTCGTCCTGCCGGCACCGCTGCTGCTGGTGCTGGGCGGCGGGATGCTCCTCGCGCCAGGGCCCTGGGCCGGGCTGGCCATCACGCTGATCGTGTTCGTGCGGCACCACGCCAACATCGCCCGGCTGTTGTCCGGCACCGAGCCGCGGATCGGCGGACGCCCGGCGGGCATGGCATGAGCGGCCGTATGTCGCTTGCGCCGATCCTGCGGCTGATCCGCACCGAGGGGGTCGGGCCGATGGGGTTCCGTCGCCTGATGCAGCGCTTCGGCGGCGATCCGGAGGCAGCGCTGGACGCCCTGCCCGGCCTCGCCCGCGCCGGTGGCCGCGACGTGCCGCCTTCCGTCCCCAGCCAGGGGATGGCTGAGGCGGAGATCGAGGCGCTCGACCGTCTCGGCGGCCGGTTCCTCCTGCTGGGGCAGCCGGAGTATCCGCCGCTGCTGGCCCAGCTCGCCGACGCGCCGCCGGTGCTGTCGGTGCTGGGGGATCCGGCGATCCTGCACCGGCGCGCGGTGGCGATCGTCGGCGCGCGCAACGCGTCCGCGGCCGGCCTGCGCATTGCCGAGGCGCTGGCGGCCGAGCTCGGCGGCGCCGGGCTGGTGGTGGTGTCTGGGCTGGCGCGGGGGATCGACGGGGCCGCGCATGCGGGCGCGCTGCATGTGGGTCCGACGGTGGCGGCGATCGCCGGCGGGCTCGACAAGCCCTACCCGCCGGAGCACGCGGCGCTGCAGGAGCGCATCGCCGCCCAGGGCTGCGTGGTGGCGGAAGCGCCGCTCGGCACCGCGCCGCAGTCAAAGCACTTCCCCCGCCGCAACCGCATCATCGTCGGGCTGTCGCTCGGCTGCGTGGTGGTGGAGGCGGCGCCGAAATCGGGCAGCCTGATCTCGGCCGGGCTGGCGCTGGATTATGGCCGCGAGCTGTACGCGGTGCCGGGCAGCCCGCTGGATCCGCGGTGCCGCGGCTCCAACGACCTGCTGCGCAGGCGCGAGGCGCACCTGGTCGAGAACGCCGCCGACGTGCTGCACCACCTGCCGGAACTGCGTCCGGACCTGGGGCCGACCGGCTTCGCGGAACCGTCCTCCAGCTGGGGCGCGGACGCGCCGGAAAGCTGGGACCAGCTCGGCTCGGTGCGGGACGCGCTGCTCCGGCTGCTCAGTCACACGCCCACGCCGGTTGACGATCTGGTGCGCCGCTGCCAGTTCTCGATCTCTGCCGTACTGGCGGTGCTGACCGAGCTGGAACTCGCAGGACGTGTGGAATCCCTCCCGGGAAACCGCGTCGGGCTGCTGGCGGACCGGTTCCGGCCGGGCTGACGGTGCAGCCGGGGGTTGCAGACCCTCGATCCGGATCCGGAGTGTTCATGGCTGACGTCGTCGTTGTCGAGTCGCCCGCCAAGGCGAAGACGATCAACAAGTACCTGGGCGACGGCTTTACCGTGCTGGCCTCGTTCGGCCATGTCCGCGACCTGCCGCCCAAGGACGGCAGCGTCCGTCCGGAGCAGGACTTCGCGATGGACTGGGAGGCGGACGAGCGCGGCAACCGCCAGATCGCCGCCATCGCCAAGGCGCTAAAGGGTGCCAAGACGCTGTATCTGGCCACCGATCCGGACCGCGAGGGCGAGGCGATCTCCTGGCACGTCCGGGCGATGCTGGAGGAGAAGCACCTGCTGCGCGGAATCGACGTGCAGCGCGTCACCTTCAACGAGATCACCAAGAACGCGATCCGGACGGCGATGAAGGCGCCGCGCGACCTCGACATGCCGCTGATCGAGGCGTACCTGGCCCGGCGGGCGCTGGACTACCTGGTGGGCTTCACCCTGTCGCCGGTGCTGTGGCGCAAGCTGCCTGGCAGCCGCTCCGCCGGGCGTGTGCAGTCGGTGGCGCTCAGGCTGATCTGCGAGCGCGAAGCCGAGATCGAGGTGTTCCGGCCGCGCGAATATTGGTCGGTGCAGGCGCAGATGACCACGCCGGCGGGGGCACCTTTTGCCGCCCGGCTGACCCATCTGGACGGGAAGAAGCTCGACCAGTTCGACCTTGGCGACGAGGCGCGGGCGCTTGCCGCCAAGGCGGCGGTGGAAGCCGGGCAGTTCTCGGTCGGTTCGGTGGGGCGGCGCAAGGTCAAGCGCAACCCGCCGGCGCCGTTCACCACCTCGACCCTGCAGCAGGAAGCCTCGCGCAAGCTGGGCTTCGGCGCGCAGGCCACCATGCGGGCGGCGCAGCAGCTCTACGAAGGGATCGAGCTGGACGGCGAAACGGTTGGCCTGATCACCTACATGCGGACCGACGGCGTGCAGATGGCGCGGGAAGCGGTGGACGCGATCCGCGGGCATATCGGCGAGGCGTTCGGCCGCGACTACCTGCCGGGAATCGCGCGGGAGTACTCGACCAAGGCGAAGAACGCGCAGGAGGCGCACGAGGCGGTGCGTCCGACCGACGTCGCCCGCACGCCGCAGCAGATCGGGCGCTACCTCGGCGACGAGCAGCGCCGGCTGTACGAGCTGATCTGGAAGCGCGCGGTCGCCAGCCAGATGCAGTCGGCCGAGCTGGACCAGGTGGTGGTGGAGATCGCCGAGCCGGCCGGCCGGGCCAGGCTGCGCGCCAATGGCTCGATCGTCGCCTTCGACGGGTACCTCAAGCTGTACGCCGAGGGGCGGGACGATGCCGACACGAAGGGGGCGGAGGACGAGGACGGCCGGATGCTGCCGCCGATGCGCGAGGCGGACCCGCTGAAGCGCGGCGCGGTGGCGGCGGACCAGCACTTCACCCAGCCGCCGCCGCGGTTCTCCGAGGCCAGCCTGGTCAAGAAGATGGAGGAGATCGGCATCGGCCGGCCCTCCACCTATGCCTCGATCCTGACCGTGCTGCGCGACCGCGACTACGTGCGGCTGGAGAACCGGCGCTTCATTCCCGAGGATCGCGGCCGGCTGGTGACGGCGTTCCTGACCTCGTTCTTCGAGCGCTACGTCGACCCGCAGTTCACCGCCGGGCTGGAGGAGCAGCTCGACGACATTTCCGACGGCCGGGCGGACTGGCGCGCGGTGATGGCCAAGTTTTGGGAAGCGTTCTCGCACGCGGTGGCGCAGACCAAGGACCTCAAGATCTCGGACGTGATCGACGCGCTGGACGCCGATCTGGGTCCGCACTTCTTCCCCGCCCGCGCTGATGGCGGCGACCCGCGCACCTGCACCGCCTGCGGCACCGGGCGGCTCGGGCTCAAGCTCGGCCGCTACGGCTCGTTCATCGGCTGCTCGAACTATCCCGCCTGCCAGTTCACCCGGAGGCTGGTGATCGATGCCAAGGAGGGCGAGGGCGGCGAGCTGAAGGACGGGATGCGCGCGCTGGGCACCCACCCGGAGACCGGCGAGGAGGTCACGGTCAAGCGCGGACCGTGGGGGCTGTACGTGCAGCAGGGCGAGCCGGACCCGAACGACAAGAAGGCCAAGCCCCGGCGCGCCACCCTGCCCAAGGGCTTCGAGGGCGACACCGTCACCCTGGAGCAGGCGGTCGGGCTGCTGTCGCTGCCGCGCCTGGTGGGGCTGCATCCGGAGCTGGGCGAGCCGATCGAGGCCGGGATCGGCCGGTTCGGGCCGTACGTGAAGATGGGCGCCATCTTCGCCTCGCTGGAAAAGGACGACGACATCCTCGAGGTCGGCATGAACCGGGCGGTGGACGTGCTGGGCAAGAAGCTGGCCTCGGTGCGCACGCTGGGCGACCATCCGAAGGACCGCGAGCCGGTGCTGGTGCGCAAGGGCCGGTTCGGGCCGTACGTGCAGCACGGGCAGGTCGTCGCCAACCTGCCGCGCGATCGCTCCATGGAGGAGTTCACGCTGGCGGAGGCGGTGCCGCTGCTGGCGGAAAAGGGCAAGCCGCTCAAGCCGCGCGGCAAGAAGGGTGCGGCGGTCAAGGCCAAGCCGGCGAAACGGGCGGCGCCGGTCGCGAGTGCTGCGCCGAAGCCGCCGTCGCCGAAGATCACGGCCAAGGCGGTCAAGCCTGTGGCCGGCAAGGTGGCGGCGAAGAAGCCGGCGAGCCGGGCCAAGCCGCCCCCTAAGGTGGCTGCGGCCGGGTCCGGCAGGGCCGCGTCCAAGACCCGCGCCTGATGCCGAAGCGTCCGCCGGCGGACGCGCCGGTCGCGCAAGGAGAGGACACCGACGGGCGCGGCACCGGCACGTTCCCGTCGCGCGAGGCGATCCGGCGCTTCGTGTCGGAGTCGGGCGGCCGCGTCGGCAAGCGCGAGGTGGCGCGCGCGTTCGGGCTCGGGCCGGAGCACCGGGTGCCGCTGCGCGACCTGCTGAAGACGCTGGAGCGCGAGGGCGAGCTCGTTCCTGCCGGCGCCCGCCGCTTCGCCAGCCCCGGCCGGCTGCCGGAGGAGGCCGTGGTGCAGGTGACCGGCATCGACGGCGACGGCGACGCGCTGGCGCGGCCGGTCGGCTGGGAGGGGGCCGGGCCGCCGCCGCTGGTGGTCATGCATCCCGAGCTGCGCGGACGCACCGCCCTGGCGCCCGGCCAGCGCGTGCTGGCGCGGCTGAAGCCGATCGGACAGGGGCGCTACCAGGGGCGCACGGTCCGGCGGCTGGAGGCACGGCCCGGCCGCGTGCTCGGGGTCTACCGCCCGCTGCCTGCCGACGACGCGCCGGTGCGGCGCGGCCATCTGCCCGAGGCCGGGCGGGTGGTCCCGGTCGACCGGCGGGTCAAGGCGGAATGGAGCGTGCCGGCCGGCGAGACCGGGGACGCGGAGCCGAACGAGATCGTGCTGGCCGAGCCGCTGCCGCAGATGGGGCTGGGACTCAAGCCGGTGCGGATCGTCGAGCGGCTGGGGCGGATGGGCGACGCGCGCTCGGTCAGCCTGCTCTGCCTGCATGCGCACGACATCCCGCAGCACTTCCCGGCCGAGGTGGTCGAGCAGGCGGAGGCGGCGACGGGGGTGGAGCTGTCCGGGCGCACCGACCTGCGCGCGGTGCCGCTGGTGACGATCGACGGCGCCGACGCGCGCGACTTCGACGACGCGGTGTTCGCCGAGCCGGATCCGGACAACGCGGGCGGCTATCGGCTGGTGGTCGCGATCGCCGACGTCGCGCACTACGTCCGTCCCGGCTCGGCGCTCGACCGGGAGGCACGGTTGCGCGGCAACTCGGTGTACTTCCCGGACCGCGTGGTGCCGATGCTGCCCGAGGCGCTGTCCAACGGCTGGTGCTCGCTCAAGGCCGGGGAAGGGCGCGGCTGCCTGTTCGTGGAGATGCGGATCGGCGCGGACGGCGCCAAGCACGCGCACCGGTTCGGCCGCGGCCTGATGCGCAGCGCCGCCCGCCTCACCTACGAGCAGGTGCAGGCGGCGCATGACGGCGACGCGGTGCTCGCCCTGCCGGAGGGGCTGCTGGACAGCCTGTATGGGGCGTTCCGGGCGCTGCTGGGGGCGCGCACCCGGCGCGGCACGCTCGACCTCGACCTGCCGGAGCGCAAGGTGGTGATCGAGGATGGGCGGGTCGCGGCGATCGTGCCGCGGGCGCGCCTGGACAGCCACCGGCTGATCGAGGAGTTCATGGTGCTGGCCAACGTGGCCGCGGCGCAGGAGCTGGGACGGCTGCACCAGCCCTGCATGTTCCGGGTGCACGCGCCGCCGTCGCCGGAGAAGCTGGAGGCGCTGCGTGCGTTCCTGGGCACGCTGGACATCCCGTTGAAGCCGGCCGGCGAGATACGCCCGGCGGACCTCGACGCGGTGCTGACGCGCGTCGCCGGCACCGAGCAGGCGCCGCTGGTCAACGAGATGGTGCTGCGCAGCCAGTCGCAGGCGGAGTATGGCCCGGACAATATCGGGCATTTCGGACTGGCGCTGCCGGAATATGCGCACTTCACCAGCCCGATCCGCCGCTATGCCGACCTGCTGGTGCACCGGGCGCTGATCGGCGGGCTCAGGCTCGGCGGCGACGGGCTTGGGACCGAGGACGGGGCAGGCTTCGCCGATGCCGGCGCGCACGTCACCGCCACGGAGCGGCGGGCGGCGCTGGCCGAGCGCGACGCGGTCGAGCGTTACATCGCTGCACACATGGCGGACAAAATCGGCGCCACCTTCCCGGCGCGCATTTCCGGCGTGACCCGGTTCGGGCTTTTCGTCACATTGGCAGAAACCGGCGCCAGCGGGCTGGTGCCGATCTCCTCCCTTTCCGCTCCCTCGGGAGCCGACGAAATCTGGATGCACGACGAAGCGGCACAGGCGCTGATCGGCAGGCGGAGCGGCATGGCGTATCGCCTGGCGCAGGCCGTCGCGGTGCGGCTGGTCGAGGCGGCGCCGCTGACCGGCGGGCTGCTGTTCGCCATCGGCGACGACGCGCCGGCCACGTCGGCGCGTCAGGCCGACCGGCGCCTCCGGGGACCCGGCAAGCGCGTTCCGTGAGGATCGGTCGTCCGGGGCTGGATGCCGGCGCGGGTGCCCGCGTGCCGCTTCTGCTAACCCGACGCCGGACGCGGCGGCGGCGCGACCGCGCACGCAGGCGGCTCGCGTTCTGCTGCCTGCTGGCCTGCCTGCTTCTGGCCGCCGCGGCCGGGAACGGTCAAGCCGAGCCGGTCCCAGGTCCCGGGCTGGACCAGGCGCTGGCGGCGAGCGTGATCGAGACCGCGCTGTCGGTGCTGCAACCCCGCACGCTGGAGCCGCACACCGCGCAGCAGCTCACGGTGTGGGGGCTGAACGGGCTGACGGCGATCGATCCGGACCTGTCCGTGGAGGGCTCGGCCACGGCGCGGGGGGCGATCCGCCTGTCCACGCCGCGCGGCCTGCTGTTCGAGCGCGCGCCGCCTGCTTCCGATGACACCGCCGGCTGGGCCCGGCTTGCGGTCGGCATGGCCGCGGCGGCCTGGGCCGGGTCGCCGGCAATACGCGACGCCGGCCAGCAGGCGGTGATCCAGAGCTTCTTCGACGAGCTGTTCAACCACCTCGACCCGTACTCGCGCTACGTGGCGCCGGCGCCGGCCGAGACCGAACGCACCGTGCGCACCGGCGGCACCGCGGAAGCGGGTCTCGGCGTGACCCGCCAGGGCCGGTCGCTGATGGTGTCGTCGGTCAACACCAACGGGCCGGCCTGGGCGGCCGGGATCTCGGTCGGCATGCGCCTGTCGTCGATCGACGGGGAGCCGGTGCGCGGCCAGGATCCGGACGCGGTCGCGAGCGCGCTGCAGGGCGAGCCGGGCAGCACGGTGGTGCTGGTCGTGGCGGCACCTGGGCACCCGCCGATACGGGTCCCGGTGGTGCGCGCCGCGGTGCCGCCGGAAACCGTGTTCGCCTTCAGCAACGGCAACATCGTGGTGATCCGGGTGACCGGCTTCTCCGCCGACACCGCGCAGGAGATGAGCCAGTTCCTGGAGCAGGCGATGCAGCGCGGCGCGGGGGCCAAGGCGGGTGCTGCGCTACACGGGCTGATCGTCGACCTGCGCGGCAACCGCGGCGGCTTCCTGCAGCAGGCGGTGACGTCGGTGGCGCTGGTGCTCGACCACGGGGTGGCGGTGACGGCGAAGGGGCGCGACCCCCAAGCGAACCACGTCTGGGCGGTGCAGGGCGGCGACCTGACCGAGGGGGTGCCGATCGTGGTGCTGGTGGACGGGCGCACCGCGAGTGCGGCCGAGATCATGGCGGCCGCACTCGCCGATCATCGCCGCGCGGTGGTGGTCGGCAGCGCCACGCTGGGCAAGGGGCTGGTGCAGTTCATCGCCCAGCTGCCCGACGGCGGCGAGCTGTTTGTCACCTGGAGCCGCGTGCTGGCGCCGCTCGGCTGGCCGCTGCAGGGGCTGGGGGTGATCCCGCAGCTGTGCACCAGCCTCGGCCAGGCCAGGCTCGACCAGCAGCTGCAGGACTTGGCCGCGGGCAGCTTCGACGAGCGCGACGCGGTGGTGCAGAGCCGGGCGGCGCGCTCGCCGCTCGCGGTGGCGCGGATCCTCGACCTGCGTGCCGCCTGCCCGGCCGCCATCGGCACCGATGCCGATCTCGACGCCGCGCGCGCGCTGCTGGACACGCCCGGCGCCTACGACGCGGCGCTGGTGCCGCAGGCGGCCGAGCCGGTGCCGTGAGGGCGGGCGCATGACCGGGGCACGGCTGAAGGCCGGGCTGTGGGCCAGCGCCGCGCTGCGTCGCGCGCACCAGCTCGGCCGCTCCGGCATGGTGCTGCGTCGGGGCGACGCGGATGCGGGCGGCATCCTGGTGGTGCTGCGCGACCGCGACGGCCGCATGGTGGTGCTGACGCAGGCGCGCACGGCCGACGGCGAGGACGCCTGGACCCGTGGCACCGGCATTGTCCCGGTCGACCAGGAGGGCGCCGACGCCTATGTCGCGCGGCAGGTCGGACGCGATCCCGACCTGTGGGTGCTGGAGATCGAGGGGCCCGACCTGGTTCCGCCGTTCGAGGCGACGATCGTGTAGCTTTGTCCCGGCCAAGCGGACCAGCTACGTGACGATCCGGAAGGTGGACGATACCGGACATGCCATGGGGTATCGCGAGGCGGTCACGCATTTCCGGTCAGGCACTCTGGCTTCCAGCCAGTCACGACGCACCCGGTTCGTCCGGCTGGCGATCGGAATGGGCGGGATCCACCTCGTTCCGATCCTGGAGGCCAAGGATCTGGGCAGGAACCGACGGCAACAGGCTTCTCCGAGTTGGTGGCTGGAGCGCCTTGAAGACCAGGCATGTTGCTGTCATCCGGCCGCTTCCCGGGTACTCCGATGGTCGCATGGACGATGGCGAGCACCGGATCGGCTTGCCGGACGGTTCGGCCAGGGTATGAATTCATGGACATTGGCGATGCGATGAAGAGCGGTAGCGCAGTTCGTTTCAGGTGCGGCGATCGTCATCGTGGCAGGCGCACAGGCAGGACCGTCAACAACGCGGCCCCGATCCTCAACGACCAGGTCGAGGCTTATGCCGCTCCGAAGCTGCTTGAACATCTTCGGGCCGATCATCGGACAGGAAGGCTTGCCGAGGACGCCGACTATTTGCTGAAGGTTCAGGATCACCATGCCTCCGATCGGATGACGCACATATCGGCAGCGGTATCAGACGGCTTGCCGAACGACCCACATCTGCTCGTGACGCTTGGGGCGGTTGGCCATGCCGAGTTGTGCGTCCACATGGTCGAGACCGGCCAGGTCTGGAAGATCGCTCGTGTCGATCCCGCAGGCGTTGCGCCAGCGTCTCCGGACTGCCGCACCCGGATCAGCGAGGCGCACTAGTCCTGCAATCGTGGTCGGCCCGTTCGCGGCCGCGTTCGATGTGACGGTGCGTCCGGGAATGACGCGCAGGTCGCGCCAGCCGGCCCAGGGCCGCCTTGCAGCGTGCCTGATGTTGCTCCATTCACGTCCTCCTCCGTTGCGCCGTGCCGACCACCCCGGCAAGGTCAGCGGTGTCGGTTAGCGTCCGGCCGGTTCCATGGATCTGTGGTAGACGCACCGAGCGCAGGAACCACCCGGTCTGCCCTGCCCGACATCCTCCCCCCATTCCTTCCGGAGTAACGACGATTTCCGACGCCGTCCTGTCATCGACGCCACGCACCGCCTCCGCCCGCGGCCGCACGCCCAAGCCGCAAGCCATCGTGCATCGCCTGTTCGCACGCAGCCGCGCCGTGCGCAGGCTGACCGTGGGGGTCCTGGCGACGGTGGAGCTGGCGATCCTGGGCGGCCACAAGCAGCGCGGTCCGATGCGGCTGATCCGGCAGGTGCGCCGCGAGCGCGAAAGCCTGCTCAGCGGCAACGAGGCGTTCATGATCCACTCGCTGGCGCGCACCCAGGCGGCGGTCGGGGGCGTGATGGCCGAGGTCGGCGTATTCCAGGGCTGCTCGGCCAAGCTGATCAGCCTCGGCGGGCAGCCCGACGAGCTGCACCTGTTCGACACCTTCGAGGGCCTGCCGGAACCGGACGGCGCAGAGCGACGGTCGATGCGGCAGGGCCACTACGCCGCCTCGCTGGAGGCGGTGCGGTCATACCTGTCCGACCGGCCCAACCTGGTGTTCCACAAGGGCATGTTCACCGGGGAGGACGTGTCCTGCGCGGACCGGAAGTTCTCGCTGGTGCACCTGGACGTCGACCTGAAGGAGGGCACGCTGGCCTGCCTGCAGTTCTTCTATCCGCGCATGCTGCCGGGCGGCGTGATCGTCAGCCACGATTATTCCTACCTCGGCGGCGTGCGGGAAGCGTTCGACGAGTTCCTGGCCGACAAGCCGGAGCGCGCGGTGGAGCTGCCGACCTCGCAGGCGATGCTGATCAAGGGGTGATTCGCCCCTGTCAGCCGCAGCCGGCGATCACTTGCCGGCCCCGGCACCGCTGCCAGCGTTGGTGCTGATCGACGGATTGCCGCCAATGTTGCCGTTCTTGTCGACCCCGGTATCGGTGCCGGACAGGAGGCTTCCGGTAGGGGCGTCGGCCCGGCGGTGGGCGGAGGGGTCATAGGGGCCGGAATCGCAGGCCGCCAGCGCGAACAGCAGCAGGAAGGCGGCGCCGCCAGTCATCGTCTTGGTGGTCATGGGACTATCCTGGGATTAGAAAGAGCCGGTCACGAGGTCACAGGCGCACGACACGGTTGAGCGGACCGCGATACTCGGCAGCCGATCATCTTCCGGCGACAGGATCAAGGCACATTCAGGACCAGCGATCATCAGGATCCTCCGCCTTTCCCGAGCCGGACGCAGCCGCGCGCCGTCGGGCGGTCGGCTGCTTCGAGGCCGGCGACTATGGAACGGCGGTGGACATGCTCGTACCCCTGCTGGCGGCGGGACTGCTCGACCCGGCCCTGCTGCGGATGTGCGGCCTGGCACTGGTCCGGATCGGCACGCCGGCCGAGGGTGTGCCGTACCTCAGCCGCGCCTGCCGACTGACACCGCGGGATCCACTGGCAGCACTCTGGCACGGGATCGGCCTGCATGCCGCTGAGCAATATACTGAAGCGGCCGCGGCGTTCGGGGACGCCACTTCGCTGGCGCCCGCGGATCCGGCCCCACTGATCCACCTGTCGCGGACGCTGCTGAAGCTCGACCGGCCGGAAGATGCAAGACGGTCGGCACGGCAGGCGGCTGCCCTCGCACCATCGCTGGCGGAAGCCGCGCACGCCGTCTGTTTGGCGGACATCGCGGTGCTGCGGACATCCGGCAATGCCGAGACGAAGGACCTGGCCGCGGCATGGCTGGCGTTCGGCCGGGCCTGCCTCAGGTTGGACAAGATATCGGACGCGCGCGCGGCGTTCATGGAGACGGTCGCGTTGCAGCCGCGCCATGCGGTGGCGGAGGCGGAACTGGCGCTGGTGGACCATCTCTGCGGCCAGCCCCTGGCGGCAACAGCGCGCCTGCGGGCGGTGCTGGAGCGTGATCCCGACTGCCTCCTGGCTCGCGTGCACTTGGCCAGCCGGCTAGTGCTGGACGGCGACGCAGGACCGGCGCTCGTCTTGCTGGACGCCGCGCCCCCTTCCCCGGACCAGCCGCTACGGCCGCACTGGCAGGCGCAGAGGGCGCAGGCACTCGTAGCACTCGGCCACGGCGACGCCGCGCAACGCGCGATCACCGATGTGCAGCGCGCTTCGGTACGGGAGCTTGATCTCCTGCTGACCTGGCTGCGTTGCCTGCTCGCGCGCCGCGCCGGCCGTCGCGAGGCGGCGGCGCTCGCTGACCGGGTGGCGGACCTGTCGCGGCGTCGCGGCAGCGGAACGCTGGAGCAGCGGATCGACGCGCAGTTCGACTTGGCGGAGATGCGGGAAGCGGAAGGTCGGCGTGCCGCCGCCTTCGAGCACTGGCGGCATGGGCACGCGCTGCTGCGCCTGGCACAGCCATTCTTCCGCGACGACCACGACGCCTACCTGACGGCGATCCTGCGCGGCTTCGACGCGCAACGCCTGGCCGACGGGCCGCAGTCGGCAATCCGGGATCCGGCACCGGTCTTCATCGTCGGGCTGCCGCGCACCGGCACCACGCTGCTGGAACAGATCCTCAGTGCCCATCCCATGGTGCATGGCGCCGGCGAGCGGCTGGCGGTCCGCGAGACGCTGGCGCGGCTGACTGGGACGGAGAACGCCGCGACGGCGATGACGCGCGCCGCGGCGCTCGACGCGAAGACGCTCACCGCGTCGTCAAGCGACTACCTGGCGGCGCTGCATGCGCTGGCGCCGGAGGCGGCGCGCGTGCTCGACAAGATGCCGGACAACCTGTTCCAGCTCGGCTTCATCGCGACGCTGCTGCCGGGGGCCCGGATCATCTGCTGCACGCGCGACCTGCGCGACGTCGGCGCCTCGATTTTCGGGCATCGCTTCATCGGCCATCATCCCTACGCGCACGACCTTGCCGACCTGGGCTGGTACATGGCTGGTTGTGCACGCCTACTGGAGCACTGGCGGACGAGCCTGCCGTCGCCGATGTTGCTGCTCGACCACGCCGAGTGGCTCGGGGATTTCGACGCTACGCTGCGCCGCGTCCTGGCGTTTCTGGAGCTGCCTTACGATGCAGCCTGCGAGCGGTTCTTCGAGCAGGACCGCCGCGTCGGCACCGCCAGCCGCGCCCAGGTGCGCCAGCCGATCAATGCCGCAGGCGTCGGCCGCTGGCGCGACCATGCCGATCAGCTGGCACCGATGCTGCGCGAGCTGCCGCCGGCTCCCTGACGCCATCATGGCCGTGCGACCCGAAGTCGCACGGCCATGATGAGGCGGCCAGTCCGCGAAGGATCAGAACCTGACCTGAAGCCTCGCATAGAAGGTGCGGCCGTAGATGTCGTAGACGTTCGACGCAGTGTTCTCGGAACCATCGAGCGCGAATGGAGGAGTACGGTCGAGCAGGTTGTCGATGCCGGCGACGAGCTGGACCCGCTTGAAGTTATAGGTCGCGACGATGTCGTGGTAGAACACCTCGTTGGTCTTGTAGAACCGCAGGGCAGAGGTGAAGTTCGCGCCGCCCTCGTTGTAGGTCATGCCGTCGATGTAGCGGACAGTCCAGCTGAAGCTGAACGGACCGTGCGCATAGGTGCTGGTGACGTTGTCACGGATCACCGGCACGCCGACCGGGTACAGGCCGCCGCCCAGGACGGTGTTCAGCGTGCCCTTGAGGTTGATGAACGGGCCGCCGTTGGTGAGCTGCTCGGTGTAGCCGATGGTGTCGACCAGCTCGTTGGTGAAGCTGAGGGTGTTGTGGCCGCGCAGCTTCAGCAGGTAGTTCATGTTGAAATCGATGCCATTGGTGCGCACCACGCCCAGGTTCTCGAACGGCGCGGTGGCCAGTGAGATGTTGCCCGAGCCGTTGCGCTGCCCGGCATCGGCGCAGAACGGGCTGCTCTGGTTGGCGCTGGTATAGCACTGGTCCTCGACGAACTGCACCGGTACCTCGCCGATCTGGTTGTTGATCGAGGTGTGGTAGTAGTCGATTTCGGCGGAGAAGTTCGGCAGGAAGCGCGGCGTCAGCACAGTGCCGATGGTGTAGGTGCGGGACGTCTCCGGCTGAAGCTGCGGGTTGCCGCCGACGAGGGTCGCGATCTGGTCGCCGTTCTGCGCAAAACCGGCGGGAAGGTGCTGCCTGGCGCAGTTGGCGGCGACGATGCCGTTGGCCGCACCATAGGTGCTGATCTGCGAAGGCGTGCAGGGATCGTTGCCCTGCTCGAAGCTCAGCGTATCGCCGCCGAACGCCTCGGCGATCGCCGGCTGGCGCGTGGAGGTGCCGATGTTGGCGCGGAAGCGGATGTCCTGGGTCGGCGACCAGTTCAGCCCGGCCTTGAAGTTCTGCACCCCGCCGAAGGTGTTGTAGTCGGACCAGCGGCCGGACACGTCGGCAGACAGATCCTTGGCTGCGATGACGTTCTTCAGGATCGGGATGTTCAGCTCGCCGAACACCTCGCCGACGTCGAAGCCGCCGCCGGTGGGAAATTCCTGCGCCGAGGTCGATACACCGGACTCGATGGTCGGATCCGGATGGTAGGCCCCGTTCTCCTGGCGGTACTCGAAGCCGACCGCCAGCCCGAGCGGGCCATATGGCAGTTGCACCAGCTTGTTGTTGGTGATGCTGCCGCCATAGTCGCGGAACTGGTAGAACGCGTTGGCATCGGCCGTGAACGACACGTATTTCGCGGCTGCGGAGCTGATGTTGCCGGCGCCGAATGGGTTGAGCAATGCGCAGCCCTGCGCTGCGCTGCATAGGCTCCCATTGAACGGATCGGTGAGGTTGCCGTCGGATCCGAGCGCGTTCTCGAAATGGGTGAAGTTGATCAGGTTGCTCGACGTGATCGTGGTGTCCGAATAGCCGTAGGTAAAGTAGGCGTCATAATCGAAGTTGCCGATGATGTTGCCGCGTGCGCCGACGGTCGCCTGCCAGGTGTCGGTCCCGGTGTAGATCGAGCGCGGGCCGATGTCGGTGGTGCGGCGGAACCCGGTCAACGGCTCGTTGATGCCGAACCCCTCGGCGAACGGGTTGCCCTGGGGGATGGTCAGCACCGACGCCAAGTTGGGGTTGCCGGTGACCGGCTGGCCGGACAACTGCGTCTCGGTATTCTTGTGCGTGTAGAAGGCTGAGGCATAGGCGGTCAGGTGGTCGTTGACATCGTAATGCGCCTCGCCGGCCAGGTTTCCCTGTGACTCGTAATCGGAGAGCAAGCTGTCGAAGCCGTTGTCGTAGCGGCCGTTGACGTTCGGCTGGGAGCTGTTGGCACCGTTGTATTGGTTCTGGAACGGGGCGATGTGGTTGTTGAGGGTAGTGATGTCACTACCGGAGTTGGCGCCAAAGTACCGCCCGGCTTCCGGTACGGCTGAGCCAAAGGTGAAGGGCTGACCGGGACCGTTGTCGCCGGTCACGATCGGATCCGCCCAGTCGCGGTCCTTCTGCAGCACCGGCTGGCGCTGGAGGTAGCGGCCGCTGATCTCGACGTTGCCGCGACCCTGCGCGAAGTCGAAGCCGGTGATGCCGGAGATGTCGCCCTGCTTGTTGTCGCCGGACGCGGTGATGTTGCCCCCCAGGTTGAGCTGAGTGCCCGAGTAGCTCTTCTTGGTGATGATGTTGACGACGCCGGCCACCGCGTCGGCGCCGTAGATGGTCGAGGCGCCGTCCTTCAGGACCTCGATGCGGTCGACCATCTGGATCGGAATGGTGTCGAGATCGACGCAGTCGTTGCCGTCGCCGTAGGCGGAGTGGACGAAGCGGCGCCCATCCACCAACACCAGCGTGCGGCTGATGCCGAGGTTGAACAGGTCGATGCAGGACGAGCCGTTGCCGCCGTTGTTGGTGCTGGCGAAGTTGCCCGAACTGCCGACGGCGGCGACCTTCCGCAACACGTCCTCGATCGTCTGCGAGCTGGACTGCTCGATCTGCTTGGCGGTGACGACGGTGATCGGCGCCTCGCTGGTCACGTTGCTGGTCCGCAACCGCGTTCCCGTCACCTCGATGTTCTCCGCGGCCGGCGCGCCGGCACCAGGGGCGGTCGAGGCGCCGGACGCGGCAAACGGGACCGGGGCGATCTGCGCCAACTGGAGGCCGGGATCCGAGGCGAACGTTCCGGACGTGCCCGATGCGGCAGGCTGGCTCGAGGTCGTCTGCGCGAAGGTTGGCACCGGGCCCAGGAACGAGGAATCGGGATTGCTTGCCGTCGCGCTGGCGTTCGAGTTCGGCGCGAGCTGCGCATAGGCGGGGAACGCGCCCAGCACGGGGCTCAACGCCAGCGCCGCCACCGACCCTTTCAGAACGCCGCGCAGGGAAAAATGATGACGTGTCATCTTCAAATACTCCAGTCCGGGCCGGCGGGAAAATGAACGTGCGGCCAGGATACGGCGAAGCGTTCGATGAGGGTCCGCCAGGGGGACGGCCTTCATCTGTTCAACGCCACACTGTCCGACAGACGATGCTGCCGGATGCCGTCCTGGCAAATCAGGACCGTCTACCCGCCCGTCGGCACGTAACCGGTTCGTGACACACTTAAAGTTCATGGCAGGGCACCCATGCAATAGCGGCATGGAACGGTTTCGGCCTCTTCGGCGGAAATGTTGCAAAAATGACACGAATGCTGCCTGGCTCGGGCTGGCAGGGTTGGCCATTTCTGCCCGGACCGACCTTGCCGTACGCGAGGACGCGTCGGCGGCGCTTCTTCCTGGCGAAAAAACCGGCTACGTGCGACGGGAGGAAGCGGTCGCGGCTTGGCTGTCCGATGGCGTCGAGGGCCATCCGCGCCGGCCGGCTGCGCGCGCGGAGGGGCACGTGACGATGACGAGACGGTTCGGCTTGCTGGTGGGGACCGCCTGCGCGGTGGCTGCGATGAGCGGCATCGCTCGTGCACAGCCGGTTCAAGGGCTGTATGTCGGCGTCGCCGGGGGCGGCAACCTGGCTCAGGACCAGACGGTGCGGCTATCGCCGCAGCAGCCGAGCGGCGAGCTGCGCTATGGCGCCGGCGAGGTCGGGCTCGGCAGCGTCGGCTGGGGCTTCGGCAACGGGCTGCGGCTGGAGGTCGAGGGCAACTACCGCAACGACCCGCTGCAGCACTTCCGGGGCACCCGGTTCCCCACCCTCGCCGGCGGCTACCAGGAAGACTACGGCGGAATGGTCAACGCGCTGTTCGACATGGACATCGGCAAGAGCTGGCTCTACCCGTATTTCGGCGCCGGCGCGGGCTACATCTGGACGCATGCGGCCGAGCACTACAGCGGCACCAACTATCCTTATGCCGAGCGTCTGGGCGGTACCGACGGCAACTTCGCCTACCAGGGCATCTTCGGCCTGTCGGTGCCGGTGCCCTGGGTGGTCGGGCTGTCGAGCACGCTGGAGTACCGCTTCACCTCCATCCTGGGGCCGCAGCGCTTCACCGGCGACGGCATCGGCACCGAGGGGGCATTCGGGCCCAAGCCCTACGGCATCTCGCGCGGCAACCAGGACATCACCACCAACTTCAACCACTCGCTGCTGCTGGGCGTGCGCTACGAGTTCAACCCGGCCCCGCCGCCGCCTGCCGCCCAGCCCCCGGTGGTGCCGGCCGCACCGGCGCCGGCGGAAGCGCGCACCTACCTCGTGTTCTTCGACTGGGACCGCTCGGTGCTGACCGCGCGTGCCCGCGAGATCGTCGCGCAGGCGGCGCAGGCCTCGACCCACGTGCAGACCACGCGCCTCGAGGTGGACGGCTACACCGACACCTCCTCCATCCACGGCGGCAGCAGAGGGGCGCGCTACAACCAGGGCCTGTCGCTGCGCCGTGCCACCAGCGTCAAGGTCGAGCTGATCCATGACGGGGTGCCGGCGGCGGCGATCGACATCCACGGCTATGGCGAGACCCGTCCGCTCGTCGCCACCGGCCCGAACAGCCGCGAGCCGCAGAACCGGCGCGTCGAGATCATCCTGCGCTAGGACATCGTCCGATCGAACCCGGCCGGTCGGATGAGGATGACCGGGAGGCTGGGACCCGACCTGTCACTGCTTCCTGGCCAGACGGGTCGGTGGCTCGCCTGGGCGGCACCGGCGGCGGCGCACGGACCGGTCAGGTCCCGAGCGTGCGCCGAAAGAACGCCGTCACGCTGTCGTTGAACGCCCGGTGGAACGCCGTCCGGTCGAAGCCCGGCCGGCTGACGCAGATCGACGGGACGGCCTGGGCGAGTGCCTCCGGACAGGGTGCCAGGAAGTCGTAATGGTCCGCGTTCGGCACGACGTGCATCTCGGGGTTACCCGGCAGCCCGGCCTTCACCGCGTCGGCATAGTCGGGGAACGGCAGGACGCTGTCGTCGTCCGCACGCCAGAGCTGGACCGGCATGGTGACCGCCGCGAGGCCCCGCCTGAAGGTGAAGCCCAGCGCGGGTGCGGCCACCACGATCGCCCGGATCCGCCCGTCATGGACGAACGCCGACGGAGGCGGTCCGGCGATGGCGGCCGGGTCCTGGCCATGCGCCTCCATGAGCCGGCAGTCGAAGAAGGCAGGGTGTGCGGCGCAGTGCGGCCCGACCAGGCGGAGATCCGGCGTCGCGCCCGCGGCAACGAGAACGGTGAAGCCGCCGGCGGAGAAGCCGAACGCGCCGACCCTGGCAGCGTCCACGGTCCCGGGATGCCAGTGCAAGACCATGAACCCGATCACCGTCCGGAGCTGGCGGGCGCGGTCGGCGACGTCCAGCGCCCGGCTGTGGTCGCGCGGGTTGTCGCCGGTGTGGGTCGGCGCCGCTGCCACGAAGCCGGAAGCGGCCAGGGCGTAGGCCGTGTCGCTATGTCCGGTGAGCTCCCCGCCGGTCCCGTGGGAGATGACCACCAGGGGAAGACGGCTGCCGCGGATCGCGCCGTCGGGCGCGAGCGTCTGGACGAAGGAGCCGACCAGGGTGGGCTTGGGCGGTGCGGCGGTGGGATACCATATCCCGACCTCCAGCGGCGGCTTGGCCCCGTCGGGAACGGCGATCCGGGTGAAGCCGACGGGACCGGCGCACGCCGCCGACGACACGGCTAGCCAGGCGGCCAGGCCGACCAGGAGGAGCGAAGGTTTCATGGGGCATCTCCGTTTGCAGGACGAGCGTCTTGCCCCGGCTTCGCGGTCCATGCAGGCCGATCTTCGCGAACGGGCGAACGGGTTCGCGAGGCGGCCGGCAGGCGTCCTCGTCCGGTGACCGGGCGGCGTGTGGCGGAGGGCGGGAGGATGCAGGCGCTTCTCGGGAGCCGGCGCGAGTGGGGGCTAAATCTGGTGGTCGCGACCAGCAGCGGTCTCTTCCTGGGGTTGGTGGGGCCGTTCGGGAGCTATCTGAACGGCTCCCACCTGGTGACGGTGGCCTACTGGGTCGTCGCCGTCTGGGCCGGGATGATCCTGTTCGGCGTGACCTTGCGGCCGGCGATCCGGCTCGCGTCGCGCTGGAGGCTGCCACGGGTCGCCATGCTCGCGGTGGTGACGCCGCTGGTGGCGATGCCGCTCGCCCTGCTCTGTCACGTGGCGGCCGCGACCCTGTGGCCGGTCCAGATCGACCGCATCGGCCTGCTGGCCTGGTACGGGCAGACCCTGGTGATCTCGGTTCCGCTGGCCATCGGCTACGGGTTCGCGAGGGACGTTGGAGGAGTGCCGGCAGCCGGATCGCCATCCGCGGCGGCTTCCCCGGAACCGGCATCCGGACGGCTCCTGGCCCGGCTTCCGGACGGGCTCGGCCGCGACGTCGTCGCGTTGCAGATGGAGGACCACTATGTCCGCGTGCACACCGCCATGGGCTCCGGCCTGGTCCTGATCCCGCTGCGCCAGGCGGTGCAGGAGCTTGGCGCTGCGGGACAGGGGGGCTTGAAGGTGCACCGGTCCTGGTGGGTGGCGCGCCAGGCGGTCAGGGGCTTCGGTCGGGACGGCCGCAACCTCCGGCTGCGGCTGAGCAACGGCCTGGAGGTCCCCGTCGCCCGGACCAGCGTCGTTGAGGTCAAGGCAGCCGGCTGGCTGGACGACCGGCGCTGCCCTTAGGCCGTCGGCAGACCGGCGCTAGATCACTCTCCGTCCACCCAGGCTCACTTCAAGTGCTCCAGCTCGTTGTTTGACGAGCGTCTTCAACCGATCAGGTAAGCCACCTGATCGGGTGCTGCCCTAGCCCAGTCCGGCGAACAGGGAAGTCGATAGGTAGCGCTCGGCGAAGGAGGGCACGATCACCACGATCTGCTTGTCCCTGTGCTCCGGCTTGCGTGCCAGCATCAGGGCGGCGTGCAGCGCGGCGCCCGACGAGATGCCGATCGGCAGGCCTTCCAGGCGTGCGCAGCGGCGGGCGGCAGCGATCGATTCCCGTTCCGACACGGTGAGCACGCCGTCCAGGCTGTCCAGCTCCAGCACGCCGGGACAGAATCCGGGACCGATGCCCTGTATGCCGTGCGGGCCCGGCTCGTCGCCGTTCAGCACTGCACTCTCGGTCGGCTCAACGCCGTACACCAGCAGCCCGGGACGGCGCGGCTTGAGCGCGCGGGCGATGCCGGTGGCGGTGCCGCCGGTGCCGATGCCGGCCACCACGATGTCGACGTCGCCGCCGGTGTCGACCCAGATCTCCTCCGCCGTGGTGGCGGCGTGGATGTCCGGGTTGGCCGGGTTGTCGAACTGTCGCGGCATCCACGAGTTTGGGGTATCGGCCAGGATCTCCCTGGCGCGTGCGATGGCGCCGGCCATGCCGAGCCGCGACGGGGTGAGCTCGAGCTGCACGTCCATCAGCCGCAGCATCTTGCGCCGCTCGATCGAGGCGCCTTCCGGCATGGTCACGATCAGCCGGTAGCCGCGCGAGGCCGCCACGAAGGCGAGCGCGATCCCGGTGTTGCCGGAGGTCGGCTCCACCAGCACGGTGCGGCCGGGGGTGATGCTGCCCTCGCGTTCCGCGGTCAGCAGCATGGCAGCACCGATCCGGTCCTTGACCGAGCCGAGCGGGTTGAAGAACTCCAGCTTGCAGGCGATCCGGGCCAGCAGCTCGTCCTCGCGCGTAAGGCGCGGCAGGGCGACCAGCGGCGTGCCGCCGACCGTCTCGACGATGCTGCTGTAGATGCGCCCGCGCGGGGCGGCGAACTCCGGCGCCGCGGCGTCGGCGGCCGCCATGTGTTTTCGTGCCATGCGCTTGTCATAGCACCAATCAGCATCGTGGATAAGCGGCGGCCTTCCTGCTAAGCATCGGTGGTGTCGCGGCTGCGGATCGCGTCGCGACCGAACGGAGGACCGGATGCTGCTTCGGCGTGACAGGGCGATGATCGCGGTGCTCATCATGCTGGACGTGGCGTTCCATGCCGGGCGGGCCGGTACGGTCAGCGCCGCCGACATCGCGGAGCGCGCCGGGCTCGCGCGTCGAGGGATCGAGCCGCTGCTGCAGGGCCTGTCGCGCTCGTCGCTGCTGGAAAGCGTGCGCGGGCCGCGCGGCGGCTACCGCCTCGGCCGACCGCGCCGCGACATCCGCCTGAGCGAGGTGGTCGAGGTGGCGGTGTCGGAGGATGCCGCTGGCGAGGATGGGCCGGTGGGAGAACTGTTCGCGCGCGTGGTCGAGCCGACCTGGCGCCGGTTCGACGACAGCCTGCGCGCGCAGTTGCACGAGCTGACCCTGGACGACCTGGTACGTCGCGCCGAGGGCGCCGGCCTGCGCCGCCCCCTGGCAGAGCCGATCAGCTTCTCCATATGAGATGGAGCCGCGCGGCGGCAGGCTGCGCTTTGGCTGAATCACAGCGTTGCGTCGTGGTGCGATTGATCTTCGCTGCCTGATCGTCTGTCATTTCCGTTCGTTGTCACCAGGCACGGCCTTCGCGATCGTCGGCTGCCCGAGGAACGCCCTCATGACCATCCATCTGGGCCAGATCGCGCCCGACTTCGAGCAGGACACGACCCAGGGCCGGATCCGCTTCCACGCCTGGCTCGGCAGTTCCTGGGGCGTACTGTTCAGCCATCCGAGGGACTTCACCCCGGGCTGCACCACCGAGCTTGGCGCCGTCGCCAGGCTCGGGCCGGAATGGCGGAAGCGCGACGTCAAGGCGATCGGCCTGTCGGTGGATCCGGTGGACAGTCACCGCCGGTGGGAAGGCGACATCGCCGACACGCAGGGCTGGCAGGTGGACTTCCCCATGATCGCCGATCCGGACCGCCTCGTGTCCATGCTTTACGGCATGGTGCATCCCGAGGCCGATCCCGCCGTCGCCGTGCGGACGGTGTTCGTCATCGACCCGCACAAGAAGGTGCGGCTGAGCCTCACCTACCCGCCCTCTGCCGGGCGCAATTTCGACGAGGTGCTGCGGGTGATCGACAGCCTGCAGCTGACCGACCGGCACAAGGTGGCTATGCCGGCAAGCTGGACTTCCGGCGACGACGCCATCATCGCGCCGAGCCTCGACGACGAGGCCGCCCGGAACCTGTTCCCGGATGGCTGGACGGCGTTGACGCCCCACCTGCGCATGGTGAAGCAGCCGACCACCCGATAAGCCGCTCGACGGTGTCCGACCGGAGCTTCGGCTCCCGCCGGCCTTTCAGGATCATTGCCCGTGCCAGACCAGACCGTTCCCGTGCCCAAGAAGCCGACCGGCGTCGAGACCCTCAAGCAGGGCAGTCAGGGCTTGCGCGGGCGGCTGGCCGAGGAGCTGGCGGAGGGTGGCATCCAGGTCAGCGAGGATGCCTACAACCTGCTCAAGTTCCACGGCAGCTACGAGCAGTTCGACCGCGACACCGCGACCGCGCTCAAGCAGCAGAAGCTCGAGAAGGACTACCAGTTCATGGTCCGGGTCCGCATGCCGGGCGGCGTGCTGACGGCCGAGCAGTATCTCGGGCTGGACCGGCTGGCGGACAGCCACGCCAACGGCACGCTGCGCATCACCACCCGCCAGGGCATCCAGTTCCACGGCATCCTGAAGGGCGAGCTCAAGCCCTCGATCGCCGCGATCAACCACACCCTGCTGACCACCCTGTCCGCCTGCGGTGACGTTGTGCGCAACCTGATGACCACCGCGGCACCCCGTCGCGACGCGCGCCACGACAGGCTGCGCGCGGACGCGAACATGCTGTCGGCGGCGCTGCTGCCGTGCAGCCGCGGCTATCACCAGATCTTCCTCGACGAGGAACCGGTCGCTGGATACGACGAGACCGAGACGCTGTACGGCCCGACCTACCTGCCGCGGAAGTTCAAGATCGGCCTGGCAGTGCCTGAGGACAACAGCGCCGACGTGCTGTCCAACGATCTGGCTGCGATCGCGCTGTTCGACGAGGCGGACCGGTTGCAGGGCTACAACATCGCGGTCGGTGGCGGGCTCGGCATGACGCACAACCGTGCCGACACCTTTCCGCGCCTGGCCTCGCCGATCTGCTTCGTCGGCCCGGACCGGCTGCTCGCGGTGGTCGAGGCGGTGATCCGCCTGCAGCGCGACCACGGCGACCGCACCGACCGCAGGCGCGCCCGGCTGAAATACGTGGTCGAGGATCACGGCCTGCAGTGGACGAAGCGCACCCTCGACTCCTATTACGGCGAGGTGCTGGAGGAGCCGCGTCCCACCGACCGGCTGCACATCCCCGAGCTGCTCGGCTGGCACGAGCAGGGCGACGGGCTGTGGTGGCTGGGGGTGCCGGTGCCGTCCGGACGGATCGGGGATACCGAGGCGGTGATGCTGCGCACGGCGCTGCGCGAGGTGGTGCAGCAGTACCGGACGGACCCGGTGATGACGGCGCAGCAGGACGTGCTGCTGTCCAACATACGGCCGGAGGACCGGGGGGCGATCGACCAGGTGCTGGCCGGGCACGGCGTGGTGCCGGCGACCGCGCTGTCCACCTTTTCGCGCTTTGCTCTCGCTTGCCCGGCCCTGCCGACCTGCGGCCTGGCACTGACCGAGGCCGAGCGAGTGCGCGAACCGATCGTCGCCACCCTGGACGGGCTGCTGCGCCGGCACGGCCTGCAGGACCGGCGGATCAGCCTGCGCATCACCGGCTGCCCGAACGGCTGCGCCCGCTCCTATGCCGGCGACATCGGGCTAGTCGGCCGCATCCCCGGGCACTACGCGATCTATGTCGGGGGCGACTTCGACGGCCACACCCTGTCGTTCCGTCTGCTCGACCGGGTGCCGGAAGCCGGGCTTGGCGATGCCTTCGCGCCGCTGTTCGAGGCCTGGGCGCTGCAGGGCCTGCCGGAGGAAGGGTTCGGCCCGTTCTGCACCCGGCTGGGACGCGAGGCGCTGCTGGCGCTGCCCGGGGCCAGGGCCGCCTGACCCGGTCCCGGGGCGCTCAGGAGCTCTGCCTCGTCTTCAGTTCTGGGTCGTCTTCTTGACGACCTTGCGATGCGACCGCTTGGTCGTCTTGTGCGTGCCGCCCTTGGCAGGCGCGGCGTAGGGCGTCACGACGGCCGGACGCACGACACCGGTCGCGTCCACGCTGGCCACCACGTGCAGCAGGGTCCGGGGGCCGCCGGTGCTCGGCACCAGGCTGACGGTGAAGCCGTCCGGGCCGGCATAGGCGGTGGTCGCCGTGTAGTCGACCAGGGTCTGGTTGTTGTAGTTGTGGATGAACGCCTTGCCGTGCTCTGGCAGATCCTGCAGCAGGAACGATGCGTAGGCGGTCCCGTCCGGCTGCGACACTGCGACGGTGCACAGCCCGTCGTCGGAGCGGACCGCCATGGTCACGCTGCGTCCGGCGGCACCAGGCGCCACCGGGCTCACGGTGCAGACGGCGGAGCGCTTCTGGTAGCCGAACGGGTCGGGGGCGATCGCCGCCGCCGGGGCCGGGGGCGGCTTGTTCACGCAGCCGGCGATCAGCAGGCCGGTCAACAGGACGGATGCAGCAACTCGTACGTGCACTCACACAGCTCCGAGGATCAGGCAGCTCGCGCCGGGATGCAGACGTCCCGTGCGGGAGGATGCCTTAGGGCAAAAGCCGACGCGGCGGAAGACCGGCCGCGACCTCGAGCCATCCGAGACGCCTGGCCTGCACGGAAGGGCCGTGACGTGTCGAGGCCGATGCTTGCCTGGCACGGGTTGCGGCGCTAGATCACGCCCACGGATACTGATGACTTTCTCCGGCGGACCGATGCAGTTTGGCCACATGCAGTGGTTATCACAAAGTCCAGATCGGAATTATGCTTGCGAAACCGCATCTTACGCCGGCAACTTCAGCCAGTGGATGAGTGACGGCCAGCGACTCGGACGTTTCGCCTCTTCACCAACACGGTTTCGGGTTCGGAGAATACCATGTCGTTCCTCATGAGGCGCGTCGCAGCAGGGGTCGCGGTCGCCACGCTTCTCGGTGGACAGGCGGTCGCCGCCGGCCAGTGCGGCATCTCGTCGGCGCGCCAGGCCTTCGACGTGCAGGGGCTGAAGAGCGAGCTCATGGTGACGGCGCTCTCCTGCAATGCCCAGGAACGCTACAACGCCTTCGTCGAGAAGTTCCGTCCCGACCTGACCGCGCAGGAGACCGCCCTGAACGGGTATTTCCGCAGCACCTATGGCCGCGGTGCGCAGGTCGCGCATGACGACTACATCACCCAACTCGCCAACGTGCAGTCCGAGCGAGGGCTGAAGGCCGGCACAGCCTTCTGCCAGCAGCGCATCAGCATGTTCGACGAGGTGTCGGTGCTGCAGAGCGCGTCCGACCTGGGCGGTTACGCGGAGGCCAAGGACATCGTCCAGCCGGCCAGCTACGAGACCTGCTCCGCCCCGAGCGCCGCGGGCCGTCCCGGACGGGTGCGCCGCATCCGCGCCATAGGTCACGCCCACAAGAGCTGATTGCTTCTCCGGCTTCGGGGAGCAGTCAGCCGGTCGCCTTCTTCCCGTCGGCGGGCTTCTTGTCCCCGCCCTTCTGCTTCAGGTGCACCGTCTGGCCCTGTACCAGGTCGGTCGGCGGGTTGACGATCACCTGCTCACCACCCTGCAGCCCGTGTCCCAGCTCCGCCTCGGTGCCGGTGTCGCGGTTGATGACGATCGGGCGCATCGACACCTTGTCGCCCTCCAGCACGGCGACGTGCAGGCCGGCGGCGTCGAAGATCAGCGCGGCGTCGGGGATCACCACCAGCGGCTCCGGCCGCTGCACGTCGAACGACACGGTGACGAACAGGCCGGAGGTCAGCCTGTGGTCGCGATTATCGATGTCGACCTCGACCAGCTCGGAGCGGGAGTTCTGCGCCAGCGAGGCGGAGAACCGAGACACCACCGCCTTGAACACCCGGCCCGGCAACTCGGGCACCGTGACGTGGGCCGGAAGCCCGTCGTGGATGCCGACAAACTGGCTCTGCGGCACGTAGACCTGGCAGCGCAGCACGTCGTCCTGGTCGATGTGCAGCAGCGTGGTGCCGCTGTTGGTGTCGCTCTGCACCAGGGTGCCGATGTCGACGTTGCGCTGCGTGATGACGCCGTCGAACGGGGCGACCACGTTCTCGAACCCGACCAGCGCCACCAGACGGTCGACCGTCGCCTGCTGAGCGCGGACGTTGGCCACCGCGACACCGATTCCGGCCTGCGCGCTGCCGACGCTCTGCGTGCTGACGTTGAAGTTGGTGACCTGGGTGTCGCGGTCCTGGACGGTGCCCCAGCCTTCCGCCGCCAGGATCTGCGACCGGGCGCTGTTGATCTGGGCGTTCTTCGAGGTCGCCTGCGCCTGCTTGAGGCTGGCCTGCGCCTGGGTGAACTGCGCCTGGATCTGGCCGAGCTGTGCCTGCGCCTGCTCCAGCTGCTGGTCCAGGTCCGGTGCCGCGATCTTGAGCAGCAGATCGCCCTTCTTCACCCGGCTGCCGATGTCGACATAGCGCTGGGCGATGTAGCCGGTGGCGCGCGCGTACAGGTCGGCCGACGCATACGCCACGGTCTGCCCCGGCAGGGAGGTCGCGGCGACGTCGGCCGTCTGCTTCGCCTTCGCCACCTCCACGTCCGGGACCTCGCGCTGGGACTGCGACAGCGTGGTGGAGGCCGAGTTTGACTGCTGCCAATGGTTGTACACGCCCCAACCGATCAGCAGCGCCAGCGGGATCGCGACGAACAGGCCATAGCGTCGGGGCGGAGGCGGCGGTGGCGGCTCCGCCTCGTCCTTGTCCTGCCTGTCCTGCTGCTTCCGATCGTCGGTGCCGGGCTCGTCCCGCTTGTCGCGTGCCGGCGGGGGATCGCCCGGTGCGGCGGAATCGTCCCTCGCATCGGTGCCGTGGTCGCCACGGTCGTCATGAGCGTCGTGCGCGACGTCCTGCTCGTCGCGCCCCGGCCTGCGCGGGTCGTCAGGGGGATTCATACGTAGTCCTCCGGAGACCGGACCGGCCCACTGCGCAGCAATGTATAGAGAAACGGCACGAACAACAGCGTGGAGCAGGTGCCGACGGTGATGCCGCCGATCACCGCCCGCGCCAGCGCCGCGTTCTGCTCGCCGCCCTGCCCCAGGTTGAGTGCCATCGGGATCAGGCCAACCACCATGGCGCCGGCGGTCATCAGCACCGGACGCAGACGAGCGTCGCCGGCGGCGATGGCGCCCTCGATCGCAGAGCAGCCGGTCTGCTCGCGGTGCTCGCGGGCGAAGGTCACCAGCAGGATCGAGTTCGCCGACGCCACCCCCACGCTCATGATCGCCCCCATCAACGAGGCGATCGAGAAGGTGGTGTGGGTGATGAACAAGGAGAACACGATGCCGGAGAACACCAGCGGCAGCGCGCTCAGCACCACGAACGGATCGCCCCAGTCCTGGTAGTTCAGCACCATCAGCAAGTAGACCGCGATCACCGCGACGCCGAGGCCGATCTCGATGTGGGTGAAGGCGCTGTTCATGCTCTCGATCTGGCCGCGCACCAGCACCTTGTCGCCGGCCTGGATGTGCTTGGTTTCCAACGCCACCGCGTGGTTGATCTCGGCGGCGGCGGAGCCGAGATCGCGGTCCTGCACCGCGGCGTAGACGTCGAAGGTCGGCTCGGTGTTGACATGGCTCTCGACCGACGGCTCGACGCCGCGGTGGAAGCTGGCGACGTTGCGGAGCAGGGTGATCGGCTGCGCACTCACCAGGCCGTTGTTGGTAGTGTAGATCGGCGTGTTGGCGACGTCGGCGAAGTTGTCGAGCCGGTATTCCGGGGTCTGTACCGTAAGCTGCCAGGGGATCCCGGTCTTGGGATCGGTCCAGAAGTTCGGTGCCACCTGAAAGCTGCCCGACAGCGAGATGTTCACCTGGTCGGCAATATCCTGCTCGGTCAGCCCGAGCTCTGCGGCGCGCTGCCGGTCGACCTCGGTGAAGAACTCGGGCGAGTTGGTGATCTGCTGCAGGTGCACGTCGACCAGGCCGCGCAGGTTGCGCAGACGGTTCTCGATCCGCATAGCCAGCTTGAGGTCGTCGGCCTGGTGGCGGCCGTGCACCTGCACGTCGACCTGTGACGGCACGCCGAAGTCCAGGATCTGGGTGATCATGTCGGCAGGCTGGAAATAGAAGATGGAGTCCGGATAGTGCTGGTGCAGCACCACGCGCAGCTTCTTGGTCAGGAGCGCGCTGCTCAGGCCCGGCTTCAGCGTCGCCAGGATCTGGCCGTCGTTGTAGCCGACGAAGGTGCCGTCGTTGAACGCCAGGTTGTAGGTGATCGAGGGCAGGCCGATGTTGTCGACGATGGTCGGCACGTTGCCGGCGCCGGCCTGCTGGCGGATGATGTCCTCGACGCCCTGGAACAGCTTGGCTGTCTCCTCGATCCGGGCGCCCGGCCGGGCGCGGACGTGCAGCGTGATCTGGCCCGACGAGATGGCGGGGAAGTAGTCCCGGCCCAGGAACGGGAACAGGCAGCCAGCGATCAACAGCACCACGCCGGCGATCAGCCCGGTGACCAGGCGGCGCGCCAGCACGGCGTGCAGCAGACCGAGGTAGGCGCGGTGAAAGCGCTCGAACCGCTTCTCGAAACCCTTGTGGAAGCGGGCGAACCAGCCGGGTTTCTTCTTGTCCGCCCCTTCCTTTTCCTGTTCCTCGCGCCGCTTCTGCTCCGGCCCGACCAGGACGTCGATCAGGATCGGCACCAGGGTGCGCGACAGCAGGTAGGAGGCGAGCATGGCGAACACCACGGCGAGCGCCTGGGGCGTGAAGATGTACTTCGGGGCGCCGGTCAGGAACAGCACCGAGACGAACGCCGAGCAGATCGAGAGCGTCGAGATCAGGGTCGGCTTGGCGATGGTAGCAGCTCCTTCCACCACCGCCTCGCGGAACGGCTTGCCGTCCTCCAGCACCCGGTAGGTGTTCTCGATTGCCACCGTGGCATCGTCGACCAGGATGCCGACGGCAAGGGCCAGGCCTCCGAGCGTCATGACGTTCATGCTCTCGCCCATCGCCGCCAGCACCGCGAGCGAGGTCAGCACCGCGAGCGGGATCGACACCAGCACGACCACCGTCGGCCGCCAGGAACCCAGGAACAGCAGGATCATCAGCCCAGTCAGGCCGGCGGCGATTAATCCCTCCTCGGCCACGTCCTTGATCGCGTCGGTCACGAACACCGACTGGTCGAACAGGGACAGGATGTGGATGTCCTTCGGCGCGGCCGCGATGATGCCGGGCATCATCGACTTCACCGCGCCGACGATGGAGGTGGTGGAGGTGCCGCCGTTCTTGAGCACCGGCAGCAACAGGCCGAGATGGCCGTTCACGTGCACCATGTTCTGCTGCGGCGGCCCGCCGATACGGGCCCAGCCGATGTCGCGCAACAGGATCGGCGAGCCGTTCACCATCTTGATCGGGATGGTGTTGAGCTTGGCGACCTGGTCGGGCAGCGTGTTCATGCGCATGACGAACTGGGTCTGGCCGAACTTGGCGAGGCCGGACGGCAGGGTCAGGGTCTCGGCGTTGACTTGGTTCAACACCTGCATCGGCGTCAGCCCGTAGGCCTCCAGCGCGTGCGGGTCGAGGTCGATCATCACCTGCTCAGGGACTCCGCCGTACGGCGGCGGCATGGTGGAGCCGGGCGTGGTCTGCAGCGTGGCGCGCAGGCGGAAGCGCACGTAGTTGTACACTGAGGCCTGGCTTTCCACCTCCGAGGTAGCGGCGATCTGGATCACCGGCACCGACGAGGCGGAGAAGCGCAGGATCACCGGCGGCTGGATCCCGGGCGGCAGCTGGCCGCGTATGGCGTTGGTGGCGGACGTCACCTGGGTCAGCGCCAGCGAGATGTCGATGCCGGGCTGGAAGTAGATCTTGGTGATGGTGATGCCCTGCAGCGTGGTGCTCTCCATGTCCCGGATGCCGGACACGTTGTTGGAGATCGCCAGCTCGCTGTAGGCGGTGACTTGGTTCTGCATGCTCGGCGCCGGCAGGCCGGTGTAGGTCCACAGCACCGTGACCACCGGGATGTTGACTTCCGGCAGCACGTCCTTGGGCATGACGATGGCGGCACCGCCGCCAGCGAGCATGATGAGGATGGCCATCACGTAGAACGTGACTCGATACTTCAAGGCGAACTTGATCAGACCCACACGGCGTCTCCCGGGCCCGTTCCACGCACCCGGCCAGATGTTGCCATGCGGCACGATCGGGGCAAGAAGCGTTGCGGTAAATTACCAGACAAGCCGGATCGCCCAGGATCGCCTTGACGTCCTCTGCGTGGGGAGTGAGAACCAAGCATGAACGACCTGTTCTCAGCGACGCCAAAGCCACGCAAGCCGGCTCCCTCCGTGGCGGCAGCGGAGGGCAGCTACTCCGCCCGGGACATCGAGGTGCTGGAAGGGCTGGAGCCGGTGCGCCGCCGTCCCGGCATGTATGTCGGAGGCACCGACGAGAACGCGCTGCACCACCTGGCGGCCGAGATCATCGACAACGCCATGGACGAAGCGGTGGCCGGCCACGCCACGGTGATCGACGTGGTGCTGGAACCCGGCAACTGGCTGACCGTGCGCGACAACGGCCGCGGCATCCCGGTCGACCCGCACCCGAAGTTCAGGGACCGGTCGGCGCTGGAGGTGATCTTCACCACCCTGCACTCGGGCGGCAAGTTCTCCGGCAAGGCCTACGCCACCGCCGGCGGCCTGCACGGGGTCGGCTCGTCGGTGGTGAACGCCCTGTCCAGCAGCCTTGAGGTCGAGGTGGCGCGGGACCGCGCGGTGTGGCGGCAGAGCTACCATCGCGGCCGGCCGCAGGGTCGGCTGGAGAAGGTCGGGCCGACGCAGAACCGGCGCGGCACCCAGATCCGCTTCGTGCCCGACACCGAGATCTTCGGGCCGCTCGCCTTCTCCCCTGCCCGGCTGTACCGGCTGTGCCGGTCCAAGGCGTTCCTGTTCCGCGGCGTCACCCTGCGCTGGGAATGCGATCCGGTGCTGCTGCGCGGCCGCGACGACGTGCCGGCCAGGGCGGTGCTGCACTTCCCCGGCGGCCTCGCCGACAGCCTGCGCGACGAGCTCGGCGACGGGGCCGCGCTGCTGTCCGAGCTGTGGTCCGGCGAGGCCGACCTGCCGGCAGCGTCCGACGGCAGCGGCACCGGCCGGATGGAATGGGCGGTGGCCTGGCTCGAGGCGGGCGATGGCTCGCTCGCCTCGTTCTGCAACACGGTCCCGACGCCGCAGGGCGGCACCCATGAGACCGGGTTCCGCAACGCGCTGCTGAAGGGACTGCGGTCCTGGGGCGAGCAGCGGGCCAACAAGCGTGCGGCGCAGGTGACGATCGAGGACCTGCTCGGCGCGGTGGCGGCCAAGCTGTCCGCCTTCATCCGCGACCCGCAGTTCCAGGGCCAGACCAAGGAGAAGCTGACCAGCGGCGAGGCCACCCGCCTGGTCGAGACCGCGCTGCGCGACCGCTTCGACCACTGGCTCGCCGGCCACCCGGCGCAGGCGGACGCGCTGCTGGCGGCGATCATCGAGCGCGCCGAGGACCGCCTGCGCCGGCGCGAGCTCAAGGAAACGCCGCGCAAGAGCGCCACCCGTCGCATGCGCCTGCCCGGCAAGCTGGTGGACTGCACCCGCGAAAAGGCGTCGGAAACCGAGATCTTCCTGGTGGAAGGCGACAGCGCCGGCGGCTCGGCCAAGCAGGCGCGCAACCGGGAAACCCAGGCGATCCTGCCGCTGCGCGGCAAGATCCTGAACGTCGCCAGCGCCTCGGTCGACAAGCTGCGCGCCAACCAGGAACTGCGCGACCTGGTGGAGGCGCTCGGCTGCGGCCAGGGCAGGCAGTACGAGGCGGCGCGGCTGCGCTACGGCCGCGTCATCATCATGACCGACGCCGACGTGGACGGCGCCCACATCGCCTCGCTGCTGATGACCTTCTTCTACCGCGAGCTGCCGGAGCTGATACGCGGCGGCCACCTCCATCTGGCGCAGCCGCCGCTCTACCGGCTGACCCAGGGAGCGCGCACGGTCTATGCGATGAACGACCGCGACCGCGAGCGGAAGCTCAAGTCGGGGTTCAAGGCCGGCGCCAAGGTCGAGGTGAGCCGCTTCAAGGGCCTGGGTGAGATGCCGCCCGCGGACCTCAAGCGCACCACCATGGACCCGGCGCACCGCGTGCTGCTGAAGGTGGTGGCGGCACCCGAGGAGCACGCGGCAACCGCCGAGCGGGTGGAAAGCCTGATGGGACGGCGGCCGGAACTGCGGTTCCAGTTCATCCAGCAGAACGCGCAGGCCGCCGACCTCGATCTTTGAGCGGGCTTCCGGGGCGGGACCCGGACGACTAGGGTCCGCCGGATGACCGTCCGCGCCCTGCCGTTCCTGTTCGTCGCCTGCCTGTCCGTGCCGCTCGGCGGCTGCATCGCCCGCGGCTCGTCCCGCATCACCAATGTCATCCCGGTGCCGCTGCAGGAAGGCGCCAACCTGGTGCCGCATCTGGCGCCGGACGGCCGCCAGGGGCTGGTGGTCGAGGGCCGGCAGCCCTCGGCACGCTCGCCGCTGCTCATGGCCATGCTGCCGCGCGCCAAGGGGATGCGCGGCTGGGACGTGGTGCAGATGGACCCGGCCGACGGCGCCGGACCGACGCTCGACGGGCGCGGCCGCTCGGTGGTGCTGGCGCGGGCCAAGGTCGGCGGCATGCCGGCCACGCTGCTGTTCGTGGCCGAGCCGGACCCGGCCGACCCGGCGCCGGCGGGCGGGGCCCGCCGGATCCTGATCCGCACCCTGCGACTCGAGGCGGACGAGACCGCAGCCCGGTTCGAGGCGATCGGCAGCGAGACCACGCGGCGCCGCTATTGCAGCGGCAGCGACGCCGTCGCCGTCACCTACCGGCTGGCGCTGCCGGAGGATGGCGCCGCCGACGACCGTTGCAACCCGCCTGGGAGCTGAGGCCCTTGCGGACCCACGTTGGGTCGGGCTAGTCTGAACATGACGAAACCAACTGAAAGGAGGTGATCCAGTGTCTCATTGCCTGACAACGGTCCCACGCGGGATGACCTGGATGACCCTCTTCTCCAGCGCGAAGACGGTCTGACCGGCGCCTCACGGCTCGGGTCGAAACAGACAATGGAAAGGCCCCGGGGCACCGCTCCGGGGCCTTTTTTGTGCCGGTGACTCGGACCGGTCTCACGCCACCGCCTGCCACGCCTCCCGCCAGAGCTCCGGGATCGCCAGCCAGCGGTCGCGGCTGTGCGGTCCGGCCCGTGCCTGCAGGCCGGGATGCACGCTGCGGAACAGCTTCAGGCCGGAGCCCTCCAGCACCGGCGCGCCGTGCTCCGCCGCGCGGTTGCCGACCAGTACGACGCCGTGCAGGCGCGGGAACAGGCCGAGGCTGACGCGCAGGGACGCCGCCCCGGCCCGGCCTTCCGCCGCGGTGACGGCCATTGTCCCGTTCCACCACGGCACGATGTTCCAGATCGCGACCTGCCGGTGGTCGATCCCGGCCTCGATCATGAAGGCACGGCAGTTCCTTGCGGTGGGATCGGCGTTGTTGCGGCTGACGAAGCCGACACCGTCCGCCGACACCACGCGCGGCCCCGGCTTTTCCAGCAGGAACAGCAGCCTGGCCTCGATGCCACCGTCGAGCGGATCGAAATCCGGCACGAAGCCGATCCCCTCCTCGCGCATCCGGCGGACGTGGCCTGCCAGCGAACGGGCGTGCGGACGGTCCAGCATCGCCAGCCGTCGCGCCCGCACCGCCGGATCGGCCAGCGAGCCTGGGTAGTCGTCGGCCTCGTCGTCCGGCCGCACGGGTCTCTGCCGGCAGCGACCTAGCGCGGCAGCAGGCGGAACCGGACCGGGCGGTCAGGCTGCGTCGTGACCAGGCCGCGCGGCAGCACCGCGCCACCGCCGGGCAGATCCAGGCGGAACCGGCGCAGCAGACGTGCCAGCACCAGGGTCGCCTCCGCCAGTGCGAACTGCGCGCCGACGCAGATGCGCGGCCCGGCGCCGAACGGCATGTAGACCATCCGGTCCGGCGCCACGGCGCCCGGCAGGAACCGGGACGGCTCGAAATCGTCCGGCCGGTCCCAGTGCGCCTCGTGGCGATGCAGGATCCAGGGCGAGATCGTGACGATGGTGCCGGCCTCGATGGCCTCGCCGCCGACCACGTCCGCCGCCTTGGCCTCGCGCACGAGGAGGTAGGCCGGTGGGTAGAGACGCAGCGCCTCGTCGACGAAGGCGCGGGTATGGACCAGGCGCGGCAGTGCCGCCGCGGCGCCGTCCGGTGACAGGTCGAGCCCATCGGCCTCGGCGGCGATCGCGTCCTGGTGCGCCGGCAGCCGGGCGGCGGCGTAGCAGGCCCAGAACAGCGTCACCGCAGTGGTCTCGTGCCCGGCCAGGATCAGCGTCGACACCTCGTCGCGGAGCAGCGCATGGTCGAAGCCCTCCCCGGTCTCGGGATCGCGCGCCTGCCGGAGCAGGTCGAACAGGTCGCGCGGCGTTCCTTCCGCAGTCGGCGGCTTCGCGTCGCGCGTGGCGATGATGCGGTCCATCAGCAGGAGCCAGTCCTGACGGAACCGGGCGCGGCCGCGGTCCAGCGGCGTGGTCCAGCCGTCCGGCAGCAGCATGTCGAACAGCCCGACCTTGGCGAAGTCGCGCGCGTAGCGCAGCAGCAGGGAGCGCAGGTCGGCGCCAAACGCGCCCATCTCCAGCGAGAACATCGACTGCCCGGCGACATCCAGCGTCAGGCGCTGCAGCACCGGCATCAGCTCCACCGGCCGGGTGCCGGCAGCCGCGATCTCGTCCTCGACCCGGGCCGCCACCGACACGATGTGGCGCGACAGGATCGGCAGGACGCGCGGCGCCAGGGCGGGCGCGATCACCCGGCGCTGGTGCCGCCAGGCCTCGCCCTCGGCCAGGAACAGCCCGTCGCCCAGCACCGGCCGCAGCACGCGACGCGACGCCTCGTTGCGCTGGTAGTTCTCGTGGTTGCCCAGCAGCACGTGCCGGATCGCCACCGGGTCGTTCAGCAGCAGCTGCCGGCGCCCCAGGAACGAGCCGGGCAGCACCAATTCCTGGTAGGCGGGCCGGCCCCACAGCTCCAGCGGGTTGCGCCGCAGAACCAGGAAGGACTCCGCCGTGCTCCGCACCCGGATCGGCATGGGCGGGCGCGGCAGGGCGATGGTGGAGGCGGGATGCATGTCTGGCATCCCGTCCAGATGGGAGCGCCAGGCCGGCTGCGGAAGGACCGTCAGCCGGGGCGATGGATCGTTCCGGGACGATCCGCTGCCGCCTGCGGCAACGGGGTGCGCGGCGCGGCGATGCCGGCCACCGCCGGGTCGAACACCCGGGTGAAGGAGGACGGGTAGATGCCCATCCACAGCGTCACCACGGCGAGCGGCGCCAGCACCGCGACCTCGCGCCCGGACAGGTCGCGGAGCGTGCCGAGCATGCCCGACACGCCGTCGAACATCACCCGGCGATACAGCACCAGCATGTAGACGGCACCCAGGATCATTGCCATGCCGGACAACAGCGCCACCCAGAAGCCCACCCGGATCGCGCCGATCATGACCAGCAGTTCGCCGACGAAGGAACCGGTGCCGGGCAGGCCGATATTGGCCATGGTGAACAGCATCGCCAGCGTCGCCAGCACCGGCATCCGGTGCGCGGTGCCGCCGAAGCCGGCGATCAGGCGGCTGCCGTTGCGGGCCCCCAGCATCGCGACGACGAAGAACAGGCCGGCGATGATGACGCCGTGCGACAGCATCACGAATACCGCGCCGTCGATGCCGACCGCGTTCAGGGTGAACAGCCCGACCAGCACCAGACCCATGTGCGAGAACGAGGAATACGCCACCAGCCGCTTCATGTCGGTCTGGGCCAGCGCGATGATCGCGGCATAGATCACGGCGACGATGCCGAGCGCGATCATCCACGGCGCGTAGCGGTGCGCGGCGTCGGGCAGCATGGAGATGGCGAAGCGCAGGAAGCCGTAGGCGCCCGCCTTGCTCAGCACCCCGGACAGCATCGCGGTCGCCCCAGCCGGCGCTTCCGTGTAGGCGTCGGGCAGCCAGGAATGCAGCGGGAACAGCGGCAGCTTCACCCCGAAGGCGAGCACGAAGGCGCCGAACATCCAATCCTGCGCCACGCCCGAGAAGCGGGTGTGCAGCAGCACGGGCAGGTCGGTGGTGCCGGCGACGTGCCACATCCACAGCAGCGCCAGCAGCATGAACAGCGAGCCGCCGAAGGTGAACAGGAAGAACTTGATGGAGGCGAACACCCGCTTCGGGCCGCCCCAGATGCCGATCAAGAGCGAGCCCGGGATCAGCGTCGCCTCGTAGAACACGTAGAACAGGACGAAATCGAGCGACGAGAACAGCCCGAGCAGGGTGGTCTCTAGCAGCAGCACCGCGATCATGTAGTCGCGGATCCGGGTATCGACGGCGCGCCAGCTGGCCAGGATCGCCATCGGCGTGATCGCCGCGGTCAGCACCACAAACAGCAGGCTGATCCCGTCAAGGCCGACATGGTACGAGATGCCGAAGCCCGGCACCCAGTCGGCATGGTCCTCGAACTGGAACCCCGACGGGGTGACGGACCGCCCCGGCACGAAGCCGATCCACAGCCCCGCCGCCAGCAGCAGCGTCAGCAGCGCGGTGCCGAAGGCCACCTGCCGCGACAGGCGCTCGACCGCAGGCGCTGTGCCGCGAAGCAGCAGCATTGCCAGCGCGCCCAGCATCGGCAGGAAGATGAGGATGGACAGGAGGGGCAGGTGCACGGATCGCGTCGTCCCGATGAGGCTGCCAGGTCCGGGATCCCGAGGCGACAGCCCCCGCATCCTAGGGCGCGACGTCGGCCTGCACCAGAGCAGGCCCATGCACCGGCGGCGCCAGGCAGGACCCGTTTCCACACGCTTCGTTCACTCTTCGTATCATAGTCTGCCGTCACCAGGGGAGTGCGTTCTCGTGAAGACCACCATCTTCGCCGACCCGAGCGTCACGGGTCCGGATCTCCTGTTCTCCACCGGCGCGGTCGTGGACGGGGCGCAGACCTGGGCCGCCGACCTGCCGGACATCGCGGGCTCCCCGGATCCCGGCTGGAACGTCACGCAGTGGAACACGCCGTCGGACCAGATCTTCGACCCGGACACGCCCAACGGTGCCGACGCCGACGCCCTGCTCGGGCCGGCGCTTGCCGCCTGGACCACCGGCACGGCCGCGGACGGCAGCAGCTTCGCGGTGTATGGCGGCCCCGGCGACTATGCCTTCCGCGTCGGCGCCAGCGGCGGATCGACGCGCGACACCTTCCTGCAGACCACCGGCTATGCCGCCGCGACCACCACCTTCGACCACCCCCTCACCTTCACCGCCCAGGAGCGGGTGGCTTCCGCCGTGGCCGGCAGCGGCACCGCGATCGCCTTCAACGCCTTCACCGTGTTCTTCAACGCGTCCGGCAACCCGTCCTACGACCCGTCCCTGCCCTCCACCGAGATCTTCCTGCAGGTCCCGCTGGTGGATTTCCGTGGCGAGCCGGGCGCCTACCAGACGATCACGGCCGGAGACACGGATCAGCAGGTGTACAACCTGTCCTCCCAGTACGTGACCGGCTCCGGCGCGGTGGCGAGCAACGTGTCGGTCGACTACCTCCCCTTCAGCACCGATACCGGCGCCCTGCACGACGTGCAGATCGACCTCAACCAGGCGCTGCTCCGCCTGGTGGACGCGCTGGCAGGGCAGGACCCGGCCATGGCGTCGGCCTATCTGGACATGTCCCGCTGGTCGCTGGGCAGCTACTACGGCGGCGTCGAGACCGATGCCGGCAGCGGCGGCGATACCGAATCGCTGTCGCTCGACATCGCGCATCCGACCGTGGTCGAGGATGATGCCACCACGGTCTCCTCGGCCACCCCGCTTTCCACCGTGCAGTCGATCGACAACGGCCTTTATCCCGACGTCGAGACGGGCGACATCGTCACCACGCTTCCCGGCACCACCAACACCATCACCCTTGATCCCGGCGACGGGACGCCGAAGACGGTGACCAGCGACGGCACCGACACGGTGTCGGTGGGCGCGGACGAGACGGTGGCGCTGCACGCGCTCGGCACCCGGCTGACGGTGATCGGCGCTTCCGGCGCCGACGTCGTGATCGATGGCAGCGCGCCGGTCGCCACTTCCGGGGCGTTCGACACGCTGGTGCTGGACAGCGACGCCGGCGGCGACCTGATCGGCGGCTCGACGGAAGGCGCCAGCCTGTCCCTCGGCGGCAGCGCGGATCAGGTTGCGCTGGACGGCCCGGCGGATGCGGCCCTGTCGGGACAGGATGACAGCCTCGCCGCCGGCGGCGGCACCGTGTCGCTGTTCAGCGACGGCGACACGGTCGACATGAACGGCCCCGGCAGTCAGACCGTGTTCCTCAACGGCCACGACGCCACCGTCGGCGAGACCGGCACCGGATCGCAGACCGTGGTCGGCACCGCGTCGCAGACCGGCCTGCTGCAGCTGCAGGGCGGTCACGGCGCGCAGACGCTGTGGACCGGCGGCACCAGTTCCAGCGTCACGGCGTCCGACGACGGCAGCGCCCAGGCCTCGCTGACGGTTCGGGCTCAGCCCGGCTCGACCACGACCGTGCAGCTCGGCAGCGAGACGACGCTGGTCGACGCCGAAGGCGGCACGGTCACAGTCAACGGCGGCGCGGATCCCGCCGCGACCGACACCGTGTTCGACAACGCCGGTGCGGTGACGATCTGGGGCGGGGCGGAACACCTGGTCGCCAGCGTCGGCAACGGCGCCCTTGAGGTGCAGGCCGGCAGCGGCAGCCAGACGGTGTTCGGCGGCCCAGGCAGCCTGGAGGTGCTAGGCAGCCACGCCGCCTCCGGCCAGCAGACGATCGTGAACGGGTCCGCACCGGACCAGGCGACCACGGTGTTCGGCGGCCGCACCGCGCAGACGATCTGGACCGGGGAGGCGCACGACACCATCGTGTCGTCGACGCTGGCGGGCGACGCGTCCGGCTCCATCGCCGCCTTCATCCAGGGCGGCGCCTCGTCCTACTGGGGCGGCACCGAGGCGGCCGCACTCGACAACCAGAGCGGGATGCTGGACGCGTTCCTGAACGGCGACGGCCGGGTCAGCATCCTGGCCGCGATGATCGGCAGCACCGCCACCACGCTGCACGGCTTCGGCAGCCCGCTCGACACGCTCGTGCTGGGCGGCGCCACGGTGCAGCAGCTCCACATCACGAACCCGGGCGGCAGCACCGTGCTGACGCTGGGCGGCAGCGTGGCGACCCTGGTCGGGGTGTCGCATGTCGACCTTTCGCCGGTCGCGGGCGGCGTGCTGGTGACCGGGTAGGGCATCACCGGATCGGGCGTGGTCACCCGACCGGCGAGGATGCTCGTCAAGACAGGCAACCCGACCGTGGCCGATGAACGAACGTTAACCGGCTGCGGTCCGGAGCAGATGCCGACCGGGTGGATCACCCGCGCAGATGGAGATGCTCCAGGTCGGCTGGATCCTAGCGCCGGCCGAACATCCGCTCGATCTCGGCCCGGCTGAGCTTGAGAAAGGTCGGCCTGCCGTGGCTGCAGGTGGCGGCGCGGGGTGTCGCCTCCATCTGCCGGAGCAGCCGGTCCATCTCCTCCGGCAGGAGGCGGCGGCCGGCGCGTATGCTGCCGTGGCAGGCCATGCGCGCGATCACCGCGTCGAGCCGACCCGTCAGGGTGCCGGCCTGTTCCGGCGTCAGGAGGTCGTCCGCGCCGAGCTCCTCCGCCAAGTCGCGCAGCAGTGCCGCCGGATCGGGGTTGCCGAGCAGGGCCGGCAGGGCGCGCAGCAGCACCGAACGGCCGCCGAACGGCTCGATCTCGATCCCGAACGCGGCGAGCGAGCCGGCATGCTCCAGCAGCCGTGCGCCGTCGCGCGGCGGCAGGTCGACCACCTCCGGCAGCAGCAGGCGCTGCGACCGGATCGTGCCGTCGAGATACTGCTCCCGCAGGGCCTCGTGCGTCAGCCGCTCATGCGCCGCGTGCTGGTCCACCAGCACCAGGCTGCCATCGGCCGCCACGGCGATGACGTAGGTATCGAGCACCTGCGCCACCGGCGCCCCGAGCGGGTGGGTATCCGCCGCCGCCGCCGGTGCTGCCGGCGGCGCGGCCGGCAGCAGCCGCGCTGCCGGCCCGGCTCCGAACGCCAGCCGCGCCTCGGCGAACCCGCCAGGCATCGGTGCAGGTGCTGCGGCCCGCTCCGGCGGATACCAGATCGCGGCGCCCGGCCGACGCGGCGTCGGCAACCCGGCACCCACCCCGGCGAGGCCGGCCCCGCCGGCCAGGGCCCGCCCGAGGCTGCCGATCACAAGCGCACGCACCGCGGCGGCATCGGCGAAGCGCAGCTCGGTCTTGGCCGGATGCACGTTGACGTCGAGCCGGTCCGGCGGGATCTCGAGGAACAGGGCCACCACCGCGTGCCGCCCCTGCTCCATCACCGCGCGATAAGCGACCCGCACCGCGGCGCGCAGCACCGGATCGGCCACCGGGCGGTCGTTCACCACCAGGAACTGGCCGTTGACGGTGGCGCGATGCACCGCGGGTCCGCAGGCATGGCCGGACAGGCGCATCCCCTCGCGCTCGCCCTCCACCGCAAGCAGGCCCTGCGGCACGCTGTCGCCGCCCTCATCCGACAGCAGCGCCAGCACGCGCGCCGCGCGCTCCTGCCCCGGCAGGTCGAGCAGCACCCGGCCCTCGTTCTCCAGCCGGAACGCCACCCCGGGTGCCGCCAGCGCCAGGCGGCGCACCGCGATCTCGGCGTGGGCCGCTTCGACTCGTGGGCTCTTGAGGAACTTGCGTCGCGCCGGGGTGGCGAAGAACAGGTCCTCGACCAGCACCTGGGTGCCGGGCGGACCGGCGCACGGCTCGACCGGATGCAGCCGGCCGCCCTCGACGCGCAGGCGCCACGCCTCGCCGGGTGCAGGGCCGTTCGGCCGCGAGGTCAGGCACAACCGGGCGGCGGCGCCGATGCTGGGCAGCGCCTCGCCGCGGAAGCCGAGCGTATCTACCCGCACCAGGGTCTCGTCGAGCAGCTTGGAGGTGCAGTGCCGCTCGACCGCGAGCAGGAGGGCGTCCGGCGTCATGCCGATGCCGTCGTCGGCCACCTCGATCCGGGTGATGCCGCCGCCCCACAGCGACACCGCGATCCGGCGCGCGCCGGCGTCGATG
This sequence comes from uncultured Acetobacteraceae bacterium, assembly GCA_964247755.1. Taxonomy (GTDB): domain Bacteria; phylum Pseudomonadota; class Alphaproteobacteria; order Acetobacterales; family Acetobacteraceae; genus Lichenicola. The sequence goes on along the minus strand of CAXTVX010000014.1, from coordinate 1,300 downwards.
GCGTTCTCGACCAGCTCCTTGACCGCGGCCGCCGGGCGCTCGATCACCTCGCCGGCGGCGATGCGGTTGATCACCCGCTCGGACAGCCGGCGGATCGGCGGCCCGGGCTGGGCCGGCAAGCTGGACAGGGACGCGACCGGCATGATGCCTCCGCTCGGAGGCGGACCGGGTTCAGCCGGTCCGGGAAGGGATCAGAACAGCGACTCGAAGAAGCCCGGCTTGCTCACCTTGATGGTGGGCGTGGCGCCGACGGTCGGGCTGCGGCCCAGGGCCGCATTCTCCTGCAGGCGCTTGCGCTCGGCCCCGGCGTCGACCACCGCGCCGGCCTTGCCGCCCTGCCAGAACATCAGCTCGTTGACGAAGCCCTGGCTCGGATGATCGAGCGCACCGCCGGTCGGCGCCTGCGCCGCCGCCTGGCCGGCATCGGCGACCAGCGCCTGCTGCCCGGCGCTGGTGCTGCCGCCGGCGCCCTGAAGCGCCACGTTCGGCGCCAGCGTTTCCAGTGCCTGCGTCTGCGTGCTCTGCTCCTGCGGCCGGTCGGCGCCCGGCGTCGGCGTGGCCAGGCTGGTGGCGTCGGGCGGCATGGACAGCGGCGCGCGGGTGGTCACGGTGAACTCGTCCGGCGCGGTGCGGGTCAGGCCGAAATCACGCTCGATCTGCTCGCCGCTGCAGGCGGACAGCAGAAACCCTGCCAGCAGGGCGGCCGGAAGCACGGAGCGGAGGTCGGACATGGACCGCTCCATAAGCCCGAACCCGGTTCGCGGCAAGCATCCCGGCTGGACCGCAACGAAACGGCTCAGAACCGCTCCGGGTCCGGCCCGATCCGCGTCCCGGTGTCGAGCGTCCGCATCCGCGCCATGTCCTCGTCGTCGAGCGCGAAGTCGAACACGGCGATGTTCTCCCTGATCCGCGACGGCGTCACCGATTTCGGGATCGCCACGATGCCGCGCTGCATGTGCCAGCGCAGCACCACCTGCGCCGGGGTGCGGTCGTGCTTCTCCGACAGCGCCTTGATCACCGGCGCGTCGAGGTCGCCTTGCGCCAGCGGGCTCCAGGCCTCGGTGACGATGCCGTGCGCCTGGTGGAACGCGTGCAGCTCGTCCTGCGGCAGGGCCGGATGCAGCTCGATCTGGTTGGCCGCCGGCACGATCCCGGTCTCGTCCAGCAGCCGACGGAGGTGCGCGACCGTGAAGTTCGACACCCCGATCGCCCTGGCGCGTCCTTCCTGCTGCAGCTTCTCCAGCGCCCGCCAGCTGTCGACGTACTTGTCCTGCGACGGCTTCGGCCAGTGGATCAGGTA
>CAXTVX010000013.1:0-63512 GCA_964247755.1 uncultured Acetobacteraceae bacterium | reverse complement strand
AGCTGCAGGCCGGCGCCTACGGCACGCTCTCGGTGCTGACCGAGCTGACGGTCCGGGCGCTGCCCCGGCCCGGAAGCAGCAGCACCCTGGTGCTGACCGGGCTCGACGACGAGGCGGGGGTGCGCACCCTGCTCGCGGCGCTGAACACCCCGCACGAGGTGTCGGCGGCGGCGCACCTGCCGGCCGCGGCGGCGGCGCGAACCGTCGCAGCCCGCGCCGAGGCCACGGCCGGAGCGATGACGGTGCTTCGGCTGGAAGGGCCGCGTCCGTCGGTGGAGTACCGGCTGGGCGCGCTGGAAACCCTGCTCGGGCGCGGCATCCGCCTGCAGGCGGCCGAAAGCACCGGGCTGTGGAACGAGGTCGCCGCGGTGCAGCCGCTGCTCGGCCGGTCGGACGACATCGTCTGGCGGATCTGCTCGACGCCGAACGCGGCACCCGCGGTGCTGGGCCTGCTGAAGGCGCGGTTCGCAGGGGCAGAAGGGTTCTACGACTGGGGCGGCGGCCTGCTCTGGGTGTCCCTCGACCCGGACCAGGCCGGCCCGGACTGCGCCGCCGGTGTCGTACGCGAGGCGGTGGGGCGCGGCGGCGGCCAGGCCATGCTGCTGCGTGCCACGCAGGCGGCGCGCGACCGGGTTGCCGTGTTCGAACCGGCCCCGCCGCCGCTCGAGGCCCTGTCGCGGCGGGTCAAGGCCAGCTTCGATCCGAAGGCCGTCCTCAATCCGGGCCGCATGCAGCGGGGAGCATGACCATGCAGACGCGATTCACGGCGGAACAGCTGGCCGACCCGGACACCGCGGAAGCGGCCAAGGTGCTGCGCGCCTGCGTCCATTGCGGGTTCTGCACCGCAACCTGCCCGACCTATGCCCTGCTCGGCGACGAGCTCGACAGCCCACGCGGCCGCATCTACCTGATCAAGGACATGCTGGAGAACGACCGCCCGGCGACGGAAACGGTCGTCAAGCACGTCGACCGCTGCCTGTCCTGCCTGTCCTGCATGAGCACCTGCCCGTCCGGCGTGAACTACATGCACCTGGTCGATCATGCCCGGCACCACATCGAGAAGACCTACACGCGCCCGTGGCGCGACCGGGCGATGCGCCGCCTGCTCGGCTTCGTGCTGCCGCGGCCGGCGCTGTTCCGCCTGTCGCTGCGGGTGTCGCGGTTCGGCAGGCCGCTGCGTCGGTGGATGCCGGCACAGCTCCGCGTGCTGCTCGACCTGGCGCCAGAACGGGTGCCGCGCGCCTCGCCGGTGGACCGGCCGCAGCGGTTTCCCGCCGCTGCCCTCCGGATCTGGCGCGTGGCCCTGCTCAGCGGCTGCGCGCAGCGCGTGCTGGCGCCGGAGATCAACGAGGCGACGATCCGTCTGCTGACGCGGCATGGCTGCGAGGTGGTGACGGCGTCGGGTTCAGGCTGCTGCGGGGCCCTGACGCATCACCTCGGCCAAGGCGGCCATGACGCGGCACGTGCCAACGTCCTGGCCTGGAACCGGGAGATCGAGGCCGGCGGCCTGGACGCGATCGTCATCAACGCATCCGGCTGCGGCACGACGGTGAAGGATTACGGGTACATGTTCCGTGACGATCCGGCGCTGGCCGAGCCTGCGCGCCGTGTCTCCGCTCTGGCACGCGACGTCACCGAGCTGATGAGCGAACTCGGGCTGCAGCCGCCGACCATCCCGACCGGCCACCGGGTCGCCTATCACAGCGCGTGCTCGCTGCAACACGGCCAGCAGGTGCGCGACGAGCCGAAGCGGCTGCTCGCGGCGGCGGGATTCACCGTCGTGGACGTCCCGGAAGGACACCTCTGCTGCGGCTCCGCCGGCACCTACAACCTGTTGCAGCCGGAGATCGCGACCCGGTTGCGCGAGCGGAAGGTCGCCAACATCGAGCGGACGACGCCAGAGCTGATCGCCGCGGGCAACATCGGCTGCATGACGCAGATCAGCGCCGGAACGGCTATCCCGGTGCTGCATACGGTGCAGCTGCTGGACTGGGCGACCGGTGGCCCCCGGCCGGACAATCTCCCGACCTGAGAACCGCCCGGGACAGACGGAAAGAAGAACAATCTGGAGGATCCAATGTTCAAGCAAGTGCTGACCCCGGTCGCCGGCAGTCTGCCGTTATCGTTCCTCGTCGCCCTGTTGCCGATCGTCGTCGTGCTGACGTTGCTGGGCGTGCTGCGCCGGCCGGCCTGGCAGGCGTCGCTGGCGGGGCTGCTCGTCGCCTTCGTGATCGCCGTCTTGGTGTGGCACTTCCCGCCGGGGCTGGCACTCGACAGCATGGCCGCGGGCGCCACCTTCGCCCTGTGGCCGGTGATGTGGATCGTCGTCAACGCCTTGCTGCTTTACAATGTCGCGGTCATCTCCGGGCGGTTCGACGCCTTCCGGGACTGGATCATCGAGCACCTGCCGAACGACCGCCGCGTCGTGCTGGTGGTGATCGGCTTCTGCTTCGGCTGCCTGCTGGAGGGCGTGTCCGGCTTCGGCACGCCGGTCGCGATCACCAGCGCGCTGCTGATCCTGGTCGGCTTCCCGGCCATCGAGGCGCTCACCTTCACGTTGATGTTCAACACGGCGCCGGTCGCGTTCGGAGCCCTCGGCGCTCCGGTGACCGTGCTCGGCCAAGTCACCGGCATTCCGGCCGCGACGCTCGGCGCGATGATCGGGCGGCAGCTGCCGTTCCTGGCGATGCTGCTGCCGTTCTACGTCATGGCGATCTACGGCGGCCTGCGCTCGGTGCGCGCCCTGTGGCCGATGCTGCTGGTTGCGGGCGGCAGCTTCGCCGTCACCCAGTTCGTTTCGGCCAACTACCTCGATTACGCGCTGACCGACGTGCTGTCGTCGCTGACGGCGCTGGTCGCCACGCTCGGCTTCCTGCGCCTATGGTCGCCGCAGCCGGATGCGGAATTTACCGTCCATGCCCGGCCCTCGACGCCGCCGGGACTGAAGCTGGCCCGCGCGGTCGGCGCCGACGTCGCGCGGAGCCGGACCACCGCGCCCGTTCCCGGCTGGCAGGGCTGGATCCCATGGGTGACCGTGTCGATCGTGGTGATCGTCTGGACGCACCTCAAGATCTTCACCCTGGGCCAGCGGACGATCCTTTGGCCTGGCCTGCACAACCAGGTGTTCATCACGCTCTACGGCAAGCCCTACGCCGCCAGCTGGGTATTCCAGCCTCTCGCCACCGGAACCGCGATCCTGCTCTCGGTGATCATCACGGCGAGCCTGTTCGGTCTCCGGGGCCACCAGTTCGTCCAGGCCGTCCGCGCCACGGCCAGACAGAGCCGCATGGCCGTCCTGACCGTGATGCTGATCGTGAGCCTCGCCTACCTGATGAACTATTCGGGCCTGAACTACTCGCTCGGCCTCGGCGTCGCCTCGGTCGGCGCGTTCTTTCCCCTGCTGTCCTCGTTCCTCGGGTGGGTCGCGGTGTTCCTTTCGGGCAGCGACACGTCCGGCAACGCGCTGTTCGGCAACCTCCAGGTGGTGGCGGCGCACCAGCTCGGGCTCAACCCGGTGCTCATCGCCGCCTCGAACTCCTCAGGCGGCGTCATGGGCAAGATGATCTCGCCGCAGAACATCGCCACCGGAGCGGCGGTGACCAACCTCAAGGGCAAGGAGGGCATCGTGTTCGCGAGGACCTTCAAGCACAGCATCTTCCTGACCCTGCTGCTGGGAATCCTGGTCGTGCTGCAGCAGTACGTGTTCCCCGGAATGATCCCGTAGCATCGGACGATGTCATGGCGAGGAGAAGGTCATCATGATCGTCGCGTCGGTACTCGCTGCAAAAGGGAAGGAACTCTTCTGCGTCGCACCCGAGACGCCGGTCGAGGACGTCACACGCATCCTGGAGGCGAGACGAGTCGGTGCGGTGCTGGTGATGCAGGATGGCGCGTTGCTCGGGGTCCTGTCGGAGCGCGGAATCGTTCGTGCAATGGCGCAACATCCGATCGGCGTACGAGCGATGCGAGCCGACAGGGTCATGAAGCCTTTTTCTTGTCAAACGAGCCCATCAGCAAAGATCGAGGACGCCATGCAAGTCATGACGGATCACCATGTCCGCTATCTTCCGGTGATCGAGGAGCAGAAACTGGTTGGCCTGCTCAGCGTCGGCGACATCATCCGGGCGAAGCTTGGTCGCTCCTTGCTGGAGGTGGAGACCCTCGCCGCCTACATCACCGGTGTTCGCGGGTAGCGCGAAACAGTTCGTGGCGACCGGACCGAACATTGACATCGGTGTCATGGCCGGTTCTATCGAGGCTGGCCAGTTCGACAACGGGAAGACAACCGGCTAGGCGTTCGGAAGGCCTATTTCGGCAACAGGCTGACCCAACCGCACAGGGTGTGCGGCTTGACGAAGAGGATGATCCCGATGCGTTACGTGTCGCGTGGCAGCCTGTCGATCGCGGAATCGCTGCACGACTTCATCGAGGCCGACGCCCTGCCGGGAACCGGTCTGGATGCCGACCGCTTCTGGACCGGCTTCGCCGCCATCGTGCGCGACCTGTCGCCGCCGCTGCACCACTTGCTGGACGAGCGGGACCGGATGCAGGCGGCGATCGACGAGTGGCTCACGGGCCGGCCCGACCTGGCCTGCGATGCCGAGGCGCAGCTCGGCGTGCTGCGCGAGATCGGCTACCTCCTGCCGGAACCGGAACCCTTCACGGTCGACACCGCCGGGGTGGACGACGAGATCGCGCGTCTGGCGGGGCCGCAGCTGGTGGTGCCGATCAGCAACGCCCGCTACGCGCTCAACGCCGCCAATGCGCGCTGGGGCAGCCTGTACGACGCCTTCTACGGCACCGACGCGATCCCGGAGGATGGCCCGCTCGCCCGCGGCATGGCCTTCAACGCCGCACGCGGCGCGGAGGTGGTGCGGCGGGTGCGGGCAGTGCTCGACGACGTGGCACCGCTGGACACCGGCTCGCACCGCGACGCCGTCGCCTATGCCGTGCAGGCGGGCCGCCTGACAGTGGAGCTCGAGGACGGCACCGGGACGGGTCTGCGGGAGGAGCGCCGCTTCGCCGGCCATGCCGGCGATCCGCGGAGGCTGGAGGCGGTCGTGCTCCGCAACAACGGGCTGCACGTCGTGCTGCGGTTCGACCGCGACCATCCGATCGGACGCACCGACCCGGCCGGCATCGCCGACGTGGAGCTCGAGGCGGCGCTGAGCACCATCATGGACTGCGAGGACAGCGTCGCCGCGGTGGATGCGGCCGACAAGGTGCAGCTCTACGGCAATTGGCTGGGCCTGATGCGCGGCACGCTGTCGGCGCGGTTCGACAAGAACGGCCAGACGATCGAGCGCAGGCTGGCCGAAGACCGGCATTTCACCGGCGCGGACGACCGGCCGCTGGTGCTGCCGGGCCGCAGCCTGATGCTGGTGCGTCATGTCGGCCACCACATGGCCACCGACGCGGTGCGCGACGAAGCCGGGCAGGACGTGCCGGAAGGCTTCCTCGACGCGGCCGTGACCGGCCTCATCGCGCTGCACGATCTCCGGAAAGAGGCGCCCCGCAACAGCCGCACCGGCTCGGTTTACATGATCAAGCCGAAGATGCACGGCCCGGCCGAGGTGGCGCTGTCCGACGCGCTGTTCGCCCGGGTCGAGGACCTGCTCGGGCTGACGCGCAACACCCTCAAGATGGGCATCATGGACGAGGAGCGGCGTACCAGCGCCAACCTCGCCGCCTGCATCCATGCCGCCAGGCACCGCGTGTTCTTCATCAACACCGGCTTCCTCGACCGTACCGGCGACGAGATCCACACGGTGATGCGGGCAGGCCCGGTGGTCGCCAAGGCGGAGATCAGGAACAGCATCTGGATCGGTGCCTACGAGCAGCGCAACGTCGCCATCGGGCTTGCCACCGGGCTGCGCGGGCGGGCGCAGATCGGCAAGGGCATGTGGGCGGCACCCGACCGCATGGCCGACATGGTGCAGCAGAAGATCGCGCATCCGCGCTCCGGCGCCAGCACTGCCTGGGTGCCCTCGCCGACCGCCGCCACGCTGCACGCGCTGCACTACCACCTGGTCGCGGTGTCGGCACGGCAGGACGAGCTGGCGGGCACGGTGCCGCAGGGGCTCGACGCGCTGCTGACCCCGCCGCTGTCGCAGGGCCGCAACCTGTCGGGCAGCAACGTGGTCCGCGAGCTCGACGCCAACGTGCAGTCCATCCTCGGCTACGTGGTGCGCTGGGTGGACCAGGGGGTCGGCTGTTCCAAGGTTCCGGACGTCGACGGGGTCGGGCTGATGGAGGACCGCGCCACCTTGCGCATCTCCAGCCAGCACGTCAGCAACTGGCTGCTGCACCGGCTCGTCACCGAGGACCAGGTCGAGGACAGCCTGCGCCGCATGGCGCGGGTCGTGGATGGGCAGAACCACGGCGAGCCGCACTACCGGCCGATGGCCCCGGGCTTCGACGGCCCGGCCTTCCGGGCCGCCGCCGACCTGATCTTCAAGGGGAGCGCACAACCCAACGGCTACACCGAGTTGATCCTGCACGCCTGGCGGAAGCGGGTGAAGGCTGCCGCCTGATGCGTGAGGCCGACCAAGATCCGGCCATGTGATCGTTGCCGGTCCGCTGTGCGATGGTCGACACCCTCAGGCGCTGCCGGGCCAGGTCCAGGATCATGACGAGCTCCCCGAGGTTGAGCACCAGCTGCCCCACGACGCTGTTCGGCATCATCAAGTGGTTTTGCGTAGCGATAAAGGTGATGCGATCTGGCTGCGCGGCGAAGCTGTTCCAAACGTGGCGGTAGGCGTCACAGCCCTTCAGGAAGCGGAAGTCAGCCACGTGCAGACGCCCGCGGCGCTGCGGAATTGATCAACCGATCGGCTGCGCAAGCCACCGGTCAGGCCTTCGGCCATGCGGCTCGACGCCGTCCCGGGACCGAGCGCGAGAAACGTCTCGGCGCTGAGCTCCAGGCAGGACGCAGGCACGCCCCCAGTTGATAATCTGCGATCTATACTGCGAGCTTGCGTAAGCCGGCACCAGGATGTGGTGGCGACCACCACTATCGACGACGAGGTTTCCGGCCAGCAGGCGGTCTGCCTCCTGTGCCAGGGCACTCCACAGCGGAGCATCGTCCCAAGCCGGGCTGGCGACGAAATGCTGCAGCTGATCGTGCCCAGACAGGCCCAGTCGCTCGGCCCATGTCAGCTTTGCTGACATCCCTCCGGGGGATCGCTTTGGCGATCGGCAACAGGCTCTTGCGCTCACCCGGCCCTAGCAACCCACGCAGGTAGAGCGGCGCCCATGTCCGCCGCGTCTTGCGGCCCATCACCAACAGGAACGGCTCGAGCCATCGGTCCCAGATCATCCAGGCGCGTGCTGTTCCTCGACATCGCCGCCTCCAAGCTTCCAGTCGAAACATGGGAAACTTACGGCCAGCCTGAAAGTGCCTGGGTAATGCTAGAAGATACCGGAGCAGGGCTCTTGGTCCGCGGCGCAGGGCAGCCCAGGCACTCATGTCATGTAGTTCGAACTCAGATGACGGCGGGGCAGCGTCGGATTATGTGACGGCCGGAGGTTCGAACTCACCGCCTGCCGTTGTGGCGGGTGCGACATGATACCGGGGACACGGCCTGATCGTGCCGCGGCAGCGAGCGATCCTCGCAGCAGCCATTCGTCCCCGTATTGCCCGTAGCTCCCCCTCTCTATCGCCGACCACCTCCTGAAGGCCGGATACGCGCCCGGTGTGTTGCGCTCCGTGGCCTCGGGTCCAGTTCCAAGCAGACCCGCAACGTCTCCGGATCATCCGGCGTCGCCCCGCTGGCGCTCCATGATCCGGCCGGGCGGCAGGACCGGACCATCCCGACCGGACGCCGATTGCACGCTGACGCCGAACCGGTTTCCTTCTAAGCCGGGCGCCACGAGAGCGTCCGGACGCGGCGCTGGAGGAGTGCGGGCCGTTGGCCGATCACTGGAACAGCCTGCCCGGGATGCTGCTTGACGTCGCCACCCGCCGGAGCGACCGGCCGATGCTGCGGCACTGGGCGGCGGGCGGCTGGCAGCAGACCACTTGGCGCGACTTCACTCGGGCGGTCGCCGCGGCAGCGGCCGGCCTGCGCGCGCAAGGCATCGCGGCCGGCGACCGGGTGCTGCTGGTCAGCGAGAACCGCCCTGAGTTCCCGATCGCCGAAACCGCGCTGATGTCGCTCGGCGCCGTCGTGGTGCCGACCTATGTCACCAACACCGTGCGCGACGACGCCCACATCCTGCGCGACAGCGGCGCCCGGGCAGCGATCGTGTCCAGCGCAGCCCTGGCGGCCCGGGTGCGCGAGGCAGCCGGCCCCGGCGGCCTCGACCTGCTGGTGTCGATGGAGCCCGAGCCGGCGGCGCTGGCGTGGCAGGCGCTGCTGGCGGATCCCGGCGATCCGGCCCGGCTCGCCGCCGACGTCGCAGCGATCCGGGCGGACGACCTCGCCTGCCTGATCTACACCTCCGGCACCGGCGGCCCGCCCAAGGGTGTGATGCTGCCGCACCGCTCCATGCTGGCGAACCAGCACGCGGTCGCCGAGGCGGTGGCGCCGATGCACCTGGACGGCGAGCGCTACCTGTCGTTCCTGCCGTTGTCGCATTCCTACGAGCACACGGTCGGCAACTACCTGCTGCCCTCGCTCGGCATGGAGGTGGTGTACAGCCGCGGCGCCGACCGGCTGGCGGCCGAGTTCCGCGAGATCGAGCCAGCGCTGGTGACCGCGGTGCCCCGCCTGTTCGAGGTGCTGCGCGGCCGGATCACCGCCGAGGTCGCGCGCCAGCCGGCCTGGAAGCGGATCCTGTTCGCCCGCACCCTCCGGCTCGGCCTGCGCCGGCTGGACGGGCCACGCCTGACGCCGGCGCAGCGGGTCGAGGACCTGGCTCTGGACCGGCTGGTGCGCCGGACGGTGCGAGGGCGCTTCGGCAGCCGGCTGCAGGGGATCGTGTCCGGCGGCGCCCGTCTCGACCCGGGACTGTCCGGCTTCTTCCTGGCCCTCGGCGTGCCGCTGCTGCAGGGCTACGGCCAGACCGAGGCCGGTCCGGTGGTCAGCGTCAACCTGCCCTGGGACAACGACCGGCGTAGCGTCGGCCGGCCGCTGCCGGGCGTTGAGGCGCGCATCGCCGGCACCGGCGAGCTGCTGCTGCGCGGCGACCTGGTGATGGACGGCTACTGGAACGACACCGCCGCGGTGCCGGCGATCCGCCACGATCCCGACGCCGACCCGGACGACGGCCTCTGGCTGCACACCGGCGACGTGGCGCGGATCGAGAACGGCCGGATCGTGATCGAGGACCGTCTGCGCGACTTCATCAAGCTCGTGGGCGGCGAGATGGTCAGCCCGGCCAAGCTGGAAACCCTGCTGATCGGCGAGGCCGGGATCGCCCAGGCGGTGGTCGCGGGCGAAGGCCGGCCTCACGTGGTGGCGCTGGTGGTGCCGGAGGAGGATGCCGATCCGGCGGCGGCGATCCGGCGGGTGAACGCCCGGCTGGCCCGGCCGGAGCAGATCCGGCGCTGGGGCGTCATGCCCGCCGCCACGGTCGAGAACGGGCTGCTGACCGCGACGATGAAGCTGCGCCGCCGCCTGGTGCTGCAGCGCCACGCCGCCGCCGTCGACGCGCTGTACGCGCCGGAGGCGGCCGCCGGCCGTGGACGCGTCCCCGCCGCCACCTGACGACTCGGCCGCGATCTGGCGTCCGGCGGATGCAGAACCTATAGTGAACGGATGACGCAGCAGATCGTCATCACCGAGAAGACCAGCCAGGCGAAGGACGTCCGCGCCGCGGTCGGCAGCCGCTACGGCGCGATCCTGCCCGCGGAAGGCCACCTGTTCGACCTGCTGGAGCCGGAGCAGGTGGATCCGTCCTGGTCGCGCTGGAAGGCGGTGCTGCTGCGGCCGGACGGGCTGTACGGCACCAGGCCCGCCACCGGCGGCAACAAGGCGTCCAAGCTCAAGGCGATCCGCGAGGCGCTGCGCACCGCGCGCTGCGTCTGGCTCGCCACCGACTGCGACCGCGAAGGACAGCTGATCGGCCAGGAGATCCTGGAGCACTACCGCTATACCGGCGAGGTGCGCCGGGTGATGTTCACCGCGCAGGATCCGCAGACGATCCGCGACGCGTTCTCCACGGCAAAGCCGAACCGGAACTACCTGCCGCTCTACCAGGCGGCCGTCGCCAGGCGGCAGGCGGACCAGATCTACAACCTGTCGCTGACCCGCACTGCGACCGTGATCCTCGCCCGCGGCAGCCGCTCGGTGATCGGCGTCGGCCGGGTGAAGACGCCGACGCTGGCGATCGTCTGCCGGCGCGAGCTCGAGATCCGCGACTTCGTGCCGCAGCGCTACTTCGAGGTGGTGGCGACCGCCGATGCGCAAGGCGGCCGGTTCCGGATGCGCCACGCACCGAAGGAGCGCATCGCCGACCGGAGCATCGCCGAGGCGGTCGCGGCCCTGGCGGATGGGCACACCGGGCCGCTCGCGGTCACCGTGGAGGAGAAGCGGCAGGCCCCACCGCGGCTGCACGACCTGCCCTCGCTGCAGAAGCTGTGCGCGTCCCGCTTCGGCTGGTCGGCGGCGCACACGCTGGAGGTGGCGCAGGAGCTGTACGACGGCAGCGCCAAGAAGATCATCACCTACCCGCGCGCCGAGACCCGCTGCCTGCCGGAAACCCTGATCGGCGACGTGCCGCACATCGTCGCGGGCCTGCGCGCCGGGCAGAGCTTCGCCGCGATCCCGGTGCCGGACCCGCCGGTGATCCGGCGTGGCGCCGGGGGCTGCTTCAGCGACAAGGGCCTCCTCGGCGCCAGCCACCACGCGGTGATCCCGAACCGCAACACGATCGACACCCTGCGCGCGGTGTGGCCGCGGCTCGGCGCCGACGAGCGCCGGCTGTTCGAGGTGATCGCCCGCTCCTACCTGGCGGCGATGATGCCGGACTTCCGCTACCGCCAGACCACGGCGCTGCGCGACGTGGCCGGCCACGCTTTCCGCGCCGTCGGCCGCCAGCCGATCGCGCCCGGCTGGCGCGCCGCCTATCCGGACTGGCAGCCGGCGGAGGAGACCGGCGAGGACGCCCAGCCGCTGCCCGTCCTGCGCGACGGCGAGACCACCCGGCTGTCCGGGCCCGTGGTCGAGGACAAGGAAACCCGCCCGCCACCGCGCTACCACGAGGGCACGCTGATCGACGCGATGCAGAACGCCTGGCGCTTCGTGCCGGACCAGGCGTTGCAGGCCAGGCTGAAGCAGGCCAAGGGCATCGGCACGCCGGCGACCCGGGCCGAGATCATACGCAGGCTCAAGGCGCAGGACCTGCTGGCGGTGCAGGACAAGGCGATCGTGCCGACCGAGCGCGGCCTGCTGCTGCACGCGGTGCTGCGCGACGCCGACCCGGCCCTGGTCGATCCCGGCGTCACCGCGCAGCTGGAACGGCTGCTGGACGGGGTGCTGGTCGGCGAGACCGCGATGATGGGCGCGATCGACGCGGTCTGTGCCCAGGCCGAACGGATCATCGGCCGGCTGACCGCCCGCGGCGGCGCCGGCCTGCCCGACGTACGCCCCGCCGCGGCGCCGCCCGCCCGCACCCGCCCTGCGCGGGGCAAGACCCGGACCAGCCCGGACGCGAAGCCGGCCAGGCGGGCCCGGAAGGCCGCCCCACGCCCAGCCGCGCCGGCAGAAGGCGACACGCCCCTGCGCATCCCGTACGGCAACAAGGAGACGGCGCAGAAGCTGGGCGCGCGCTACCGCGACGGCGGCTGGTACGCGCCGCCCGGCGTGGACCTGCACCGGTTCCGCGATCATGGCTGGCTCTAAGACGGCACCCGCCCCCGATAACAGCGGCACCACGATCGCGTCTGCCGTGAACGCTGTTCACAGACGCATCATCCATGTCGACATGGACGCGTTCTACGCCTCGGTCGAGCAGCGCGACGACCCGGCCCTGCGTGGCAGGCCGGTGGCGGTGGGCGGCTCGCGCGCCCGCGGCGTGGTGGCGGCGGCGAGCTATGAGGCCAGGCGCTACGGCGTGCGCTCGGCGATGCCGTCGGTCACCGCGCGACGGCTGTGCCCGGAGCTGGTGTTCGTGCCGCCCCGCTTCGACACCTACAAGGCGGTATCGCAGCAGATCCGGCGCGTGTTCGAGACCTACACCGACCTGATCCAGCCGTTGTCGCTGGACGAGGCCTATCTCGACGTCACCCGGCCGCTGCGCGACCTGGGCTCGGCCACCGCGATCGCCGACGAGATCCGCGCCCGGATCCGCGCGGAGACCGGCCTGACCGCCTCGGCCGGGGTGTCCTACAACAAGTTCCTGGCCAAGCTCGCCTCCGACCAGCGCAAGCCGGACGGGCTGTTCGTGATCACCCCGGCGCGTGGCCCGGGCTTCGTCGAGACGCTGGCGGTGGATCGGTTCCACGGGGTGGGCCCGGTGACGGCGGCCAAGATGCGCGGTCTCGGCATCCAGACCGGGCTCGACCTGCGCGCCTGGACGCTGGAGCGCCTGGTCCGGCACTTCGGCAAGGCCGGGCCGCACTACCACGCCATCGCGCGCGGCGAGGACGACCGGCCGGTGGTGACCGACCGGCCGCGCAAGTCGCTCGGCTCCGAACACACCTTCGCCGCCGACGTGTCGGACTGGGAGGAGGCCTGCGCGGCGCTCCGGCCCGCGATCGACAAGGTCTGGGCCGGCTACGAGACCGCGGGACGGCCGGCGCGCACGGTGACGCTGAAGGTGAAGTTTTCCGACTTCCGCATCGTCACCCGTGCCGCCTCCAGCCCGGCGCCGTTCGCGACCCGGACCGCGCTCGCCGACGCGGCGGTCCTGCTGCTGCGCGGACTGTTCCCGTTCGAGCGCAGCATCCGGCTGCTGGGCGTCAGCGTGTCACGCTTCGACACGGCCAGCCCGGCCGCGATGCCCGACCTGTTCGGCTGATCACCGGGCCTGATCCCGCCCGGGTTCCGCCGGACGCCCGAACGTGATAGGATTTGGCATCACCATACCGCCATGGCAGCCGATCCCCGTCGTCACGCCCCTGCGTGACGATCCGGAAGCGGCCGGGCGCACGGTGCGGCATCCCCGAGGCCGGGTGGAGCAGGAGACGGCAGGCTTATGCTGACCAAGACGGCGACACAGATCCAGGACGACCAGGTGGACGGCGACGTCATTCCCGACGACGTGTCGGACGAGGCGGTGTCGGCGGAGGCCGATGCGGAAGACGACCAGGCGGACAACAGACCGCGTCCCAACCCCGCCCGCAAGCCCCGCGACGACGAGCCGTTCGCGGAAGGCGACCACGTGGTCTATCCGACACACGGCGTCGGCAAGGTCGAGCGCATCGCCACCGAGGAGATCGCCGGCCACAAGCTGGAGCTGATCCACATCACCTTCGAGGAGAACCGGATGACGCTGCGCGTCCCGGTGGCGAAGGCGAAGAGTGCCGGCCTGCGCAAGCTGGCGACGCGCAAGCTGTTCGACGAGGCGCTGGCGATCCTGAAGGGACGGGCCCGGATCAAGCGTACCATGTGGTCCAGGCGGGCGCAGGAGTACGAGGCCAAGATCAACTCCGGCGACCCGCTGGCGATCGCCGAGGTGGTGCGCGACCTGCACCGCAACGCCGGCCAGCCGGACCAGAGCTTCTCCGAGCGGCAGATCTACGAGGCGGCGATGGACCGCCTCGCGGCGGAGCTCGGCGCGCTGGAGCGGATCGACAAGAACGCCGCCGCGGTGAAGCTGGCCGAGTACCTCAAGACCATCACCTAGAAGCGGTCATGGGTCTGGCCGATGGTTGCGTCGTGACCTGACGATCGTCCAGGTCCGGCGGGCACCGGGGCCTGTCTCAGCCGAAAGGTCGGGCCGGCAACTGGAAGCCGGACGGGGCTGTCACCTTCCCTCGGCCTGGAGGAACTCCTGGCATGCGGTGCAGGCGGGTATCCTCCTCCGGTGACATCCAGGGCGATCCTCGCGGATCCCATCCCTGCCCGTCGACCGGATCATGGCGCGTGGCGGGCGGACAACCCGCCATCCACCGGGAATACGACGCCGCTGGTGTATGCGGACCGCGGGGATGCCAGGAACACGAACAGGTCGGCGATCTCACGCACCGTCGCGGGTCGTCCGAGCGGGAAGGCGGCGTCCGCTCGCTCCCCGTCGGACACCGAGCGGCGCTCCCTCAGCAGGCGCTCGAGCCGATCGGTCGCGACAGGGCCCGGACTGACGCCGACGACCCGTATCCCGTCGTCCAGACTCCTCGCACCCAGCGCGCGGGTGAATGCCACCAGGGCTGCGTTGCCGGTGCTCCCCGCGATGTAGGCCGGATCGAAGAATTCGGCGCTCGCCCCGATGTTGTTGAGGATCACGCCTCCGCCCTGCTGCTTCATCCTGGCGTAGAACAGCCGGCAGAGATCGATGTAGCCGTAGACCTTGAGATTCCACGCCCGGCGCCAGGCCTCCGAATGCACGGTCTGCAGGTCTCCGCCGGGGATCGCACCCGCGTTGTTCACCAGCACGTCGACGCGTTCCAGGGCGCTCAACCGATCCGTCGCTCCGGCGTCCGTCAGATCGAGGGCCAGCACGTCGACCGACACGTCACACCTGGAACGCACCTGGTCTGCGACGCCGGCGAGCTTGTCGGCGTTGCGCGCCACCAGGACCAGGTCGCATCCTTCATCCCCGAAGGCATGCGCCAGACCCTCCCCGATCCCCTGCGAAGCGCCTGTCACGAGCACACGGCGGCCAGCAAGATCCAGATCCACTTCGGTCTCCTGCGCGAACTCAGCTCTTGCGGACCGGCGGCATCGAGACGAAACGGCACTGCCGGCATACGACTCCATCCTGCGCTGGAAGTCCGCCTATCACCAACCTGCGCCTCTGGATCCGCATCACCGAGCCAACGCTCCGGCATTCCCACGTCCGGATCCTGCTTCCGTGCCGGACTCGACGTTCCTGCTGCCAGGATCGGAGGCGCGGGTTCGGCCGCCCGGGGTGGCTCCGCGCGTTCCGCTCCCGGAGGCGTCCACAGGGATCGTGACGGGCTGGCCGCTCCCCTCGTTCAGGACGGAGTCGGCGGGTGTGGAATGGGCCGTGGCCAGTCCTGCCCTCGCCGCCCCGATGTAACGAGCCTGGCAGCGAGGAGCGGCGACGACCATCACCCATTCGACCGACGGCATCCGGCAAGATCGGGATACAGGTTCAGTCCGCCTTGACGTGCTTCGCCTCGTCGGCCCGATCCCACTCATCAAGGATGGCAACCGAGACGCCTGAAGTGTCCGTCGCGACGCCCGACGCCTGACGCCTGACGCCTGACGCCTGACGCCTGACGCATCGACCACGTCCGGGCCACCCGGGCTTACCTGCCATCCTCCGCCATCGATCGGACTGCCGTGCACCACGCGCGGTCCGGGTCGAGACCCCGGAGCCGCGACGCGTCAGGGAAGCAGGCCGCCAAGGTCGCAGCTGGCGGTGCTGCTCATGGTGGCGAGCACGCTGTTGGTGGACGTCTCGTGCCGGGTGACGCAGCCGGTCAGGGTGCCGGCGGACAGGTACTCGGCGGTGCTGCTGCCAACATGCGACGACACCGACCCGTCCGCCGCCAGGCCCAGCACGTCGCTCGGCGCTACCGCCTCGTGCAGCAGCGATGCCTCGGCCGGCACCCCGTCCACCAGCCGCAGCGTGCCGTGGTCCAGCGACTGGCGCACCGCCGTGGTCTGGACGGCACTGCCGTCGGCGTTGACGGTGTAGGCGTAGTGCAGGTCGAGCGGGTAGGAGAAGCTCCGCACCGATACCGTCTGCCGCCCGGCGGCGGCAGTGGTCACGGTGCTGACGGTGTCGGTGCGCTGGGTGACGTCCTGGTCGTCCACCGTGTCCGACACGTCGAAGCTCTGGCTGTTGGAGAACCGCCCGACCTGCGCCACCGTGGTGGTGACGGCGCCATGCGAGGTGATGGCGGTGCCGCTGATGGTATAGTCGTGCTGCGACGTGGTCAGCACGGTGCCGGTGGCAACGCCGTTGTTCTGCGCGATGTTGCTGGTCACGACCGGGGCGGGTGCTGCCAGGGTGTTGCGGGTGACGGCGCCCGACACCGTGCTGCTGCCGTGGTCGAGGAACAGATAAAGCGCGCCGGTGACCGAGAAGTACTGGTTCGCGCCGGCGACGGACAGGGAGATCGTGTGCGGCCGGCCGTCGTCGATGGCGCCGACGAACGGCGTCAGCTCCACCGAGTACGGCTTGAACGCCAGGGTCTGCACGCCCGGGATCGGCTCCCAGAGATAGGGGTCGATGCCGCCGGTGAAGATGAACGGATACACCGGCGCCACGCCGGCGGGGACGCCGTCGATCGCCACCTGCCCCTCGCGGAACGCCCCGCCGCCGCATGTTTCCAGCGCGCTGGCCAGCGTGTCCGGCACGCAGGTGTACCAGAATTCGTCGCCCTGCTGGCTTTGCAGCAGCACGTCGAGGCGCGCGCGCTCCACGTTGGTCGGCAGCACCCCGGTGCGGCTCAGCGACTGGGTGCCGTCGTTCAGCGCCATCGTGTCGGCGGTCGGGTCGCTGTTGAGCGGGATCACCAGGTCGGGGGTGGCGGGAGCCGGATAGCGCGCGGTGGCGGGATAGAACAGCAGGCTGGCGTTGGCGGTGATGGTGCTGGTGTCGGTGCTGTTCGTGTAGTTGGCGATCAGCACGTGGCCGGGCTGGGCGGTCTCGAGCAGGGCGGTGTCGTCGGTGACGTCGCGTTCCACGTGCCAGGACGGCGCCAGGGCGGCGCGGGGCTCCGCGGTGGTGCCGAACAGGAGGTTGACCCCGCCGAGGAAGATGGTGGCGGTACGGTCGTACTGCCGGCCGGCGTCGAGCGAGATGTCCGTGCTCAGCACCACCTTGGCCCAGGGGCCGGGACAGGAGGCCGGCGGCGCGAAGGTGAACGGGACGGCGCTGGCGCCGAAGCTGGCATTGCTGAACAGCGTCACCCGGCAGGGCGTCTCGTCCGGATGCGGCACGTCCGGCTCGATCGGCGCCACGTTGCTGCTGCCGACCACCGGCTGCGCCTGGGCGGGCAGCGAGGACAGCGCGGCAAGTGCCACGCCGGACAGGAACAGGATCCGGGTGGGCAGGGAGCGGGCGGGATGTCGCATGAACTGGATCCACGTGTTGCAACACGTATCCATGCACGAGCGCCGGGCATGAAAAAAGCCCCCGATCTTGCGACCGGGAGCTTTTCCGTGATCGAGGATGGCGCCTCAGTTGTTGCTGCTGCGCGTCCCGGTGAGCTGGAGCAGGAAGGTGAACAGGTTGATGAAGGTCAGGTAGAGCATCAGCGCGTCGCTCACGCTCTGCTTCGCCGCACCGTCCACGCCCTGGTAGTAGGCCAGCTGGCCGTAGTTCCACTTGATGCGCTGGGTGTCGTAGGCGGTGAGCCCGGTGAAGATCAGCACGCCCAGCACGCTGGTCAGCAGGTAGAGCCCGGCACTGTGGGTGAAGATGTTGACGACGCTGGCGATGATGATACCGAACACGCCCATGATCAGGAACGAGCCGAACCGGGTCAGGTCGGTCTTCGTCGTGTAGCCGTACAGGCTCATGGCGGCGAAGGTGCCGGCGGTGATGAAGAACACCCGCACGATCGACAGGTCGGCGTAGACGAAGAACAGGTTGGTCATGCTCAGGCCCATCGCGGCCGAGAACGCCCAGAACAGCGCCTGCGTGGTCTGGCGCGACAACCGGTTGATGCCGAAGCTCAGCACCATGACGAAGCCGAGCGGCGCGATCATGGAGACGAAGCCGAGCATGGTCGGGCGGATCGCCACGGTGCCGTTGGACAGCATCACCGTCTGGTGGAACAGGGCCGATAGCTGGCTGTGGGCGATGCCGTAGGCGACCAGCCCGGTCAGCACCAGGCCGGAGGCCATCCAGTTGTAGACGCGCAGCATGTAGGCACGCAGCCCGAGATCCACGGCTCCGGCCTGGACGCCGACGCCGGTCCTGCTGGGGGTGGTCCGATAGTCGGGAACGAACGCCATGGTCTTTCATTTCCTGTGGGGCCGGGCGATCCCGGCGGTCCATCGCGCTATGTTGGAGGTTCCGCGCGCAAGGTCAAGGATGCCGGCACGGCCGGCGCCCGATGGCGGCGGCGATTGACCGGTGGAATCGGCGCGGGCACCGTGACCGGCAGCCCAGACTCGATTCCGGCGGGCTCATCCGGGGAGCAGGTGTCGCGACATGACCGGTGTGCAACCCGCGGCGGGACGGCCGCCATCGCGCGTGGCGGTCATGTTCGCCGTGCTTGCGGCCGTGATGCTGCTGTTCCCGCGTCGGCCGCCCAAGCGCTGATGCGCCTGTTCGTCGCGCTGGACCTGCCGTGGACCGTGCGCGAAACCCTGACCGGCCTGTGCGGCGGCTTGTCCGGCGCACGCTGGGTGGCCCCGGACAACCTGCACCTGACGCTCCGCTTCATCGGCGAGGTGCGGCGCGACCAGGCCGAGGAAATCGACCTGGCCCTGCACGCGCTGCGCGGCCGGCGCCTCGAGCTGGCGTTGTCCGGCACCGGCGTGTTCGAGCGGGGCGGCCGTCCCAGCGTGCTGTGGGCCGGGATCGTCCGCTGCGAGCGCCTCGACCACCTGCAGACCAAGATCGAGACCGCCCTGCAGCGCGTCGGCGTGGCCGCGGAACGACGCCGGTTCCAGCCGCACGTCTCGCTGGCCCGGGTGGACGCGGTGGCCGAGCCGCTGCTTGCCGGCTGGGTGCAGAGCCACAACCTGCTTCGCACCGGGCCGGTGCCGGTCGACAGCTTCACGCTGTTCAGCTCGCAGCCCGGTCCCGATCAGCCGGTCTACACCGCGGAGGTCGATTATGAACTGGGATGAGCACGGATCCGTTGACGGGGCGTGGCGCGGCCTCGCCACCCTGGCGTGCGGCCTGTGCCTGGCGCTGCCGGCACGGGCGGCGGTGCAGGTGCCGGGGCCGATGCAGGTCGGGCCGTCCTGGGCGCAGGCCGACGCCGCGCACTCGACCGCGCTGCTCAGCACGATCATCGTCAACCACGGCACGCTGGCCGACCGGCTGATCCGGGTCGATTGTCCCGCTTCCGGACACGTGGCGTTGCGCAACGGGACGCTGCACGACGACATCGCCACCCCGACCCCCTCGCAGCAGCACGAGGCCGAAACCACCACGCGCACCCAGAACGGCCTCGACACGCCGCCCGCCCTGCACGGCCAGATGCATCCGGTGACGGCGCTGATCGACCTGACGCAGGCGACGCAGCCGCTGTCGGACGGCGCGCTGGTGCCGTGCACGGTCACCTTCGCGCATAGCGGCGAGCAGGTGGTGATCTTCACCGTGGGCGAGCAGCCGACCCCGACCACGGAACCCTGAGGGGCGGCCGACGACGGTGGCCGACGGCGCGATCCTGAGCGACGGGCCGGACGCGGCCCTGGCCCGGCTGGTGGCCGAGGTGCGGGCGTGCCGGGTGTGCGCGCCGGTCCTGCCGCTGGGGCCGCGGCCGATCCTGCACGTGTCCACCACCGCCCGGCTGCTGATCGCGAGCCAGGCGCCCGGCACCGTGGTGCACGAGAAGGGGATCTCGTTCTGGGACGCGTCCGGCGACCGGCTGCGCGGCTGGCTCGGGCTGGACAAGGCGGTGTTCTACGACACCGCCCGGGTAGCGATCCTGCCGATGGGGCTGTGCTATCCCGGCCGCCTCCCCGCCGGCGGCGACTGCCCCCCGCGCCCCGAATGTGCGCCGATCTGGCGCGACCGGGTGTTGTCGCACCTGCACGGGCTCCGTCTCACCCTGCTGATCGGCAGCTACGCGCAGAACCACGTGCTCGGCCGCGGGCCGATGACCGAGCGGGTGCGCGCCTTCCGCGACTACCGCACCCGTGGGCTGTTCCCGCTGCCGCACCCGTCCTGGCGCACCGGCATCTGGGAGGCGCGCAACCCGTGGTTCGGCGAGGTCGTGCTGCCTGCGTTGAAGGCAGAGGTGGCATGCGCCCTCGACATGGAGGGAGGCGGAAGCTAGGACGGACGGGTGTCCAGTTCCTGGTTTTCCGTCTCGGTTTTGCTGCTCTGCCTGCTCGCCGGTCCGCCGCTGCGGGCGGAACAGGCGGGCTGCGGCAGCGTGATCGTGCCCACCGGCGTCGGCCAGGGGCCGCCAGCCGGGGTCAACTCGCTCAACCCGCTGCTGACCAACTCGGTCTATTCGCATGAGGTGATCGAGCAGTTCCTGCGGCCGCTGGTCTGGATCGACCGGCACGGTCAGCCCGATTACGACCGCAGCGTGGCCGCCTCGGTGGACACCCCGGACGACGGCTCGACCTTCCTGGTCACCCTGCACGACTGGCGCTGGTCCGACGGGGTGCCGCTGACCGCCGCCGACCTTTCCTTCACCCTCGACCTGCTCCGGACCATGGGGCCGAGCTATGTCTGGTACGGCCTGGGCGGGGTGCCGACGCTGATCGCGTCGAGCCGCGTCGTGTCACCGCACCAGCTCGAGCTGCGCATGGTGCGCAAGGTCAACCCGCGCTGGTTCGTCTCGCTGGGCCTCGGCAACCTGCTCTACCCGCTGCCCCGGCACGTGTTCGCCGGCATGAGCCCCGTCGAGCTGCGCCGGCGGCAGAACGACGGCTCCCTGTTCGCGGTCGGCGACGGCCCGTTCGTGCTGCAGGAGTACGCAGTCGGGCGGCACGCGGTGCTGGTGCCAAACCCGCTCTACGGCGGCCACCACCCGCAGGTCCGGCGCCTGGTGATCGCATTTCCCACCGGCAACACCGCCCTGGAGCAGATGCGCGCCGGCGCGCTCGACATGGCAAGCATCCCCTACCTGCTGACGCAGTTCGCCACCCGTTTGCCAGGGTTCGGCGTGGTGAAGCTGACCCCGATCTTCTCCTACGGCGACGGCTACATCAACTTCCGCTCGAAGACGGCGCCGTTCCTGGCCGACGACGCGGTGCGCCGGGCGATCACGCGCGGCATCGACCAGAAGGAGATCGTGGACCTGATCTACCGTGGCCAGGCCAGCGTCGACCACGGGCCGGTGCCGCCCTCCATGGTGGACCTGCAATCCCCTGCCGCCCGTGCCGGCTATCCGGACCTGTCCTTCGATCCCGCCGCCGCGGGCGCGCTGCTGGCGACCGACGGCTGGAGCCCCGGCCCGGACGGGATCCTTGTCCGCAACGGACAGCGGCTCGCCTTCTCGATCCTGACCTCGTCGGAAAGCGCCGACGGGATCATCCAGGCGCAGCTGATCCAGCGCAACCTGCGCCGGATCGGCATGGAGGTGTCGATCCGCACGATCGGCTTCAACCAGCTGCTGGCGATCCTGGACGGCAACGGCCACGACTGGGACGTGGTCACGATCCGCTGGTCGGTCGTGACCTATCCCAACGTGCACGACTTTTTCGCCTCCGACGGTGTGCTGAACTACGGCCACTACCTGGACCCGCACATGGACGCGCTGAACCGCGACGTGATGTTCGGCTCCGGCGACGGCCCGCTGCGCGCCGTGCAGGACTATACCGCCGAGCGCGCGCCGCACCTCTACCTCCCTTCCGGCACGCCGGAGGTGCTGGTGCGGCCCGGGATCGGCCACGTGTCCGACTTCCTCAGCCCGAACGGGATGTGGTCGGCCGAGCTGCTGACGCTGTCCGGCCCGCTCGCCTGCGGCGCCGACGCGGGAGGCGGCGATGCTGCGCATCCTTGAGCGCCGCCTCGGCAGCGCGGCGCTGTCGCTGCTGATCCTGACGCTGCTGGCCTTCGTGATGAGCCACCTGACCCCGGGCGGGCCGGCCTACTCGATCCTCGGTCCGGCGGCGCGGCCGGCCACGGTGGCAGCGATCAACCACGAGTTCGGCCTCGACCTGCCGATCTGGCGGCAATACCTGCGCTGGCTATGGCAGCTGGCACACGGGCGGCTGGGCAGCTCCTACCTGTCGAACCAGCCGGTCGGCGCCATGCTGCTGTCCTACGAGGCCAACACGATCCTGCTGCAGCTGGTGGCGCTGACCGCCAGCCTCGCCATCGCGTTCGGGCTCGGGCTGCTGCACGGGGTGTTCCACGAGCGCCGCCTCGGCCGGGTGATCGGCACGGTGGAGCTGGCGCTGTTCGCCCTGCCCTCGTTCTTCGTCGGCACCCTGCTGATCCTGTGGGTGTCGATGGGGCTGGGCTGGCTGCCCGCCGGCGGGCTGGAGGACCTGCGCCTGTCGCACCAGACGCCGGGCTCGGTGCTGTCGCACCTGGCGCTGCCGGCGGCCACCATCACCCTGTTCACGGTACCGGCGCTGTCGCGCTACCTCGCCCAGAGCGTGCACGAGGAACTCGGCCGCGACTACGTGCGCTCGGCCGCCGCGCGCGGCGCCTCCCCGGTCCGGATCCTGTTCCGCCACGTGCTGCGCAACGCGCTCCGCCCGGTGGTCACGCTGCTGGGCCTGTCGCTGCCCACCATCTTCGCCGGCGGCATCGTCACCGAGACCGTGTTCTCCTATCCCGGTCTCGGCTGGCTGCTGTGGCAGTCGGCGATCGGCCAGGACTATCCCGTGCTGATCGGCATCGTGCTGGTGATCGGGGTGCTGACCGTGCTCGGCAACCTGCTGGCCGACCTGCTGAACGGCCTGCTCGACCCACGGACCAGCTATGCCTGACGCGGCCTCCCTTCCCCGCGCCGGCGCACGCCTCCGCTTCCGCGGGGCTGCCTCCCTGCTCGGCGGCGGCAGCCTCCGGGGTGGCGTGGCGCTGGCGGTGCTGGTCCTGGCGCTGTGCTTCCTGTTGCCGTTCGCCTGGCCCGCCGATCCGTACGCGCTCAACCCCTTGTCGCCGTTGTCGCACCCGAGCCGGGCGTTTCCGCTCGGCACCGACGAGCTCGGCCGCGACAACCTGGCGCGGGTGATGGACGCCGGCCAGGCGACGCTGCTGGTGGCGCTGCCGGCGGCGATGGTCACCTTCCTTGCCGGGCTGCTGTACGGCCTCGCCTCCGGCCTGGGGCCGCGCCTGCTCGACGCGGCGATGATGCGCCTGCTCGACGCGGTGCTGGCGCTGCCGGGGCTGGTGGTGCTGATCTTCTTCGCCGCCATCCTGCGCCTGTCGACCGCGTCGCTGATCCTGCTGCTCGGGTTGATCTCCTGGCCGCCGCTGGCCCGTCTGGTGCGCAACGAGACGCGGGCGGCGCGCGACCGCGAGTTCGTCCAGGCGGCGCGCCAGATGGGCGGCGGCTTCTTCCATGTCGCCACCACCCACCTGCTGCGCGTGATGGCGCCGGTGCTGGCGGTGAACTTCACCTTCCTGGTCGGCGAGATGATCCTGCTGCTGTCGGCGCTGTCGTTCCTGGGCCTCGGCGTGCAGCCGCCGCAGACCAGCTGGGGCGGGCTGCTGGAGGGCGCCTTGCAGCTGGTGGCGCTCGACCCGTGGTGGCTGGTGCTGCCGCCCGGGCTGCTGATCTTCGCCTCCCTGCTGTCGGCCTCGCTGATCGGCCAGGGGCTGCTGGCCCGGCAGGGCGGCACACGGTGAGCACGGTGCTGGAGCTCCAGGCGCTGTCGGTGTCGCTGCCGGCGCATGGCGGCGGCCGGCCGCTGCCGGTGCTGGACGCGCTGGACCTCCAGGTGCGGGCCGGCGAGATGGCGGCACTGGTGGGGGAAAGCGGCTCGGGCAAGACGATCGCGGCCCTGGCGGCGATGCGCCTGCTGCCGCGCGGCGCCCGCACCTCGGGGGAGGTGCGCTTCGACGGGCTCGACCTGCTGGCCCAGGACGAGCGGCAGATGCGCCGCCTGCGCGGCCGCATCGGCATGGTGTTCCAGAACCCGCTCTCGGCGCTGAACCCGAGTGCGACGATCGGTGCGCAGGTGGCGGAAGGATACCGGCTGCACGAGGGCGGCACCCGGGTGCAGGCGCGGCGGCGTGCGATCGAGCTGCTGGGCGAGGTCGGCATACCGGACCCCGCGCGGCGCCTCGACGACTACCCGCACCAGTTCTCCGGCGGGCAGCGGCAGCGGGTGATGATCGCGGCGGCGCTCGCCTGCGCGCCGACCGTGCTGATCGCCGACGAGCCCACCACCGGGCTCGATCCGCTGGTGGCGCGGCAGATCCTGGCGCTGCTGGCGCGCCTCCAGCGCAGCCACCGGCTCGGCGTGCTGTTCATCACCCACGACCTGTCGATCGTGGAGGCACATGCCGACCGGCTGACGGTGCTGTATGCTGGCCGGGCGGTGGAATGGGGCGAGGCACGGCGGTTCTTCGCCGGGCCCCGCCACCCGTACAGCCAGGCCCTGTTCGCCGCGGTGCCGCGGCTCGGCCAGGCGGCGCTGCACGGAATCCCCGGCACGCTGCCGGACCCGTCGGCACGGCCGCCCGGCTGCCGCTTCGCGCCGCGCTGCCCGCACCACCGCCCGCCCTGCGACGACGGCGACCCGCCGGCGCTGGGCGACGCCGAGGACGCGGCACGCTGCCTTTATCCGCCGACGCCCCCAAATTTGAACGCCGTTCACGCGCCGCAGCCCGAGGAAGCGACCGCCGCCTCGGCCGCTGCCCCGCTGCTGGTGCTGGAGGACGTGTCGGTGCGCTATCCCGGTTCCGGCCGGCGGCCGGCGGCGCCGTCGCTGCAGGGCGTCTCGCTGACGCTGCGCCGCGGCGAATGCCTCGGCATCGTCGGCGAAAGCGGCTCGGGCAAGTCGACGCTGGGGCGGGCGATCCTGCACATGCTCCGCCACGACGGCCGCATCCTGCTCGACGGCCAGCCGGTGGCCGACCTGCCCGGGCCGGAGCGGCGCCGGGCGCGGCGACGGATCCAGCCGGTGTTCCAGGACCCGCGCGAGTCGCTCAACCCGCGTCTGCGCATACGCGACACGCTGGCCGAGCCGCTGCGGCTCGGCGGCGTGTTCGACCGTGCCCGGCTCGACCGCGAGGTGGCGGTGCTGCTGGCGAAGGTCGGGCTCGACCCGTCATTGGCCGGACGCTGGCCCGGGCAGATCTCCGGCGGCCAGGCGCAGCGCGTGGCGGTGGCGCGCGCGCTGGCGGCGCGTCCGGAGATCATCGTGCTGGACGAGCCCACCTCGGCGCTCGACGTGTCGACGCAGGCGATGATGCTGACCCTGTTGCGCGACCTCGCCCGCAGCGAGCACGTCGCCTACGTGGTGATCAGCCACGACCTGGCCGCCGTCAGCTGGCTCGCCGACCGGATCGCGGTGCTGAAGGATGGCCGCATCGTCGAGATGGCGGATACCGCGACCCTGCTCGCGCACCCGGTGCACGCCTACAGCGCCGCCCTGATCGCCACGGCGCCGCGCGTGGCGGACGGGGCCGGACCGGTCACGCCGCCGTCACCACCTGCTTGATCCGGCGCGCCAGCAGCTCCATCGGGAATGGCTTGACCAGCACGTGCATGCCCGGCTCCAGGTGGCCGTGCCCCAGCACCGCGTTCTCGGCGTAGCCGGTGATGAACAGCACCTTGAGTCCGGGGCGCAGCGCCCGCGCCGCGTCGGCCACCTGCCGCCCGTTCATGCCGCCGGGCAGGCCCACGTCGGTCACCAGCAGGTCGATGCGATGCGGCCCGCGCAGCACCGCCAGGCCGGCGGCGCCGTCTTCCGCCTCGATCGCAGCATAGCCGAGCTCCTCCAGCACGTCGGTGACCAGCATGCGCACCGTGGGCTCGTCGTCGACCACCAACACCGTCTCGCCCGGACGCGCACGCGGGGCTTCCGACAGGGCCGACGGCACGGTTCCGGGCACGGCCTCGCCCTCGTGTCGCGGCAGGTAGAGGCAGACGGTGGTACCGATCCCGGGCGTGGAGTGGATCCGCGCCTGGCCGCCGGACTGCCGGGTGAAGCCGTAGATCATGGACAGGCCCAACCCAGTGCCCTGCCCGATCGGCTTGGTGGTGAAGAACGGGTCGAACGCCTTGGCGATCACGTCGGGGGTCATGCCGGTGCCGGTGTCGCTGACGCAGAGCGAGACATAGGATCCGGCCGGCAGCTCGCGCTCCTGTGCCGCCCGCCCGTCCAGCCGCACCTGCCCGGTCTCGACCGTCAGCTTTCCACCGTCCGGCATGGCGTCGCGGGCGTTGATGCACAGGTTGAGCAGCGCGTTCTCCAGCTGGTTCGGATCCACCAGGATGGAATCCAGATCAGGCATGCCGACAACCGCCACGGCGATGGACGGTCCCACCGTGCGTCGGATCAGCTCCTCCATGCCGGCGATCAGCCGGTTCACGTCGGTCGCCTTGGGTTCCAACGTCTGCCGTCGGGAGAACGCCAGCAGCCGGTGCGTCAGTGCCGCCGCCCGGTCGGCAGCGCCCTGCGCGGCCTCGAGGTAGCGCGGCGCCTCGTCATGGCGTCCCTGCGCCATCCGCGTCTTCAGCAGCTCCAGGCTGCCGGCGATGCCGGTCAGCAGGTTGTTGAAGTCGTGCGCCAGGCCGCCAGTGAGCTGCCCCACCGCCTCCATCTTCTGGCTCTGGCGCAGCGCCGCCTCGACCGTCATCAGCGCCTCGGTGCGGGCATCCACCTGGCGCTCCAGGTCGGCCGCCAGCAGGCCGAGCGCGTGCTCCGCCCGCCTGCGCTGCACCGCCATGCGGGTGCGATGGGCGACCTCGCGGATGAAGGCCACCTCCTCGGGCAGCCAGTCGCGGGCGGTCGCGTGGTTGAGGTAGAACAGCGCGACCAGGCCGTTCTCCTCGGTCAGCGGCAGGTTGACCACCGCCTGGGCGCCGATCGCCTTGAGGGCGTCCGCATGGCCGGCGGTGCGCGGGTCGGCGTCCGCATCAGCGAACACCACGGTCTCGCCGCGCTTGAGGTCCTCGATGTAGCTGCCGAAGTCGCGGAACCGCAGCACCCCGGCCAGGCTGCCGATGCCGGGCGCGTTCCAGTCGCGCTCGATGCTGATGGTTTCCGCCTCGATGTCGATGGTGCCGTAGCCGGCCCGGCTGACGTCCAGCGCCTGTCCCAGGATCTCGGCGGCCGCGAAGGCCAGCTCGCCCGGGTCGTCCAGGTTGCGGAAGCGGTCGTCCAGGGCGAGCAGGGCCCGGTTGCGCGCTTCCGCCCGACGCAGGTCGGTGATGTCGACCGAGGTGCCGGCCAGGCAGATCGGGGTGCCGTCATGCGCGCGCAGCGCCTGGGCGCGAACCTGCAGCCACACCGTCGTACCGTCCGGACGGATCGCGCGATAGGCGATGTCATAGTCGCTGCCGGTCTCGATGCTGTGCCGTACCGCTTCCTGCATCGCGGGTCGGTCTTCGGGATGCACCGCGGCGCGCAGCTCGTCGTAGGAGAACGGCAAGGCGGGATCGCGGCCGAAGTTCTCGCGGCAGATCCGCGAGGTGGTCAGGGTCTGCGTCTGGAGGTCGAACTCCCAGATGCCGAGCCGCCCGGCTTCGGTGGCGAAGCGGAGCCGGGTCTCGCTGTTCGCCTGGGCACGCAGTCGGTCGCCGAGCTCGGCGGTCAGTGCGGAGTTGCGGCTTTCCAGCCCGGCCAGGCGCTCGCGCTCCAGCGTCACGTCCACCTGGCTGGCGAAGAAGTAGGCGAGCTGGCCTGCGGCATCGAGCACCGGCGCCAGCAGCAGCCGGTTCCAGAACGTCGTCCCGTCCTTGCGGTGGTTGCGCAGGTCGATCTCGATCGAGGTCACCGCGCGCACCGCCGCACGAACCTGCGCCACCGACCCGATGTCGGTTTCCGGTCCCTGCAGGAAGCGGCAGTTGCGGCCCAGGATCTCGTGGCGCGCGTAGCCGGTGAGGCGGCAGAACGCGTTGTTGGCGAACACCACCGGGTTGTCGTGCTGGCGCGGGTCGGTGACGATCATCGGCATGCGGGTCGCCCGCACCGCCGCCACGAACGGATCCGTTCCGTCGTCGCGCCCGCTCAGCCCGGCGCCTATGCGGAGGAGGTCCGCGTCGAGCCGGGACTGCTGCCCGGCCTCGTCCGGCTGCGCATGTCCTCCTCGGACGTTCGCCGTCCGCGCGTCGTGATGGTCGGTCATCGGGGCGGGCAGCCGGGGCTGGCCGGCGGATGACCGCGACCCGCCTTGAACATCACGATGGCGGTGCGTTCGGCTCTGGCAGTCATCGAAGCCAGGATAGCCGGTCCAATCGGCCATGCAACTCGTCGACCCGTCGCCTTCCCGGGCCGCGAGGCCGCGGTTTCGTCGTCCGGCGCTTGCCGGACGGTCCGGTTCCGTGTGAACCGTCCTGACCGGCATGGACGCCGGTTGCGCGCCCTGCCCGCCCGTCGGCGGGATGCTGATGGAAGGCGGATGTCGAGCTTCACGGATCTGACCGGACAGGGCTGGCAGCAGCTGGGCGAGCTGACGCTGGCTTTCGTGCTGTCGGCGCTGGTCGGGCTGGAACGCGAGATCCGGCAGAAGGCGGCGGGCCTGCGCACCACCACCCTGGTCGGCGTGGCGGCGGCGCTGTTCATGCTGGTCTCGAAATACGGGTTCGACGACGTGCTGGTGCAGAACCGGGTGGTGCTGGACCCGTCGCGGGTGGCGGCGCAGGTGGTGTCGGGGATCGGCTTCATCGGCGGCGGCGTGATCTTCATGCGGCGCGACCTGGTGCGCGGGCTGACCACCGCCGCGTCGGTGTGGCTCACCGCAGCACTCGGCATGGCGTGCGGCGCCGGGCTGCCGGTGCTGGCGCTGGCGACCACGCTCGGCCACTTCGTCATCATGCTGGGCTTCCCGGTGCTGGTGCGCCGGCTGAAGCGGCACCGGCGCACCGCCAGCGGGATCCACATCTCCTATGCCGACGGGCGTGGCCTGCTGCGCACGGTCCTGATCCGCTGCACCGAGCTACGCTTCGCGATCGACCAGGTGCGGCTGAGCCGGCCGGGACGGATACTCGACGCGGAGGACACCGACGCGGAGGCGCTGGACAGGCCGCCCGGCGGCATAGTCAGCCTGCACATGCAGGTGGTCGGCAAGCGGCCGGTGTCGCACCTGGTGGCGCGGCTGAGCGACATAGAGGGCGTGATCGAGGTGGGAACGGTGGACGCGTCCGACCCCGACTGAACACCCGCGTCAGGACGGATCGGGCGAGACTTCGCGCTTGAGGGTGCGCAGCGTGAACACCGAGCGGCAATGGCGCACCCCGGGCAGGCCGTACAGCCGCTCGCGCAGGAACACCTCGTAGCCGGCGGTGCCGTCCACCGCGATCCGGGCGAGGTAGTCGTAGTCGCCGCTGACCATGAACAGCTCCAGCACCTCCTTCATCCGCGCCAGGCGCTCGCCGAACTCGCGCACCAGGCCCATGTCGTGGCGGTCCAGGGTGATCTCGATGAACACGGTGTCGGCGAGGCCCAGCGCCTTCCCATCGATCCGGGCGGTGTAGCCGGTGATCACCCGCTGCTCCTCCAGCCGGCGCACGCGGTTCCACACCGGGGTCGGCGACAGCCCGACCAGCTCGGCGAGCCTGGCGTTGCTCAGCCGGCCGTCGGCGCGGAGCGCGGACAGGATGCGCCGGTCGGCGGCGTCGAGCACCGGTTCGGCCATATGCGGCTCCTCTGGATGATCCTGCTGCAAAACCGGCAGGAACGACTTTTTCATTCTGTGCGACGAGGTTTGTGCAGGCAAGAACGGAAGCATCGGCGCCGGCCGGAGAAGCATGATCCGGCCACACCAGGAAACGACGCCAATGATCCGGTCCGAGTCGCTCGTAGGGTTCCGGTTCAGGCCGGACGCGCTGCTGTTCCTGCTCACGCCGCTGCTGTTCGCCGGCAACATGCTGGTCGCCCGGCTGGTCGCCGGCGACGTGCCGCCGGTGACGCTGGCGTTCCTGCGCTGGAGCGTGGCGGCCCTGGTGCTGCTGCCGTTCGCGCGGCGCGGCCTCCGTGCCCATCTGGGCCGCATCCTGTCGCCCCGCTTCGCGCTGCTGGTGCTGACCGGCGGCGTGCTGGCGGTGGCGCCGCTCTACGCGGCGGCGTCGCGCACCAGCGCCGGCAACGTGGCGCTGGTGGTTTCCGCGTCCCCCGCCTTCGTGCTGGTGGCCGAGCGGGTGCTGTTCCGGGTCACGCTGCGCCTGCCGGCGCTGGTCGGGATCGCGCTGGCCGCCTCCGGGGTGGTGACGGTGGTGACGCATGGGCATCCGGCGGCGCTGCTGGCGCTGTCGTTCAACGACGGCGACGCGCTCGCCTTTGCCGCCATGCTGAGCTGGGTCGCCTACACGCTGCTGAGCCGGCGGCGTCCGGTGGCGCTGCCGCCGACGGTCGGGTTGGCGGCGCTGTCGGCCGGAGCCGCGCTGATGCTGCTGCCGGCCGCCGCGGTCGAGATGGGGCGTCACCTGCACCAGCCGCATCTCGGGCTGGTGCTGACCCCGCGCAGCCTCGGCGCGATCCTGTTCCTGTGCCTGGTGCCATCGATCGGCGCCTATGGCAGCTACGGGCGCCTGGTGCGCAGCTTCGGCGCGGCGCGGGCGGCGAGCTCGATGTATGGGGTGCCGGTGTATGCGGTGCTGCTGGCGGCCGCCCTGCTCGGCGAAGCGCTGCATCCCTACCACGTCGCCGGGCTGGCGCTGATCCTCGGCGGCGTCGCCCTGGCCGCCTGCGGCGGGCGCAGCGCGTCGGCGCCGAGGGCCGCCGCCGTGCCGCTGCAGGCCGCATCCGCGGCCCGCTGAACCGGGCGTCCGGCCTGCGCATGCCGGAGCCTAATGTTTGATCGTCAGCAGGTCTCCCAGTCCGACGCGGTTCAGCATCTCGACCCTGACGCGGTCGAGCACGGCATTCACCACCTCCGACCCGTCGCCGGTCGGATCCACGTGGACCCTGAACGGACGCCTGCCGCGCGGCGCACCGACGATCGCCACCATCGCCTCGGCGACCGTGCCGGCATCCGCGTCGTCCGGCACGATGCCGGCGAACGCCGCCTTCACCTGGTCGCCAAAGCCCGCGTACGGACCGGCCTCGTACTCCGCGGCCCGGTCGTGGTCGTCAGGCGCGCCGGCATTGGCGAAATGATTGGTCCCCTTGGTGAACGCGCCGGGGACGAGGATGCTGGTCTCGATGCCCCAGCGTGTCAGCTCGCGCGCATAGGCGACGGCCAGCGCGTCCATGCCGGCCTTGGCCGCGAAGTATGGACCGAGGTAGGGCGGCGTCCCGCCGGCGGCGCTGCTGCTCGACACCCAGACGAGCAGGCCGCTGCCCTGCCTGCGCATGACCGGGAGGGCCGCGCGGTTGACCCGCTGCGTGCTGACCACGTTCACGTCGTAGAGCTCGGCCAGCTGCTCCGGCGCGAATGCTTCCAGCGGTCCGAAGCTCATGTGGCCGGCGTTGTGCACGACGACGTCGAGCCGGCCGGCTTCCGACAGGACCTGCGCCACCGCGGCCTCGGCAGAGGAGGACGACGACACGTCCAGCTCGGCGACGCGCAGGTCGCCGTCCCGCTGCGCGAACTGCCGGTAGCCCTCGGTGATCGCCGCGTTGCGTCCCGACGGGTCGCGCATGGTGGCGTAGACCGTGTGTCCGGCCCGGGCCAGCGCCTTGGCCGACAGCTCGCCGAAGCCGCTCGACGCCCCGGTGATCATCACGACCTGCTTCGTGTCCGGCTGCTGCCGGACCGGCCCCTCCGGCGGGCTCACGCGAAGCCGCCGTTGACCCGGACCACCTGGCCGTTCATCCAGCCGCCGTCCTTGCCGGCGAGAAAGGCGACTACGCCGGCGATGTCGCCGGGCTCGGCGATTCGTCCCAGCGGCGCCATCCTGCCGATCTGCGCGATCTGCTCCTCGCTCTTGCCCTTGAGGAACAAGGGTGTCGACACAGGGCCGGGGGCCACCGCGTTCACGGTGATGCCGCGCTCGCCGAGCTCGTTCGCCAGCACCTTGACCAGCCCCTCCACCCCCGCCTTGGAGGCGACATAGGCACCGTATCCGGGAAAGCCCTTGGCCACCACGCTGCTCGAGAAGGCGATGATCCGTCCTCCGTCCTCGACGTGGCTGGCCGCCTGGCTCATCACCAGGAAGGCGCCGCGCAGGTTGGTGGCGATGACCTTGTCGAACATCTCCACGTCGCCGTCGCGGATCGGCGAGAGCGGCATGATCCCGGCGCAGTGGACCACCACGCCTACGGTCCCGAACGCCGATGCCGAGTCGAAGAGCCGCTTCACCTCCTCCACATCCGAGATGTCGGCGCCAGCACTCATGGCCGTGCCGCCCGACGCCTGCAGGCTGCGTACCAGCTCGTCGGCCTTGTCCGCAGCACCGGCATAATGCACGACCACGGAGAAGCCGTCGGCCGCCAGCCGCTCGGCGATCTCCCTGCCGATCCCGCCCGATGCGCCGGTGATGATCGCGGTGCCCGCCATGCTCAGCCTCCGGTTCGGGACAGGAAAAGCCCTGGCTCCCGGTCAGGCGGCCATGTTAGGCGGCAGGACGGCATGCGCTTCCAGATTCTCCGGCAAACTCGGATGCCGACCGTGCAGGCTCCCCGACCGGCCCCGCTCCGGCTGGCCGGGGACGGTCGCGACGCGCCGGCCGCGGAACGGGCGCAGCGGGTCGCCGCGGTCGTGCCCGGTCTCAGTTGCCTCGTCACCCGCGAGAACATCTCGCGGGACGTGGCGTGGCGCCTGCACGAGCGGCACCACACCTTCGTCGTGCACCTCGGCGGCGAGATCAGCCGGCTCGAGACCGAGCTGGACGGCTGCGGCACGCTGCACCATCCGCCGATGCCGGGAGAGCTCACGGTGGTGCCGGCCGGATCGCGCTACGAGAGCATCGCCGGCGGCGGCGACGTGCGGTATGCCGAGATACAGCTCGACGACCGCATGCTGCGTCTGCCCGACCGCCTGGCCGGGATCCTGCGCGCACGGGCCGGCCACTACGACGCGCAGCTGCATCGCCAGGTCGGGCGGCTGGCGCGTCTCGCCGAGGCGGCGGACGACGTGTCCCGCATGGCGCAGGAGGAGGCCGCCCTCGGGCTCCGGCGGCATCTCGTCCGTGCCTATGCGGTCCCGGTCCCGACGGAGCGGGGGCGCCGCGTCCCCGACGGGCCCAGGCTGTCCCGCACCCAGGCCAGGATGCTCGACGAGCTCATCCGCGACCGGCTCGACCAGGCGATGACGCTGCAGGTCCTGGCCGGATGCACGCGGATGACGACGCACCAGCTGCTGTCCGCCTTTCGCGCGGCGTTCGGCACGTCGCCCGCGCAGTACGTCATCGAGTGCCGCCTGCGTCGCGCACGCTGGCTGCTCGCCAGCACGCGGCAGGACATCTCGACCATTGCGTTGTCGGTCGGTTTCTCCAGCCATTCCCACCTGACCGGAACGTTCACCGCCCGGTTCGGCATGTCGCCCCGGGCGTTCCGCGCCGCGAGCGGCGACACGGCGGACTGAAACCGCAACCGGCTTCTCTGTTCCGTCGAGCATCCCGACCGATCAGGTGACCATACCCGATCCGGTGGTGCCCTGGACCGGGCTGGCGATCAGCTCCCTGATCCGGTTGCCCAGCGCCTGCAGCCCGAACGGCTTGGTCAGCACGTGCATGCCCGGCTCGAGATGGCCGTGGCTGAGCACCGCGTTCTCGGCGTAGCCGGTGATGAACAGCACCCTCAGCCCGGGACGCAGCGCACGCGCCGCGTCGGCGACCTGCCGCCCGTTCATGCCGCCGGGCAGGCCCACGTCGGTCACCAGCAGGTCGATCCGCGCCTCCGACTGCAGCACGCGCAGGCCGGCGGCGCCGTCCGCTGCCTCGAGGGTGTGGTAGCCCAGATCCTCCAGCACCTCGGCCACCAGCATGCGCACGGTGGGCTCGTCGTCCACCACCAGCACCGTCTCGTCCAGCCCGGCACGCGGCGCGGCGGAGGGCTGGACAGACAGGTCGGCCTCCTCGGCCTCGCCGGCCTGACGCGGCAAATAGAGGCAGACGGTGGTGCCCTGGCCGACCTCGGAATAGATCCGCACCTGTCCGCCGGACTGCCTGGCGAAGCCGTAGATCATGGACAGGCCGAGCCCGGTGCCAAGGCCGATCGGCTTGGTGGTGAAGAACGGGTCGAAGGCGCGCGCGATCACCTCCGGCGGCATGCCGGTGCCATTGTCCGACACGCAGAGGGACACGTACTGGCCGGGCAGGAGGTCGCGCTCGCGCGCCGCGCGCTCGTCCAGCCAGCGGTTGGCGGTCTCCACCGTCAGCCGGCCGCCGCCCGGCATGGCGTCGCGGGCGTTGATGCACAGGTTGAGCAGCGCGTTCTCCAGCTGGCCCGGATCCACCAGCGTGGTCCACAGCCCGCCGCTCGCGACCGGCTCCATCGCGATCCCGGGGCCGATGGTGCGACGGATCAGCTCCTCCATGCCGGCCACCAGGCGGTTCACGTCGATCACCTTGGGGTCGAGCGTCTGGCGTCGGGAGAAGGCCAGCAGCCGGTGCGTCAGCGCCGCCGCCCGCCGGGCTGCCCCCTGTGCCGCGTTGACGTAGCGGTCCACCTCGGCAACGCGCCCCTGCGCCACCCGGGTCTGCAGCAGCTCCAGGCTGCCGGCGATGCCGGTCAGCAGGTTGTTGAAGTCGTGCGCCAGACCGCCGGTGAGCTGGCCCACCGCCTCCATCTTCTGACTCTGGCGCAGGGCGTCCTCGACCCGTTCGCGCCCGGCAATCTCGCCCATCAGCCGGGCGTTGGCCTCGGCCAGCTCGCGCAGGTGCAGCTTCTGTTCGGTGAGGTCGGTGAGCACGCCGCAGAGCAGCCGGGTGCCGTCATCGGTCCGGAGCAGGCTGAGCGACAGGTAGGCCGGCACCAGCGTCCCGTTGGCGTTGCGGAAGGTCAGCTCGCTGCGGGCACCGGTGCCGCCCGCCTCGTCGAGCAGCCGGTCGAACACGTCCTGCTCCTCCGGCAGCACCAGGCGGCGCAGCGAGGTGCCGGTCAGCCGCTCCTGGGGCAGGCCGAGCAGGCCGGCGAGGCTGCGGTTACAGTACAGCACGGTGCCGTCCTCGCCGAGGGTGACAGCGCCCTCGCGGATCTGCTCGATCAGCACCCGGTACGGCCGGTCGGCGCTTTCCAGCGTATACACCCGCTGCGCGTCCAGCGCGCTGCCAACCACCAGCGCGTCGACCTCACCGCGCCGGATCGCGTCCAGCGTGTCCTCGCTTTCCTGCAGCCGCGCCTGCAGCGCGCGGACGCGTTCGGCGAGCGCCGCCGGGTCGGCGTCCGGCTCAGGCATGGTCGACCGCAAGAGGGTCGTCGGGCAGCGGGCCCGCATCCAGGCCGCGCAGCACCCGTTCGGCGTCCGACAGGTCGCCGATGATGTGCCGCATCGGCAGCGGCAGCAGCCTCACCAGCGTGGGTGCCGCGATCACCTGGTAGCGCTCCGCCAGTTCCGGCTGCTGGTAGATGTCGATCACCTCCAGGTCCACGTCGTCGCCCAGCGGCCCGGCGCAGATACGACGCAGGTTCTCGATCGCCCGGCGCGACCGGGTGGTGCCGCCCGCCACGAACAGGCGCAGGCGGTAGGCGACCGGCCGCTCGCCACTCAAGCGGTCGGGTCCCGGGGCCGTATGTCGAGTCCGACCAGTACCTTTTCCGTGTTCGACAGGTCGCCGATGATCCGCTTGAGGGGGGCCGGCAGGCGCCGGACCAGGGTCGGGATGGCCAGGATCTGGTCGCCCGCCGCCAGCTTCGGATTCTGCAGGAGGTCGATCACCTCGATCTGGTAGCGGCCCGCCAGGTGCTGCTCGCAGACCCGGTGGAGGTTGGCCATCGCCGCGACCGACTTGGTGGTCTGGCCAGCGACGTAAAGGCGCAGGTGGTAGTAGCCGGGATCGGCATCGGCGGCGACCGGATCGTCGGGCGGCGGGTCGGCCGCATTCACTCTGCAGCACCCCGGCGGCTGGCGATGGCGGTACGGTCGGTGCCGAGGGTCGTCTCGTGCCGGTCGTCCTGCTCGAGCAGCAGGTGCGCTTCCTCCTCCTCGATACGCAGCGCCGCGCGCATCTCCTCGACCTGCCGCTCGAGCACCTCGCGCCTGCGGACCAGATCACGCCGGCGCCGCTCGATGTCCTGCCGCCGGCGTGTCGCGTCGGCCTGCTCCCGGGCCGCCTGGCTCAGGCGCGCGGTTCCCGTCAGCACCCCTTCCGGGCCGACATAGGGGGCGATCAGCTCCACCCCGTGATCGGTGATCCGGTACTCGCGCACCTGGTTGGAGTGGCTCATGCCGCGCGCCTTGATGAGGTAGAGCGCGCGGTTCCGCTCGCCGTTCGCCTCGATGTCGCTCAGCTTGATCCAGACGTCCATCAGCGAGGACAGCCCCTGGTCGAAGCCTTCGGTCAGGGCGCCGTCGCTGCGCAGGCTGGTGAACAGGGCGGTGATGCCGTGTCCCTTCAGCAGGTCCATCATGCGCAGCAGCACCGCATGCACCTCCGCCTCCGGCCCGCGGAACGCCGAGATCGGATCCACCACCACCACGTCCGGCTTGAACCGGTCGAGGTCGCGGTGCATGCGCGCGAGGTGCATCTCCAGGCCGTACAGGCTGGGACGCGCCGCCTCGTAGCGGAGCAGGCCGGCGTCGATCCAGTGCTGGAGGTCGAGCCCGACGGACCGGGCGTTGCGGCAGATCTCCTGGGCGCTTTCCTCGAACACGAAGGACAGGCAGCGCTCGCCGCGCCGGCAGGCAGCATCGGCGAAATGGCTCACCAGGGTGGTCTTGCCGGTGCC
This sequence comes from uncultured Acetobacteraceae bacterium, assembly GCA_964247755.1. Lineage (GTDB taxonomy): Bacteria > Pseudomonadota > Alphaproteobacteria > Acetobacterales > Acetobacteraceae > Lichenicola. The sequence continues at coordinate 26,961 of CAXTVX010000013.1, read as the reverse complement.
GGCCACGCCGGACAGAAGGATGCCGGAGCCACGATAGAACCCGCCGCCGCCCAGCATGGCGTCCAGGTCCGGCACGCCGCTGGACACGATCTCGCTCGGCGCCTCGCGGTTCAGGTTGGTGGAGGTCACCGGCAGCACGGTGATGCCCTCGTCGTCGATCAAGAACGGGTACTCGTTGCTGCCGTGCGCGGAGCCGCGATACTTGATCACGCGCAGGCGCCGCGTGGTGATCTGGTCCTCGACCCGGTTGTCCAGCAGCACCACGCAGTCGGACACGTACTCCTCCAGCCCCTGTCGGGTGAGCTGTCCCTCGCCGCGCTCGCCGGTGATCACCGCGGTCAGGCCGCGCTCCTTGATCCAGCCGAACAGCCGGCGCAGCTCGGCGCGCAGGATGGCCGGGTCGGAGAAGCCGGAGAACAGGGTCTCGATCGTGTCGAGCACCACGCGCCTGGCGCCGATCTGGTCGACCGCGTATCCGAGCCGCACGAACAGGCCCTCCAGGTCGTACTCGCCGCTTTCCTCGATCTCGCTCCGCTCGACCCGGACATGGTCGATCGCGAGCCTGCCCTCGGCCACCAGCCGGTCGAGGTCGTAACCGAGCGAGGCCACGTTGGCGGCTAGGTCCTCAGCGCGTTCCTCGAAGCTCATGAACACGCCCGGCTCGCCGAACCGGGTGGCGCCGTTCACCAGAAAGGTGGCCGCGAACAGGGTCTTGCCGCAGCCGGCCGAGCCGCAGACCAGGGAAGGCCGGCCGGCAGGCAGGCCGCCCAGGGTGATCTCGTCGAAGCCAGCGATCCCGGTGGCCGCCTTGGGCAGGGTGGCAGGGGTGGCGGCGGGAAGGCCCTCAGGCGGCATGGATCTCGAAGTCCTTCAGGCTTCCGTGGCCGGCAGGAACGCGCTGCTGGAAGCGACCGGCCGGGATGCCTATGTACCGCATCCAGCCGCGGTTTGCATGTGCCAAAGGAGCGGGACCGCAGTCCCTGATCCGGACCGGATTCACCATCCGTCAATCGTTGCGACGCAGGATGCGGCATCATCGTTGGATGGCTGAATGCAGGCCGTTGCCGTTATCACGGGGGGATGCCAAGCAGCTGCCGGTGCGCCGGCGGCGGGAGTGGCAACCATGTCCGCCGCAGCCTGCGCTCGGCCCCATCCATTTCGTCCAGGGAACCATGTCATGACACGTTTCGGCACGGCTGCGACCCAGATCGTTTCGATGGACCGCTGACGCATGGACGGCAACGCCGATCTCGGCCGCGGCATCGGTGGCACGTACAGGCTGGCCGAGCACGGCGCCGACGGCACGGTGGAGAACGACAACGCGGCGATGAAACGGGCGCTGGCCTTCGCGGCCGGCAACGCCGGCACGCGCATCGTGCTGCCGAGCGGCGTCACGCGCCTCGACAGCACCGCGGACGACGATTTCTGCATCCCGTCGCGCACCACGATCGAGGGCGAGGACGCGATCGACAGCATCGTCAGCTGGAACGAGACGTCCGGCTGCAACCTGTTCACGACGGCGCCAACGGCGCCGCTGACGGACATCCGGATCCAGAACGTGACCTTCCGGGGCAGCTGGGACCCGGCCACCGACATGGTGGGCGTTGCCAGCGGGTCGCCGGTGTTCCTGATCGGCGTCGACGGGGTGACGCTGTGCAACGTCACCTCCGAGTACACCCGCGGCTTCGGGCTCTGCGTGCGCGCCAGCACGGAGGTGGCGGTCACCGGATGCGTAGTGCGACATACCGCGACCGACGGTATCAACCTGTCGGAGTGCTCCAACGTGTCGGTCACCGGATGCAGGATCTCCCACATCGGCGACGACGCGATCTCGGTGCATTCGGACATCTTCGACAGCTTCGGCGTGCGGCGGAACCTGCTCGTCAGCGGCAACCATATCTTCGACGCCCAGGGCATACGGGTGCTGGCGGCGCGCCAGACCGTGATCTCCGGCAACATGCTCGACACGGTGCTGCAGCTCGGCATCAACGTGCAGACGGTGGCGCCGGACGACAGCCAGGTGCAGGAAGGCGTGTCGGCGACGCGCTCGGTCACCATCTCCGGCAACACCATCACCAACCTGATCCGACGCAACAACGTGGACGCGCTGAGCGGCGATGCCGACGCCATCCTGATCGACGGCTTCTCCGGCCGGGCCGGCACCGGCGGCGCCGCACCGGGCGAGACCAGCCCCGACACCGGCACCGTGATCGATCCGTATGCGGACTTCCTGGCCAACAGCACCTCGCCCGCGGTGCCGACCGCGGGTGCCTACAACATCGTCATCACCGGCAACCACATCGGCCGCACCCTGCCCGCCTGCGACGGCACCGACAGCCGGTTCAAGCACTTCTCCGACTTCAAGCAGGGAACGCTCACCTCGAAGAAGGGCACGCAGGACCCGTCCTTGTCAGAGAACGACCTGCGCAACAACGGGGTCAGGATCGAGGGCGGGTACGTCCGCGACGTGCTAGTGGTCGGCAACGGGTTCAGCGGCCTCTACGCGGCGCTGGTGCTGAGCGGCTCCGGCCATTTCGGCGACATCGGCTTCCGCGCCAACCACGTGGTCGACATGTCGGGCTTCGGCGTGCTGGTCAACGGCAGCATGACGATGAACGCCTATGTCGAGCACAACTTGTTCGACCTCGATCCGTTCTTCGCCTCGGGATCGCGCGGCAGCAACGGGACGTGGTCGGACAATGGCGGCCCGACGGCGCTCTACGTCAACCAGGGGCACGGCCTCGCCTTCCGCGGCAATACGGTGCGCAACTGCTGCCAAGACACCAACGTCGATCCGGCCGATCCGGTCGGCGGCTTCCTGATCGAGAACAACGTCGTCGAGGCCGATCCGGTCGAGGTGAACGCGTTCTCGACCGCCAACAAGGGCGTGGGGCTGGTGCACACGGCCGGGTTCAAGCTGACGCAGGTGGACAGCGATCCGGCTAGCCCCGGCTACGACACGATCCTGACGGTGCCGGTCGAGGCGGCCCCGGCGATGCCGGGCGCCGGCAAGTGGGTGCAGGGTGCCTGGGTCAGGAACTCCAACCCGAGTGCGGAGAACCCGGCGCTGGGCTGGCTCCGCCTCACCACCGGCACCGGCCACGATCCCGGCACCGACTGGATGGCGAAGTAGGTCGGGCCTCGGGATACGACCGGTCTGATGCGCGGGCAGGCCTGCTCGAGGTCGCCGCCTGATCACGATCCCGTCGGCGGTCGGCGTCAAGGTGAAGGCGCGCGGCAGCCCGGGCCGGCTCGCCGCCGGACTGGTCCGGATCCACTGCCTCCGGGTCAGTGCCAGCCCTCGAACGCGCCACGGATCGTCGGGGATGGAACTCCGGGATCAGGCCTGGCGCTGCCTCATGGACGAGCTTGGCGCGCCACCCGGGACGTCGGCGGTCATACATGCTCCGCAAAGGCCATCGGGCAGCGCGGCTCCGCCTGGGCCGACCCGCAGGACGGGAGCGCCACGCAGCCACCCGTCGGGACGAGACGCGAAAGGCCGGCCATGCTGACCATCCTGCGACTTCTTGCCGCGGCGCTCGTGCTCGGGATGGCGGGCTGCGCGCTGATCAACGATGTTCCGCCTTCCGTGGAGGTCATGGACGTGCGCCTGCTCGGCATCGGCCTGACTGGGCAGCAGCTGGCGGTGACGCTGTGCGTCACCAACCCGAACCCCGACGAGATCGCCTTCCGGCGCGTGACGGCAGATCTCGACGTCTCGGGCTTGCCGCTGGCGACCGGCGCCAGCGACCTGTCGGTCCGGCTTCCGGCCCGGTCGTCGACGACCGTGCCGTTCACCGTCGTGACCACGGTCCAGAACCTCGGCGCGCAACTGCTCGGCATCCTGCATATCGGCAGCGTGGACTACCGGGTGCACGGCACCGTCGGACTGGAGGGCGCCCTCGACATCACGCTGCCGTATTCGAGGAGCGGGCGGATCGATTCCGTCGCGGGGGGACTGAGCCTCGCTTCCGCCGCGTCGGACGTCACGCCCTCGCATTGCGCTTCCGCAGCGCCGGTTGATCCGCCTGTCCCCTAGCGCCGCACCAGGGCGGGTGACCGGCCGCCGGTAAGGAGAGCCAGCAGCGCCTCGACCCGCTGGGCGGGACAGCAGAGGAAGGCGGAGGCCCGCTCGTCCAGGGGCCAGGCTTCCAGGCCGAGGTCGGCATACACGTCGAGCAGGGCCGGGCCGACGCGCCAGAAGATCGGCTCGCATCCCTCCTGCACGGCGAGGTCGCGCAGGCGCCAGATCGCCGAGACCTGGTCGGAACGGTGGCCGGCGGGGTCGCCGAGGCCGATGATCAGGCGGTTCAGGCGGCGGAACGGCAGCAGCGCCCGTCCGGTCTCGCCGGCCATCAGCCCGTCCGGACGACCGGGTGCTGCGGGAGGGAGCTCGGCACTGGACGGGGTCAGGGCGAGGTAGGAGGTTTCGGTCTCGCCTGTCCAGGGCAGCGGCGCCACACGGCCAGGCAGGATCAGCCGGGCGATCGCCAGCAGGCCAACCAGCACGGACAGGCCGACCGACAGGCGAGTGCGCGCGGTCATGCCGCGGCCCAGCACCAGCTCCAGCCAGCCATTGTCCGCCATGGCGGTGACGTCCGGTCCGGTCCGCCCCAGGGTGACGAGGCAGGCCAGCAGCAGCAGCAGCGGCACCATCGTGGCGGGCGACAGCGGCTCGCTCAGCAGGCGGGCGTGCCGGTAGTAGGAGGAGCGGAACGGCGCCACCAGCAGGGCGACCAGGATCAGCACCCCCGGCACCGGGAGCGGCAGGCCGCGCAGCGCGGTCAGGGCGGCGGCGGCGCAGAGCAGCGCCAACGTGGCGCCCCAGGCCAGGGTGACCCGCTGCGACAGGCCGATCGCCAGGCCGATCAGCGCGGCGCCGAGCAGGGAGGGGACGTAGTCGCCAGCGGCCTCGACGATCCAGGCGAAGCCGTTGTCGACGCCGAACAGGATCCCGGGCGGCGGCAGGGCGAAGGCGAGGTCGGAGGCGGGCTCGACCAGCCCGAGGCCCAGCAGCATGGCGCCGCACAGCATGACCGCGCCGACCGCGACGGTGACGGCGAAGTCGGCCTCGCTGTCCCGGATCACGCCGGAGGGCGCCAGGTGCCGGCGTGCCGGGCCCTGGCGCCGGGCCAGCAGGGTGTCGCCGCGCAGCAGCAGCTCGTGGCCGGCGAACAGCAGGCCGGCGATGAACAGCGGCACGATGTAGTAGAACAGGCGGAACACCAGAATCACGCCGACCGCGGCGGCGGACGGCAGGAACGGCGACAGGCCCAGGATCATCGCCGCGTCGAACACGCCGAGCCCGCCCGGGACGGTGGACAGCAGGCCGGCGCTGTAGGAGGCGATGTAGATGGCGAGAAAGGCCGGGTAGCCCAGGCCGATGCCGGGCAGCAACGCGTAGGCGATCGCGGCGGTGGTGGACACGTCGAGGGCCGCCACCAGCACCTGCCCCACGGCCATGTGCACGCCAGGAAGCGGGAGCGACGCCTGCCAGGGACCAAGCCGGAGCCGGAGTGCCGACAGACGCGCCGACAGGGCCAGGTAGGCGATGACGAGGCTCCAGGCGGCGAGGCCGACCGTGGTGAGCGCCCAGTGCGGCACGCGGGCGGACAGCATCGACAGCGCGCGGGGTTCCAGCAGCAGCACGCCGCCGACCAGGGCGCTGGCGCCCAGCACGTAGGTGACGGAGCAGAAGGCGATGATTCGGGTGATCTCGAGCGGCTTGAGCCCCCAGTTGCCGTAGAGGCGGAAGCGGACCGCAGCGCCGGAGATGGTGGCGAAGCCCAGGTTGTGGGACAGCACGTAGGCGCAGAAGGCGGCGAACGCGGTGCGGCCGAAGCTCATCCGCCGTCCGACGTGGATCGTCGCCAGGCGGTCGTAGAACGACACCACCGTGTAGGACAGCAGGGTGAAGCCGGCGGCGGTGAGGAGGCTGCGGCGGGGGATGCGCAGCATGTCGTCGCGCACCGCGAGCAGGCTGAGGTGGCGGAACTCCTTCTGCACCGCGTAGACGGCGGCCCCGAGCAGGAGGAGGCCGAGCAGCGGCGGCAGGCGGCGCACCAGGCGCTGCCAGGCGGGCCTGCAGGGCGGCTCGGAGCCGGCGGACGGCGGACGCACGAGCATGCGGGGAGCTCCCGCCGGTCCTAGCGGTCCGGGCGGATCAGCGCGGCCTCGATCAGCGCCACGGTTTCAGCGACGCCGTAGAGGGCGATGAAGATGCCGAAGCGCGGGCCCTCCTTCTGGCCGAGCAGGACCTCGTACAGGCAACCGAACCAGGCGCGCAGCTCGGGGAAGTCGTGCCGGTGGCCGACCGCGAACACCAGGTTCTGCAGCGCCTCGGCGTCGGCCGATGCCGGTTCCACGCCCTTCAGCGTTTCGGCCAGATCGACCAGGGCGGCGCGTTCGCGGGCGTCGGGGGCGCGGAAGGTCTTCGCCGGGCGGACGAAGTCGCGGTAGTAGGCGACGGCGTGCTCGACCAGGCGGGCCAGCAGCGGGTCGGTGTCGGGGGAACTGCCCGGGGCGTAGCGGTCGAGGAAGCCCCACAGCACGTCGGGGGTGTCGGCGTTGGCGACCGAGGCGAGGTTGAGCAGCATGCCGAACGGGACCGGGCTGCCGGCGCCGGGGGTGGCACCACGGTCGATGAACCAGGCGGGGTTGGCCTGGAGTGCCAGCGCCTGGGCCGGGTCGACGGCCTGCTGGGCCGCCTTGGCGCGGTTGGCCAGGTACTCGTCGGCGGCACGGGGGATAACGTCGAAGAACAGCCGCTTGGCACGGGTGGGCTGGTTGAACATGTACTGGGCCAGGGACTCGGCCGGGGCGTAGCGCAGCCATTCCTCGACCGACAAACCGTTGCCCTTGGACTTGCTGATCTTCTGCGCGTGCTCGTCGAGGAACAGCTCGTAGGTCAGGGTCACCGGCGGCTCGGCGCCGAGCACGCGGCAGATCTTCGAGGACAGGCGCACGCTGTCGATCAGGTCCTTGCCGGACATCTCGTAGTCGACGCCCAGCGCCGCCCAGCGCATCGCCCAGTCGGCCTTCCATTGCAGCTTGGCGTGGCCGCCGGTGACGGCGGTCTCGAACGGGCGGCCGTCGTCGTCGCGCCAGCGGACGGTGCCGGCGGCAGCGTCGATGGCCTCGATCCGGACCTGCATCACCACGCCGGTCTCGGGATGGAGCGGCAGGATCGGCGAGTAGGTGGCGCGGCGGTCGGGACCCAGGGTGGGGGCGACCACGGCGACGATCTCGTCGTGCACCGCCAGCACGCGCAGCAGGGCGGCGTCGAAGCGGCCGGCGCGGTAGTACTCGGTGGCGGAGGCGAACTCGCAGGCGAAGCCGAAGCCGTCGAGGAAGGCGCGCAGGCGGGCGTTGTTGTGTGCGCCGAAGCTGTCATGGGTGCCGAACGGGTCGGGCACCGCAGTCAGCGGGCGGCCGAGGAAGCCGGCCAGCATGTCGCGGTTGGGCACGTTGTCGGGGACCTTGCGCAGGCCGTCCATGTCGTCGCTGAAGGCGAGGATGCGGGCCGGGCGGCCGGTGAGCGCGGTGAAGGCCTGGGCGACCCAGCCGGTGCGGGCGACCTCGCCGAAGGTGCCGATATGCGGCAGGCCGGAGGGGCCGTAGCCGGTTTCCAGCAGGGGGACGGCGTCGGGACCCTTGGCCTGCATGCGGGCGGCGAGCTTCGCGGCCTCCTCGAACGGCCAGGCTTTCGGCAGCGGCGCGTGGTTGGCGGGCGGGAAGGACTGGGTCTGGACGGCGGAGGACATGGGCGGAGGTTATCCCAGATGGACGCGAGCGGGAACGGCGGGGTGAATCGGGCGGGAGTGCGGCTGGGAGTGGGCCGGGGCTCGGTTCGGGTGAGGGTCGGTCAGGGGCCTCACGGATGCGCGGTGCTGGAGAGGTGCTGTCGGCGTGCGGTGGGATGATCGGAAAGGGGGCGGGTCGGCGGTAGCGGCCGGTCGGCAGGGGATTGGTCTCCGTGATCGATGGGGAGACGACGCTGTCCCAAGGGCGGGATGCCGGGGCAGAATGGATGCCGATGCCGCAGACGCGGCGCAGGACCGTGTCAGGGCAGATCCGCTCGTTGATGCCGGCATCGTCACGAGTTGGAGGAGATGTGCGATCGCCTGCCGGTCAGCCCAGCTGCTCTCGGCAACTGGCGTCGATCGAGCGGAAGCCGCCGGAGCGGCCTTCTGGCAGACTATCAGCTTCTCGCCTCACAGTGCTTCGAGGTGAACCTCCCGCTCCCGACCGATCAGGGTTGGGGATCGGGCCGGGCGAGCGGATTGCATCGAGGCGACCTGGTGAAAGGAAGTGGATGCCCGAAGGACATACGGTGCACCGGCTTGCGGGCGCGTTCACGGACCGGTTCGTCGGCGAAACAGTCGAGGCGAGCAGTCCGCAGGGACGGTTCGCCGACGGCGCGACGCTGCTGGACGGACGAGTGCTGCATGCGACCGAAGCGCATGGCAAGCAGATGTTCCTGATGTTCTCCGACGAGCTCTGGCTGCGGGTTCATCTGGGGCTGTACGGGATGTGGCGGTTCGCTGGGCCGGGGCTGGCGGGTTTCGGGCGTCGTGCGCTGCGGGTCGCCGCGGGCGGGCGAGCCGTGTTTCCGCCGGAGCCTCGGGGCCTGGTGCGGCTGCGGCTGCTGACGCGAAGCAGCGTGGCCGATCTGAGCGGCCCCACGGCGTGCGTGGTGATCTCGCCTGCGGAAAAGGCGGTCGCGATGCAGCGGCTGGGCGAGGATCCCCTGCGGGACGACGCCGATCCGGGACGGGCGTTCGCCAAGGTCCATGCGTCGCGCTCGGCGATCGGGCTGCTGCTGATGCGGCAGGACATCGTGGCGGGCATCGGCAACATCTACCGCGCGGAGATCCTGTTTCGGGCGCGGCTGGATCCGCACCGGCCCGGACGGGAGATCTCGGCCTCGATGTGGGACGCGCTGTGGGCGGACCTTGCGGTGCTGCTGCGGGACGGGGTCGAGACCGGACGGATCGTAACGACCGAGCCTGCGGACCGGGGGCGTGCCTCGGGCAAAGCGCGTCGGGACGATGCAAGCTACGTCGCGCATCGGGCGGGGCGGCCGTGCCGGCTGTGCGGGACGCCGGTGCTGGCGGAGCCGATGGCGGGGCGGACGCTGTACTGGTGTCGGGTGTGTCAGACCGGGTAGGCGGCAGGCGCCCAGGCAGACCGATCCGACCGACGCCAAGCTATGCGGCTGCGGCCCAGTCACGGTGAAGATCGGCGGATGGCGGTAAATGCCGCCGTTCGCCGCCGGTCGCCATCATCCGGCAGGGGACCGGGAAACCGGGCCGGTTCGAGCCCTTCGCGGTGCAGGTCCGGGCCGCGTCCCGATCGCGGAGCAGATGGGGAAGGCGGGTGTCAGGCCAGGCTAGTCAACCCACGGGTTGATAATCGTCAGGCCGATCCCGTCAAAATTGGCGACGTTGCGGGTAACGACGCTGGCGCTCCTTGTGCGGGCGATCGACGCCAGCATGAGATCGATGGTGCCGGCAGGCCGCTCGGTCTTGCGGCGGGCCGCGAACATCTCCGCATAGGCAGCAGCGGCGGCGCTGTCGAAGGGCAGGACGCGACCCTGGAAGTCGTCGGTGAACATGGCGCGTGCAGCTGCCTCCAGGTTGGCCCGGCGACGGCCGTCCGGCAGGGCGGCAATGCCGGACAGGATTTCCGCCTGGCAGATAGCGGCCGTGAACAGCTGCTCGGATGGCTGATCGAGGATCCAGTCCGCGACCTTCTGCACCGGTTCGGCGCTCATCATGGCGGACAGCATGGTGGTGTCGAGCACGAGCATCAGTCGAACCGGGGCGGCTCACGGGCCGGTTCGCGCGGGGACAGCTCTAGATCAAATCCCCCCAATGGGCTGAAGCGTGCCCGCACGCGGTCGTAGAGATGACGTGTCGGTGGCCCACCTTGAGGCGTCAGGGCGGCCTGAAGAATGCAACGTGCTTCGGCCTCCATCGAGTGCCCGTGTTCCGCTGCACGGATGCGCAGGCGCTCCTTGATTGCTGGATCGAGGTTGCGAACGGTGATGGAAGCTGGATGTTCTTTAGCCTGCATCCGTTTTTGCAATCAATGATTTCGATGATAGCAACGCTTACGCGTTGAGGAAGTTCCGCAGGCGGTTCTGCCCGGAGGGATGCTGCACTAGATAAGGATGGATGTCCGATACCCCCCTGCCCGCCGCCGTTCCGGCCCTGATCGCCGGCTATGGCAGGGTTTCGCTGCTGACGCCGGACGGGGAGCTGCTCGTGCTGGAGCGGGCGGAGGCGGTGTCGGCGCTGCGCGAGATGCCGCCGCCGCTGGTGGTGCATGCGCCGTCCAGTGCGCGGCGGCTTGGGCTGAAGCAGCTCTATGCCTACGACCTGCTGGAGCTGTTCGCCTTCGTGCTGCCGGCGCGGGCAGCGGCACCGACGCCGCGTGGGCTGGCGCTGGCGCTGGGGATCGAGGCCGACGCGATCGGCAGCGTGGATGCCAGCCTGCTGCCGGAGCTGGCGGCGATGCTGCTGGAGCGGGCAGCACAGCTCGCGCACACGCCGTCGGGTGCGGAGATGGGCGCGCTGGCGCTGCGGATGCGCCAGGCGGGATGGAGCTGGGGGGCGCCGCTCTGCGACCGGCTCGGCATCGGCTCGATACTGCCGCCGGAGGCGATGCAGCACGGCGAGGCGATGCGGGTCTGGCGGCGCCTGCCGAAATGGGAGGAGACGGCGCCGCGCCCGGCGCCGGCGCAGCACGCGGTGGCACCGCAGGAGGCGCGGGTCCGGCTGACGGCGCTGCTTGGCCGCGTGTCGGAGCAGCGGGTGGGCCAGGCGGACTATGCCGATGCGGCGGCAGCGGCGTTCGCGCCGCGGCTGCGTCGCGGGGATCCGCTGCTGGTGCTGGCCGAGGCGGGTACCGGCACCGGCAAGACGCTGGGCTACGTGGCGCCGGCAAGCCTGTGGGCGGAGCGGAACGGCGGAACGGTGTGGGTCAGCACCTACACCCGCCACCTGCAGCGGCAGATCGAGACCGAGCTGGCGCGGCTGCATCCGGACCCCGCAACCCGGCGGCGGCACGTGGTGCTGCGCAAGGGGCGGGAGAACTACCTGTGCCTGCTGAACCTGGAGGAGGCGGTGAACAACGCGGCGTCCCGGGCCGAGGATTCGGGTATCGTGCCGCTGTCGCTGCTGGTGCGCTGGGCAGGGGCGACCGCGGATGGCGACGTGCTGGGCGGCGACCTGCCGGGCTGGTTCGGCGAGCTGTTCGGGGCCGGCAGCGGGTCCGGGCTGGCGGACCGGCGCGGAGAGTGCATCCACGGCGCCTGCCCGCACTACACGCGCTGCTACATCGAGCACGGCATACGGCGGGCGCGGGACGCCGACCTGGTGGTGGCGAACCACGCGCTGGTGATGGCGCAGGCGGCTTGGCACGGGCAGTTCGGCGCCGGCGCGGACGAGGATGCGGTGCCGACACGCTACGTGTTCGACGAGGGGCACCACCTGCTGGAAGCGGCCGACGGGGCGTTCTCGGCCGAGCTGTCCGGGCTGGAAGCGGCCGAGCTGCGGCGCTGGCTGCTGGGGGCGGAAGGCAGCCGGTCGCGCGCGCGGGGCCTGCGCCGGCGGCTCGACGAGCTGGTGGCGGGACAGCCGATGCTGGAAGCGCCGCTCGACGCGGCGCTGACCGCGGCGCGGGCGCTGCCGGCGCCGGGCTGGGCGCAGCGACTGGGGGAGGAGGCGGGACTGCCGTTGGCGGCGGCCGCGCCGGACGGGGGCGAGGCAGGGCTGGCCAACCCGACCGAGGACCTGCTCCGGCTGCTGCGCCGACAGGTGATGGCACGCAGCGCCGGACGCCGGGAGGCGGGCTCGGCGCAGGAATGCGACCTGCATCCGGTGGATGACGGGCTGGCCGCAGCGGCGGCAAGGCTGGAGCGGGCGCTGGGGCGGATCGCGGAGCCGCTGGTAACGCTGGTGGAGCGGCTGTCGGCCAGGCTGGAGGAAGAGGCCGATATGCTGGACAGCGCGATGCGAGGGCGGATCGAGGCGATGTGCCGCACCGTGCGGCGTCGGGCGCTGTCACGGCTGGAGGGCTGGATCGCCATGCTGCGGGCGGTGCCGGATCCGGTGGTGCCGGGGGTGCGGCCGACCCACGTGATGTTCCTGAGGCTGCACCGGCGACCCGGGCCGGCCGGCGGGTCACGCCCGGGGGATGTCGGGCTGCACCGGCACTGGCTGGATCCGACCCTGCCGTTCGCGGCCGCGGTGGCAGCACCCGCGCACGGGCTGCTGATCACCTCGGCGACGCTGCGTGACCAGCCGGAGAACGCTGGCGGCGCGGCGGAGCCCGGCGCGGATGCGGAAGCGAGCTGGCTCAGCGCGGAAGCGCGGGTGGGGGCGGTGCACCTGCCCTCGCCGCCGTTGCGCGCATCGCTGGCCAGCCCGTTCGACTACAAGCGGCAGGCGCGGGCGTTCGTGGTCACCGACGTGGCGCATGACGACCCGGCGGCGCTGGCCGGCGCGTACCGGGCGCTGTTCGTGGCGGCGGGCGGCGGCGGGCTCGGGCTGTTCACCGCCATCTCGCGCCTGCGGGCGGTGCACGAGCGGATCGCGGAGCCGCTGGAGCAGGCGGGGATCCCGCTGTTCGCGCAGCACATGGACGCGATGGACAATGCGACGCTGGTCGACGTGTTCCGCACCGAGGAGGACAGCTGCCTGCTCGGCACCGACGCGATGCGCGACGGGGTCGACGTGCCGGGGCGGGCGCTGCGGCTGGTTGTGTTCGAGCGGGTGCCCTGGCCGCGGCCGGACATCCTGCACAGGGAGCGGCGCATCCACCTGTCGGGCGGACAGCCGGGCGCCTATGACGACCGGATCGCACGGCTCAGGCTGCGGCAGGCGTTCGGCCGGCTGATCCGCAGCGCCGGCGACCAGGGCGTGTTCGTGCTGCTCGACCGGCGCATGCCGAGCCGGCTGGCCTCGGCGTTTCCCGCCGGCGTGCCGGTGCGGCGCGTCGGACTGGCGGACGCCGTCGCGGAAACCACGCGCTTCCTGTCGGCGCAGGCGGGTGCCGCGCCGGACGGTCCGTCGTTCAGATCGGCTTGAGGTTGGTGGCGGCCGCCTTGCCGCGTTCCATGGCGATCTCGTAGCTGACCTTCTGGCCCTCGTTCAGGCCGCGAAGACCGGCGGCCTGGACCGCGGTGATGTGGACGAACACGTCCTTGCCGCCGTCGTCAGGCATGATGAAGCCGAAACCCTTGGTGGTATTGAACCACTTCACCGAACCGATCGCCATCGCCGGTCATTCTCCCCGCCAGCCAGCCACTCGAACGCGCCGGCTTCCTGACGCGCTCGACCAGGCGCGGCCTGCCGACCAGTCGTTATGGGGGCAGAAAGATACGGCGGTGTCAATCACGAAGAGATGATGACGTATGCCGTGAGCACGGAAAGCGGAAAGGGCGGCCCCTTGCAGGACCGCCCTTCCCTTCTCGCGACTGAGACCCGGTGAGGGTGTCTCAGAAGTCCATGTCGCCCATGCCGCCGCCCGGAGGTCCGCCGGCCGGGGCCTTCCTCTCGGGCTTCTCGGCGATCATCGCCTCGGTGGTGACGAGCAGGCCGGCGACCGAGGCCGCGTCCTGCAGCGCCGTGCGCACGACCTTGGTCGGGTCGATGATGCCGGCGTCCACGAGGTTCTTGTACTCCATCAGCTGCGCGTCGAAGCCGTAGGCGTACTCGGGGTTCTCGAGCACCTTGCCGGCGACGACCGCACCGTCCTCGCCTGCGTTCTCGACGATCTGGCGCAGCGGGGTCTGCAGCGCCTTGCGGATGATCTCGATGCCGAACTTCTCGTCCTCGTTGAGCGGGACCAGCTTCGACAACTCGACCGAGGCGCGGGCGAGGGCTGTGCCGCCACCGGGAACAATGCCTTCCTCGACCGCGGCGCGGGTCGCATGCAGCGCGTCGTCGACGCGGTCCTTGCGCTCCTTCACCTCGACCTCGGTGGAGCCGCCGACGCGGATCACCGCGACGCCGCCTGCCAGCTTCGCCAGACGCTCCTGCAGCTTCTCGCGGTCGTAGTCCGAGGTGGTCTCCTCGATCTGCGCCCGGATCTGGCCGCAACGACCCTGGATGTCGGCCTTCTCGCCGACGCCCTCCACGATCGTGGTGTTCTCCTTCTCGATATGGATCTTCTTGGCACGGCCCATCATGGCGAGCGTGACGCTCTCCAGCTTGATGCCGAGGTCCTCGGAGATCACCTGGCCACCGGTCAGGATCGCGATGTCCTCGAGCATCGCCTTGCGACGGTCGCCGAAGCCCGGCGCCTTCACGGCAGCGATCTTGAGGCCGCCGCGCAGCTTGTTGACCACCAGGGTGGCCAGCGCCTCGCCGTCGACGTCCTCGGCGATGATCAGCAGCGGACGACCGGACTGCACCACGCTCTCGAGCAGCGGCAGCATCGGCTGCAGCGAGGAGAGCTTCTTCTCGTGGATGAGGATGTAGGGCTGATCGAGATCAGCAATCATCTTCTCGGCGTTGGTGATGAAGTACGGCGAGATGTAGCCGCGGTCGAACTGCATGCCCTCGACCACGTCGAGTTCGGTTTGGATGCCCTTGGCCTCCTCGACCGTGATCACGCCCTCGTTGCCGACCTTCTGCATGGCCTGGCTGATCATCTCGCCGATCTCGGTCTCGCCGTTGGACGAGATCGTGCCGACCTGTGCGGTCTCGGCAGGCGTGGTGATCTTCTTGGTGTTGGCGGCGAGCTGCGCCACGACGTGGGCGACGGCCTTGTCGATGCCGCGCTTGAGACCCATCGGGTTCATGCCGGCGGCAACGGCCTTGGCGCCCTCGCGGACGATCGCCTGGGCCAGCACGGTGGCGGTGGTAGTGCCGTCGCCGGCGATGTCGTTGGTCTTCGAGGCCACTTCGCGCACCATCTGGGCGCCCATGTTCTCGAACTTGTCGGAGAGCTCGATCTCCTTGGCGACCGTCACACCGTCCTTGGTGATGCGGGGCGCGCCGAAGCTCTTGTCGATGACGACGTTGCGGCCCTTCGGACCGAGCGTCACCTTCACGGCGTCTGCGAGGATGTCGACACCGCGCAGCATGCGCTGGCGGGCTTCACCGCCGAAGCGGACGTCTTTGGCAGCCATAGTGTATTCTCCTGTTGAGGAAAGGATCGATCGGGAACGGTTCGGAAGCGGGAGGCCTTAGGCCGCCTGCTCGATCACGCCCATGATGTCGCTTTCCTTCATGATCAGCAGCTCTTCGCCGTCGATCTTCACTTCCGTGCCCGACCACTTGCCGAACAGGATGCGGTCGCCCGCCTTCACGTCCAGCGCCACGATGGCGCCGGTCTCGTTGCGTGCGCCGGCGCCGACGGCGATGATCTCGCCTTCCATCGGCTTTTCCTTAGCGGTGTCAGGGATGATGATGCCGCCCGCGGTCTTCTCTTCGCCGGTCAGGCGCTTGACGACGACACGGTCGTGCAGGGGACGGAACTTCGCCATGCGGTGCGCTCCTCTTCAGGTCTAGGCGGCGCCCTGGAATTGGGCGACATCGCCGGTTGGGCGTCCGGGCTCACACCATCCGCGACGCGGTTGGCACTCGGAGCCTCGGAGTGCTAGCGGCGATCTAGACGCTTGGGCGGTTGCTGTCAAGAATGGCAGCACTTGAGGCACTTGAGTGCCAAAGCTTTGATGTTACTCGGAATTTTGTTGCGCACCCGTGACCACCTCGCCCAGGATCGGCGATGTCGCAATCCTGTCATGTCCCGGAACCTGCCATGTCCCTGTCGCTGCAGCTCAAGGAGTACCGCCTGACCACCGCCGAGATCCTGTATCGGCTTCCCGATCATCCGGCAGTGCTGCAGAGCTACATCTGGCAGGAGCTCGACCTGGCTCCTGCCTATCCGGTGCTGCGGCGGTTCCTGTCGTTCTGGGAGCGCGAGATCGAGGGGCGGCTGCACTCGGTGCGGGTCGGATCGCTCGACCTCCTCGGCGCGCACCGGATCCGGATGACGGGGGCAGTGCTCACCCTGCAGTAGGCGGCTCCTCGGCGGGAGGCGGCGCGTCCAGGCGGGCGCCGTCCAGCACAGCCTGCTGCCGCGCCTGGTCCTGATGGTCGCGCTCGACCTCGGCCCGGGTGCGGCCGAACCGCGCGCGGTTGTCGGCGGCCTGCTGCGACGCCTGGCCGCGATCGCGCCGCCGCCGCACGGTCCTGAGGTTGACGATCTCGCCCATGCCGGCACCCTGCCACAGGTGGCGCCGTTCGATCCAGGGCGGCCATCCGGACGAGGAACCATGCCGATGGGACGCACGATCACGCTGGAGGCCGCCGACGGGCACGGCTTCTCCGCCTACCAGGCGGGCTTCGCCGACGCGCCGCGCGCCCTGCTGGTGGTGCAGGAGATCTTCGGGGTGAACCACCACATCCGGGCGGTCGCGGATGGGTTCGCGGATGCGGGCTACCTGGTGATCGCTCCTGCCCTGTTCGACCGCGCCGAGCGCGGCGTCGAGCTGGCCTATACGCCCGGGGACGCGCAGCGCGGCGTGGCGCTGCGTTCGGCGATCCGGCCGGAGGACACGCTGGCCGACCTGCTCGCCAGCGCCGACGCGCTCGGGCGCCGGAAGGTCGGGATCATCGGCTATTGCTGGGGCGGCGCGCTGGCCTGGGCCGGGGCCACCCGCTCCGACCGGTTCTCCGCCGCGGTCGGCTGGTACGGCGGCGGCATCGCGGCGACGAAAGAGCTGCATCCCCGTTGCCCGGTGCAGCTGCATTTCGGCGCAGACGACGACCACATCCCCCTGGCCGAGGTGGAGGCGATCCGAGCGGCGCAGCCGGGAGTCGAGGTGTTCGTCTACGAGGGTGCCGGGCACGGCTTCGGTTGTCCGGAGCGGCCGAGCCACGTTCCGGGCGCCACCGCGCTGGCGCAGGAGCGCAGCCTCGCCTTCCTGCAGCACAACCTTTGACGCGCGACGATGTCGCCCTGCGGTCACGGTGGGGGAGGATTGCGTTTCGGCTGCGAACCAAGTGATCGAGTCGCCGTTGTGTCGGACGAAGCACCGCAGACAACCGGAGACGCGTCACATGCTTGGCACCATCCTGCTGATCATCCTCATCCTTCTTGTGGTCGGCGCGCTGCCGACCTGGGGTTACAGCGGCGGCTGGGGCTACTTCCCGTCCGGCGGGCTGGGGCTGGTGTTGCTGGTGGTGATCATCCTTCTGGTGCTCGGCCGGATCTGAGCCGGTCACGGGTGGCCAGGCGGGAACGCCTGGCCGTTCCGCCAGGGGGAGGACGGGATGCCTGACCGGACGCCGAGGCTCAGCCACCTCCTAGAAACGTCGATCTACGTCGCTGATCTCGACCGGGCGCAGCGTTTCTACCAGCGCGTGCTCGGGCTGGAGCTGTTCCTGCGCGACGACCGCATGAGTGCGCTTGGCCTGCCCGGCAACGCCGTGCTGCTGCTGTTCCGCGCCGGCGGCTCCACCGAGCCGACCCCTACCGACGACGGCGACGCGATCCCGCCGCACGATGGCGGCGGCCGGGTGCATCTGTGCCTAGGTATCCCGCGCAACGAGCTTGATGCGTGGTCGGCGCATCTCGCGTCGCACGGCGTGCCGGTCGAGAGCCGGATCACCTGGCCGGCCGGGGGTACTAGCCTGTACGTCCGCGACCCCGACGGCAGCCTGCTGGAGCTGGCGATTCCCGGCCTTTGGCCGAGCTGGTAGGGTCGGCGGGCCTGGAGCATCCAGACCCAGTCAGGTCATACATCTGACCGAAGTCCGGTTCGGGCTCGGAACCGCAACCACCAGGGCACGGTGTGGCGAGCGGAATGGACGCGTTCCACCGCTCCAGTCAGGCGACCAACCGCCCGCCGACCAGCAGCAGGGTGCAGGCCAGGACCGGCCGCAGCACGGCGTCCGGCACGCGCTTGGCAGCCAGGCTTCCCAGGACGATGCCGGGGATTGAGCCCAGCAACAGCGGGCCGAGCACGGCGAAGTCGACCGAGCCGAAATACCAGTGGCCGATGCCGCCGATGAAGGTGAGCGGCACCGCGTGGGCGACGTCCGAGCCGACCAGCCGGACCGTGCTCATCCTGGGATAGAGCAGGATCAGGGCGGACACGCCGAGCGCGCCGGCGCCCACCGACGAGATGCTGACAAGCGCGCCAAGCACGGCGCCCACCAGCACCGTCCAGGCTTCCGGATGCCGGGGCCCACCGGGATGCAGGCGTGCGGCCAGTCCCACGATCTGACGCCGGAACAGGATCGACAGCGCGGTCAGCATCAGGCCGGCCCCGAGCATCGCCGAGATCAGCCTGGAGTGCCCGCCGTCGCCGGTCCACGCCAGCACCGCGAGCGTCACCACCGTCGTCGGCACGCTGCCAAGCGCCAGCCGGCCCACGATGCTCCAGTCCACGGAGCGGTGCGCGTTGTGCACCGTGGTGCCCACGCTTTTGGTGACGGCGGCGAACAGGAGGTCGGTGCCGACAGCGGTGTTCGGATGCACCCCGAACAGCAGCATCAGCAGGGGGGTCATCAGCGAACCGCCGCCGACGCCGGTCAGGCCGACCAGCAGCCCGACGAGCAGCCCCAGGACGGAGAACGGATAGATCATGTCCAGATCCCGGGCTACGGCAGCCGGCCAGCCTCGACTACCCATCATCCACTAGCACGGCGAGCGTAATTATCGCAATCACGCCGCTGTCATGTGCTTATGATGGGCGAAGTCGCAGGTGCGGCAGGCAAAGCCGCAGCTGTCGGTGGCTTGGTACAATGCACTTGCGTGCTTACGATTATCGACTATCATAGTTAGTGATATAGATCGTCGGAAAGATCGCAGCGATGACGAGCAGGGGTCACGGCGCAACCGGACGAGGCTATCGACCCGTTGCGGCGATGGTGGTCGGCCTGGCCGCCGGATGGCTGGCGACCGACGGGCTGGCGAAGGCCGACGAGGCCGCCTGCGTGGGCAAGGTGCCGGCGCTCCACATCCTGTCGGAACCGCTGCCGTCCACCAGCTACATGAACGACCACCGCGCCGAGTTCGAGACCCGGTGGAAAACGACGGTCAGCTTCCAGAACTTCGGCGAGAACGACCGGCGGTCGAAGTCGCGCCTCGACGCGTCCGAAGGGACCGGCGCCTACCAGCTCTACGTGGTCGACGAGGCGAACGTGGCCGAGTTCGCCACCAACAAGTGGATCCTGCCGCTTGCCGACGTCATGCCGAAGGACTGGGACTGGAACGACTTCCTAGCCGGCCGTCGCGCCGTCGCCACGTTCGACGGCAGGGCCTACTTCGCCCCCTACGAGGGCGGCGGCGACATCATGATGTACCGCAAGGACCTGTTCGCCGCGAAGGGCCTGAAGCCGCCCGCAACCGTGGACGACTACGTCAAGGACGCGGCCCTCCTGAACGATCCGCAGGGCGGCGTCTACGGCACCTCGCTCCGCGGCCGGCGGGGCTCCGGCATGAACGTGTGGCGCTGGACGCCCTTCTTCCGGGCCGACGGCGGCGCTTGGGTGGTGAACGGCAAGCCGGGCTTCAACTCGGCTGCCGGCGTCAAGGCGACGAACACCTACCTCGCGCTGCTGAAGGACGCACCGCCGGGATCGGCGACCAACACCTGGAGCGAGGTGATCGAGGGGTTCCGCTCCGGCCAGGTCGCGATGATCATCGAGAGCGACGTCCTTGGACCCTGGGCCGAGGATCCCAAGAAGTCGCATGTCGCTGGCAAGGTCGGCTATGCGCCGCCGCCCGAGCCGCTGCCCTCGGCAGGCTTCGCGCACGGCTTCGCGGTGTCCGCGAAGGGCAACCCGACGCCGTGCTCGAGAACGGTGTCCGCCGCGTTCGTCGCCTGGGCCACCAGCCGGCAGAACGAGATGGGCCGGGTGCGCGCCGGCATCCTCAGCGACTTCGCGCGGACGAGCACGATCGACAGCCCGGAATACAAGGCGAAGAGCAACCCCGAGTTCGTCAAGGCGGTGCTGCAGGCCGCACCCCGCACCGAGCTGCTGATCTGGAACAATCCCAACTGGCCCCGCTTCGGCGATGAGGTCGGCCTGGCGCTGGAAGGGTTGTTCACCGGCCAGCAGACCGACGTCCGGCAGACCCTGGACGACACCGCCGCCGACCTGACCGACCTGACCGGCGGCTGACGGCTGGCGGAGGGCGGCTCGACCCCGTTGGCCGCCGGCGCCCGGTCGCGGCGTTCCGTCGAACACCGGCGCTTCGCGCTGCTCGCCATCTCCCCCGCCTTCGCGCTGCTGGCGCTCCTGTCGCTGCCGCCGACGATCGGCGCGCTGTATCTGGCGCTGCGGAACCGCACCCTGGAGCGACCGCACAGCCACTGGATCGGGCTCGCCAACTTCGTCCGCCTGGGCGGCGACCGCCGCTTCTGGAACGCGATCCACGTGACGATCGCGTGGGAGCTGGTCACCGTGCTCGGCACCACGCTGGTCGCGGCGGGGCTCGGCATCCTGATCTTCGAGCGGCTCCGCGGACGCACGCGCGACCTCGTCTGCGTGTCCTTTCTGCTGCCGATCCTGCTGCCGCGCATCTCGGCCGGCCTGATCTGGCGTTTCCTTTATTCGCCGCTGCTGGGGATCGTGAACCTTCCCGCCCACCTGCTGCATCGCGAGCCGATATCGTTCCTGACCAGCCCGCGCACCGCACTCTGCGCGGTGGCTGTGGTCGACGTCTGGCAATGGGGGCTGTTCTTCGCGGTGCTGGTGGTGAAGTCGCTGCAGACGGTGCCTCGCGCCTTGTTCGAGGCGGCCCTGCTCGACCGGGCATCCACCTGGCAGATCCACGCCTTCATCAGCCTGCCAGCGCTGCGCCGCACCCTGGTCGCGATGGTGTTCGTGAAGGGCGTCGAAAGCCTGCGGTCCTTCGACCTCGTCTACACCATGACCGCGGGCGGGCCGGGCGTCGCGACCGAGACGCTCGACCTGTACGCCTACCAGGTCGGCATCGGCATCTCCGGCCGGCTGTCCTATGCCGCCGCGATCAGCGTCATCCTGACGCTCGCGACCACCCTGATCCTGTCGTTCATCTGGCGGGGGACGCGTCGATGGGCGTGACGCACGGGAAGGTGGAACGGGTCCTGGTGGTGGCGCCGCTGCTGGTCGTCGCCCTGTTCCCGATCGCGTGGACGATCCTCAACTCGTTCAAGACGCTCAGGGACATCGTGTCGCCGATCCCGGTGCTGCTGTTCCGCCCGACGCTGGAGAACTACGCGACGGTGCTGGAAACGCCCGCGGTGCAGGGCGGGCTGCTGAACAGCGTCGTGGTCGTGAGCGGGGCGGTCGCGGTCGGCGTGCTGTTCGGCTGGCCTGCGGCGCATGCGCTGGCGCGCCTGTCCGGCCGGATGAAGGACGAGCTCCTGTTCACCGTGCTGTCGATGCGCTTCATGCCGCCCGTCGCGGTGGCGATCCCGTTCCTGGCGATCTTCTCCGGCATCGGCCTGTACGACACCCAGGCGGCGCTGATCCTGACCTACAGCCTCGTCAGCGTGTCGACGATCATCTGGATGTCCGTCCCGGCCTTCGAGACCGTGCCGCGCGAGGTCGAGGAGGCGGCGGAGCTCGACGGCTATGGCCCGTTCCGGGTGTTCCGGGCCGTGGCGCTGCCGCTCGCGGCGCCCTCCCTGCTCGGCGGCGTCCTGTTCACCTTCGTCCTGATCTGGAACGAGCTGCTGATCGCCCTCGTGCTGACGGCGCAGCACGTGACGCTGCCCGTCGTGGCGTCGAGCTTCACGACCTTCGGGATGGAGGTGCCCTGGGGGGTGATCAACGCATCCGCCATCCTGCTCTGCCTGCCGCCGTTCCTGTTCATCGGGCTGCTGACACGCTTCCTGAACCGCTTCTTCCAGCCCACCCGCCTGTCCTAGCGACTGGTCACGGAAAGCGTCATGGCCGAGATCATTCTCCAGCGCTTCTCCAAGAGCTTCGGCTCCGTCCAGGTGCTGCACGACGTCGACCTCGTTGTCCGGGACGGCGAGTTCGTGGTCCTGCTCGGCCCGTCGGGCTGCGGGAAGTCGACGCTGCTCCGCATGATCGCCGGGCTCGAGGATCCGAGCGCCGGGATGCTCTGGATCGACGGGGTCGCGAGCCAGGACCGTCCCGCACGCGACCGCGACGTCGCGATGGTGTTCCAGAGCTACGCGCTCTACCCGCACATGACCGTCCACGACAACATGGCCTTCGGCCTCCGCCGCCTCGGGCTGGCGCGCGAGGAGATCGAGCGGCGGGTCCGGTCGGTTGCCGCCATGCTCGCCATCGAGAGCCTTCTCGGGCGCCTGCCACGCGAACTGTCCGGCGGCCAGCAACAGCGCGTGGCCATGGGACGCGCGATGGTCAAGACGCCGAAGGTGTTCCTGTTCGACGAGCCGCTGTCCAACCTCGATGCGACGCTCAGGGACCAGCTCCGGATCGAGATCAGGAAGCTGCACAAGCGGCTGAAGACGACGACCCTGTTCGTCACGCACGACCAGATCGAGGCGATGACGCTCGCGGACAGGATCGTCGTCCTGCGGGATGGCCGGATCGAGCAGGTCGGCACGCCCGCCGAGATCTACGACGAGCCCAGGACCGTCTTCGTGTCCCGCTTCGTCGGCTCGCCACGAATGAACCTGATCGAGGCTCGCGTCCTGATCGACGACGCCGGTGGTCGCCTCGAGGGTGATGGCCTGGTCGTGCCGTTGCCACCGTCAGCGGTGGCACGTCTGCGGACAGGACAACGGATCCTGCTCGGGATCAGGCCGAAGGACATAGAGATCGCGACAGCATCGACCCAGGGCGCGATCCAGGGCAGCGTTGTGCTGTCGGAAACGTTGGGCGCGGAGAAGCTGGTGCAGGTTGCCGTCGGCGGAACGGAGCTGTCGTTGCTGGCTGCCGGGGACGCACGCTTCACCGACGACGACATCATGCACGTGACGTTCAGGCCGAACCGCCTGCACCTTTTCGATGCGGCGACGGAACTTCGGCTCGCTTGAGTTGGGATCGAGACAACAAGCCAGAGCACCTGGAGCGGGCCCGAGTGAACGGAAAGCCCTAGCCCGCCGGCGGGGCGACCTGGTCCAGCACTCGTCCGGCGACGGCGTGCAGGCGGGCCAACAGCTCGGGGTCGCGCGCAGACGGGGCGGTGATCAGGGCGTGATCCAGTGCGCGGTCGCAGCCGGCCGGACAAGGACCGCGCGGCTGGCCGAGGCGGGGGATCACGGCGCGGATCAGGTCGCGGGCCTTCTGCGCGTTCGCGGTCATCACCGCCACCACGGCATCGACGGTGACGTGTGCGTGGTCCTCGCGCCAGCAATCGTAGTCGGTGACCATCGCGACCGTCGCGTAGCAGAGCTCGGCTTCCCGGGCGAGCTTGGCCTCCGGCATGTTGGTCATGCCGATCACGTCGCAGCCCCACGAGCGATACAGCTCGCTCTCGGCACGGGTCGAGAATTGCGGGCCCTCCATCACCAGGTAGGTGCCGCCGCGGCTGATCGGCAGGCCGAGCGCCTGGCCTTCCTCGTGCAGCACCGTGCCGATGCGCGGGCAGAGCGGATCGGCCATCGACACGTGGGCGACGCAGCCGACATCGAAGAAGCTCTTCTCGCGGGCGAAGGAGCGGTCGACGAACTGGTCGATCACCACGAAATGGCCCGGCGGCAGCGCCTCCTTCAGGCTGCCGACGGCAGACAGCGACACCACGTCGGTGACGCCGGACTGCTTCAGGGCGGCGATGTTGGCGCGGTACGGCAGGCGCGAGGGCGGGATGCGATGGCCGCGGCCGTGCCGGGGCAGGAACACGCAGCGTATGCCGCCGAGGCGGCCGAACAGCAGGGCGTCGGAGGGCGGGCCCCAGGGCGTGTCGACCGTGCGCCATTCCTTGTCCTCCAGCCCGTCGATGTCATACAGGCCGGAGCCGCCGATCAGGCCGATCACCGGCTGCACTTGGTCACCCACGTCCGACATTCGACCACACCCTGCGCTTGAGAAGGACAGCCAGTCCCGCGAGCAGGACCAGGTAGCACACCACGCCGACGCCGATCCGGCGGCGCTCGGTGTCGTGCGGATGCGCCGCCCAGTCGAGGAAGCCGGACACGTCGTGCGCCATCTGCGGCACCGTGGCCGCCGTGCCGTCGGCGTAGCGGACGGCGCCGTCGACCAGGGGGGGCGGCATCGCGATCAGTCCGCCGGCCACGGCCGGGTCGTAGTAGCTGCCGGACGGGACCACGACGCCAGGCGGCGGGTCGCGGTAGCCAGTGAGGATGCGGGCGATCGCGCGCGCGCCGCCCGGCAGGGTCAGGGCGAGCCGGGACATGTCCGGCGGCACCGCGCCGTTGTTGGCGGCGGCGGCGGCCTGCGGGGTCGGAAACGGGGATGGCAGGTGGTCGTCCGGCCGGGCCGGGCGGCGCAGCGGACGGCCGGCGGCGTCGAGGCCGTCGGACACCTTGGCCGCCGCCGCCAGGGCGTGCACCTGCGCCGCGTCGAGGCCCAGGCCGCCGAGATCGGCATAGGTGAGCTGCTTCAGGGAATGGCAGGCACTGCACACCTGCGAATACACCGCGTAGCCGCGCTGGGCGCTGGCGAGGTCGACCGCCTGGAATGGGCCGGCGGCGTGGGCGGGGAGGATGACGAGAGCCGGAAGCGACGCCAGGAGGCGCCGCATCAGGCGGTGCCGGCGATGCTGTCGGGAAGCACCGGGCGTCGTTCCACCCGGGCCAGCAGCGGCAGCAGCAGGAGGAAGTGCAGCAGCCAGTAGGCGGTGGCGATCCGGCTCAGCACGAGCCAGATGCCCGATGGCGGGCGGAACCCGGCCACGCCCAGCAGCACGAACGAGGCGAGCAGCAGGAGCAGCAGCCAGCGGTAGACCGGGCGGAACCGGGCGCTGCGGATCGGCGAGCGGTCGAGCCAGGGCAGGATGAACAGCACCGCGAGGCTGGCGGTGGCCAGCAGCACGCCGAGGCCGCCGCCGGCGCGCAGGATGGCGTAGAACGGCGCGAAGTACCATTCGGGGGTGATGTCGGCCGGGGTCGAGAGCGGGTCCGCCTCGAGGTAGTTGTCCGGCAGGGTCAGCCAGCCCGGCAGGAAGAACACCAGTATGGCAAAGGCAAGCGCGAACAGCACCATGCCGACGCCATCCTTGGCTGTGTAGTAGGGATGGAACGGCACCGTGTCGCGCGGACCCTTCACCTCGATGCCGAGCGGGTTGTTCGAGCCCGTCACGTGCAGCGCCAGCACGTGCAGCACCACGATGCCGATCACGGCGAAGGCGGTGACGAAGTGCAGCACGTAGATACGGTGCAGCGCCGTGTCGCCCAGCACGTTGCCGCCGAGCAGCCAGGAGGCCAGGCCGGGCCCGAGCAGCGGTACCGAGCCCAGCGCGTGCGCGGCCACGGTGAGGCCCCAGTACGACATCTGGCCCCAGGGCAGCACGTAGCCGGCGAACGCGGCGACCATGGTCATCGCCATCAGCAGCATGCCGGTCAGCCACAGCACCTCGCGCGGCGCCTTGTAGGAGCCGTAGTACAGGCTGCGCCAGATGTGGACGTAGAGGGTGGCGAAGTACATCGACACCCCGCCCTGGTGGATCGAGCGCACCAGCCAGCCGCTCGGCACCTGCCGGTCGATCGCTTCCACGCTGCCGAACGCCTGCGTCGCCGTGGCGGTGTAGTTCACCGCCAGGAAGATGCCGCTCACCAGCAGCACCGCGAGCGCCACCGTCACGAAGGCGCCGAAGTTCCACAACCCGTTGAGGTTGCGCGGCATCGGGTAGGACACGTACTCGCGGCGGAACGCGGACACCAGCGGCAGCCGGGCATCGAGCCAGCGCAGGCCGGGATGCGCGTCCTCGGGAAGGGCGGAGGTGGGCGGGCGGCCGAAGCGGTGCTCCGCCTGGCGGTCGTCGGGCCCCAGCGGGAACGTGTCGGCGGCAGCGGCGCCATGGCCAGGGTCGTCCGGCCAGTCGGCCATGCGTCCACACCTTCCAGCGGTTCGGGATCGAGCGGAAGGTAGGGTCGGCTCCGCCGGCCCGCAACCGGGCGGTCGAGGCGTGAACGGCGTTCAGGTATGCTGCGGGGATGAGCGACACGTCCGAGCCGGTTCCCCTCCCCCGCGCTGCCGCACGGCCGCCGCACGACGCGCTCAAGGCGGAGGCGCGGAACTGGTTCGAGGGGCTGCGCGACCGGCTGTGCGAGGCGTTCGAGGCGATCGAGTGGGACCAGGACGGGCCGCTCGCGGACCGGCCGCCGGGTCGGTTCGAGCGCAAGGCTTGGTCGCGGCTGCCCGACGGCAGCGGCGGCGGCGGCGTGATCGGGCTGATGCGCGGGCGGGTGTTCGAGAAGGTGGGCGTCAACGTGTCCACCGTGGAAGGCGAGTTCAGCCCGGAGTTCCGCAGGGAGATCCCCGGCGCGGAGCAGGACCCGCGGTTCTGGGCGTCGGGGATCAGCCTGGTCGCGCACCTGCACAGCCCGCTGGTGCCGGCCGCGCACTTCAACACCCGGATGCTGGTCACCACCCAGGGGTGGTTCGGCGGCGGCGGCGACATCACGCCGATGCGGCCGGAGACCGCCGAGTCGCAGGCGGACGCCCTGCGCTTCCACCGGGCGTTCGAGCAGGCCTGCGACCGGCACGACCCGGCGTATTATCTCCGGTTCAAGGAATGGTGCGACCGCTACTTCTTCCTGCCGCATCGAAACGAGCCGCGCGGGCTGGGCGGGATCTTCTTCGACCGGCTGGCCACCGGCGACGCCGGGGACGACTTCGCCTTTGCCCGCGACGTGGGCACGGCGTTCCTCGGGGTCTACCCGCAGATCGTGCGGGACCGGATGCGGCAGGGCTGGACGGCGGCGGAGCGCGAGCACCAGCTCGTGCGGCGGGGGCGCTACGTCGAGTTCAACCTTCTGCACGACCGCGGCACGCTGTTCGGGCTGCGCACCGGCGGCAACGTCGAGGCGATCCTGATGAGCCTGCCGCC
>CAXTVX010000012.1:0-67923 GCA_964247755.1 uncultured Acetobacteraceae bacterium | reverse complement strand
GCCAATCTGCCATGTCCGGGGGTTTCATCAAGCCGGGTGCGCTTCCTATATCCGACACCATGGCACAGCATCAGGCGTCACGGTTTGGCCGGGGGATCATCCCGTGAAGCACCAGCGCTTCCCCGACCTGTGCACCGCCCGCCTCGACTGCGCCTCGAACGCTTCGCTCCTGTCCCCCGCTTCCGCCCCGCCGCTCCGGGATTGCGGGAAGCTGCCATTCCTGATCCAGCGCGACGGCACCTGGCTGTACAAGGGCACGCCGATCCGGCGCAAGCCGATGGTCTGCCTGTTCGCCAGCGTACTGCGTCGCGACGCCGCCGGGTGCTACCGGCTGGAAACGCCGGCCGAGCGCGGCGAGATCGAGGTCGAGGACGTGCCGTTCGTCGCGGTCGAGCTGGAATGGCGCGGCAGCGGCCGCAGCCAGGTGCTGGCGTTCCGCACCAACGTCGACCAGATCGTCTGCGCCGGCCCGGACAACCCGCTCGACGTCGACTGGTCCTGCGCCTGCGGTGGCGACGAGGGTACCGCCATTCCGTACCTGGTGGTGCGGCCGGGCGATGGCGGCCACCCGATCCAGGCCCGCATCGCGCGCGCGGTGTACTACGAGCTTGTGGCCCTGGCGGTGGAAGGGACGCGCGCCGGGATGCCCTGCATGGGCGTCTGGAGCCAGAACCGCTTCTTCCCGATCGGCCCGCTGACGGAGGCGCTGTCGGACGAGCCGGCGTGACGCTGGATCTGGCCGGGCTCTCCGGCCGGGCCGGCCTGTCGCGGCTGTGGTCGCTGCTGCCGGAGGCGCGCCTGGTCGGCGGCGTCGTGCGCGACTTGCTGGCCGGCCGGCCGATCGTGGACCTCGACCTCGCCACGCCGGAGCCGCCGCAGGCGGTGATGGACCGGCTTCGCGCAGACGGCATCAAGGTGGTGCCGACCGGGCTCGCCCACGGGACCGTGACCGCGGTGCTGGACAGTCGGCCGTTCGAGATCACCACCCTGCGCCGCGACGTCGAGACCGACGGGCGCCACGCCGTGGTCGCCTGGACCGCGGACTGGCGCGAGGACGCCGCGCGGCGCGACTTCACCATCAACGCCATGTCGATCGACCAGGATGGACGGCTGCATGACTACTTCGGAGGCGCATCCGACCTCGGCGCCGGCCGAGTACGCTTCGTGGGCGACGCCACCGCCCGGATCGCCGAGGATGCGCTGCGCATCCTCCGCTTCTTCCGCTTCCAGGCGCGCTACGGGCGCGGCCGGCCGGATCCGGCGGCGGTCGGCGCCATCGGCAGTGCCGTCGGGCTGCTGCGGCAGCTTTCGGCGGAACGGGTATGGGCGGAATTGCGCCGGCTGCTCGAGGGACCGGATCCGGCGGACGCGTCCAGGCTGATGCACCGGCTGGGTGTCCTGGACGCCGTGCTTCCCCGGGGCGGCGATCCGGAACGGCTGGCGCGCCTGCTGGCACTCGATGCTCCTCCCGATCCGCTGCTTCGCCTGGCTGCGCTGGCATCGGGCGACGCGTCGGCCATCGCCCTGCGGCTCAGGCTGTCGAACGCGGATGCCGATCGCCTCCTCACGCTGATGCAGGGCATCCGGCCGGACCCCGGACTCGACGACGACGCCCTGCGCCGGCTGCTCGCCGACGACGAGGCGGCCTCGCTCTGCGATCGCAGCTGGCTTGCCGCCACGACGTCGGACGACCCGGCGGCCTGGCTTTCCCTGCGTCGGCGTCTGTGTGCGCTGGAACGGCCGGTGTTTCCGCTGTCCGGGCGCGATGCGGTCGCCGCGGGGCTTCCTCCCGGTCCGGCGGTCGGCGGGGCGTTGCGGGCGGTCGAGGCGTGGTGGCGCGACGGCGGCTGCCGGGCGGACCGGACCGCCTGCCTGCTCCGGCTCGGATCCCTGATTGGCGGCTGAGGTCCGGTTGCCGCTCAGCGCGCGAGGTTCCTGACCGGCACCTCCTGCAGGGCGAGCTGCATCACCTGCCCGCCCTGCCAGGCGTTGGCGCCGGGAAGTGGTGCGGGTGCCGCTATGTCGGCACGGTTGCGCTTCTGCTCCGCCGTGGACACGCCGAACCGCCTGTCCCGGTCGGCCAGCATCCGCGGGTCGATCTGGCCGTCCTTGGTGAACCCCATCATCAGCTGCGGGATGCCCATCGGGAAGCTTGGGTTCCTGTCGACCTGCCAGGTGTGCCAGGTCTTGCCGTAGGTGGTGGCGAGCCCGGTCATGAAGGCGTGCGCGGCCGGACCGGGAACGCCCGGCGCGGTCAGCTCGCCGGACTTCACCTCGAAATCGTGGCTGTGCCAGAGCCGCCGCTCCTCCTCCGGGAGGGTCCTGAACAGCCGTTCGCTGACGATGTACTCGATGCCGATCAGCTTCGCGTGCGACTGGTTGGCGTCGTAGATGACGCACTGGCGGAAGTCCTCGGTCAGGTGGGTGCAGTAGTGGTTCGCCTCCACCTGCCGGCCCATGTCGTCGGCGTAGAAGTGGAAGGCGTTCAGGTAGGCGCTCATGGCGTCGAGCGGCTTCTTCGACTGGATCGCATCCGCGGCCGTGTCGAGCACCTGGCTGCGTGCCGACACCGGCGCGCCGGGCACCGGTGCCTCGTGCTTGTCCTGGGCGCCGGCGCCCCGGCCGAACAGCGCGGCAAGCGGCGCGGCCATCGCGGTTGTGGCCAGGCTGCGGCCGAAGCAGCGTCGGCAGCTCAGGGTGTGCAGGAGCGTCATGGCGCCACCTCGTTCCGGACCGGTGTCATGCCGTCTGCCGCGGTCGGAGCGGCCGGCCATCCTCCAGGCCGCAACGAGGCGTGTCGCGTTCCCGTTCCACCGGCCGTCCGGGCACGGTTTGTGGTTCCCCCGACCCGCTGGTAAACGCCCGGGATGAACGTCGTGCCAAACCCGGCGGCCGCTGTGACCGCCGTGACGCGGCCCGACCGGTCTCCCCCCAGCCTGTCCCTGCTGCGCCGGCTCTGGCGTGAGGACGTGCGGCACCACCGCGGCCGGCTGCTGTCGATGCTGGTGCTGACCCTGCTGATGGCCGGGCTGACCGCGCTCTACCCGCTGGTGATCCGCCGCGCGCTGGACATGTTCGCGGCCCACGACCCGCGCATCCTGTACCAGGTGCCGGCGCTGGTGGTGATGATCACCGCGGCCAAGGCGGCGGCGCAGTATGGCCAGACCGTGGCGGTGCAGGACCTGGTCCTGGTCGTCATACGCGACCTGCAGCGGCGGATGTTCGGCCACCTGATGGAGGCCGACATCGCCCGCATCGAGCGAGAGGCGCCAGCCCAGCTCGCCGCCCGGTTCACCACCGACGCCATCAGCATACGCGAGGCGATGATCCGCGCGGTGAACTCGCTCGGGGACGCCGTCACCGTGGTCGGGCTGGTGGTCGGCATGTTCGTCATGGACTGGGAGCTGAGCCTGATCGCGGCCCTGCTGTATCCGCTGGCGGCGGTGCCGATCCAGCGGATCGGCCGGCGCGTCAGGCGCGCCTCGGGCGGCATGCAGGAGCAGATCGGCAGCACCGCGACGCTGCTGAACGAGAGCTTCGCCCAGGCCCGCCCGGTGCGCGTCTATCGGCTGGAGCAGGCCGAGACCCTGCGCGCCAACCGCTCCTTCGACATGCTGCACAACAGCCTGCTGCGGATCACCCGCGGCCGGGCGCGCGTCGATCCGGTGCTCGAGGTGCTGGGCGGCACCGCGGTGGCGGCGGTGCTGGGCTTCGCCGGCTGGCGGGCGGCGATGGGCGGAGCCACGCTGGGCAGCTTCTCCGGCTTCGTCGCCGCCCTGCTGATCGCGGCACGGCCGCTGCGTGCGCTGGGCTCGCTCAACGCGGCGGTGCAGGAGGGCCTAGCCGGGCTCGAGCGCATCTTCGGCGTGATCGACGAGCCGCCCGGCGTGGTCGAGCGGCCGGCGGCGCAGCCGCTGCCGGCCGGACAGGGCCGGCTGGTGTTCGAGAACGTCGCGTTCCACTACCCCGACGGGCGCACCGGCCTGCGCAACCTCAGCCTCGTCGCCGAGCCCGGCCTGACCGTGGCGCTGGTCGGCCCGTCGGGCGCCGGCAAGTCCACCGCGCTCTCGCTCATCCCCCGCCTGCACGACGTGTCGGCGGGGCGCATCCTGCTGGACGGCATCGACCTGCGCGACCTGCGCCTCGCGGCACTGCGCGACGCGATCGCCTATGTCAGCCAGGACACGCTGCTGTTCGACACCACGGTCGCCGACAACATACGCATGGGCCGCGCCGGAGCGGATGACGCCGCGGTGCGCGACGCGGCGGAGGCTGCCGCGGCAGCCGACTTCATCCTGGCGCTGCCCGACGGCTTCGCGACCGGCGTCGGTCCCGGCGGGCAGCGCCTGTCCGGGGGGCAGCGGCAGCGCGTGGCGCTCGCCCGGGCGCTGCTCCGCAATCCACGCCTGCTCCTGCTGGACGAGGCGACCAGCGCGCTCGACACCGAGAGCGAGGCCCTGGTGCAGGAGGCGCTGGCGCGGCTGCGACGCGGGCGCACCACCGTGGTAGTTGCGCACCGGCTGTCGACGGTGCGCTCGGCCGACCTGGTGGTGGCGCTGTCGGACGGGCAGGCGGTCGAGTGCGGCAGCCACGCGGCGCTGATGGAGCGTGACGGGCTCTACGCGCGGCTGGTGCGCACCCAGGGACTTGCACTGGCCTGAACCCTCGACCGGCCGGAGGCGCCCTGGGCGTCGGCCTCGATCAGGGACTGGAACCGCTGCTCGGCGTGGCGGTAGAGCACGATGTCGAGGCTGGTGAGGCGGTCGAGCTCGGCGTCGGTCTCGGGCGTGCGCGGCTCGCGTGCCGTGGGCCGCACCGGCAGCATCGCGTTCCGCTCGGCGTTCAGCTGCACGTTCACTTCCGGCGTCCGGGCCGGCGGCGTGAAGCCGAGCATGCGCCCCAGCACCGACAGGCTGTCGCCCAGGCGGTTCGAGATGCCGACCAGATCGAGCCCGTCGAGAGCTGCCAGCGCCTCCGCCAGCGCCGCCTCCGGCGCGTCGCGCACCGGATCCGCGGATCCCGTCGCATACAGGCCCGTCAGCCGGCGCACGTACATGTTGTCGATGTCGTTGCGTATGGCCGGGTCCTGCACCCGTAGGAACGGCAACAGCCTGTTCTCGTGCGCGAAGCGGACGCTGGCGCTCTGCTCCTCCTCGTTCGACCGCCAGAAATAGTAGAGCGACAGGATCCGCTCCCTGGGCTCGCGCAGCAGGCAGAACCGGAAGCAGGGCTGGTCGCCATCCAGGCGCCGCAGCGCCGGCAGGTCGTAGTGCCCCCAGACCACCGCAGCCTGGCGATGCGCGGCCTCGGCCTCGTGCCGCTTCCACTGCAGGTCATGCGCGCGTTCCCGGCGGTCGGTATCGGAATGGATCTGCAGCGGATGGAACTGCGCTGCCAGCGCCACGATCAGCGACGAGCCGGCCGTCTTCTCGAGGTGCAGGAACCGGACCCTGGGCCCGCGCCACAGCGTCATCGGGTCGCCCATCATCTGCGCGGTTCCGAGCCGGGCCGACGTCCCGCTGCGCTGCGTGCTCAGCAGCATGGCACGGTTGAGCAGCGTGCGCGCCGACGGCACGTAGGCCACGGCGCGCAGCAGCGGCGGCAGGCCGTGCGCGTTGGCGTCGAACCCGTCGCAGAAGGCGGCCAGCTCCTCCCCGTCGGGCCAGCGTCCCAGCATCAGGCGCAGCGCGAACCGGCCGAGCAGCCCGGCCACGCCCAGCCGCATGGTCCGCCAGGCCAGGCGCTGGGTCCACTTGACGATCAGCCCGGGCGGGCGGAGCTGGGCGCCGGCTGCCGGCGGCACCGACAACAGCAGCCCGCCGGCGAAGCCGAGCAGCAGGAAGCCCATCTCGTCGAGGTGGCCGACCCAGGGCAGCCGGTCCGGAATCAGGTCGATCGGCAGGAACAGGTAGCTGATCCCGGCCGCCAGCACCGCCTTGGGCGCCAGGCCCGACCTCGGGCTGAACAGGCGGCGGACGTTCTGCGCCGACACCGCGCTGGCCAGCCACGATGCCGTGGACGCCGTCGCGGATCCAGGCGAGGCTGCCGCGGCCACACGCGTCCTGGTCGTCATGATCATCCCTGCCTGTGTCCCGGCTCCAGCGCATGGCAGCTGGACAGCCCGATGTCGTGCCGGCTGGTGTAACCCACCATGTCGAATGTTGCATGGAGGTTGCAGCGGACAATCGGCGCCGCGGCGGACCGGCAGGCAACCGATCCGCGTCGCCGCCAGGATGCGCCTGGCCTGTTACACAACTTCCTGAGGACCGGATGGCGCCTGCCGGCATTGCCCGCCGCCTGTCGCTATGGCAGCGTGACCGAACGGATCGGTCAGTGCTGGCGCGATCGTCAACCGCGCGGAGAGCACGATGGCTGAGGATCAGCAGCGGCACGACGACCGGCACGACGACCGGGAGCGGCCGCAATCGGACGTGGACGCTCCCGACCGCGACAAGGACGACGCGTCCGACACCAAGGACAGCAAGCCCGACAAGAAGCCTGGCGGGGACGACAAGGACGGCAAGGAGGAGGAGCAGCGGAACAAGGCCAAGCCGATCGTCAGGATCGGCCTGTCCGTGTTCATCCTGGCGCTGGTGGCCGGTGGCGCCTCCTACTGGTGGCTCACCCGCAACGAGGTATCGACCGACGACGCCTATACCTCGGGCCGGACCATCACCGTGTCGCCGCACGTGGCCGGCTACGTCATCGAGCTCGACGTCAACGACAACGAGTACGTGCACGAGGGCCAGGTGCTGCTTCGCATCGATGCCCGCGACTTCCAGGCCAGCCGCGACGCGGCCCAGGCGAACGTGGACCAGGCGCAGGGACAGCTCGAGTCGGCAAAATTCTCGGTCGAGGTCTCGAAGCAGAACTTCCCTGGCCAGCTGAAGCAGGCGCAGGGACAGCTGCTGCTGGCACAGGCGCAGGAGTTCCGCGCCGAGACCGATTACAAGCGCCAGCACACCGTCGAGCGCGCCGCCACCACGCAGCAGCAGATCGACTATTCCACCGCAGCACTCGACCAGGCCAAGGCGCAGGTGCTGCAGGCGGAGGGCCAGCTGGAGCAGGCGAGTCCGGTCAAGCCGCAGATCGGCACCCAGCAGACCCGCGTGACGCAGCAGGCCGGCACGCTGGAGCAGGCGAAGGCACAGCTCGAGCAGGCCAGCCTCAACCTCGGCTGGACCGTGATCCGCGCGCCGCATGACGGCTGGATCGCGCAGCGCAACGTCGAGCGCGGCGCCTACCTCCAGACCGGCCAGTCGGTGTTCTCCATCGTCGAGCCGGAAGTCTGGATCTCAGCCAACTTCAAGGAGACGCAGATCACCCGGCTGCGGCCGGGCCAGCCGGTGCGGATCGATGTCGACGCCTATCCGGCGCTGAAGCTGCGCGGCCACGTGGACAGCATACAGCGCGGCTCGGGGGCCGCGTTCTCGACCTTCCCGCCGGAGAACGCCACCGGCAACTTCGTCAAGATCGTGCAGCGCGTGCCGGTCAAGGTGGTGATCGACGACGGGCTCGACCCGCTGCTGCCGCTGCCGCTCGGCGCCTCGGTGGAGCCGACGGTGGACGTGCAGTGAGCGGATCGAAGCCTGCCGACCGCGGCGACTGGAAGCCCAAGGGCAACATCTGGCTGATCGCGGTAGTGGTGACGATCGCGGCGTTCATGGAGGTGCTGGACACCACCATCGTCAACGTGTCGCTGCCGCACATCGCCGGCAACCTGTCGACCTCCTACGACGACGCCTCCTGGGCACTGACCTCGTATCTCGCCGCGAACGGCATCGTGCTGACCATCTCCGGTTGGCTTGGCCGGGTGCTGGGGCGCAAGCGCTACTTCCTGATCTGCATCGGCATGTTCACGGTGTTCTCGTTCCTGTGCGGGATCTCCGAGAATCTGCCCGAGCTGATCGTGTTCCGGCTGTTCCAGGGCTTCTTCGGCGGCGGGCTGCAGCCGAACCAGCAGTCGATCATTCTCGACACCTTCCCGCCGGCCAAGCGCGGTGGCGCGTTCGCCATCACCGCGATCGCCACCATCGTCGCCCCGGTGCTGGGCCCGACGCTGGGTGGCTACATCACCGACAACGCGTCCTGGCGCTGGGTGTTCTTTCTCAACGTCCCCGTGGGGATCTTCGCCGTGCTGGCGGCGAGCGCGCTGGTCGAGGACCCGCCCTGGGCCAGGAAGCAGAAGGCGCCGGCCGACTTCATCGGACTCGGGCTGATCACGCTGGGCCTGGGCTGCCTGGAGGTGATGATGGACCGCGGCGAGGACGACGACTGGTTCGGCTCGCCCTTCATCCGCACCATGGGCGTGCTGAGCCTGATCGGCGTGGTCGGCGCGATCGGCTGGCTGCTGACCACGAAGCGTCCGGCGGTGAACCTGCGCGTGTTCGGCGACCGCAACTTCGCGGTCGGCTCGCTGCTGATCGCCGTGGTCGGCGTGGTGCTCTACGCAAGTGCCGTGCTGATCCCGCAGTTCGCGCAGCAGGTGATCGGCTACACCGCGACCCTGGCCGGGCTGGTGCTGTCGCCCGGCGGCCTGGTGATCATCGTGCTGATTCCGATCATCAACCGGTTGATGAAACGGGTGCAGGCCCGCTACGTCATCGCGACCGGCTTCGCCATCATGGGCTTTTCACTGGTCTACTCCGGACACCTGGTGCTGCAGGTCGACTTTCGGCACCTGGTCTTCTACCGCATGGCGCAGACCGCGGCGCTGGGCTTCCTGTTCGTGCCGATCAGTACGGTCGCCTACCAGACCCTGCCGCGCGAGCTGAATGGCGATGCGTCGGCCCTGTTCAGCATGTCGCGCAACGTCCTGGGCGCAATCGGCATCTCAGCCAGCACCTCGCTTGTGACCGAGCGCACCCAGACCCAGGAAGCGCACATGGCCCACTGGATGACGCCGTTCCACCAGCCATACAACGACTACCTCGACCACGTGCGGCGGGCGGCGATCGCCATGGGGCACTCGTCAGCCTCCGCATCCTCGATCGCGCAGAACAATCTCCACCAGCAGTTCGTCCAGCAGGCGTCGGTACTGGCCTACAACGACTCCTTCGTGATGTTCTCCATGATCGCCTTCGCGGTGGTGCCGTTCTGTTTCCTGCTCAAGCCCGTGGTGAGCGGCGGCGGCGGCGGTGCCGGGCATTAGGCAGTGCGTCAGCCGTCTTCCGTCCCGGCCGCGAACCGGGCGAACGACCGCGCCAGGATGGCGTAGATGTCCCGCTTGAAGCCGACCTCCGCCGATGGCAGGACGGCGAGCGGCAGCCACTTCCAGGCGTCGAACTCCGGATGCGGGTCGAGGTCGAGGCGGATCTCGTCGTCCTGCCCGAGGAAGCGCAGCGCGAACCAGCGCTGCCGCTGCCCGCGATAGCGGCCACCCAGCGCACGGCCCATCAGCGCCGGCGGCAGGTCGTAGCTGAGCCAGTCCGGATGCTCGCCCACGATGCGGGCGTTGCCGGTGCCGATCTCCTCCCGCAGCTCGCGCAGCACCGCCGCCGCCGGGTCCTCGTCGCCGTCGATGCCGCCTTGCGGCAGCTGCCACATCCCGGGTGCTCCTTCCGCATTCGGCAGGTCGGCCCGCCTCGCCACCAGCACCTGTCCCTGTCGGTTGAACAAGGCGGCACCCACGTTGGGCCGGTACGGCAGGTGGGCAAACGCATCGCTGGTCATGGAACGCTCGCTGTCGGTCGGGGAGCAGGAACCGGACGCGGCGGCGGCAGGGCGCTGACCGGAACCAGGGTGATGCCGCGCGAGGCGAGGTCGCGGCTCCAGGCGCGCAGCCGCTCCACCGTCACCGGCCGGAGCGGGCCGGCAACGCCCAGCGCGCTGCCCTGCGTGATCGCGATCTGCTCCAGGCGGGCCAGCCGCGCCTCGATGTCCGGCGCGTCCGGATCGTCGTCCAGCGTCAGGTCGGCGTGTCGGGCGATCCCGGCGGGCAGGGTGGTCAACGTCTCGTGCGCTGCCGTGCCGGCATCGAGATACAGCAGGCCGCGCGCCGCCAGGACCGTCGTCACGGTGGAAAAGGCGAGGGAGTTGGCGAACCGATCGCCGCGCAGCCCGCCCAGGGCGTTAGTCACGCCGACATAGCCCTGCATGCGCGACAGCGCCCACTCGAGGCGGTGCCGGTCCTCGCCGAGGTTGCTGGCCGGGTCGAGCGCCTGCGGCCCTTCCTCGTCCAGCGGGCTGCCCGGCTGCATCGGCAGGCAGAGCCAGGTCTCGTGCCCGACCCGGCGTGCCTGCTCCAGCAACGGGCCCTGCGCCGGCTGGTCCAGCATGGCGGCGTAGGGCGAGACCCCGAGCGAGATCGCCGCCGGCAGCGTGTCCACCGCGTCGTGGCTGATCGCGTCCGACAGGCCGAGGTCTTCCAGCAGGATCGCCACCTGCGGTCCGTGCGGGGGCGCCGCCGGCCTGGCCGCGTAGGCGGCCGACGGCCGGTCCCCGTTCGTGCCGACCCGCGGCAGCATCCGGCCGGGATACCCGGGCGCCGGCTCGAGCAGCGCCGGGTCGGGTGCCGCGATGCCGGTCCGCACCGGTGGCGGCGAGGCCGTCACGGGACGCGGCGGGACCACGGCGGATGCAGCCGACGGTGCCGGCACGCGCACCAGCCGCTTCGCTGCCGACGGACCGCCACTGGCAGGCTTGGGCAGCGGCGGCCCGAGCCATTGCAGCACGAGGGCGCCGGCGCCGGCCAGCAGCAGGAAGGCGGTCCAGACGCCGAGCAGGCCGCGAACCGCCAGCCGCATCTCAGGGCGAGCCGTTCGCCTCTGCCGTTGCCTGCGCGACCGGCGCCGGGCCGGTGCTGCCGGCCATCGCGTTGACCAGCTTCAGTCCCTGCTGCAGCTGGAAGTCGGTGGCGGGCTTGGTCGGGTCGAAGGCGGGCCATGTCGTCGGTGGCGCGTCCGGGATCGACTTCGCGATCACCGGCAGGTCGTTGCGCGGTGTCGCCGCACCCTGGGTGCCGCCCTCGTTCTTGATGATGTGGTTGAGGTCGCCCTCGCGCAGCAGGAACTTGCTGTCGTCCTCGCGGCTCTCGCGCACCTTGACGTCGGGCGCGATGCCGAGCCCCTGGATCGAGCGTCCGGACGGCGTGTAGTAGCGCGCGGTGGTCAGCCGGATCGCGCCGTTGTCGCCGGCGAGCGGGATCAGCGTCTGCACCGAGCCCTTGCCGAACGAGCGCACCCCCAGCGTGACCGAGCGGCGATGGTCCTGCAGCGCGCCGGCGACGATCTCGCTGGCGGACGCACTTCCCTCGTTGATCAGCACCACCAGCGGCAGGCCGGAGGTGATGTCGGTGCCGTGCGCGTTCATGCGCTGACTGTCCTCGGAATGGCGGGCGCGGGTCGATACCACCTCGCCGGAGGTGATGAAGTCGTCGCACACCGCCACCGCCTGGTCGAGCAGGCCGCCCGGGTTGTTGCGCAGGTCGAGCACCACCCCGTCGAGCTTGCCGCCGGACCGGGTCTTCAGCTTGTCGAACGCCGCGCGCATGGCGCTCTCGGTGTCCTCGTCGAACGAGGCCATGCGTATGTAGCCGATCCGGCCGTACAGCGCCGACCGGATCACCTGGATGTGGATCACCTCGCGCGTCATGGTCACGTCGAACGGCTTGTCCTTGGACTGCCGCTTGATGGTCAGGGTGATCTTGGTGGATGGGTCGCCGCGCATCTGGTCGACCGCGTCGTTCAGGTCGACGCCGTCCAGGCTCTTGCCGTTGATGGAGATGATGTAGTCGCCGGTCTTGAGCCCGGCGCGGTAGGCCGGCGTACCGTCGATCGGCGTCAGCACCTTGATCAGGCCGGCGTCGGAGGTGACCTCCAGCCCAAGGCCGCCGAACTTGCCGGTGGTCTGCACCTGCATGTCGGCATACTGCTTGGCGGTCATGTACGAGCTGTGCGGGTCGAGGCCCGTGAGCATGCCGTTCAACGAGTTGTTGATCAGGTCGCGGTCGGTGACCGGCTCCACGTAATCGGCGCGCACCCGCTCGAACACGTCGCCGAACAAGGTCAGCAGGCGGTAGGTCTCGGCATGGCCGGCGGGTGTGCCCGTCTTGTTGTCGGCCTCCTGGGCCGCCGCTTCCTGGGCGATGGCGATCCCGAACCCGTCGCCGTGACGCGCGAGCCGGCCGAGTTCCGGACCCGCCACGGCGCCCACCAGGAAGACGGTGCCGAGCAACAGGCCATTTCGCAGCGTCATGCGACATCAACTCCTGGGGGTGGCCGTCGCCCGACCGGGCAGGGACCGGAGCGGGCAGGGTGCCGGCACGCCACGATGGCAGCCCGGACCGTTCGCCCGCCTTTCCGCAACATTACACCTAACGCGGTCCTTGCAAAAACCGCCCGGGGTCGATGGTCGCGTCACCGTGACGCAACTGCACGTAGAGGCTGGGCCGGCCCGCGTCCGACCCGCTCCAGGCGGGCATGCGCCCGACCGCGGTGCCGCGCGCCAGGGTCTGTCCGCTGGCCACGTCCAGCCGGTCGAGCCCGGCCAGCACGAAGCGGTACTCCCGGCCGCAATCCATGATCAGCATGCGGCCATAGGACCGGAACGCGCCCGCGAAGTCGATCCGCCCGGCGCAGGGCGCGGTGACGGTGGCGAGTGCGGGCGGGGCGTAGGTGATGCCGGCGGCGGCTCCGGCATCGGTGCGGCTGCCGAACGCCTGCACGATCCGCCCCGCGACCGGAGCGCTCCCCGGTGCCGCTCCCCCCTGCAGCCCGGGCCCGGCAGGCACCGCCAGGGTGGCGGCCTTGTCGCGCGCCTGCTGCGCCGCCTCCGGCTGCCGCGCCGCCTCGGCCGCCTCGGCCTCCTGCTCGAACCTCCTCTGGGCGGCCCGCTCGGCGGCCTCCACCTGCGCCACCGCGTCACCGAGCGTGGCGGCACGCGCCACCGCGTCGGCCGCGGCGTGGGCGGCCTGCTCGGCGCGGGCCAGGGAAGCGCGCTGGGTCAGCCGTGCCGCCTGCGCCTGTGCCGCGAGTTGCGCCTGCTGGTCGGCCTGGCGCTGCTGCAGGACGGCGAGACGCGTCTGCTCGGAGCCCAGCACCGTTCCCGCCGCCGCCAGCCGCGCCTGCGCGGCGCGCACCGTCCTGGCCCTCTGCTCCAGCGCGCCGCCGAGCCCGCGCAGCACCATCAGCCCGGCGAGGGAGTCGTCCACGCTGCCCGGCGCCGCGAGAAGCGTTTCCGACGGGAACTGCGACAACCGGAGCGCCATCGGCAGCATCGCCTCCAGCGCATGCTGCGCGTTGGCGAGCGCGCGGCGCGCCTCGTCCTGCTGCACGGCCAGCCCGTGGGTGCGGTCCGCGGCTGCCACAGCGTCGCGTTCGGTATCCTGAACCCGCGCGGCGGCGGCAACCGTGGCGCGCGACAGCGCGGCGGCGCGGGCCGCGTCGGCAGCGGCGCGACGCCTGGCCGCTTCCAGCCTGGCACCGCTCCGGGCCGCTTCGGCATGCGCCGCCCGGTCCCGTGTCGCCAGCGCCGTGCGCAGGGCCTGGAACCGCGTGTCGAGGTGCCGCCCGGCCCGGGCCGGGGCCGAGGCCGCGGCCGGCGGGCGACCCCGGTGCGGCGGCCTCGCCCGCGCCGGCTCCGCTGCCGGACCAAGCGCGAGCAGTCCCGCGCCCAGCGCGACAGCCAGGACCGCCCGCACGCGAAGCGGTCAGCCGCCCAGCAGCGACAGCCCGGTCATCGCCACCGGCTGCTCGAGCCCCAGCAGCGCCAGCAGGGTCGGCGCGATGTCGGCCAGGCGCCCGTCGGCGAGCCGGACCTCCTGCCGCCCGCTCAGCACCAGTGGCACCGGGTTCAGCGTGTGCGCGGTGTGCGGCTCCCCGGTGTCGGGGTCGCGCATCGTTTCGCAGTTGCCGTGGTCGGCGGTCACCAGCAGCACCCCGCCCGCCCGAACGATCGCGTCGTCGATCCGCCCCAGCCCATGATCCACCGCTTCCACCGCCCGGACCGCGGCTCCGAGGTTCCCGGTGTGGCCGACCATGTCGGGGTTGGCGTAGTTCAGCACGATCAGGTCGTAGAGCCCGGACCCGATCGCCTCCACCGCCTTGGTCGTCAGCAGCGGCGCCGACATCTCCGGCTGCAGGTCGTAGGTGGCGACCTTGGGCGAGGGGACCATGATCCGGTCCTCGCCCGGCAGCACCGCTTCCCGCCCGCCGTTCATGAAGTAGGTGACGTGCGGGTACTTCTCGGTTTCCGCCATGCGCAGTTGCCGACATCCGGCGCGCGACACCACCTCGCCGAGCAGCTCGTCCATCCGCTGCGGCGGGAACAGCACCCATAGCCGGTCGGCCAGGTCGTCGCTGTAGCGCGTCATCGCCACCACGCCGGCGAGGATCGGCGCCGGCGGGCGGGGGAACCCCGCGAAGTCGAGGTCAAGGATCGCGTGCAGCAGCTCGCGTATCCGGTCGGCGCGGAAGTTGAACGACACGATGCCGTCCCCGTCCTTCATGCCGGCATAGCCGTCCAGCACGGTGGGCGGCACGAACTCGTCGGTGATGCCGGCGGCATAGGCCTGCGCCAGCACCGCGTCCGGATCCGCCGCGCGTGGCCCGTCCGCCAGCACCACCGCGTCGTGCGCCAGCCTCACCCGCTCCCAGCGGGTGTCGCGGTCCATGGCGTAGTAGCGGCCGGACAGCGTGCCGAGGCGGCACTGCGTCGGCAGGTCGCGGCGCAGCGCGGCGACGTAGCCGCGGCCGGATTGCGGCGGGGTGTCGCGCCCGTCGGTGAACAGGTGCAGCATCGTCGGCACCTCGTGCGCGGCCAGGATCCGCGCCAGGGCGACGGCGTGGTCCTGGTGCGCGTGCACCCCGCCGGGCGAGACCAGCCCCAGCAGGTGCGCGGTGCCGCCGGTGCGGCGCAGCGCGTCGATCAGCCTGCGCAGGGCCGGCGCCTGCGCGAGCGAGCCGTCGGCGATGGCGGCGTGGATGCGCGGCAGCTCCTGCATCACCACCCGGCCAGCGCCGATGTTGAGGTGCCCGACCTCGGAGTTGCCCATCTGCCCCTCCGGCAGGCCGACGTCCCAGCCGCAGGTGCGCAGGAAGGCGCGCGGTCCCCGGGCCCACAGCCGGTCGAAGTTCGGGGTGGCCGCCTGGGCGACGGCGTTCTCGGTGCGATCCTCGCGCCATCCGAATCCGTCCAGGATCGCCAGCATGACCGGGCGCCTGACCGGATGGACGGGAACGCTGGACGACATCGGCACATCCTTCTCGACCGCCCGCGACGGGCCAGGCGAGTGTGCCATCAAAACAAAAGGCTGCGAACCTTCCGGTCCGCAGCCTTCCGATGCCGTTCAGGCAGTCAGTTCCGTCTGGGCTCGGCGGCACCGTCATCGTCCGGCCCGGTGCTGCCGCCGATGGAGGGCGGGTCGCTCGCCGGGAAGGTATCCTCCACTGCCTCGTCCACCTTCTCCTCCTCGGTGTCCGGCTCCTCGCCGGCTTCCGGAACCCGCTTGGTGTCGGACATGATCTTCTCCCCGCCTTGCTGCCTCACCGGAACCAAGCGTGGCCGGGTGGTCCGGGTTGCGCCACGGCATGGCGCCACCCAATCTGCTGAACACGACGTCAAAGGAGTGTCATGAGCATGAGCGATCCAAGCCTGGACGAGGACGCACTGCGGCAGCGCCTGACCCCGCAGCAGTACTACGTGCTGCGCGAGCACGGCACCGAGCGTGCCGGCACCAGCCCGCTGAACTACGAGAAGCGCGACGGGCTGTTCCACTGCGCGGTGTGCGACACCCCGCTGTTCTCGTCACAGACCAAGTACGAAAGCGGCAGCGGCTGGCCCAGCTTCTTCGCCCCGCTTCCCGATGCCACCGAGACCAGCACCGACAGCAGCCACGGCATGCAGCGGGTCGAGGTGCACTGTGCCAAGTGCAAGAGCCACCTCGGCCACGTGTTCCCGGACGGGCCGCTGCCGACCGGCGACCGCTACTGCCTGAACGGCGTCTCGCTCGCCTTCCAGCCCGCCGGCGGCTGAAAAACGGTCGAGCGGTGACGGCGCCCTTGCCCTCCGTGGTGGTGGTCGATCATCCGCTGGTGCAGCACAAGCTGACACGGCTGCGCCGGGCGGACACCGGCATCGCCGAGTTCCGCCGCCTCACCCGCGAGCTCAGCCTGCTGCTGGCCTGCGAGGCGACGCGCGACCTGGAGCTGGAACCGTGCGAGATCCAGACCCCGCTGGAGCCGGCGACCGGCCGCCGGCTGGCCGGCGGCGAGCCCTGCATCGTGTCGATCCTGCGTGCCGGGAACGGCATCCTCGACGGCATGCTGGACGTCATGCCGGAGGCCTGCGTCGGCCATGTCGGGCTGTACCGCGATCCCGCAACCCTGCAGGCGGTCGAGTACTACCTCAAGCTGCCAGACGACCTGCCGGGGCGCTGCTGCGTCCTGGTCGATCCGATGCTGGCGACCGGGCACTCCGCGATCGCCGCCGTGGACCGGCTGAAGACCGCGGGT
The DNA here is from genome assembly GCA_964247755.1 of uncultured Acetobacteraceae bacterium. Classification (GTDB taxonomy): domain Bacteria; phylum Pseudomonadota; class Alphaproteobacteria; order Acetobacterales; family Acetobacteraceae; genus Lichenicola. The sequence continues at coordinate 51,472 of CAXTVX010000012.1, read as the reverse complement.
GCGCTCCGGATCACCTTCGTCTGCCTGCTGTCGGCGCCGGAAGGGCTGAGGGCGCTCGCCGCCGCCCATCCGGAGGTGCGGGTCGTCACGGCGGCAATCGACCGCGGCCTGGACGGACACGGCTACATACGGCCGGGCCTGGGCGACGCCGGCGACCGGCTGTTCGGAACCCGATAGTGCCCTGCCGCGTCCGGTCGGGGACGAGGCAGGGGAGGGACGCAACATGGCGGATCACGTGTACCGGGTGGTCGAGCTGGTCGGGTCGTCGGAGACCGGGCTGGAGGACGCGATCAACTCGGCGATCGACAAGGCGGCGAAGACGGTGCGCCACATGCGCTGGTTCCAGGTGGTGGAGACGCGCGGCCACATCGAGAACAACAAGGTCGCGCACTACCAGGTGACGCTGAAGGTGGGCTTCGCGGTCGAGGACGAGGACGTGAGCCTGGCGCCGTAAGGCGCGGCATCAGGCACGCCGGACGATGTAGCTTTCGCGAAGGGCGTCGGCGATCTGCTCGGCATGGAGCGGGTCGCGGGCTTCCAGCATGACCTCCAGCTCTGCCGCCTGGACGCTGGGTGCCGCGAACAGGCGCTGGTGCGACACCTCGATGATGTTGCCGCCGCGGCTGCCGATCGTGCTGGCGATGTCCGCCAGCACGCCCGGCCGATCGGGGATCTCCATCACCAGGCGGAGCAGGCGCCCGTCCCTCAGCAGGGAGCGGAGCAGGGTGTTGGCCAGGATCCGGCTGTCGATGTTGCCGCCGCAGACCGGGATCGCCACCCGCAGCCCGGCGAACAGGTCGGGATGGGACAGGATGGCGGCCAGCGCCACGGCGCCGGCGCCCTCGGACACCTGCTTAGCGCCCTCCGCCATCAGGGTGATGGCGTCCTCCACGGCGCGCTCGGTGACGGTGAGGACGCGTCGGATGTGGCGGCGTACCAGCTCCAGCGGCAGCCGGCCGATCTGCAGCACCGCGATGCCTTCGGCGATGGTGGCACCACCGGACGGCATGATCTCGTCCTTGGGAAAGGCGGACAGGGAGGCGTAGTTCTCGACCTGCACGCCGATCACCTCCAGTTCCGGACGCAGCTCGGCGGCGGCGGCGGCGCTGCCGGCGATCAGGCCGCCGCCGCCGATCGGGATCACCAGCGCGTCGAGCGGTCCGGCATCCTCCAGCAGCTCCAGCGCCAGGGTGCCCTGGCCGGCCATGACGGCGAGGTCGTCGTAGGGGTGCACGAACACGCGGCCCTCGGTCTCGCACAGCGCGTTGGCGTGGGCGGTGGCTTCGGCAAAGCTCGTCCCGTGCAGCACCACGCGGGCGCCCCAGGCGGCGGTGCGGGTGACCTTGGCGGCAGGGGTGAAGCGCGGCATCACGATCACGGCGTCGATGCCGAGCAGGCTCGCATGCCGTGCCACGCCCTGCGCGTGGTTGCCGGCGGACACGGTGATGACGCCACGGCGGCGCTCGTCCACATCCAGCAACGCGAGCTTGTTGGCCGCCCCGCGCTCCTTGAACGAGCCCACCGCCTGGAGGTTGTCCAGCTTGAGCGTGACGGCGGCGCCGGTGGCACGCGACAGGGCGTGGCTGGCGACGGTCGGCGTGCGGATCACATGGGATGCGATCCGCGCCTGGGCAGCGCGCACCTCCGCGAGCCCGATCATGACGCCGTCAGCCGTAGGAGATCGACAGGATCTCGTAGGTGCGATCGCCGCCGGGTGCCGGCACCGAAACGGTGTCGCCCTTCTTCTTGCCGATCAGCGACTTCGCCAGCGGTGCCGACACCGACAGCAGGCCCGACTTGATGTCGGCCTCATAGACGCCGACGATCTGGTACGACACCTCCTTGTCGGTCTCCTCGTCGACCAGCCTGACCTGCGCGCCGAACTTGACGTGATCGCCCGACAAGGTGTGCGGCTCGATCACCTCGACCATCGAAACGATTTCCTCGAGCTCGGCGATCCGGCCCTCGATGAAGGACTGGCGGTCGCGCGCCGCGTCGTACTCCGCGTTCTCCGACAGGTCGCCGTGGCTGCGCGCCTCCGCGATGGCGCGGATGACGGCAGGACGCTCCTCGCTCTTGAGCTTGCGGAGTTCTTCCTCCAGCCGCTGCAGACCACGGCCGGTCATGGGAAATTTCTGCAACGAAGGCGTCCTCGACTGATGATCGGATCACGAAACGGATGAAGCGGCTACGGGCGGCGAACCCGGGCACTGCGTCTCGGATCCGCTCAGAACGATCCGTGAAAGTAGGACTGCAACGGTGCGACTTCAAGCGGGCCGGCCCGCAGGGCGGCTATGGCGTAGACGGCCGCACGGGCGCCGGCGATGGTGGTGAAGTGCGGCACGCCCGCGGTCAGGGCGCTGCGCCGTATGTCGAAGCTGTCCGCCACCGACTGCGCACCGGCGGCGGTGTTGATCACCATCTGGATGTCGCCGGAGCGGATCGCGTCCACGCAGTGCGGCCGGCCTTCCAGCACCTTGTTGACCACGCCCGCCTCGATCCCGGCCTCGCGCAGGGTGGTGGCGGTGCCGCGCGTGGCGAGCAGGCTGAAGCCCATGCCGACGAGGCGTCGGGCCAGGGCGGCGATCGCCGGCTTGTCGCCGACCCGCACCGACAGGAACACCTGGCCGGCAAGCGGCAGCTTCACCCCGGCGCCGAGCTGGGCCTTGGCGAAGGCGCGCTCGAAGCTGGCATCCAGCCCGATCACCTCGCCGGTGGAGCGCATCTCCGGGCCCAGGATCACGTCCACGCCCGAGAAGCGCGCGAACGGGAACACCGCCTCCTTGACCGCGACGTGCGGCGCGATGGCACGGTCGTCGAGACGGAACTCGGACAGCCTCGCACCGGCCATCACCCGGGCGCCGATCTTGGCCACCGGCACCCCGGTCGCCTTGGCCACGAACGGCACCGTGCGCGAGGCGCGCGGGTTCACCTCCAGCACGTAGATCGCGTCGCCCTTGATGGCATACTGCACGTTCATCAGCCCGACTATGCCGAGCTCGAGTGCCATCGCCACCGTCTGGTCCTTCAGCTCGGCGATGGTGGCGGGTGACAGCGAGTACGGCGGCAGCGAGCAGGCGCTGTCGCCGGAGTGGATTCCCGCCTCCTCGATGTGCTCCATCACGCCCGCGACATACACCTCGGCGCCGTCGCAGATGCAGTCGACGTCGACCTCGATCGCGTCGTTCAGGTAGCGGTCGATCAGCACCGGGCCGGACGCGACTTCCGGCCCTGCCAGCTGCAGCGCCACGCGCATGTAGCGGGCCAGGCTCCCCCGGTCGTACACGATCTCCATCGCCCGCCCGCCCAGCACGTAGGAGGGACGGATCACCACCGGATAGCCGATGCGCTCTGCCACCGCCTCCGCCTCCGCGGCAGAGCGGGCGATGCCGTTCTCCGGCTGGCGCAAGGACAGCCTGCGCAGCATGGTCCCGAACCGCTCGCGGTCCTCGGCCCGGTCGATCGCGTCCGCGGGCGTGCCCAGGATCGGGATGCCGGCCGCCCCCAGCGACTGGCTCAGCTTGAGCGGCGTCTGGCCGCCATACTGCACGATGCAGCCGAGCACGGTGCCCACCTCCTGCTCGCGGCGGATCAGCGCCACCACGTCCTCGTCGGTCAGCGGCTCGAAATACAGCCGGTCCGACGTGTCGTAGTCGGTGGACACGGTTTCCGGGTTGCAGTTGACCATGATCGTCTCATAGCCGGCCTCGCGCAGCGCGTAGGCGGCATGCACGCAGCAATAGTCGAACTCGATCCCCTGGCCGATCCGGTTCGGCCCGCCGCCGAGGATGACGATCTTGCTCCGCCCCGTGGGATCGCTCTCGCACTCCGGCTGGCCGTAGCCGCCCTCGTAGGTCGAGTACATGTACGGCGTGGCGGAGGCGAACTCGGCGGCGCAGGTGTCGATGCGCTTGTACACCGGCCGCACGCCGGCACGCATCCGCAGCGCGTGCACCGCACTCGCGTCTGTGCCGGCCAGCACGCCGAGGCGCGCGTCGGAAAAGCCCATCGCCTTGAGCCGGCGCAAGGCCTGCGCGTCACGCGGCAGGCCGCCGCTCTCGATCCGCCGTTCCACGGCCACGATCTTCTCCAGCTCGCGCAGGAACCAGGGATCGAACCGCGTGCTCTCGTGGATCTCCTCCACCGACAGCCCCGCGCGCAGCGCCTGGGCTGCCATCAGCAGGCGGTCCGGCCTGGGCTGGCTGAGCACAGCCCGGAACGCGTCCGCGCCGCCGTCGCCCGGCACCTCGACCGGATCGAGCCCGGTCAGGCCGGTCTCCATCGAGCGCAGGCCCTTCTGCAGCGCCTCGTTGAAGGAGCGTCCGATCGACATCGCCTCGCCGACCGACTTCATGCTGGTGGACAACAGCGCCGGGCTGCCGGGAAACTTCTCGAAGGTGAAGCGCGGGATCTTGATCACCACGTAGTCCAGCGTCGGCTCGAACGCGGCGGGGGTGGTGCCGGTGATGTCGTTGGCGAGCTCGTCCAGGGTGTAGCCGACCGCCAGCCGCGCCGCGACCTTGGCGATCGGGAAGCCTGTCGCTTTGGACGCCAGCGCCGAGGAGCGCGACACCCGCGGGTTCATCTCGATCACCACCATGCGGCCGTCGGCGGGGTTGATGCCGAACTGCACGTTGGAGCCGCCGGTGTCGACGCCGATCCTGCGAAGGCACGCGATCGAGGCGTCGCGCATGCGCTGGTATTCCTTGTCGGTCAGCGTCAGCGCCGGGGCGACGGTCACGGAGTCGCCGGTATGGATCCCCATCGGATCGATGTTCTCGATCGAGCAGACGATGATGCAGTTGTCGGCGCTGTCGCGCACCACCTCCATCTCGTACTCCTTCCAGCCGAGCACGCTTTCCTCGACCAGCACCTCGGTGGTGGGCGAGGCTTCCAGCCCGCCGGACACGATCTGCTCGAACTCGGCGCGGTTGTAGGCGATGCCGCCGCCGGTGCCGCCCAGCGTGAACGAGGGCCGGATCACCGCCGGCAACCCGACCTGCGCCAGCGCGTCGCGCGCTTCCGCCAGCGTGTGCGCGATCACGCTGCGCGGGCTTTCTATGCCGATGGCGGTCATGGCGTCGCGGAACTTCAGCCGGTCCTCGGCGCGGTCGATCACCTCTGCCTTCGCGCCGATCAGCTCGACCCCGTGCGCCGCCAGGAAACCGGACGCATGCAACGCCATCGCCGTGTTGAGCGCGGTCTGCCCACCCATGGTGGGCAGGATCGCGTCGGGCCGCTCGCGCAGGATGATGCGCTCGACGAACTCGGGCGTGATCGGCTCGACGTAGGTCGCGTGCGCCAGCCCCGGATCGGTCATGATGGTGGCCGGGTTGGAGTTCACCAGGATCACCCGGTAGCCCTCGTCGCGCAGGGTCTTGCAGGCCTGCGCGCCGGAATAGTCGAACTCGCAGGCCTGGCCGATGACGATCGGTCCGGCGCCGATGATCAGGATGGACGAGATGTCTGTCCGCTTTGGCATGGCTCGGGCGACCTTCAGGAGGAGGGCTGCATCAGGCGATGCAGGAACTGGTCGAACAGCGGCACGGTGAAGTCGGTGTCGCCGTGCGCCGGGCTGTAGATCATGCCCTTGCGGATCAGGCCGTCGCGCAACGGGGCCACCGACTGTACCCGCGTGCCCATCGCCAGCGCCACGTCGCCGGAGCGGTGGGCGCCGGGCCCGAGGGTGGCCATGGCATGGCAATAGGCCTTCTCGCGCGGGGTCAGCCGGTCATAGCGGACGCGGAAGAAGCCGGAATCCAGCGCCGCGATGGCGCGGCCTGTCGCGGCCTCGACGTCGTCCGACGAGATGCGCGGACCCTCCGCCACGTTCCAGGCGTGGTAGCCCCATTCCTGCAGGAAGTAGGGATAGCCCTCGGTGATGGCGACGATCCGCGCCAGCGCGTCGTCGTCGAACGCGGCACCTTCGTCGCGCGCCGGGCCGGCCAGCGCCAGCCGCGCGTCGTCGGGGGAAAGCGGTCCCAGGGCCGGGAAGTCGAACAGCCGCTCGGCGTAGGACTTCGAACGGCCGCTCAGCCCCACCACCTGGGGCAGGCCGGCCGCCAGCAGCACCACCGGCAGGCCCTCCTGCATCACCCGGTGCAGGCTCATGATCAGCGCGCCGAGGTCGCGCTCATCGAGATACTGGATCTCGTCCAGGATGATGGCCACACCTGTCCGGCGCGAGGCGGCGGCGCGGCCGAGGGCCGCCATCAGCTCCGGCAGGTCGGCGTCGAGGTCTCCGCTATCGGCCGAACCGCGCTCTGGCTCGACGTCGAGCTCCAGCTCCGCCTCGCCCACGCGCAGCTTCAGGCCGGACACGAAGCTCTTGAGCACGCGGAGCGCGCGCTTGACCTGTTCGCTGAGCGCGCCGAGCCGGTCCAGCTCCAGCAGCAGCCGTCGCAGGTGCGGCACCAGCAGCAGCGCCAGCGGCTTGCGTTCATGCGCCTCGATCAGGCAGACCCTGAACCCGGCCTCGCGCGCCAGCTGGGCGGCGCGCGTCAGCACCACCGTCTTGCCGACGCCGCGCAGCCCGACGGCGATGAAGCTCTTGGCCACCCGCCCGAGCAGCGCACGCTGAAACACCACCTGCACCTGGTCGAGCAGCAGGCGCCGGCCGGCGAGCTCCGGCGGCGAGGCGCCGGCGCCGGGAACGAACGGATTGCGGACCGGATCCATATCGGAGCCTTAGCAGCTTATAGAAGCTTTGTCCTATAATTCCGTAACCTTGCTTGAACCGGTCTCCATCATGCCGACGAAGCGCTCGAACAGGTGGAAGCTGTCGGACGGGCCGGGGCTCGCCTCCGGATGGTATTGCACCGAAAAGGCGGGCAGCCGGGTGGAAGCGATGCCCTCGTTGGAGCCGTCGAACAGGCTCACATGCGTCACCCGCACGTCCGGCGGCAGGCTCGCATCATCCACCGCGAAGCCGTGGTTCTGGCTGGTGATCTCCACACGCCCCGTCGCCAGGTCCTTGACCGGCTGGTTGGCACCGCGATGGCCGCGGTCGAGCTTGTAGGTGCGACCGCCTAGCGCCAGGGCGAGGAGCTGGTGGCCGAGGCAGATGCCGAACACCGGTGTGCCGGCGTCGAGCACGCCCTGGATCGCCGGCACCGCGTATTCCGCGGTCGCCGCCGGGTCGCCGGGACCGTTGGACAGGAACACCCCGTCCGGTGCGTGACGCAGGATCTCCTCCGCGGTGGTGTCGGCCGGCACCACCGTCACTCGGCAGCCCGCCTGCACCAGGCCGCGCAGGATGTTGCGCTTGGCGCCGTAATCCACCGCGACCACGTGCTTCGCCGCCTCGCCCGGCCGTCGCGGCGCCTCGCCCGTGCCGGTCCAGGTTCCCTCGGTCCAGCCGTAGCTCTGGGTGCAGGACACCAGCCGGGCCAGGTCGGTGCCTTCGAGGCCGGGCCAGTCCATGGCCGCCTGCCGCAGCGCGGCCAGGTCGAACAGCCCGCCGGCGGGATGCGACAGCACCGCAGTCTGCGGTCCCCCGTCGCGGATGCGGCGGGTGAGGGCGCGGGTGTCGACGCCGCAGATGCCGGGGATGGCCCGGGCCCTGAGCCACGAATCCAGGGTCTGGGTGGAGCGCCAGTTCGACGGCTCGGTCAGATCCTCGCGCACCACCAAGCCGCAGGCGGCGACGTTGATCGCCTCGTCGTCCTCGGGCGTGGTGCCGACGTTGCCGACATGGGGAAAGGTGAAGGTGATGATCTGCCCGGCGAAGGAGGGATCGGTCAGGGTTTCCTGGTAGCCGGTCATCCCGGTGGAGAAGCAGATCTCGCCGACCGAGCGGGCGGCCTCGGCGTGGGCGCCGAAGCCCCGGCCCCACAGCACGGTACCGTCCGCCAGCACCAGCGCCGCGGTGGCGCCGTCCGGCGGCGTGTCCGTCCCGGCATCCGGATCGGCCGCGTCCTGCCCCGCCCCGGCAGGAACGTCGGACAGGTCGTGCACGCCGAGGCCGGTGGCGCGAAGGATCGCGCTCCAGTGCTTGGGCGGCACGGCACCGGCCTGCCGCCACTTGCGGATCGCCTCGGTGCCGACGCCGGTCAACAGCGCCGCCTGCGCCGGCCCGCCCAGCCGTTCCAGGATCGCCTCCACCGACAGCGCCATGATAAACCCCTTCCCGGCCTCGCCACCGGGGCTGTAGCAAGCCCGCGACCGACTGGGAAGGTAATTCCCAGCCGATCGACGCCCGGAAATGATTTCCGGAGCGGGTGCGCCGGACCAGGAGCCCGACCATGAGCTTGCGTGCCCGCTTCACCGACGGCCTCAAGACGGCGATGAAGGCCGGCGACGGCGCTCGGGTATCCACGCTGCGCATGGTGCTGGCGCGGCTGAAGGACCTCGACATCGCCGCCCGTCCGAAGGGGATCGAGCAGATCGGCGAGGACGAGATCGTGTCCATGCTGCGCAACATGGTGAAGTCGCGCGCCGAGTCGTCTGCACTCTACCTCCAGGGCGGCCGCGGCGAGCTGGCGGCCAAGGAGGATGCCGAGATCGTGGTGATCGAGGAGTTCCTGCCGGCGCCGATGGACGACGCGGCACTGGCGCTGGCGGTGGCCGACGCGGTCGCCGAAATCGGGGCCGGATCGATGAAGGACATGGGCCGGGTGATGGCGGCGCTGAAAGCCCGGCATGGCGCAGCGCTCGACCTCGGCCGCGCCAACGCGCTGGTGAAGGCGCGGCTGTCGCCCTGAGTGCGGGGCTGGTCGGTTGGCCTTCGATCCCGCCTTCCTGGACGAGCTGCGCGCCCGTACCCCGATCGCCGCGGTGGTGGGGCGGAAAACCAAGCTCGCCCGGTCCGGGCGGCAGTTCAAGGGATGCTGCCCGTTCCACGGCGAGAAGACGCCGTCTTTCTACGTGTACGACGACCACTTCCACTGCTTCGGCTGCGGCGCGCATGGCGACGCGATCTCGTTCGTCATGCAGGCGGAAGGGCGGTCGTTCCTGGAGGCGGTGGAAGGGCTGGCGGGCGAGGCCGGGCTGGAGGTGCCGAAGCAGGCGCCGGCCGATCGCGGCCGCGCCGAGCGGGCGCGCACGCTGGTCGAGGTGCTGGATGCGGCGCAGGCGAGCTTCGCGCGCCGGCTGCGCGACGGACAGGGGCGGGACGGCCTGACCTACCTGCGCGGCCGGGGCCTGGCCGAGGACACCATCGCCGGACACGGGCTCGGCTGGTCCGGAGACGGCCGCGGCTCCCTGCTGGCCGAGCTGAAGGAGCAGGGCTTCCCGGCCGAGCTGGTGGCGGAAGCCGGGCTGATGCGCCTGGGCGAGGACGGGGTGCCCAAGGGCGAGCTGTTCTTCAACCGGGTGACGTTTCCGATCCGCGACCGGCGCGGGAGCCTGGTCAGCTTCGGCGGCCGGATCCTGGGCGACGGGCAGCCGAAATACCTGAACGGCCCGGAAACGCCGTTGTTCGTGAAGCGGCGCACCCTGTACGGACTGGACCGAGCGGCCTCGGCCCTGCGCACGGTGAAGCCGTCGGCGGACGGGCTGCCGGCCTCGCGCGAGCTGGTGGTGGTGGAAGGCTACATGGACGTGATCGCGCTGCATCAGGCCGGGTTCGGCGGCGCGGTGGCACCGCTCGGCACCGCCCTGACCACGGAACAGCTGGAAGCGCTGTGGCGGGCCGCCCCCGCGCCGGTGCTGTGCTTCGACGGCGACGCCGCAGGCCGGCGTGCGGCGATCCGGGCGGCGGAAACCGCGCTGCCGCTGCTGGATCCGGAGCGCACGCTGCGCTTCGTCCGGCTGCCGGAGGGCGAGGATCCGGACAGCCTGCTGCGCACGCGCGGCGTGGCCGCCATGGCGGCAGAGCTCGGCCGTGCCGCGCCGTTGGCCGAGGTGCTGTTCGAGCTGCTGAGCGAGGGGGTGCGCGATCCGGGACCGGAACAGCGAGCCTCGCTGCACGCGAAGCTGACTGCGGCGGCGGCCACCATCGGCCACAAGGGGCTGGCGGCGGAATATCGCCGCACCCTGCAGCAGCGCTTCTTCGAAACCTTCGCCCGCCGTGGCGGCGCTGCGCGACCGGGTGGATCCGCCCGCACCGGACAGTTGCCCACCCGGGCAGCGGCGATGACGGCGGCCCGGCCGGTGCCGGAAGCCGACGGGGTGCGGCTGGAGCGCCTGCGCATGCTGCTGGCGATCCTGCTCCGCCATCCCGACCTGCTGCACGACGTCGAGCAGGCGTTCTGCCACCTGGAGCTGCCGGACGAGCTGGCGCAGGTGAGGGCGGCGCTGCTGGACTGGGCCGGCACGCCGTGCGGCACGCTCGACGCGTTCGGCCGGCCGGCCGGCGAGGACGTGCCGGCGTCACCTCCACTTGACTCGGCAAGCCTCATAGCCCACCTGCACTCGGCCGGATTGTCGGCCCAGGTGGACGTCATCCTGGGCCCCAGTCCTCTACCCGTCGCAGCGGCCGCCTTCGAGAACGCCATGCCCGCCGACGCCGAAGCGGCTTGGTGGGAGTTCTTTGGCCATATAAACATGCCGGGCTTACGGGAGCAGGTGATGGCGGCCGAGCGACGCACCGCAGAATGCCTCAACGAAGAAAATCAGAGGCAGCAAATCCTGTTGAAGTCCGCATTGCTGGCCGTTCAGCGTGGAGAACAGGCAGGCGGTGAAGACGTCTAATAATAGTCGCGCGGCTGGGTTGCATCGCCAAGTGCGTATCGGGTTGGAGTTGGGTTGAGCATGGCGACAAAGACGGCGGCCACCACGGAAGCGACTGCAACCGAGCAGGACGCCGACGCCACCCTTCTCGACACGCAGTCGGCTTCCGTCAAGCGCCTGATCGCGCGTGGGCGCGAGCGTGGCTACATCACCTTCGACGAGCTGAACGCGGTGCTGCCGCCGGACCAGATGTCGTCGGAGCAGATCGAGGACGTGATGGCGGTGCTCTCCGAGATGGGCATCCAGGTGGTCGAGAACGAGGACCACGAGGACGCCGAGGTGGTCCGCGAGGAGGAGGAGGTCGAGAAGAAGGCGGAAGCCGACGAGACCGAAACCCCGAGCGGCAACGTCGACGCCGAAAGCCTCGGCCGCACCGACGATCCGGTGCGCATGTACCTGCGCGAGATGGGCTCGGTCGAGCTGCTGTCGCGCGAGGGCGAGATCGCGATCGCCAAGCGGATCGAGGCCGGCCGCGACGAGATGATCGGCGGCCTGTGCGAAAGCCCGCTCACCTTCCGCGCCATCATCTCCTGGCACGACCGGCTCAAGGTCGGCCAGATGCTGCTCCGCGACATCATCGACCTGGAGGCGACCCAGGCCGGCACCCTCGCCGGCGAGGAGGCGGTCGACGGCGCGGCCCCGCCGCCACCAGCGCCGGAGCCCAGCTTCGACGCGCCGGGCGGCGACGACGACGCGGAGGAAGGCGAGGGCGCGGGTCTGTCGCTGTCTGCGCTGGAGGAGAAGCTCAAGCCCGAGGTGCTGCTGCAGTTCGAGGAGATCGAGACCCTCTACAAGAAGCTGCACAAGGTCCAGGCCAAGCGCCTCGACAGCCTCACCGCCGGTGAGGAGATGTCGGACCGCTCGGAGAAGAGCTACGAGAAGCTGCGCGACGAGCTGGTCGCCAAGGTTGAGCAGGTCCGCCTGCACAACAACCGCATCGAGGAGCTGGTCACGCAGCTCAAGCAGATCAGCCAGCTGCTGAACGGCCTGGAAGGCCGCATGCTGCGCCACGCGGAAAGCGCCAAGGTCAGCCGCGACGACTTCCTCATCAAGTATCGCGGCCACGAGATGGACCCGGGCTGGATGGACAGCGTGGCGGTGCTGCCGGGCAAGGCGTGGAAGAACTTCGTCGCCAAGCACACGCCGGACGTGATGGAGCTGCGCACCAAGGTGGCGCAGGTGGCGCAGGATGCCGGCCTGCCGATCGCCGAGTTCCGCCGCGTCTACGCCACCGTGTCGCGCGGCGAGCGCGACTCCGCGCGGGCCAAGAAGGAGATGATCGAGGCCAACCTGCGCCTCGTGATCTCGATCGCCAAGAAGTACACCAACCGCGGCCTGCAGTTCCTGGACCTGATCCAGGAGGGCAACATCGGCCTGATGAAGGCGGTCGACAAGTTTGAGTACCGGCGCGGCTACAAGTTCTCGACCTACGCCACCTGGTGGATCCGCCAGGCGATCACCCGCTCGATCGCCGACCAGGCGCGCACCATCCGCATCCCCGTGCACATGATCGAGACCATCAACAAGCTGGTGCGCACCAGCCGGCAGATGCTGCACGAGATCGGCCGCGAGCCGGCCCCCGAGGAGCTCGCCGAGAAGCTCGGCATGCCGCTCGAGAAGGTGCGCAAGGTGCTCAAGATCGCCAAGGAGCCGATCTCCCTGGAAACGCCGATCGGCGACGAGGAGGACAGCCACCTCGGCGACTTCATCGAGGACAAGACCGCCGTCATCCCGCTCGATGCCGCGATCCAGACCAACCTGCGCGAGGCCACCACCCGCGTGCTGAGCTCGCTCACGCCCAGGGAGGAGCGGGTGCTTCGCATGCGCTTCGGCATCGGCATGAACACCGACCACACGCTGGAGGAGGTCGGGCAGCAGTTCAACGTGACCCGGGAACGGATCCGGCAGATCGAGGCCAAGGCTCTGCGCAAGCTCAAGCACCCGAGCCGCAGCCGCAAGCTGCGCTCGTTCCTCGACGACTGAGGCAGCTTTCCTCCGCCTCCCGTCCGCTTCCCTGGAAAGCCGCTTCCGATGACGACGTTTCCGCCTCCCTGGTCCGACCGGACGACGCGGATCGCGGTCGACGTCACCTTCCTGCGGCTGGAACCGGAAATCGCGGTGCAGGCGCCCGTGCTGCCGGCCGGCGACGCCCTGGTGCATGCGGTGCGCCCGAGCGTCGGGTTCTACCGCTACCTCTACGACACGGTCGGCCACGCCTATTGCTGGTGGCTGCGGCGGGTGGCGCCGGACCGGGAGATCGCCGTCCTGCTGGCCGATCCGGCGACCGCGATCCACGTGCTGTACCGCGATGGCGAGCCGGCCGGGTTCTTCGAGCTGGACGGGCGCAGCGGGCGCGACGTCAACCTGAGCTATTTCGGGCTAATGCCGCACGCGATCGGCACCGGCGCCGGCCCGGGGCTGCTTGGCGCCGCGGTCGCGCTGGCACGGGCCGGAAGCCGGAACGGCAGCGTGCGGGTCAACACCTGCACCGCCGACCATCCGCGCGCCCTGCCCACCTACCTGCGCACCGGCTTCAGGCCGCTGCGCACCGTGCGCGAGATCTGGGACATCCCGGACCGGCTCGGCCTGCCGATCCCGGACCGGCTGCGGGCCTGACCGGTGGCATCGCCGGCGCGGACCCGGCGTCCGGCCGGTCGGGAGGCGCCGGTCGGCGCGGCGCCGCGGGCCCGGCTGTTCGTGCCGTCGCGCGGCCGGGACGGCCGCCACCGCCGCCGCATCCTGGTGACGGCGGGGGCCATCGCAGTACTGCTGCACGTGCTGGCGACCGTCGCGGTGCTGGAAGTGCCGCACCTGCTGCCGTCCCTGCTCGCGCCACGGCACCCGCTGCCGCCACCCGACCCGCGGACCGACCCGCCGACGATCGAGATGGTGGAGGACCAGAACCGCTACGCCGGCGGCTCGAAGCCGGCGCCTCCTGCCGAGCCGGCCCCGCCGGCGCCGCCCGCACCGCCCGCGCCGCCGGCAACGCAGGGCGCCCCCGACCGCTCCGACCTGCCGCAGAGTACGGCCGCGCCGGACGCGGTGCCGGTGCCGCCGGACGCGCCGAAGCAGGAGGAGGTGCAGGCGCCGACCCCGTCGCCGCCGCAGCGATCCAGCCAGTCGCAGCCGGAGGTCGACCTCGATCCGGCCGACGGGCTCGGCTACGGCCACCAGGACGACCCGCAGGTGATCCCGGCCTCGCCGGACGACCGGCACGCCAACAAGATGCCGCCCTATCCGCGCGCCGCCGGCAGGCGGGGCGAGGAGGGCTCGGTCGAGATGCTGGTGTCGGTGGGCGCGGACGGGACGGTGGCCGGGGTGGAGGTCGCAGTCTCTTCCGGCCATGCCGACCTGGACCGCACCGCGACGGACGCGGTGTCGCACTGGCACTTCCGCCCGGCCCAGCAGAACGGCGTGGCGGTGCCGACCCAGATGATGCAGGTGTTCAACTTCAAGATCGACCGCTAGGTCAGGATACGCTATCGCAACGTTCGACGAAGGCCCGGGCTGGCTTGTCCGCTGCCTTCTCGGCTAGGTTGCAGGCTTGCGGCGGGCCGTTCGGCACGGCTGGGAGAAGGCCATGGTTTCGCGGATCGCCATCATCGGAGCCGGCTGGTACGGCTGCCACCTCGGCAGCTCGCTCAAGGCGCTCGGTTTCGAGGTCCGCGTGTTCGAGCAGCATCATCGCCCGCTGCACGAGGCGTCCGGCAACAACCAGTTCCGCCTGCATCTCGGCTTCCATTACCCGCGCCACCACGGCACCCGGGTGCAGTCGCGCGACGGCTTCATGCGCTTTATGGAACGCTACCCGCAGCTGAGCCGCGAGGTTGCCGAGAACATCTACGCCGTGCCCAAGGCCGAAAGCCTGATCGACTTCGCCACCTACCGGCTGATCATGACCTCGACCGGCATCGACTTCCGCGAGCAGACGGAAACGTCGGTGCCGATGCGCGAGGTGGCGGGCCTGATGCTGACCGGCGAGCGCGTGCTGCTGATCGAGCAGGCGCGCCGCTTCTTCTGCGAGCTGCTCGGCGACAGCCTGGTGCTGAAGCATCGCGTCACCAGCATCGAGGAGGCGAACGACGCCGTGTTGGTCGAGGGCGAGCCGTACGACCTGCTGATCGACGCCAGCTGGGGGCAGCAGCTCGGCATGCCGATGCCGTTCTTCTACGAGCCCACCGTGCTTCTTTATTACGAGACGGACCATCCGTTCCCGGCCGTCACCTTCGTCGACGGTCCGCTGTGCTCGGTGTACCCGACCGAGGACCCCAACATCTACACCCTGTCCAGCGTGCCGCACACGCCGCTCGCCCGCGTCACGAACGCGAAGGAAGCACAGCGCATACGCGACAGCGTGTCGCAGGACACGGTGACCGCCAAGGTCGCGGCGATGGAGGAGCAGGTGTCGCGCTACCTGCCGACCTTCAAGGAAAGCTTCCGCTTCGTCGGCCCGCAGCTCGCGATCAAGACCAAGCCGGTCGGCAACTTCGACGACCGCTCCTGCTCGGTGTTCCGTCGCGGCCGGGTGTTCCACGTCATGTCCGGCAAGATCGACACCATCTTCTTCGCCATGGAGCGCATCCTGGCCTTCATCGAGTCCAGCCGCGAGCGCGGCTTCTCGCCGCTGGCGAGCCCGCTGCGTCGCGACATCGTCACCCGCAGCCTGCAGACGCAGGACCACGGATGAGCGCGGTGGCAGCGCGCGCGCTGATCGGCCATACCGGCTTTGTTGGTTCCAACCTGCTCGTGCAGGGCGGCTACGACGCCCTCTACAACTCGTCGAGCATCGGCGGGATCGACGGCCGCCACTTTGCCGACGTGGTGTGCGCCGGGGTGTCGGCGGTGAAGTGGTGGGCCAACCAGAACCCGGCCGAGGACCTCCTTCGGATCGAGGGGCTGATCGGGCATCTGGACACTATTACCGCCGACAGCTTCACCCTGATCTCCACCATCGACATCTACGATACGCCCGTCGGCGTGTCGGAAGCCGACCAGCCGGCGCCGGAGGGGCTGCATCCGTATGGCGCGAACCGCCTGATGCTGGAGCGCTGGGTGTCGGAACGCTTCCCCACCCACCAGATCGTGCGCCTGCCGGCGTTGTTCGGCTCGGGGCTGAAGAAGAACGCGATCTTCGACCTGATGCACGACAACCGGCTGCACGTGATCAACGGCGACTCCGTGTTCCAGTGGTATCCGCTGGAGCGGCTGACCGCCGACCTGGGGCTCGCCCGCACGCACGGTCTCGGCCTGGTCAACCTCGCCACCGAGCCGCTGTCGATGGAGGAGATACGCGCCCGCTTCTTCCCCCTGGCCCGCATCGGCGCCGAGGCGGCACCGCAGGCGCGCTACGACATGCGCACGGTCCACGACCGGGCGTTCGGCGGAGCCGGCGGCTACATCCTCGACCGCGAGGGCGTGCTGGAGGCGATGGGCCGCTTCATCGACGCCGAGCGGCCCACATGAGACGGTCCGCATGAGAAGATTGGGCGTGTCCAACCTCGCCTGGGCGCCGGACGCGGAGGCCCAGGCCTTCTCGCTGCTGGCAGAGCGCGGCGCCGCCGGCGTCGAGGTGGCCCCGACCCGCATCGCTCCCTGGGACGAGCTGACGCCGGCACGTCTGGCGGCATTCCGGCGCGGCTGCGAAGAAGCCGGCCTCGTCGTGAGCTCGCTGCAGGCGGTGTTCTTCGGCCGGCCCGAGGTGGCGCTGCTGGGCCCGGACGAGGCGTTCGAGGCCATGTGCGCGCACATGCGCCTGCTGGCCGGCATCGCCGAGGCGCTGGGTGCGGAGGTCGCGGTGTTCGGCGCGCCGAAAAGCCGGCTGCGCGGCGCCATGCCGATGGAGCCGGCGATGGCGCTGGC
Organism: uncultured Acetobacteraceae bacterium; assembly: GCA_964247755.1. GTDB lineage: Bacteria > Pseudomonadota > Alphaproteobacteria > Acetobacterales > Acetobacteraceae > Lichenicola. Next base: position 34,942 of record CAXTVX010000012.1, on the reverse strand, counting down.
GGCGGAGCGGCTGCGCGTGCTGGGCGGGATCGCCGCCGCCGGCGGACTGACGCTGGGCCTGGAGCCGGTGCCGCCGGTCTACGGCGCCGACTTCCTCAACCATGCGCGCGACATCATCGAACTCGTGCAGCAGACCGGGCACCCGAACGTACGCGCCCACCTCGACACCGCCTGCGTGTTCCTGGCCGGCGACGACCCCGTGCAGGCGATCGGTGCCGCGATCCCGATCCTGGCGCACTACCACATGGCGGAACCGGAGCTGGGCCCGTTCGCCGAGCCGGTCTGCGACCACGACGCGGCCGGGCGCGCGCTGGACGCCGCCGGCTACGACCGCTGGGTGGTGGTCGAGATGCGGCAGGGACCGGGCGACGGGCTGGCGCAGGTCGCGACCGCGATCGACTACGCCCGCGCCCACTACCTGCCGCGCGCCGCCTGATCCCTGCCACGCCATCTGGACCTGCACGACCACCATGCACCAGGCACCGGCCCCCGACGACCACCTGATCCCGGACCCGATCCTGGAGCGGGACGGCATCCTGCAGCTTCGCCTGGCCGACCGCATCCAGCCGCTGCTGGTCGGCGGCGGTACGGTCGGCGGCTTCCTGCCGGGGTGGCGGGCGCGCGCGCTCTACACCGGCTTCGCACCGCTGTTCCTGCTGGAGCTGGAGCACGAGGAGGGCAGCCGGGCCACCTGGTTCCTCACCCACCGGATGGAGCGCGCAGCGGACAGCCTGCACCAGCTCAGCCCCGACCTGCGCGCCCTGTTGCGCCAGCGCTGCCTCCTGGTGCTCGGCCGGCTGACCGGCGCGGTGCTGGACCGGTGCGATCCGGTGCTGGATCCGGCGGCTGCGGCATTCCTGGAGGTGTGCCCGCACACGAGGCACGAGATCGCCACCTGGTGCCTGGACGCGCTGATCCCGGAGGCCTGCCTCTACCTCGCCGCCGACCTGCAGCCGCACTCCCTGCTGTTCCGCGGCGCGGCCGGCGTCCTGACCGCGATCGACCGCGACCGCCTCCGGGACGGGCTGCAGGACGACTGGCAGGCCCGCCTCGCCGGGTTCGTGCGCAGCGGACGCATGACCTGGCCGAGCCCGGTCGACGGCGCGGCGCTGCACGCCCAGGGCGGCCTGTTCATCGACGACTTCCACTTCGCCTACCGGTTCGCCGACCACCGCCATGGCCTGGTGTTCTTCGTCCTGGTCGGCGACCACCATTCCGTGCTGGCCGGGCTATGGTTTCCGTCCCTGGGGCTGGTGGTGAGCCCGGACGAGGGCCGCAAGGGCCTGGCCTACACCATGCTGCGCCACCTGCCCTGGTGGGTGCTGAGCCACCTGCTGGTGCACGCACGCGCCCTGGTCCCGGCACTGCGCCGCGGCGCCGCCGGCTTCGCCAGCGTGATGCGCGCGCAGGGGCTGCATATCGGCCACCAGCTCTGGAACGAGCTGACCGGGATCCAGCACGCGCTCGACACCCATCCCGATGCGCTGCCGGACTGGATCGTGCCCGACGCCGCCGGCGGCACCGAGCTGTTCGGCCCGATCGACGTGCTGTTCCCCGAGCTCGCCGGCCGGGTGATCCGGACGCTGGGGCCGGTGGAGGCGGTGATCGACCACGCCTACCGCTCCGACCTGTTCCTGGTCCGCGTCACCTCCGACCGGGTGACCGCATCGCTGCGCAGCCGGATCCAGGCCCTGGCCCAGCGCAGCGAGGCCGGACGCCAGGCGGCCGTCGCGGCGCGTCGCGCGGTACGGCGCAGCGCCCCGGTGGTGCTGTTCGGCTTGCGCGTCGAGAACCGCACCGCCGTGGAGATGAAGCCGTTCCTCGACCGCCTGGTGCGCTCGATCGCGAGCCGGCATCCGGGCGCGGTGATCGTGTTCGACGGACACAACGCCAGCCCTGGCGACGCCCCGGACGGCCGGCGGATCATACGCAGCCACGGCGAGCGCGAGGGTGCCGTGCAGCCGGCCGAGGTCGAGCGCGATCTGGTCGCCGCGGTACGGGACGACGCGCGCATGCTGGACGTGACGATCGCCGACACCATCGGCCAGCCGGTCGCCGCCAGCATCGGCTGGTGCCTCGCCGCCGACTGCTTCGTGTCGATCTGGGGTGCCGGCCTCGCGAAGTACCGCTGGGTCTGCAACCGGCCCGGCTACGTGATCACCAGCCGCGCCAACCTTCTGGGCCGCCCCGACCTTCACATCTACGACTCGCCGCGACATCTCGAGGATCCGACGCCGATGCTGTTCATCGCCGCCGAGGCGGTGCAGGACGATCCGGAGGCGGACCTGCTGGTGCCGATGCCCGGGCAGCCGCTGTACTTCAACTTCCGCCTCGACGCCGAGCAGGTGGTCCCGGCGATCGGACGGATGCTGGCGGAAACGCTGGCGGCGCGGCGTCCGGTAGCCAGCGGATCAAGGCGGGCACCGACGCCGTCGGGCGAACGGCGACGCCGGGTGCGGGAAGAGGCCGCGTCGAGCAGCGGCTGATTGGAGGGGTTCCACACGATGACCCGTGCCACGGATCACGGCCTCCGACGCTGATCGTCCGGGGAACGACCGGAGCCGCAGGAGGCGTGGTCGTTCCGGATGTGACGCAGGACAGCCCCGCTTTCGCCTGCCCCGCACTCGACGCATCGGCATCATGCCTTGTGCACGGCGTGTGCTACGGCATCCGGTGCGGGCGCCGGCCGTCACGATGCCGAGCGCGCCGCGACTGCCTCGTCCGACGGCCCGACAACCGGCCGCCCCGCCTTCCACCACCCCGATCGATCAGGCCCGCCATGTACACGCCGAAGCAGTTCAAGGAGGATCGTCCCGAGGTCCTGGCCGCGACGATCCGCGACATCCAGCTCGCCACCCTGGTCACCGCCACGGCCGACGGCTACCACGCCTCCCATGTGCCGATGGTCTTCAAGCAGGACCAGGACGGCATCGCGCTCGAGACCCATGTGGCGCGTCCCAACCCGCACTGGGAGGCGTTCCGGTCCGGCCCGGTCGCGTCGCTTGCGATCTTCCAGGGGCCGCAGGCGTACGTATCGCCGTCATGGTACGAAACGAAGCGGCAGCACGGCAAGGTCGTCCCGACCTGGAACTACATCGCCGTCCATGCACACGGTCCGGTCTCGGTCGTCGAGGACCAGGCCTGGCTCCTGTCCCACCTCGCCGAGCTGACCGACGGCAACGAGGGCGGCCGCGACCAGCCCTGGGCCATCTCGGACGCGCCGGCCGAGTTCATCGGCACCCTCACGCGGGTGATCGTCGGGCTCCGGCTGCGGGTGGCGCGGCTGGAAGGCGCCTGGAAGCTGATCCAGCACCGCCCCGAAGGCGACCGTCTGGGCGCCGCGGCCGGCCTGTCCGCCTCGCCGCGGGCCGGCGACCAGGCAGTCGGGCGGATCATGCAGGAGCTGGAAGCGGCACGCCGGTCCGGAGCGCCCTAGGCTCAGGAGCACAGTACCGGCGCCTTTCCGCTTGCGCCGCGGACCGGTTCGTGGTTCACGCACGGCACGTCCCTGCCGGAGCGAGTGGCATCGCTCCGGCTATACCCATGCCCTGCCTCCTGCGAGGCGACGGCGCCGTTCCCCGGGATCCCCTCGGCCGGTCGGGTTGAACCATCCGAAGGGAGAACCCATGCCACTCTATGAATGCACGCTGATCGCGCGCAACGACGTCACCCAGGCCCAGGTCGAGCTCATCGCCGACGGCATCGCCACCCAGCTCGAAGGCGAGCAGGGTACGATCCAGAAGCGCGAGTACTGGGGCCTCCGCTCTCTCGCCTACCGCATCAAGAAGAACCGCAAGGGGCACTACATGCTCCTCGGCCTCGACGCCCAGCCGCCGTCCATCAAGGAGATGGAGCGCCAGCTCGGCCTGAACGAGGACGTGCTGCGCTTCATGACGATCCGCGTGGAAGCGATCGACGAGGCGCCGTCCGCCATCCTGAGCCGCAAGGGCGACGACCGCGAGCGCGGCTTCCGCGGCCCGAAGCCGGCCGGCCGCTTCGACAGCGGGCGCAAGCGCGGCTACGACGACCGCGAGGAGTTCCGGGCCCGCGACGAGAACGGCGATCGTCCGGAGCGCGGCCCGCGCGGTCCGCGTCCCGAGACGGCAGAGGCGGAGTAGCCACCCATGTCCCAGTCCCAGACCGAAGACGCCGGCTCCGCCGGCCGCCGCACAGCGGTCGGCGCGCGCCGGCCGTTCTACCGCCGTCGCAAGTCCTGCCCGTTCTCCGGCCCGAACGCGCCGAAGATCGACTACAAGGACGTGCGCCTGCTGTCCCGCTTCCTGAGCGAGCGCGGCAAGATCGTGCCGAGCCGCATCACCGCGGTATCGGCGAAGAAGCAGCGCGAGCTCGCCCAGGCGATCAAGCGCGCCCGCTTCCTGGCGCTTCTGCCCTACATCCTGAGCTGAGGGAGCGCGCAGCATGTCCGCAACCGAGGTGATCCTGCTCCAGCGCATCGAGAAGCTGGGTCAGATGGGCGACGTCGTGAAGGTGAAGCCGGGCTATGCCCGCAACTTCCTGCTGCCCCAGGGCAAGGCGATCCGCTCCAACAACGCCAACCGCGCCCGCTTCGAGGGCGAGCGCATCCAGCTCGAGGCCAACAACCTCAAGCGCCGCGAGGAGGCCGAGCGCCTGGCCGAGCGCATGAGCGGCCTCACGGTCGTCATCATCCGCCAGGCTGGCGACAGCGGCAGCCTGTACGGCTCGGTGTCGCCGCGCGACATCGCGCTGGCTGCCGCCGAGGGCGGGCTGACCATCGACCGCCAGCAGGTGCAGCTGGCGCATCCGATCAAGACGCTCGGCCTGTCCGACGTCCGGGTCGTGCTGCACCCCGAGGTGAGCATACGCGTGGTCGCCAACGTCGCCCGCTCGACGGAGGAGGCGGAGCGCCAGGCCCGCGGCGAGCGGGTCGGCCGCAACGACGGCGACGACGACGACGAGCAGCCGGCTTACGGTCCGGAGGAGGCGGAAGGCGAGATCGCCTAACGCAGCCGACGCAAGGCAACCAGCGAGGACGACCACAGCGGCCCGGGCGCAAGTCCGGGCCGTTTTCGTTGCACTTGCCCAGGCTTTGACGGTTGCGCCGTCCCCGGTTCATCCTGCGCCCTGCCGCTGTCGGAGAACCAGGCATGCCCATCCTGCTCGATCTGGTGCTCAGGCGGTTCATCCGGTTCGGCCGGCTGGACATCAGGTACGCGAGCGGGCGGACAGGGTCATACGGGCAGGGCTCCCCGCATGTCGGCATGGAGATGCTTGATCCTGCTTCCGAGACCGGGCTGCTGCTCAATCCCGGGCTGGCGTTCGGCGAGGCCTACATGGCCGGAACCGTCCGACCGGTCGGCTGCACGCTGTACGACCTGATGGACGTGTTCATGGCCAACGCGGTGCGCGGCGGCCATCCGGGCGCCACCGTGTCGTCCCGGCTGCGCGAGGCCAAGCGGCTGTTCACCCAGTACAACCCGGCGCCGCGCGCACGGCGCAACGTCGCCCACCACTACGACCTGAACGGCCGGCTCTACAGCCTGTTCCTGGACCGCGACCGCCAGTACTCCTGCGCCTACTTCCCGCGCGGCGACGAGACCCTGGAGGAGGCGCAGGAGGCCAAGAAGCGCCACATCGCCGCCAAGCTGCGGCTCGACCGGCCCGACCTCGAGGTGCTCGACATCGGCTGCGGCTGGGGCGGCATGGCGCTGACCCTGGCTCGCGACTACCGCGCCCGCGTCACTGGCATCACCCTGTCCACCGAGCAGCTGGCGGAAGCACGGTCGCGCGCGGAGGCGGAGGGCCTGTCGGACCGCGTGCGCTTCGAGCTGGTGGACTACCGTGCCGTCGACCGCCGATTCGACCGCATCGTCTCGGTCGGCATGTTCGAGCATGTCGGCGTCGGCCACTTCGACGCCTACTTCGCCCGCATCCGCGACTGCCTCAAGCCCGACGGCGTGGCGCTGGTGCACTCGATCGGCCGCAACGAGGGGCCGGGCGCCACCAACCCGTGGCTCGACAAGTACATCTTCCCCGGCGGCTACTCGCCGGCGCTGAGCGAGACCTTCGCCGCGATCGAGCGCTCCGGCCTGTGGGTGACCGACTGCGAGATCCTGCGCCTGCACTACGCCAGGACCATCACCCACTGGCGCCGCCGCTTCGCCGCCAACCGAGACCTGATCGCCTCGCTCTACGACCAGCGCTTCTGCCGCATGTTCGAGCTCTACCTGGCCGGCTCGGAGATCGCGTTCCGCCGGCAGGGACACATGAACTTCCAGCTCCAGCTCACCCACGACGCGGAAGCCGTGCCGCTGACGCGCGACTACATGGTGGATGCGGAACGGGCGGCCTTCCAGGACGCGGGCGCCGACGCGCCGCTGGAGCGGCTGGACGCCGACTGAGCCCCGGGGATCGACCAGGCCCCGGGGACGGCCGAGGCAGGTCCCGATCAGGCGGGTCGCCCGATCGGGTGGAACCGCCGCGGGCCTCCCGGCCAGCTCAGGGCACGAACACGGCCTTGGCGCCCGGGCTCGCCTCGTAGGCCATGGCGGCCCCGACCTCCTCCAGGGCGAAGGTCCGGCCGACGCAGGTGAAGAACAACGGATCACCCGCCTCCGCCTCCAGCGCGTGCAGCGACCGCTCCAACGCCCGAGGATCGCGCACGGTGGGGGTCTCGAAGTTGCTGAAGCGTTTGAGGGTCAGGTTCTTGGCCATGAGCAGGGCGGACGGGAAGGCGACCGGCTCGGGCCCTGCCAGGAAGCCGTAGGCATAGACGGCCGAGCCCTGCGACAGGTGCGGCAGCAACCGGCTGAGGCCGCCGCCGCCGACCCCGTCGAAGACGGCCGTTGCCTCCAGCGCGTCCGCCCGATGGCTGAAGGCGTCCAGCGCGGTTCCATCAACGAGGAGAACATCCTCCACTCCGTGGCGTTCCAGTTCCGCCTTCGCCGTCTCCGAGCGCACCAGCATGAGGGCAGCGACACCCCGCCGGCGTGCCAATGCCGCCAGCGCCCGTCCCGTCGCCGAGCTTCCGGCGGTCGCCACCACCGCCCGGTGACCTTCTGCGGCAGCCGTATCCAGAAAGGCGTAGGCCGTGATGATGTTGACCAGCGAGCCGCTGTAGTCGCGCGCCTCGGCACCGTCCGGCAGGCGCAGGCAGGCGGTATACGGGACCTGCGCCCGTTCGCACCACAGACCCACCGTGTCCGGCCCGCCGCCGATCGAGCGGTAGATGGCCACCCGCCGGCCGACATAGCCGTCCGGCACCTCCGGCCCGGCGGCGACCACTTCGCCGGCCGCCGAGGCGCCCCAGATGTCGTGGCCGCTGCGAGCCAGCGCCGGGCCGGTCGCCTCCGGCCGCTTCAGGAAGAACTTGTCGCCGTGGTTGATGGCGGCTGCCTCGATCCGGACCGTCAGATGCCGGGGCGGCGGGTCGCGTGGCTCTGGAACGTCGCGAACTTCCAGCTCGCGTCCGGGCGTCACGCAGATGGCTCGCATTCCTGTCTCCTTCGCAGGTCGGCAGCCAGGAAGGCCGCGCTCGGACGACGTTGCGCTCGCGCTTACTCTTTGCATATACGGGCGTTTTTGTTAGTATAGCGGATGACGCTGGCCCCACCCTCCCCATGTCCCGTCTCCTTCGCCACCCGCGTGATCGGCGGCAAGTGGAAGGCGCGGATCGTCTGGGCGCTGATCCGGACCGAGACCTTGCGGTTCTCGGAGCTGCGACGTGCGTGTCCGCCCATCAGCGACCGCATCCTGTCCCGGGAGCTGAAGGAGCTGGAAGCCGCGGGACTGATCCGGCGCGAGCAGCACCCGAACCTGCCGCCGCGCACCGATTACGGTCTCACCGAGCTCGGACGCACGCTTCAGCCGGTGATGGCCGCCATGGCAGGCTGGGCGCTGCGCAGCAGGTCCGCCATCGAGGCGGCAGAGGCAGGTGAGGCGGCCCGATGAGCTGCTGATCCCGGGCACAGCCTCCAGGCGTAGCGGGCAGCGACGCGGCGGCGGTCCCTGAGCCCGCCTGATGATACTCCGCCGCTGGTGGACCCTGCCCCTGAACGGGCGGCGGCGCTTTCGGGTCTGGCCGCAAGGATCACGGTCGATACTGCGCTTCAGCCGAAAGCTTGGGGCGCTGCCGTCGCATGCCGCGTCGGCAGTCGGCACAGCCGCAGCAGCCCCTCCCGCTGCGGCTCGATCTGCCACCACGGGCTCTTCCATGACTACGGATCGTGGTCAGGCCTGCCGCGTCGCTCCGATGATCTCACGGGTCCAGGCCCCGGAGCAGCCGGGCGAGCCGGTCGAACTCCTCGATCGTCAGCGTTTCGGCCCGCCGCTGCCCGTCGATCCCGGCACGTGCCAGCAGCGCCTCGCCCCCCAGCCCCTTGAGGGAACCGCGCAGCATCTTGCGCCGCTGCCCGAAGGCGGCCGCCGTCACGCGCTCCATCGCCGCGAACAGCGCCGGCTCCGGCTGCGCCGGATGCGGCACGAGCCCGACCACGGCGGAGAACACCTTGGGCGGCGGCGAGAACGCGCCGGGCGGAATGCGAACCAGCATCTGCGCGTCGCAGGTCCAGCCCGCCAGCACCGCCAGCCGGCCGTAGGCGTCGGTGCCGGGCAGGGCGGTGATCCGCTCGGCCACCTCCAACTGGAACATCAGCGTCAGCCGCTCCCAGGATCCCGCCTGTCGCAGCCAGCCGACCAGCAGCGCGGTACCGACATTGTATGGCAGGTTCGCCACCACCTGCCGCGGCGCCGGCGCCAGCGCAGCCAGGTCCTGCCCGACCGCATCCGCCTCGATCAGCCGCAGCCGCGATCCCCCCTCCGCCGCCACCACCGCCAGGCGCAGCGCCTCGATCGCCGCCACCGCACGGCGGTCGATCTCGATCGCGGTGACGCTCCCGGCGCCGGCCGCCAGCAGCGCCCGCGTCAGCCCGCCCGGGCCGGGGCCGACCTCGACCACGTTTCGCCCCGCAAGGTCGCCCGCCAGCGACACGATCCGGGCCAGCAGCACCGGGTCGAGCAGGAAGTGCTGGCCCAGCGACTTGCGCGCATCGAGCCCGTGCTCGGCGATCACCGCGCGAAGCGGCGGCAGCTCCGGCAGCAGCCTTGGCAGCAGCCTTGGCGGCAGCCGGCCCGGCGCGTCGGCCTCGGTCAGGAGGAGCGCAGGTCGATCACCGCCCTGCGGTGCAGGTCGCGGTTCAGCTGCCGCGACACCAGCTCGACACGGTCGTTCAGCAGCTGGTCGGCGATCTCGCCGGTGTCGCGCTCCGCCAGGTTCTTCTGGTTGCGCGAGCAGACCATGATGACGTCGATGCCGTCGCTCGACACCAGCGGGTGGCTCGCCTGTCCGACCGGCAGCGGCTCCAGCACGTGCGCCATCTGCGGGTTCAGGCGGTCGAGCTGCACCGTACCCGGGTTGCCGGGCCGCTTGGAGCCGAAGCTCGTGTTGGCGGCCTCGATCTGGTCGCAGCCGTGCGCGTCCTTGGACAGGGCGTTGGCCTTGGCCAGGGCCTGCTGCTGCTGCGCGGTCGGCGCCTGCGGGTTGAGCGGCGCGTCGAACGGCACGAAGGCCTGCCGCAGGTCGAGCATCGTCGCCATCTGGGTGCCGCTGACCCGGCGTCCGGCGAGCGCGATGATGTCGTAGCCGCCCGCCACCCGGATCGGGTTGCTGATGGCGCCGACCGGCATCGCCCGGGCGACCTCCACCACCTCCGGATCGAGGTTGTCCGCCTGCACCCAGCCGAGCGAGCCGCCGTCCAGCGCGGTCTGGCTCTGGCTGAACTGGGCGGCGACGATCGGGAACGGGGCGCCGGCGTGCAGCTGCCCGATCACCGTGTTGGCGAACCTCAGCGCGTCGGCGCCGTTCTTCGGATCCTCCACCGGCACGAAGATCTCGCTGATCTGGTATTCCGGCTGCCCGGCCTCGCGCTTGAGGGCGTCCTGCCGCTGCCGGATCTCGGCCGACGTGATCCGAGACCGCTCGCCCAGCTGCTCGCGCAGCACCCCGGTCCAGGACAGCTGCACGCGGATCTGGTCGATCAGCGTGGTCATGGCGACACCGTCCTTCGCCAGACGGTCGCGCAGCGCGTTGGACGGCATGTTGTTGCGCTTCTCGATGTCGCCGATGGAGTCGGCAATGCGCGACACCGGGACGTTGATGTGGCGCTGCTGGATCTCCTGCATGCGCAGCCGCTCGTCGATCAGCTGCCGGGTGATCTGCGGCCGCAGCCGGTTCAACACGTCCGGGTTCTCGGCCAAGCCGGTGGACAGGGTGAACAGGTGTTCCCGGTCCTCCACGTCGCGCCGGGTAATGATCTGGCCGTTGACCACGGCGACGATCTCGTCCTGCGACGGTCCGGCCTTGCCCGCGGCCTTGCCCGCAGGCGCACCGGTGCCGGTCGCGGTGTCGTCGGTCGTGTCTGCGGCCGTGGCCGGGTGGTGGCGGTGGTGCGACTGCCCGGACGCCGTAGCCGGCCAGGCTGCGCCCGCAAGAAGCAGGACCGCCAGCATCCGGGCGGTCGTGCGGGCGGCCGGGGCCGGTGGTCGGAAGGCCGGAGGAAGTCGCTGGAAGCTCATAGGTGGTTCCTGGGTGGTCGGGAGCCGCTCAGCCGTTCACCGGGAAGGTGCCGAGCGTCTTGAAGGTGAGGGTGAACAGGATGGAGCTGTCGCCGCTGTCGCCGTTGATGGTGGTGTAGCGCCGATTGAACGACACGTCGAAGATGAAGCAGTCGTTGGTGTAGGCCACGTCGCCGCCGAGCGCCACGAACTGGTTGGTGGCCAGGTTGCGCCGCCCGTAGGCGGAAACGCGGAACCGCTTCCAGGTGCTCGACACGCCGAGCGTGCCCTCGTTGGTCGGCACCAGGAACGCCGAGTTCGGCCCGGCCAGGGTGAAGGGGTTGCTGTTGTAGTAGTAGTAGTAGCTCCGCTGGTTGTAGATGTAGCCGCCGCTCACCGTCAGCAGCGGGACGCCTGCGGTGAGCAGCCCGTCGGCGAAATGGGTCTGGCCGCTGTCGTGGTCCAGGCGATCGCGCACGGTGAAGTCGAGCCACTTCACCGGCGTGAAGCTCAGCCGGCTGACGATGTCGGACGCATGGGTGGTGAGCCCGCTGTTGGGCAGCTGGTTCTGGTCGATGTGCTCCTGGTAGCTCTCGCCCACCAGCGCGTCGATCTGGTGGCCGTTGAAGCTCCAGTTGGCGTGCAGCGCGTAGTTGGCGCGCAGGCCGCCGTCGAGCCGGTCGACGCCCTCGTGGCGGTTGAGCGAGAACAGCGTGGTGTCGGTGAACTCGTAGTCCAGGCTGTCCTCGTTGGGCAGGTGGCGGTTGATGCTGTTGCCCGAGTTGGGTGCGGCGATCAGCTGCACGATCGGCTCCACGATCGCTGAGCCGCTCTGCAGCGTCTTGAGGAACGGCCAGTTCATCTTCACCGCCACCGTCGGCAGCGCCTGGCCGCTGCTGGTGGCGTTCACGTTGTTGTAGTTCGGCACCAGGTCGAGCTTGGACGCCTTGTACACCTCGCTGTCGAGATGGGCGGTGACGACGAACACCTGGCCCAGCGTGTCGCGGAACGGCCGGTCGTAGTTCAGGCTGAGCTGCAGGCGCTGGTCGGAGGTGCCATTGGAGCGGTAGATGTCGAAGTCGTTGGTGGACAGCGAGGTGCGGCCGCCGAGCGCGTCCGGCGCGCCGGTGAAGCTGTACTCGTAGCGCGGCAGCACGAACGGCAGCTGGCTGGAGTTGATCACTCCGGCATTCAGGCCCTGGAAGAACTCTCCGTCGAGCCGCGAATACGCGCCGACTCCGAAGCCTTCCACGTAGACGGTGCTGCCGAGCACGTCGGCGCCGTAGCCGGGGATGCGATAGTCGCGCAGGTAGTTGGCCGAGCTTGCGAGGTTGACGTCGGCGCCGTAGCGCCAGTGCTCGTCGTAGTCGAACAGGCTGTGGGCGTACACGTAGCCCTGCAGCCCCTTGTCGTTGACGGGCGCCACGAAGTTGCCGTTGTCGTAGAAGCCGGCGGTGTTGGTGGTGTCGTAGGCGATCGCTCCGGTGATCCGCACGATGCCGCTGTTGAGCTGCTGGCGGTACTGCGCGGTCAGCTGCGGCCCGGTGTTCGTGGACAGCAGCGGCACCAGGGTGACGTCGGCCGACCGGCTCAGCACCCAGAAATAGGGCAGGGTGATGTAGGTGCCGAGATGCTTGTCGTGCGGCGAGATGTCGCCGAGCAGGAACCCGCTCTGCCGCTTCACCGACGGGTCGGGGGTCGAGAAGAACGGCAGGTAGCCCACGGGCACCCCGAACATGTCGAGATACACGTCGCGATACTCGAGCCGCTTGTGCTCGAGGTCGTCGGTGGCGTCGTACGCGCGCAGCTCCCAGAACGGCGGCTGCTCGGGATGCTGCGCGCACACCTTGCAGGCGGTGTAGACGGCGCGCGACAGGTCGTTGACCTTGCCGTCGGTCCGCCTGGCGCCGTTGGCGGCGAGCTTGCCGTTCTCCGACAGCAGCGAGCGCATGTTCGACATCACGCCCTCGCGCATCCCCTGCGTCAGCTCGGCGTAGTCGGCGAACAGCACCTCGCCGTCCGGCTCCAGGATCGCCACGTGTCCGGACGCGGCGGCGACGTTGGTGTTGCGGTCGAACGTCACCTTGTCGGCGCGCAGCACGTGGTCGTTCTGCCAGATCTCGACGTGGCCGGTCCAGGTGACCAGCCCGTTCTTGCTGTCGTAGTTGACGCTGTCGGCGCGGAAGGTGACCGGCTCGTTGCGCGAGACCGGCGTGCCCTTGGCGAGGCTCGCTCCCGGCAGAGCCTGCCTCGGCACCGCACCCGCCCGCCCGGGAGGCAGGACAAGGGACAGGCCGCAGAGGCCCGCCAGGAGCAGCACGCCGCGCCGCGTGCAGGATCGTGCAGGGCGGCCGGCAAGGGACGCGACGAAGCGGCGCATCAGCCGTCCTCCAGGTGCAGCAGCAGGGCGATCGCCAGCATCAGGCCGGCACCCGCCGGGGCCCAGGCCGCCATGATCGGCGGCAGGGCCCCGGACTGGCCGAACTGTTCGGCGATCTTGGAGACGGTGAACAGCGCGAAACCGGACGCGACGCCGCCGCCGATCATGCGCGCGACGCCGCCGCGGCGTACCGGGCGCATCGAGAATCCGGCAGAGACCAGCGCCATGGTGCCGGCCAGCAGCGGCAGCGCCAGCAACGCCTGGAACCTGAGCCGGTGCCGGATGGAGGAGAAGCCCGAGCGGTCGAGCAGGGCGATGAAGCCGGGCAGGGTCCAGACCGACAGGGTGTCGGGAGCGGCGAAGCTTTCCTGCACACGGGCCACGGTGAGGTCGGTGGGCAGGCTCATCTCGCCGACCGGCTGCGGCATGTGGTCGGGCAGCACGCTGTCCGCGCCGTGCAGGATCCAGCGGTGGTCGCCGAGCGCGCCGGTGGCGGCCTCGATCCGCAGCAGCAGCCGGTCCTGCCCGTCGAGCCGGAACACGCTCACCCCCTGCACCGACAGCGCCCCGCGCCGCATCCGGACGGTCCGTGCGTGCAGGATCGCCACGCCGCCCGGCACCAGCCCCGCATCGGACTGGCGCAACCAGAGCTGCCCCCCGGCGACGTTCAGCGACCCGCCGCCGGAGCGGAGATAGGTGTTGTCGAGCGCCTCTGCGCGGGCATAGGTCGCGGACGACAGCGGGCTCAGCAGGGCGGTGGCGAACGCGCCGATGCCGATCGCGCAGGCCAGGGGGGCCGCCAGGAACTGCCACACCGAGACGCCGGCGGCACGGGCCACGATCAGCTCCGACGAGCGGGTCAGGCGCCAGAAGCAGATGATCCCGCCCAGCAGCACGCCGAACGGCAGGATCTCGATGCAGAAGTACGGCAGATGCAGCGCCGCGATCTCCAGCGCCAGGCTCGCCGGCACGTCCGGCCGGGTGGCGGCGCGTCGCAGCAGGTCGATGAAGTCGAACAGCGACACCAGCCCGGTCAGCGCCGCGATCAGCGCCAGCACGCTGAAGCAGAACTGCCGCGCGATGTAGAACGACAGGGTGATGGCGACCGGCACCGGTATCTCGTCCTCAGGCGGCTGCGGCGCGCGGCGGCAGGACCGGAGCCGGCCGACGCAGCTCCGGGCCGAACAGCAGGGCGGCGCAGACGATCCCGGGCAGCACCGCCTCGATCCAGATCAGCGGTATCAGCGCCGGGCTGCGCGACGCCACGCTCTGCACCACCAGGCCGAGCGCCAGCAGCCCGACCACCGACAGGATCGCCACCAGCGGCCTGAGCGTGCTGCCGTGACGCGAGAAGCCGCCCGACAGCACCGCCAGCAGCGCCACCATGGCGAACGAGAACGCGGTGAGCGGCGCGCTCAGCCGGCGATGCCCTTCCACCGCGAACTTGCCCCGGTCGCGCGGCTGCACCTCCCGCGGGTCGGGATTGAACAGCTCGGGCAGCGACATCTCGTTGGAGTCCCGGTAGCGGATGTCGTCGTCCTTGCTGGCATCGGTGAGGTCGATGGTGTTGCGGCGGAAGGTCAGCACGTCGAGCCGGCCGGTCTTGCGGTCGATCTCCTCGCGCGAGCCGTTGTACAGCACCACCTTCGGCACGTCGCCGTTCGGCTCCAGGTGCCCGTGCTCGGCCAGGATGGTGGCGCGTACCGCCTTCTGCCGGTCGTCCTCGACCAGGATGCCGCGCAGCGTGCCGTCCGGCTCGCGGGTGCGGATGTACACCGTCATGGTCGGCGAGACCGGGGTGAACACGCCTTCCTGGAGCAGGAAGGCGGCCATCTTGTTGCGTATCTCGAACTCGTACTCGCGGAAGCTGTGATAGGAGGCCGGAACGATCCACACGTTCAGCACGTAGGATAAGGCGACGGCGATGAGGACGCAGTACATCGCCGGCCGGGCGATCCGCGACGGCGACAAACCCGCGGCGCGCATCACCGTCAGCTCGCGGTCGCCGGCCAGGCGCTGGAACACGAACTGGGTCACGACAAAGGTGGTGATGGGCAGGATGACGGCGACGAAGCCCGGGATCAGCAGCCCGGTGAGCTGCAGGAACACGCGCAGGCTGAGGCCGCGGTCCACCACCAGGCTGACGAAGCGCAGCGACTGGGTCAGCCAGATCAGCGCCGCCAGGCTGCCCGTGGTCGCGAGTAGCGCGACCAGCAGCTGGTGCAGGACGTACCGGTCCAGCCGGCTGACGGAAGGCGCGCTCATGCCCCTTCCTACCCTCCATGGCGTCCCGGCAAAAGACGGCACCGTGTCCCGGATCGTGTCCGACCCGTCGCGGCCCTTCCGGCCGATGGGAGGCCGCGATGCCAGACGCTGAGGCGTCCGGGCCCGCGTCCGACGTGGGCCCGCTGCTGGCCCATCATGCCGGGCTGCACGACCCGGTCTCGGACTGCCCGATCCTGGACGGCAACCGGGTGGTGCTGCTCCCGGAGGGGCGGGCGGTGGTGCAGGCGGTGATGCGGGCGATCGGCTCCGCCCGCCGCTTCGTGCACATGGAGTACTACACCATCGACGACGTCACCCTGGACGGGCAGTCGCTGTTCGACCTGCTGGAGCGCACCGTCGCGCGCGGAATCGAGGTGGCGGTGACCTGGGACGCGATCGGCTCGGGCGGGACTCCGGACGCGGCGTTCGACCGGCTTCGCGCCCGCGGCGTCCGCCTGCTGGAATACCACTCGGTGAACCCGTTCCGCGCCCGCTTCGACCTGCGCATGAACGACCGCGACCACCGCAAGCTGACGGTGGTGGACGGGACGGTGGCGGTTCTGGGCGGTGCCAACATGTCCAAGGTCTACCAGACGCCGCGCTCCGCCGGCCGCGGCCCGGACCCCGACCACGGCTACTGGATCGACAACGGCATCCAGATCCACGGGCCGGCGGTGGGCGAGATCCACCGCCTGTTCCTGCACACCTGGAACGGCTCGGGCGGCGACGGGCCGCCGCTGCAGCAGCGCGACGAGCTCCTGCCGCTGCCGGACGCAGGCGGCGAGCGGATCCGCGTCGACGGCAGCGCGCCGGCGGAGCGGCGGCCGCTGTACAACCTGTCGATGCAGGCGGCGATCGGCGGCGCCCGCTCGCGGATCCTGCTGGCGACCGGCTACTTCGTCCCGGCGCCGGCGGAATGGAGGCTCCTCGCCGCCGCGGCCGGTCGCGGGGTGGAGGTCGAGCTGCTGCTGCCGGGCTACAGCGACGTGCAGGCGGCGGTGCACGCGGCACGCGCTCTGTACGGCTCCCTGCTCAGGGCTGGGGTGCGGATCCACGAGGTGCGCGACGCCATGCTGCACGCCAAGGTCGCCACCATCGACGGGGTGATGACGGTGATCGGCTCGTCCAACTTCGACTGGCGCAGCGTGCACTACAACAACGAGATCGACGCGGTGGTGCTGGGTGCCGGCACCGCGGGCGCCGTCGAGTCGATGCTGCGCGCGCAGATCGCCGCCGCGACGCCGATCAGCTACGCCGGCTGGCGCGCCCGCTCCCGTCGCGAGCACGCGCTGGAGCTCGCCGCCCGGCTGTGGAAGCGGCTCATGTGACTGCCTCCAGCACCTCGACCGGATCGCCGACGCCGAGCCGTCCCGGCGCCTCCGGGATCAGGTTGGCGCCGAACACGATCCCCGCCGCGTGCCGGTTGAGCCGCCCGAGCGTACGCAGCGGCTCGCCCGGCTCGGGCGACAGGCCGGTGCGCTGGTCCCGCGTGACCACAACGCACCGCGTGCACGGGTTCGGCGCACGGAACGTCATGGCGCCGATCCGCACCCGTCGCCAGCGATCCTCCGACCAGGGCGGCAGCCCCGAGATCGTCACGCTGGGGCGGAACCGGTCCATCGGCACGGGCAGGCCGAGCTCGGCATTGAGCGCCGACAGGGATGATTCGCTCGCCGCCAGCAGCGGAAACGCGTCGGCGAAGCCGACATGGTCGCCGGGCCTGCCGAACACCGGATCGATCGGCCGGGCCCGCTCGTCGTCCATGTAGACCAGGCGGCAGGGCCGTCCGAGCCGCGCCGACAGCCACGCCGCCGACGCTCCTTCGGCAGCCGCGGCCAGCACCGTGTCGCGCCAGATGGTGACGGACAGACGCACCGCATCCGCGGCCGGCCGCTGCACCGCATGAGCGTCGCCGCCGTGCCGCAGCACCAGGCCGTCCGCGACCGGCTCGGCCTCGAGCTGCGCCATGTCCGGCAGCTGGCGCTGGGTCAGGAAGCGCCCCTCGTCATCCACCACCATCCAGCGCCGGTCGCCGGCGAGCCCGTGCGCGGCCACCTCCGTTTCCGCACGCGCCATGCCACGCATCCCTTTCACCGGGTAGAGGTGCAGCGCTGCCACGCGTGCGGTCACGGCCCCTCCTTGCGTTCCAGCTCCTCCGCCCTTGTAGGTCAACAGCGACCGCTGCGGCAGCCGTCGTCGACATCGGCAATGGTGTTCCTGCCCAGCCCTCGGATCTGGTGTCCGCCGCCGCATGGCATCCGATCGTCCCGGGCCGGTTGCCGAGCCGGATCGCCTATTCGCCGCCCGCATCGAGCCCGGCGGTGAGGATGTCGGACAGCGGGTCCATGGCCTTTTCGGACGATGGCGAAGAAGAGAGCGACGTTCGGCCATATTCTGCGTCCGGCCCGATGCCCACCATCTGCGGCGTTCCACCGGAGCCCGCCATGATCGTCGTCACCACCCCAACCGGCAACATCGGTCGACACGTGGTCCAGCATCTGCTCGATGCCGGCGAGATGCTGCGCCTAATCGTGCGCGATCCGGGTAGGCTGCCACAGGCGGTGCGCGATCGGGTGGAGGTCGTGCAAGGGTCGCACGGCGACGCCGCCGTGGTCGACCAGGCGTTCCGGGGCGCCGACGCCGTGTTCTGGCTGTGCCCGCCTGTGCCCTCGTCGACTCCCGCCGCCGCCACGGTCAATTTCGCCTGTCCGGGTGCCGCCGCGATGCGCCGGCACGGCGTCCCCCATGTCGTCACGGCGACCACGCTTGGCCGCGGCACCCCGTGGCAGGATCGGGCCGGCAACGCCACCGGATCGATCCGGATGGTCGACCTGTTACGCGACACGGGCGCCGCCGTTCGTGGCCTCGCCTTGCCGGCCTTCATGGACAACGCGTTGCGGCAGGCCGCCGCCATCCGTCAGGGCAGGATGTCCGGCCCGATCGATCCCGACAAGAAGCTGCCGCACACCGCCACGCGCGACACCGGCGCCGTCGCTGCCGGACTGCTGCTCGGCCGCTCCTGGTCGGGATGGGAAGACGTGCCGGTCCTCGGTCCCGAGGAGCTTTCCTATGGCGAGTTGGCAGCGATCATCTCGGAGGTCATCGGACGCGAGGTCCGCTACGAGCACCAGTCGTACGAGGCCTACAAGGAGGCGGCGATGGCCCGGGGGCTGACCGACGCCTTCGCGCAGGGCTTCGTCGACATGCTGCGCGCGAAAGAGGAGGGCATGGACAACATGGCGTCGCGCGCCACCGCCATCATCGGGCCGACCAGCTTTCGCCAATGGGCAGAACAGGAGTTGAAGCCGGCCGTGGCCGCTTGAAGAGCAGCCTGCGCCATCCACCCCGGCCGGCCGGCCCGACGGCCGGATCGGTCGTGCCGGGCGCGGCACAGGCGATGACCGCCCACCCCGCTTGCCCCCCGACACGATATCCGCGGGCTACTCCGCCGGATGCGGCACCCGCCGCGCCACCCGCCGGCGGCCGAAGCTCCGCACCACGGTGTAGAACGCCGGCGTGAACAGCAGCCCGAACCCGGTCACGCCGAGCATGCCGCAGAACACCGCGGTGCCCAGCGACTGCCGCATCTCCGCCCCGGCGCCGGTGGCGACCGCTAGCGGCGCCACGCCGAGGATGAAGGCGAACGAGGTCATCAGGATCGGACGCAGCCGGGTGCGCGCGGCATGGACCGCAGCACGCGCCGGGCTGACGCCGGTCTGCGTTTCCGCCTGCTGCGCGAATTCCACGATCAGGATCGCGTTCTTCGCCGCCAGGCCCACCAGCACCACGAAGCCGATCTGCGCCAGGATGTCGATCGACATGCCGCGGGACAGCAGCCCGGTGACCGCGGCCAGCAGGCACATCGGCACGATCAGCACCACCGCCAGCGGCAGGCGCCAGCTCTCGTACTGCGCCGCCAGCACCAGGAACACGAACAGCGCGGAGGCGCCGAACACCAGCAGCGTCGGCACGCCGGCCTGCTGCTGCTGGAACGCGAGCTCGGTCCACTCGAAGCCGAAGCCCTTGGGCAGGGTGCTGCGCGCCAGCCGCTCCATGGTGGCGAGCGCCGTGCCGGTGGCGACGCCGGGGGCGGCCGCCCCCATCACCTCGGCCGCCGGGAACAGGTCGTAGCGCGGCACCCGGTACGGCACGGTGATGTCGCGGAAGCGGGCGACGGTGCCGATCGGCACCATCTGGCCGCCGGCGTTACGCGTCTTGAGCTGGGCGATGTCGTCGGTGTTGCGGCGGTACTGGCCGTCCGCCTGCGCCACAACCTCGTAGGTGCGGCCGAGATAGTTGAAGTCGTTGATGTATGCCGAGCCGAGATACACCTGCAGGGTGTCGAACACGTCGGCCGGGTTGAGCCCGACCTTTTCCGCCTTCTCGCGGTCGATGTCGGTGAACACCGACGGCGTGCGGGTGTTGAACAGGGTGAACACGCCCGCGAACTCCGGCTGCCGGTTGGCGGCCGCGGTCAGCGCGTTGGCGGCCGCCGCGAGCGCGTCGGAGCCGTGCCCGGAGCGGTCCTGCACCATCATCTTGAAGCCGCCGGCGCTGCCGATGCCCTGCACCGGCGGCGGCGCGATCGCCAGCACGAACGCGCCCTGGATCGCCGACAGCCGGCGCCGCAGGTCGTTCAGGATCACGTCGCCGCCCTGGCCCTTGGCCACGCGGCTCTCGAACGGGTCATACTTGGCGAAGATGGTCGCCGAGTTCGACGCGTCGCTGAAGGTGGTGGCGTCCAGCCCGGTGAACGGCACCGCATGCGCCACCCCCGGCGTCTGCATGATGATCGTCACCGCCTGCCTCAGCACCTGGTCGGTGCGGTCGAGCGAGGCGCCCGGCGGCAACTGCAGCAGCACGATCGAGTAGCCCTGGTCCTGCTCCGGGATGAAGCCGGTGGGGGTGCGCGAGAACTGGTAGCCGGTGAGCGCGATCAGGGCGGCATACACCAGCAGCACCAGCCCGAGCGAGCGCACCAGCACCGTGGTGGTGCGGCCATAGGCGCCGGACAGCCAATCGAAGCCGCGGTTGAACAGGGCGAAGAAGCCGCCCAGGACCCGCATCGGCAGGCTTGGCCGCCGCGATCCCGCTGCCGCATGGGCGGTGTGCGGACGGAACAGCAGCGCGCACAGCGCCGGGCTGAGCGTCAGCGACACCAGGCACGAGATCAGCGTGGACGCGGCGATGGTCACCGCAAACTGCCGGAAGAACTGCCCAGAGATGCCGGAGATGAACGCGGTCGGCACGAACACCGCGCACAGCGTCAGCGCGATCGCGATCAGCGCCCCGCCGACCTCGTCCATGGTGCGGTGCGCCGCCGCTTTCGGGCTGAGCCCGGCGGCGATGTTGCGCTCCACGTTCTCCACCACCACGATCGCGTCGTCGACCACGATGCCGACCGCCAGCACCAGCCCGAACAGCGACAGGTTGTTCAGCGAGAAGCCGAGCGAGGCCAGGATGCTGAACGCGCCGATCAGCGACACCGGGATCGCGATCACCGGGATCACCGACGCGCGCCACGTCTGCAGGAACACGATCACCACCGCGACCACCAGCAGGATCGCCACCAGGATGGTCTTGACCACCTCGTGCACCGACTGGGAGATGAACTCGGTCGGGTCGTAGATGATGTCGTAGCCGATGCCGGGCGGGAAATCCTTCGACAGCGCCTGCATGGTCTGGCGCACGCTCTTCTCGGTGGCCAGCGCGTTGGAGCCTGGCTGCGCAAAGATCAGCAGCGGCACCGCGTTGAGCCGGTCGAGGTAGCCCATCGAGCCGTAGTCCTGGCCGCCGATCTCGGTGCGCGCGACGTCGCGCACGCGGGTGACGTGGCCGTCGGGATCGGTCTTGATGATCACGTCGGCGAACTGCTCCGGCGTTTCCAGCCGTCCCAGCGTCTGCACGTTGAGCTGGAACGCCTCGTGCGACGGCAGCGGCGGCTGGTTCAGGATGCCGGCCGACACCTGCACGTTCTGCGCGCGCAGGGCGTTCACCACGTCGTCGCCGGTCATGCCGTAGGCAGCGATCCTGTCGGGATCGAGCCAGATCCGCATCGCGTAGTCGCGGTTGCCGAACGCCTGCACGTTGCCGACGCCGTTCAGCCGCGACAGCGCGTCCTTGACGTGCAGCGTGGCGTAGTTCGAAACGTAGAGCTGGTCGCGCGATCCGTCCGGCGAGATCATGTGCACGACCAGCAGGATGTTCGGCGTCGCCTTCTGCACCGTGACGCCCTGCCGCTGCACGTCCTGTGGCAGGCGCGGCAGCGCGATCGACACGCGGTTCTGCGTCAGCACCTCGGCGGTGTCGAGGTCGGTGCCGAGCTTGAAGGTGACGGTGATGGTGAGCTTGCCGTCGCCGGTCGCCTGGCTGCTCAGGTAGAGCATGTCCTGCACGCCGTTGATCTGCTGCTCGAGCGGCGTCGCCACCGTGTCGGCGACCACCGAGGCGGAGGCACCGGGATAGGTGGTGGTGATCTGGATCGTCGGCGGCGCGATCTCGGGATACTGCGCGATCGGCAGGGTGAACAGCGCGCCTAGCCCGATCAGGGTGATGAAGACGCTCAGCACCGTCGCCAGGATCGGGCGGTCGATGAACACGTGCGACAGGCGCATGATGCGGGCTCCTTGGCCCAGAGCGTGATCGAACGATCATGCTCCGTCTTGTTCGGAAACGGGCAGCCTTGCCGGGCAGGCGGCGCGAAGCCGCCCGGCCTGGCCTGATGCCGTCCTAGTCGTCGGCGGCGAGCTGGATATGGCCGGCGGTCGGGTTGACCTTGGTGCCGGGCATGGCGCGCATCAGCCCGTCGACGATGACGCGGTCAGTGGGCTTGAGGCCCGAGCGGACGATGCGGAGCCCGTGCTCCAGCCCCCCGGTCTGCACCGCTTTGGGCACCACGGTGCCGTCCGGCGCCACCGTCAGCACAAGCTGCTGCGACTGGTCCAGCATCACCGCGGCGGCGGGCACCAGCATCACCGTTTCCTGCCCGGTGATCGGCAGGCGCAGCCGTGCGAACTCCCCGGGTGCCAGGAACAGCGACGGGTTCGCCACCGTGGCGCGCGCGTGGATGGTGCCGCTGCCGCGGTCCACCGCGTTGTCGAGGAAGTCCAGCGTCCCGGTCCGTGCCGCATGGGCCTCGTCGCCCAGGCTGACCTGCACGGTGCGGTCCGGTGCCTGGCCGCCCGCCCCCTGCTGGAAGCGCTGGTAGGCGAGGTAGTCCGCCTCGCTCATGTCGAAATCGACGTGGATCGGGTCGAGCGAGACGATGGTGGTGAGCAAGGTGTTGGTGCCGGTGCCGCCGCGGCTGCCGCTGACCAGGCTGCCGACCGACACGCGGTGCGAGCTGATCCGCCCGGTGAACGGGGCGACCACGTGGGAATACTCGAGGTCCAGCTGCGCATCCTGGATCGCCGCCTTCGCCTGGTCGAGCGTCGCCTGGTCGCCGAGTTGGGTGGCACTGCGCTGGTCGACCTCCTGCGCGGTACCGAAGTCGGTGCTCTTGAGCTGCTGTGCCCGCCACAGCTCGCTGCCGGCCAGCGTCAGCTGCGCGGTCGCGGCGCGATACTGCGCCACCGCCTGCGCCAGCTTGATCTGGTACGGGCGCGGGTCGATCACGAACAGCAGGTCGCCCTTGTGCACGATCTGCCCGTCGGTGAAGTGGATCTCGGTCAGGATGCCGCCGACCTGCGCATGCAGGTCGACTTGGTCCACCGCCGAGAACTGCCCCAGGAAGCTGGTGAACGGCGTGATGCTGCGCACCAGCGGCGTGCTGACGGTGACCACCGGCGGCGGCATCATCGGCCTCGCGGCGTGGCCGGCGCCGCCGTGCCGCAGCGTCAGCACCGCGCCGACCGCAAGCACGCCCAGCACTGCCGCGCCCGACAGCTGCATCCGCCGCGACGAGCGGGCTTCCGCGGCCGTCCGGGGCCGATCCCAGGTCTCGTCCTCGACCGAGCGGCGGGTCCGGGTATCGGTGTCGTCCATTGGCAATCCCTCCGAAACCGGAGGCTCCCGTATTGTACCGGAAAGTAATATACCGATAGGTAGATTTCCTGGACGGCGTCTGTCAAGCGTTCTATCAGTCGGAAGCCGGTCGCGCCTGACGGGTCCGGAGAATCATGCACCATGGGGCGGCCACGCGAGTTCGACATCGACGAGGCGCTGGGCAAGGCGCTGCACCTGTT
Organism: uncultured Acetobacteraceae bacterium; assembly: GCA_964247755.1. Lineage (GTDB taxonomy): Bacteria > Pseudomonadota > Alphaproteobacteria > Acetobacterales > Acetobacteraceae > Lichenicola. Next base: position 11,584 of record CAXTVX010000012.1, on the reverse strand, counting down.
CTGGCGCAAGGGCTTCGAAGGTACTTCGATGACCGACCTGACGGACGCGATGGGGATCGCCAAGCCCAGCCTGTATGCCACATTCGGCAACAAGGAGGAGCTGTTCCGCAAGGCCCTCGACAGCTACCAGTCGACCTGCATGGCGTTCATGGACGCCGCACTGGCGGAGCCGACGGCGCGGCAGACGGTGGAGCGGCTGCTGTTCGGCTTCGCCGACGTGGCGACCGACTGCGCCCATCCGCCGGGCTGCCTGGAGACTAACGGCGCGCTGGTCTGCTCCGACGGCGCCGAGCACATCCGTCGCGAGCTGATCGAGAGGCGGGCCGGGCAGGCGGCGGTGCTGCAGCAACGCCTGCAACGCGCGCAGCAGGAAGGCGACCTGTCCGCCGACGCCGACCCCGCCGACCTCGCCCGCTACGTGATGACCGTGGTGCAGGGCATGGCGGTGCAGGCCGCATCCGGCGCCGGCCGCGACGCGCTGCACGGCGTGATCCGCACCGCGCTCCGCGCCTGGCCGGCCGGCTGAGCCGTCAGCCCACCGGTCCGGGAAAGATCTTCCCCGGGTTCATCGTCCCCTTCGGATCGATCGCCCGTTTGATCCGCCGCATGGTGTCCAGCTCGGCGCCGCCGCGCCAGTCCGGCATCATGTACGGCTTGAGCCGTCCCACCCCGTGCTCGGCCGAGAAGCTGCCTTCCAGATCCCGCACCACCGCGCACACCGCGTCCATGATCTCGCGGTCCCGCGCCATGAACGCGGCCGCATCGGCCCCCTCCGGCTGCACCAAGTTGAAGTGGATGTTGCCGTCGCCAAGATGCCCGAACGGCGCCACCCGTATGCCCGGGATCAGCGCCTGGCAGGCAGCCCCCGCCCGCGCGATCAACGCCGGCACCCGCGACACCGGCACCGACACGTCGTTCTTGACGTTGCCGCCGGCCCGCTTCTGCGCTTCCGCATGCTCCTCGCGCAGCCGCCAGATCGCCAGCCGCTGCGTCTCGGTCTCGGCAACTACCGCGTCCAGCACCTCGCCCGCCTCCAGCGCGGCCGCCAGCACCTCCTCCAGCAGCGCCCGCAGCGTCCCGTCGTTGCGCGCGGTGGCGAGCTCGACCAGCACGTAGTGCGGCGCCGGCTCCCCCAGCGGCAGCACCGCACCGGGGATCAGGGCGTTCACCAGCGCCATGCCGGTGCCCGACATGTACTCGAACGCCTGCACCGCGGTCGGATCCGCGCTCCGGAACGCGGTGAACAGCGCCAGCGCCGCCTCCGGGCTCGCCACCCCGCACAGCGCCGCCTCGACCTGCCTCGGCCGCGGATGCAGCTGCAGCACCGCCGCGGTGATGATGCCGAGCGTCCCCTCGGAGCCCACCAGCAGCTGTCGCAGCGCGTAGCCGGTATTGTCCTTGCGCAGCCGCCGCAGCCCCGAGAACACGCTGCCATCCGGCAGCACCGCCTCGATCCCCAGCACCAGCTCGCGCGCGTTGCCGTAGCGCACCGTGGTGTTGCCGCCGGCGTTGGTCGCCAGCACGCCCCCGATCTGCGCTGACCCTTCCGAGCTGATCGACAGCGGCAGCAGGCAGCCGGCCCCGCGCGCCGCCTCCTGCGCCCGCTGCAGCACCACGCCCGCTTCCACCGTCATGGTCATGTCGACCGGATCGATCGCCCGGATCCGGTTCATCCGGGCCAGGCTCAGCACCAGCTCGTCGCCGGCCTCCGACACCGAGGCGCCCCCGACCATGCTGGTGTTGCCGCCCATCGGCACCAGCCGCGCCCCGCCCTCGGCGCAGGCGCGGACGCAGGCGGCCAGGGTCGCGGTGTCGGCCGGCCGAAGCACCGCCGGGGTGCGGCCGTGATACAGCCCGCGCCAGTCGCTGCAGTACGGCTCGGTGTCGGCGGGATCCGTCAGCAGCCCGGCCGGCCCGAGCAGGTCGCCGAGCACCCGGATCAGCCGGGCGGTCTGGAAGGGTTCGCGCATGCCGCCCGGTCTAGCGCGGCCGCCCTCACTGCAGGTAGTGCGGATTATCCATGGCTTCCGTGCGCATGAAGCTCATGACCGCACTGGTTCCGGCGATGCCGATCAGCAGGCCGCACAGCGCGGTGACCAGCAGCATGATCCGGCGCGGCGCCGCGTGCTGGGTGGCGTGCAGCGCCTGCTGCGCCTCGGCACGCGCCTGCCGGGTCAGGTGCAGCTCCGAGCGCAGCGCCTCCACCCTGGCATGGGCGCCGCGCAGGTCGAGGTCGAGCCGGCTGACCTCGGCACTGAGATGCGAAATCCGCGCCCGCGACGCCTGCAGCTCGGTGGCACCTGCCGGAGTCGCACCGGCAGCGGCCCCGGCCGCGCCGCGCGGCGCACGCGGACGCGGCGCCGCCCTGGCCGGCGGGTTCGGCGCGATCGCCACGAACAGGTTCTTCAGCGCCCCCCCGGTGACGCCGTTGCGCCGAGCCCGCGCCCGCACCGCCTCCAGCGCGCTGGCCGCCTGGCCCGGCTGGTCCTCCAGCACCAGGGCCAGGATGTCGGACAGCGTCTTCAGCTCCTTCGGATCGAGCTGCTCCCTCATGACGCCCTTCCCGGACGCGGTGCCGCGGCGCGCCGGAGCCGGTCGCGGATCGCCAGCCCGAGGCCGTGACCGGGGATGGTCATCGCCGCGATCCCGGACAGGCCTTCGCGACTGGCGGCCGCGTCGAGGTCGCGCAGGCCGGCGAACAGCCGTGCCGCCGCCTCGTCGAGATCGCCGTCCTCGCTCAGGTTCCACACCATGCCGGCGCCGGAAGGCGGCCGTCCGAACGCCAGCAGCGCCTCGTGACCGCCCACCTCGGCGGCGTCGAGGCGCAGCGGCAGCGACGGCGCGTAGTGCGAGGCGAGCTGCCCCGGTGCCGCCGGCGCCGATGCGTCGCCCGCCTCGCGCAGCACCGGCCCGATCGCCTCCTCCAGCGCCTCGACCGGCACCCCTCCGGGCCGGAGCAGCCGCGGCTGCGGTTCGCTCAGGTCGAGCACCGTCGACTCCAGTCCGACGCTGCACGGTCCGGAATCCAGCACCGCGTCGATCCGTCCGTCGAGCCCAGCCAGCACGTGCTCCGCCGTGCTCGGGCTGACCCGGCCGGACGGGTTGGCGGACGGCGCCGCGACAGGCCGGCCGACCGCGCGAAGCAGCGCCCCCGCCACCGGCCCCGCTGGTACCCGGACCGCCAGGGTTGGCAGGCCGGCCGCGGCAACCGCGCACACGGTGCAACTTGCAGCGCGTGGCAGCACCAGGGTGAGGGGACCCGGCCAGAACGCCGCCAGTCGCCAGGCCAGCGCGGTCGGTGCCGCCTGACGGAACGCTGCGTCCGCATCCGGCAGGTGGACGATCAGCGGGTTGAAGCGGGGCCGGTTCTTGGCCGCGAAGATCGCCGCCACCGCATCCGGATCCGTGGCATCCGCACCCAGGCCGTAGACGGTCTCGGTGCCGAACGCGACCAGGCGGCCGGCGGACAACAGGGCTGCGGCGTGGACGATCCCGTCCCGGCCCGGATCCAGGCGCTCGGTCCGTGTGCGTCCGGTCATGGTATCGGCGGTGGCTCCGTCGCGGCCCGCTGGGCGGTGTGGCGCATGGCCTGCCTTGTAGCATCCTGGTGATGGAGTCGAGGCATGCTGAAGCCGAGCTCGCTACGTTTCCGCGGGTCCGCCGCGACAAACGAAGTGCGGGTTGGTCCAGCCTGGCTTGCCATAGCGCAGCGGGCTGCCGTCGAACAGCGTCACGCTGCCGCCTGCCGCCTCCACCACCGCCTGAGGCGCTGCGGTGTCCCATTCCATGGTCGGCCCGAGCCGGGGATAAAGATCGGCCACCCCCTCCGCCACGCGCACGAACTTGGCCGCCGAGCCGATGTTGCCGAGCTCCGCGACGCGCTGCCCGCCGAGATACGCCAGCAGCGCCGGATCCCGCGCATAGTGCCGCGACGCCAGCACCGACAGCCCGTCCGCGGGCGGCCGCCGCACCGCGATCGCCACCTCGCCGCTGCTGTCGCGCCGTCGCGCCAGCCGGCTGCCGTCCTCGCCGACCCGCCCGAGATACAGCGTGCCGTACGCCGGCAGCGCCACCGCGCCCAGCACCGCGCGCCCGTGCCGCACCAGGCCGATGTTGACGGTGAAGTTGTCCGACCCGGCGGCGAACTCGCGCGTGCCGTCCAGCGGGTCCACCAGCCAGAACGCGTCGCCCGCCGCCACCGCGATCCCGGCCGCGACCTCCTCCTCGGCGATCACCGGGATCGTCGAGTGGGCGCGCAGCCCGGCCAGGATCAGCGCCTCGGCCCGGCCGTCCGCCTCCGTGACCGGCGACCGGTCGTCCTTGAACGTGGTGCGGAACCCGCGGGCGCGGACCTCCAGGATCAACGCCGCCGCCTCGGTCGCGAGCGCGCCGGCCAGGGCCAGCAGCGCGTCGTCGCCGCGGTCATCGGCGACGGCGTTCGGGGAGGGGGTGCTGCCTTCGGTCATGTGACCGGGATAGGCGAAGCGGCCGAGGCTTGCAAAGCCGTCCGGCCTTGCGGCGGTGCTGCCGCGGGCGGTAAGTCCGGAGCACCCCCGAAGCCTGCATGATCGGGATCGCGACGGAGCGTCCGCCCATGCTGGATATCGACTTCACCCGCGCCATCCTGCCGGTCCGCGGTGCCGTGGCGCTGCTGGTGCCTGAGGATGGCGAGCGGCCGGCGCTGTATCGCGCCGCCGACGAGGCGACCGGCGGCGCCGTCACGCGTGCGGCGGAAGCCAGCGAGTTCTCCTTCGGCAAGACCAAGAGCCTCCTGCTGCCCGGACCCGGCGGCGGGCTGTCGCGCATCGTGCTGATCGGGCTGGGCAAGATCGCCGAGATCGACGCCACCGCCGCCGAGGCCGCCGGCAGCGCCGCCTACGCCGCGCTGAAGGTAAGCCCGGTCGCCGCGATCGCGGCCGACGCGCTGCCGGCCTCGCTCACGCCGCACGTGGCGCTGGGCGCGGTGCTGTCGAGCTACCGGTTCGATCGCTACCGCACCATCCAGAAGCCGGACGAGCGGCCGAAGCTGGAGCGGCTTGCCGTGCTGTCGCCCACCGCCGATGCCGCCGCCTCAGCCTGGCCAGCGCTGAAGGCGATCGCGCACGGCGCCTTCCTTACCCGCGACCTGGTCAGCGAGCCGCCCAACGTCCTGACCCCGCCGGTGTTCGCCGACCGCATCGCCGCCCTGTCCGCGCTCGGCCTCGTCATCGAGATCTTCACCCCCGAGCAGATGGAGGTCCTGGGCTTCGGTGCCCTGCTCGCCGTGGCGATGGGCAGCGAGGCGCCGGCGCGCATGGCGGTGCTGCGCTGGCAGGGCGGGGCGGACCCCAGCGCAGCGCCGGTCGCCTTCGTCGGCAAGGGGGTGACGTTCGACAGCGGCGGCATCTCGATCAAGCCGGCCGGCGGCATGGAGGACATGAAGTGGGACATGGCCGGCGCCGGCACCGTGGTCGGGCTGATGGCCGCCCTCGCCGGACGCAAGGCCAAGGTCAACGCCGTCGGCCTGGTCGGGCTGGTGGAGAACATGCTCTCCGGCCGCGCGCAGCGCCCCGGCGACGTGGTGAAGACCGCGTCCGGCCAGACGGTGGAGGTGCTGAACACCGATGCCGAGGGCCGGCTCGTGCTGGCCGACGTGCTCTGGTACGCGCAGGACCGGTTCAAGCCGCGCGCGCTGATCGACCTCGCCACCCTGACCGGCGCCATCATCGTCGCCCTCGGGCACGAGCACGCCGGCCTGTACAGCAACGACGACGCCCTGGCGCAGCGCCTCCTGGAGGCCGGACAGGCGGTGGGCGAGAAGCTGTGGCGCATGCCGCTCGGCGACAACTACGACAAGGCGCTCCGCTCCGACATCGCCGACATGAAGAACATCGGCGGCCGCCCCGGCGGCTCGATCACCGCCGCACAGTTCCTCAAGCGCTTCGTGGCCGAGGTGCCGTGGGCGCATCTCGACATCGCCGGCACCGCCTGGGCCTCCAAGGACGCGCCCGGCGTGCCCAAGGGCGCCACCGCCTTTGGCGTGCGCCTGCTCGACCACCTGGTGGCGGCCCACTACGAGGACTAGCATCGGCCTGCTGCGCCACCCGCCGGTGCGGGTGCCGCCCGGACGGTGCTACGGCCACGCCGACCTGCCGCTCGAGCCCGGCTGGCAGGCGTTGATGCCGGCGCTGGCGGCATCGCTCCGTCTGACCGGCCCCCGGGTCGTCCACACCAGCCCGCTCGAACGCTGCCTGCTGCCGGCGGAAGCGCTCGGGCTGTTGCTCGACGTCCCGGTGCGGATCGACCGGCGGCTGGTCGAGCTCGACTTCGGCGACTGGGACGGGCGCCTCTGGGACGAGCTGCCGCGCGAGGCGCTGGACCGCTGGGCTGCCGATCCGGTCGCCTTCGCAGCCCCGGGCGGCGAGTCGGGGCGGTCCCTGATCGACCGGGTGCGTCAGGTGCGGGACGCGCTGGTCGACGCGGCCACCGGCGCCGTGGTGGTGTCGCATGGTGGCCCCCTGCGCCTGCTCGGCTCGATGCTGCGCGGCCAGGATCCGGACCTATTGCGGCCCGCACCGGCGCCCGGCGTGCTGGAGATGGTCGAGCTTTCGTGACTGCCGCTGCACCGCAGACGAATGGTGCAACGCACAAAATGCTTGCACGCCCGCTTGGGTCGTCATATGTTGCACCGCACAAGAGCACGGAGCAACCCGATGTCCACCACCACCTCGTTCACCACTTCGTCGACCGCCAGCGCCCCGGCCCTGTTCCAGCAGACGATGAACCTGTTCCGCCAGCGCATCGCCGGCTACAAGGAGCGCGCCCGCATGCGCACCGAGCTGAACAGCTACTCCGATCGTCACCTGGCCGACATGGGCCTGAGCCGCAGCGACATCGAGGACGTGGTCCGTCACCGTTTCGCGCGCTGACACCTGCGACCCGGCGTCAGCGGGCGGCCAGGAGCGTCAGCAGCACGCAGTCGGCAAGTCCGCAACAGGCGCCGAGTACGTCCCCGGTCTGACCGCGGATCCAACGATGGGCGAGCGCCGCGACCGCCAGACCGACCAGCGCGGCCACCGTCAGGGCGACGGCCGCGGCGATTGGCGGCAGGCAGGCCAGCGCGACCGCGATGGCGACCACCGAACCGGCCGCCGAAGCCAACCTCGGCACCCGCCCGACCATCAGCCCGAGCCCGTCGGTCCGGGCCGGTGGCAGCAGCGCCAGCACCGGCAGCATCGACGCACGCGACAGGGCCCCGGCCACCAGCAGCGGTGCCCACGCCCGGTGCGGCGGCAGCGCCGCGATCGCGGTCACGCGCACGCCCAGCGATAACACCAGCGCCACCGCACCATAGCTGCCGATGCGGCTGTCGCGCATGATCTCCAGCCGGCGCTCCACTGTACCTCCACCCCCGAACCCGTCCGCGGTGTCGGCAAGTCCGTCCTCGTGCAGACCCCCGGTGAACAGCACCGCTGCGGCGACGCTCCAGGCCGCAGCCGGCAGCGGCGGCACACCCATCCGCCTCGCGATCCACAGCGCACCTGCGGTCAGGCCGCCGACCACCAGCCCCGCCAGCGGATAGGTCCACACCGCGCGTCCGGGCCGGTACGGCATGCCGGGCGGCACGAGCCAGCCGACCGGCAACCTGGTGAGCAGCCCGAACCCGCAGGCGAGGTCGGCACGCCACGCGTGGACCGGCCTCACGCCCGGCCGGACACCCCGGCCTCCCCGAACGAGGCCATTCCGGCATGGCAGGCGCAGGCAGCGCGGCAGATCGGCACCGCCAGCGCCGCGCCGGACGCCTCGCCGAGGCGCATCCCGAGATCGAGCAGCGGCTCCTGGTCCAGCGCCCGCAGCAGCGCATGGTGGCCGGCCTCGGCAGAGCGGTGCGACGCGCAGGCATGGTCGAGCCCGCCCGGATGCAGCCGCGTCATCGGTGCCACGGCGGCCGTGCAGACGAACCCGTCCAGCAGCACCGGGATGCCGTGCCGCCGCGCCGCCAGCGCCGCACCCAGCAGAGCCGCCAGCTCGTAGCCGCCGACCCGGCGCGCCGCCTCCAGCGGGTCGGCGAGGGCAGGGGCGTGCAGTGCCAGCGCCAGGTCGACCGCCGCCACCTTGCGCGCCAGCCCCGCGTCATCCAGCCCGGTGCCGCGCCCAGCCCAGTCGCTTCCGGTCCCGCCGAACAGCGCCGCGCACAGCGCGGCGGCTGCCGTGGTGTTGCCGATCCCCATCTCGCCCAGGCAGAGCAGGTCGGTCCCGGCCTCGACCGCGCCGTGGCCGACCATCACCGCATCCAGGAACTCCCCCTCGGTCATCGCCGCCCCGCGGCTGATGTCGCCGGCCGGCCGAAGCCCCGCCAGCTCGACCACGCGCAGGGTCGCCCCCGCCACCCGCGCCAGCTGGTTGATCGCGGCACCGCCGGCAGCGAAGTTCGCCACCATCTGCGCCGTTACCTCCGGCGGGAACGGCGACACGCCCTGCGCGGTCACGCCGTGGTTGCCGGCGAACACCAGGATCTCCACCCGATCCAGGCGTGGCACCGGCCGTCCCTGCCAGCGCGCCAGCCACGCCGCCAGCTGTTCCAGCCGTCCCAGGCTGCCCTGCGGCTTGGTCAGCACCGCCTGCCGCCGGCCTGCCGCCGCCTCGGCCGAGCGGTCGCCGTCGGACAGGTCCAGGCAGGCCTCACGCAGCGAGTCGAGGCCGGCAAAGCCAGGGCTCACGTTGCCGGCCCCTCCGGCTGCAGCGCGATGGCATGGAAGAATGCCCCCGACACCCGGCCCCGCCGTCCCCCGGCCGGACCGAGATCGGTGCCGGCTGCGTCGGCCAGCACGGCCAGCGGCAGGTCATCGCCGGGATCGGACACCTCCGCATAATGGAACTCGTGCCCGCGCAACTCCGCACCCGCCGGCCCCACCGCAGAATCCGCCAGCAGCCGAGCAGCGCGATAGCCCAGATGCAGGCGGCGGTTGGCGAAGCTGGTGGCGTGGCCGAGCAGCCCGGTCATCGCATGGGACACGCCGGCGGCGTCGGTCAGCGACGTGCCGAGCACCATGTAACCGCCGCACTCGCCGTGCACCGGGCGGGTGAGGGCGAACCGCCGCAGCCCGTCGCGGAACCGGCTGGCGGCAGCGAGACGCTCCGCATGCAGCTCCGGATAGCCGCCGGGCAGCCAGCAGCAATCGGCCTCCTCGGGCGGCGCCTGGTCCGCCAGCGGCGAGAACGGCAGCAGCTCCGTGCCGGCACGCCGCCACCCGGCCGCGAGATGGCCGTACAGGAACGAGAATGCCTGGTCGTCCGCGACCGCGATCCGCTGTCCCGGCGGCGGCAGCGCCGGCCCGGCAACCGCACCCGGGGTCGGCAGCGGGACCGCGGCGGCGATGATGCCCCCGAGGTCGAGCTCCCGTTCGGCGGTGGCGGCGAGGGTGGCGAGGAAGCCGGGCAGGGCATCGTGCTCGCGCGCCTGCACCAGCCCGAGATGGCGTTCCGGCAGCGTCAGCGCCGGGTCGCGGGGGATGCTGCCGAGCAGCGGGATGCCGGCCTCCCGCAGTGCCGACGCCGCCCCGGCATGGTGGCGCAGCGACGCCACCCGGTTCAGCACTACCCCCGCCAGCCGCACCGCCGGATCGTGCACCGCAAAGCCGCGCGCCACCGCGGCCACCGTCTGCGATTGCCCAGACACGTCGAGCACCAGCACCACCGGCAGATCGAACCGCGCCGCCAGGTCGGCGGCGCTGCCGCGGCGCCCGGCCGGCCCGTCGACGCCGTCGAACAGCCCCATCGCCGACTCTACCAGCAGCAGCTCCACCCCCTCGGCGGCCTCCGCCAGGGTGGCGTCCAGCAGCGCTGGCGGCATCGCCCAGCTGTCCAGGCACAGGCTCGGCGCGCCCGACGCCGCCTGGTGGAAGGCGGGATCGATGTAGTCCGGCCCCGACTTGGCCGCGCGCACCGCGAGCCCGCGCCGGCGCAGCCCGGCCAGCAGCGCCAGCGTCACCGTGGTCTTGCCGCCGCCGGAGCGGGGAGCGGCGATCAGCAGGCCACGCGGGATCATGAACGGGTTCCGTGACAGGGGGTGCGGCCGGTCCCATGATGGCCGGCGTGGAGCAGGACTCGCATGCCGATCCTCATACGCCCAGGTCGGGCCCGCTGCGACGCGGCTGGACCACCGGCTCCTGCGCCGCCGCCGCCGCCAAGGCCGCCTTCACCGCCCTGCTGACCGGCCGGTTTCCCGACCCGGTCAGCATCGTCCTGCCCGGCGGCGCCACCGCCGCCTTCGCCCTGGCGGAAACCGGACGCGACGGCGACGCCGCCCGGGCCGGCATCGTCAAGGACGCCGGCGACGATCCCGACGTCACCCACGGCGCCCTGGTCCGGGCCGAGCTGCGCCTGCTGTCCCGCGGCAGCGGCATCCGCTACCGCGCCGGCGAGGGGATCGGCACCATCACCCGGCCCGGCCTGCCCCTGCCGCCGGGCGAGCCCGCGATCAACCCGGTGCCGCGTCGCATGATCGCAGCCGCACTCACCGACGCCGCCGGCGGCACCCCGCCCGACGCCGAGGTGACCCTGTCTATCCCCGGCGGCGAGCGCCTCGCCGAGCGCACCCTGAACGGCCGCCTCGGCATCGTCGGCGGCCTGTCGATCCTGGGCACCACCGGCATCGTGGTGCCGTTCTCCTGCGCCGCCTGGATCGACACCATACGCCGCGGCATCGACGTGGCCCGGGCGATGGGCCTGTCCCACGTCGCCGGCAGCACCGGAGCCACCTCGGAGCGCGCGGTGCAGGCGCTGCACGGCCTGCCCGAGGTGGCGCTGATCGAGATGGGCGACTTCGCCGGCGGCATGCTGAAATACCTGCGCGACCATCCGCTGCCGCGCGTAACGGTAGCCGGCGGGGTAGCCAAGCTGGCCAAGCTGGGGCAGGGCCGGCTGGACCTGCATTCCAGCCGCGGCCGGATCGACCTCCCGGCTCTGGCGGACGTGGCGCTCGCGGCCGGCGGCGACGCCGGGCTGTCGGCCCGCATCATGGCCGCCAACACGGCGGCAGAAGCCTTCGCCGCCGCCGCCGAGGCGGGGGTGGCGCTCGGCGATGCGGTCGCAGCACGGGCCTGGGAGGTCGCGGCCGGAGTGCTCGACGGCAGCGACACCGAGCTGGAGCTCGTGCTGTTCGACCGCGACGGCGCGCTGCAGGGGCGCACGCCGTTCCTGCCCGTGAACGACGTTCATTCCCGGAACCGCCGGCGATAGTCCCGGTCGTACAACGCGCTGTCGCGGAACCCTTCCGCATCCAGCGCACGCCCGACCAGCACCAGGGCCGTGCGCTCCGCCGGCTGCTCCGCCATCAGCCCGACGATGCTGCCCAGCGTGCCACGGACGACGCGCTGGTCCGGCCACGACACCCGCACCACCACCGCGACCGGACAGTCGCCGCCGTGCGACGGGGTCAGCTCGGCCACGATCCGGTCGAGCGCATGGACAGCGAGGTGGATCGCCAGCGTGGCACCCGTAGCGCCGAACGCGGCGAGGCTTTCGGCGCCCGGCATCGCCGAGGCGCGTCCGGACACGCGCGTCAGCACCACGCTCTGCGCCACCTCCGGCACCGTCAGCTCGC
>CAXTVX010000011.1:0-71312 GCA_964247755.1 uncultured Acetobacteraceae bacterium | reverse complement strand
GCCGGCACCCAGCCCCAGCGCCCGTCGAACTGCGACCAGCGGCCGTAATGGAACGGCGCGAAGCCCCAGGGCTCCTGGTCGACCCAGGTCCAGCCCCAGGGCGCCACGTAGGACCAGCTGCCCTCGCGATAGGGTGCCCAGTCGCTGCCGACGCGGGGATACCAGACCTGGCCGTATTGCGGGCTCGGCTGCCAGCTGCCGTAGCTGGCGAGCGACTCGGCGCCGGTCATGTAGCGGACCGTCAGCGGCCCGTTCGGCGCAGGGGCGAGGCGGCCCAGCTGCGCGGACAGGAAGCGGTCGCGCACCAGCGTCCCCACCGCGCCCTGCAGCGAGTCGGTGCCGCTCACGGTGGCGGTCTGGTTGGCGCCCACGGCGAGCGAGAAGCTGCCGCTGGTGATCTGCGCCGAGCCGCTGACGACGCTGATGATCGTGGGCGTGGCGCTGTCGCCGGCGGCGATCTCGTACTGGCCGGCGCCGCCCAGCTGCACGGTGCCGCGCGGCGTGGTGATGGCCCAGCTGTCGCCGGAGGGCACGTCGCGCAGGTCGAGGAACAGCGCGCCCTGCGGCTCGGTGGCGGCGAACCGGGTGTTGTCCAGCGTCGCCAGGTCGAGCTCGGTGGAATCGGCGAGGGCGACCACGTTGTCGGTGATCTGCACCGCGGCGGCGGCACCGGGCTCGGTCCACAGCGCGTCGCCGCCGGTGAGCGGGACGTTGAGGGTGGCGGGACCCCACTGGGTGCCGCTGGCGCCGTGGCTCGACACGCTGCCGCTGAGCTGCGCCAGCCGGCCCACCCGCCAAGGCGGGTCGGCGCTGTCCTGCGCCAGCGCCTGCGGCGTGCCGGTGCCGATCATCGTCAGGCTGGTCGCTGCGAGCAGGCGCGCCATGGTGCGTGGTGTTCTGCTGCTGCCCATCGGCGCCGTTCCCCCGGATCCCGTGATCGGAGCCTATAACCGCGCGCGCAACACGTCCAAGGCACGGCCGGATTGCGGCAATTCCGCGGTGCCGCGGCCGCCCGCCGGTTGACGGATCGTGATGACGGCCCTGCAACCGCCGGTGGTCCCGGTCCTTGCTTCACGATGGACATCGCCATCGAGAACGTCTGGGATTATCCGCGCCCGCCGGCGCTGCAGCCGGTCGGCCTGCCGGTGCGGATCGCCTTTGCCGGCCGGGTGATTGCCCGGACCGGGGCTGCGTTCCGGGTGCTGGAAACCTCGCATCCGCCGGTCTACTACCTGCCGCCGGACGCCTTCACCGGCTGCATCCTGGAGCCGGCCGGCGGGCAGAGCTTCTGCGAATGGAAGGGCGTGGCGCGCTACTGGACCCTGCGCGTCGGCGTCCACGCGGCGCAGCGGGCGGCCTGGAGCTACCCGGACCCGAGCCCGGACTACGCGGCGCTGCGCGACCACATCGCGGTGTATGCCGGCCCGATGGACGAGTGCCGGGTCGGCGACGAGGTGGTGACGCCGCAGCCGGGCGGCTTCTATGGCGGCTGGGTGACCAGCTGGGTCAGGGGCCCGTTCAAGGGCGGTCCGGGTAGCGCCGGCTGGTAGCGGCGGGCCCAGCGGGGTGATCGGCACCCTGCTCGCTTCGCCGTGGAGCACCTGGGGAATCGCCGGGCTGGCGACGGCCGGGGTCATCGTGCGCCCCTTCGCCTGGCCGGAATGGGTCTGGGCGCTGGGCGGGGCCGGGCTGCTGGTGGCGCTCGGCCTGCTGTCCCCGGCCGAGGCGCTGGCCGGCGCGGCGCGGGGCACCGACGTCTACCTGTTCCTGACCGGCATGATGCTGCTGTCGGAACTGGCGCGACAGGTCGGACTGTTCGACTGGCTGGCGGCGCGTGCCGTCCTGCTGGCCAGGGGGTCCGCGACCCGGCTGTTCGCCCTGGTGTTCGGCGTCGGCACGGTTGTCACCGTGTTTCTGTCCAACGACGCCACCGCGGTGGTGCTGACGCCGGCGGTGGCCGCGGCGGCGCGAGCGGCGCGGGCGGAGGACAGGCTGCCCTACCTGCTGGCCTGCGCCTTCGTCGCCAACGCGGCGAGCTTCGTGCTGCCGATCTCCAACCCCGCCAACCTGGTGATCTACGGCAGCCACATGCCGCCGCTGCTGCACTGGCTGCCGCGTTACGCGCTGCCGTCGGCGCTGTCCATCGCCGCCACCTACGGCGTCCTGCGCTGGACCCAGCGCCACCGGCTGCGGCAACCGGTATCTGCCGCGATCGACATCCCGGTGCTGTCTGCGGCCGGCCGGCTGGCCGCCCTCGGCATCGCGGGCATGGCGATCGCGCTGCTGGCCTGCTCCGGCCTCGGCCTGCGGCTCGGCCTGCCGACCTTCGGGGCCGGCGTCGCCACCGCGATCCTGGTCCTCCCGCGCGCCGAATGCCGTCCGCTCGACGTGCTGCGGGGCATCTCCTGGGGTGTGCTGCCTTTGGTTGCCGGGCTGTTCGTCCTGGTCGAGGCGCTGGCGAGGACCGCGGTCACGACGGCGCTGGCCGGCCTGCTGCGGGGCCTGGTGCAGCATTCCGCCGCCCTGGCGGCATGGGCGGCGGGGACCGCACTGGCGCTCGGCTGCAACCTTCTCAACAACCTGCCTGCCGGGCTGCTCGCCGGCCGGGTAGCGGGGTCGGACCAGGTGCCGGACCAGGTTCGCAGCGCCGTGCTGATCGGCATCGACCTCGGACCGAACCTGTCGGTCACCGGCTCGCTCGCCACCATCCTGTGGCTCGCCGCCCTGCGCCGGGAAGGCGAGCGGGTCGGCGCCTGGCGCTTCCTCGGGCTGGGCGCGCTGGTGATGCCGCCGGCCCTGCTGCTCGCCCTTGCCGGCGCCCTCATGTCTGGCTGAACCCCCTTCGGAGAAACCACGTGCAGACCGTCAACGCCGCCTGGCTTTATCCCGTCATCCTGACCGCTGGCGCCTTGCAGGCCTGGGGGCCGCCGATGAACGGCGCGCTGCGCCGGTCGCTGGACAATCCCTGGCTCGCCAGCACGGTCTCGTTCCTGCCGATCGTGGCCGTGCTCCTGGTGCTGTGGCTGTGCCTGCCGAACCCCCTGCCGTCCGCCAGGGGCATCGCGTCGATGCCCTGGTGGGCGCCGCTCGGCGGCCTGATCGGGTCGTTCGCCGTGGTCACCGGCCTCCTGTTCGTCGACAGGATCGGCGCCGGGCCGTTCGCCGGGCTGACCATCACCGCCAACATCCTGATGTCGCTGGCGATCGACCAGTTCGGCCTGTTCGGCATCGAGCAGCACAGCCTGAACGTTTGGCGGATCCTGGGCGGCGCGCTGATGACCGGCGGCATCGTCCTCATCGCCTTGTTCTAGCGATGGCGGCGGAAGACGGTCTCGCAGCACGGGCGCGGCGCGCCGGCTTCCGGCCGCGCTCGCTCGATGCCGTGAACTTCCTGCTGGCCGACGTGCGCGGCGCGCTCGGGCCCTATCTCAACGTCTTCCTGGTCACCCGGCAGCATTGGAGCCAGACGGAGGTCGGCTGGGTCACCACCATCAGCGGTCTGCTCGGCCTCCTCGGGCAGACGCCGGCAGGGGCGGCGATCGATGCGACGCCGCGCAAGCGCGGTGCGGTGGTGCTGGCGCTGGCCGTGCTGGCGATCGGCGCCCTGGCCATCTTTGCCCTGCCGCGCTTCTGGCCGGTGATGATCGCCAGCACCGCCATCGCCGTGGTCGGCGACGTGTTCGGTCCGGCGGTGGCGGCGGTGACACTGGGCCTTTATGTCCGGCGGCACTTGGCGCGCCGGATGGGGCGCAACGCCGCGTTCGACCATGCCGGCAACGTCGTCATCGCCGCCGCCGCCGCCGCGATCGGCCATCTCCTCTCGCAGCGCGCGGTGTTCCTGCTGGTCCCGGCGTCCGCCCTGCTGGCGGCGCTGGCGATGCTGTCGATCCCAGGCCCTGCGATCGACGCGGACAGCGCGCGCGGGATCGAGGACGGCGCGCGGCCGCGACCGTCGGGCGGAGCCATCCCTGCCGGCTGGTCGGTCCTGATCAGGTGCCGTCCGCTGCTGGTGTTCGCGTCCTGCGCGATGCTGTTCCACTTCGCCAACGCGCCGCTGCTGCCGCTGGTCGGCCAGAAGCTCGCGCGCGGCCATCCGGCCTGGGCGACGGTCATGATGTCGTCCTGCATCGTCGCCGCCCAGCTCATCATGCTGCCGGTGGCGCTGGCGGTCGGCCGGACCGCCGACCGGATCGGACGCAAGCCGATCCTGCTGCTCGGCTTCGCCGTGCTGCCGGTCCGCGCGCTGCTCTACACCTGCTCCGACAGCGCGACGTGGCTGATCGGGGTGCAGTTGCTCGACGGGATCGGCGCCGGCATCTTCGGCGCCATCACCCCGCTGGTGGTCGCCGACCTCATGCGCGGCACCGGGCGCTACAACCTGGCGCTGGGCGCGGTGGCGACCGCCCAGGGAATGGGCGCCTCCCTGAGCGGGCTGGCGGCGGGCGTGGCCGTCGACCATCTCGGCTACTCGGCCACGTTCCTGGCGCTTGGAACGGTCGCCTGCGTCGCAGTGGCGGCGCTGCTGCTGGCCATGCCGGAAACGGCGCCGCGTGGCGCGGCCGGCAGCGGGTAGGGATCCTGTCCGGCGTGGCGCTCAGGCCGGCGCGGCGGTGCGGATCGGTGCGGTCTCGCGCAGCATCAGCATCGCCGTCAGCCCCACCAGCACGCCGCCCGCCATGTACCAGGCCGGCGCCAGGGGGTTGCCGGTCACGGCGATCGCCCAGGCGACCAGGAACTGCGCCGAGCCGCCGAACACCGAGATCGCCCCGGCATAGATCAGGCCGAGCCCGGCGGAGCGGACCCCGCGTGGCAGCGACTCCGTCACCACCACGATCATCGACACGGTGGACAGGGCGGACGCCGACGCCAGCGCCGCGGTGCAGGCATACAGCGCCAGCGGCGAGCGGAACTCGTCCAGCAGGCGGAAGCACGGGAACACCAGGAGCAGCAGCACGCAGGCCGGCACGATCAGCACCGGCTTGCGGCCGTAGCGGTCCGACAGCCAGCCGCCGAGCAGGTCGCAGGCGGCACTGCACAGCCCGACCACCACCGTGGCGCCGAACGCCAGCCGGGTGGGCATGCCGAGCACCGTGGCGGCATAGGTGGTGAGGTAGTCGAGGATGTAGGTGGCGGTGGTGGCGCTGGCCAGCAGGGCGACGCCGAGAACCGCGATCCGGGCGATCCCGACCGGAGGCGCCGCCACCGCGGCGGGCACGTCGCGGTGCAGGGTCTCCTCGAGGCTGCGGCGCAGCAGGAGCCCGAACGGGATGATGACGGCGCCTGCCAGCAGCGCGATCCGCCAGCCCCAGGCGTCGAGCGCCGCCTCGTCCATGAGGTTCGACAGCACGACGCCGACCAGCCCCGCCACCAGCACCGCCACGTCCGCGCTCATCGCCTGGAACGACGTGTAGAACCCGCGACGCAGCGGGGGCGCGGCCTCGATCAGGAAGGCGGTGCTGGGACCCACCTCACCGCCGAGCGCGAAGCCGCCCAGCATCCGGAAGCCGATCGCCAGCACCGGCGCCGCGATCCCGATCTGCCGGTAGGAGGGAGTGAGCGCCAGCCCGACCACGGCGAGGCCGACCAGCCCGAACGACAGCAGCATCGCCGGCTTGCGGCCGCGCCGGTCGCCGATCCGGCCGATCACCAGCGCGCCCAGCGGCCGGAACAGGAAGCCGGCGCCGAAGGTGGCGAGCGAGGCGAGCAGGCTGCCGGTCGGCGTGCGCGCGGGAAAGAAGCTGCGCCCGATCTGCAGCGCGAAGAAGGCGTAGGTGACGAAGTCGTAGAACTCGAGCGCGTTGCCGACCGCCACCGCGGCCACCTGCCTCGGCCGCAACGGTTGTGCCGTGTGTTCCATCAGCACTCCCTTCCGCCCGTGTCCTAAGGACCATCATGGGGGACCATCATGCAAGAACCGGGCTTGGAGGATCAGCCCGACCCGGCATCCCGGACGGCGACGCCGTTGAGGAAGATGTCGACGCAGCGTGTCACCCGCCTGGTGATCGCGGCCAGGTCGGGTGCCGGCAGGCCCAGCATCACCGCACGCTGCTTGCGGCCCATGATCAGCGACAGGAACAGGTCGGCGGCCTCCTCGACGTCCGGCCCGACCGCGATCGCGCCGGTGGCGTCGTAGGAGCGGAGCAGGTCGGCGACCAGGCCGAGGCAGCGCAGCCATCCCTCCGCATGCGACAGCCGGGCGAGCTCTGGGAAGCGCTCCGCCTCGGCGACGATGATCCGGCTCAGCGCCACCGTGTCCGGCAGCAGGGAGCGCTGCAGCAGCAGGATGCCGATCGTCCGCAGCACCTGCGGCAGGTCGGCCGGCTCGTGCGCCTCAGCCGCCGCGGTCGCCTCGGCCGCCACCGGGGCCAGCACCGCCTCGACGCGCATCCGGAACACCGCCGCGAACAGCCCGCCCTTGTCGCCGAACCGGGCATACAGGGTCGGCTTGCCCACCCCGGCCGCCTCGGCCAGGGCGTCGATGGTGGTGCCCTCGTAGCCGCGCCGCTCGAACATGGCGGCCGCGGTGGCCAGGACGCGCCGGTCACGCCCGGCCGCCTCCTCGCGGGTCGGACGGCCGCCGCTGCCGGCACGGATGGTCGGATTGGCTTGCTCGTCGGACATGCGCCGTAATAGAACGGAACGGTTAAGTTTTCCAGGTGCGTGCGATGTCCTCGACGATCAAGGATGCGGTCCCGGTCGCGGCTGCCGGGTTCAGCCCTCCCGTGGCGGCAGGAGCACGCGCCGGCCTGCTCCGACGCTGGCTGCTGCGGCTGGCGATGGGTGCCGCGCTGGTTGGTGCCGGCACCTACGGCTGGAGCTGGTGGAGCGTCGGCCGCTTCTTCGAGACCACCGACGACGCCTACGTGGCAGCCGACGCGGTGACGGTGGCGCCGCGCGTCGCGGGCTATCTCGCCGCCGTGCCGGTGCGCGACAACCAGGTGGTCCGGGCCGGCGACGTGCTGGCCCGGATCGACGACCGCGACTACCGGGCGGCGCTGGCCCAGGCGCAGGCCGAGGTCGCGGAGGGCCATGCCTCGCTGCTGGCGGTCGACAGCCAGGCGACCGAGCAGCGGCAAACGATCGCCCAGGCGCAGGCCGACGTCGACGGCGACGAGGCCAGGCTGCGCTTCTCGGCGACGGAGCGGGAGCGGGCCGCCACCCTGTCGGCCAGCGGGGTCGGCAGCCGGCAGGTGCAGCAGCGTACCAGCGCCGAGTTCGACGAGGACGAGGCCACGCTGCGCCACGCGCTCGCAGCCCTTGGCGTGGCGCGGGCGAAGATCCAGACCCTGGAAGCCGAGGGCGCCTATGCCGCGGGTGCGCTGGCCAAGGCGCAGGCGGACGTGGACCGCGCGCGCATCAACCTCGACGACACCGTGCTGCGCGCCCCGGTCGACGGCGTGGTCGGCGACCGCAGCGCGCGGGCCGGCAACTACGTGCAGCCCGGCCTCGGCCTGCTCACCGTCGTGCCGATGGGGCAGGGGCTCTACGTCACGGCGAACTTCAAGGAAACCCAGCTCGGCCGGATGCAGCCGGGACAGGCGGTCACCGTCACCGCCGACGCGCTTCCCGACCACCCGTTCCGGGGCGTGATCGACGGATTCTCGCCCGGGACCGGTGCGCAGTTCGCGCTGCTGCCGCCGGAGAACGCGACCGGCAACTTCACCAAGATCGTGCAGCGCGTCCCGGTGCGGATCCGGCTGGACCCGGACCGCACGTTGCGGCTGTTGCGCGCCGGGCTGTCGGTCGAGGTCGGCGTGGACACGCGCGGCGCGGCCGCCCCGGCCGCGCGGCCCGGCTGATGCCGCCCGTTCCGGCCCCGCCCGGCCCTGCCCCGGCCAGGGCCTCGGGCCGCGACTGGGCGGCGGTGATGAGCGCGATGCTGGGCGCCTTCATGGCCATCCTGGACATCCAGATCACCAACGCGTCGCTGGCCAACATCGAGGGTGCGGTCGGCGCGTCGCCGTCGGAAGGCTCCTGGATCTCCACCGCCTACCTGATCGCCGAGATCATCACCATCCCGCTCACCGGCTGGCTCGGCCAGGTGATCGGGCTGAAGCGCTACCTGCTGGTCAACTCCGCCCTGTTCCTGGTGTTCTCGGTATGCTGCGCCCGATCCGACAGCCTGGACGCCCTGATCCTGAGCCGCTGCGGCCAGGGGTTCTGCGGCGGCGTGCTGATCCCGACCGCGGTGACGGTGCTGCGCACAAGGCTGCCGCGCGCGCAGCAGCCGATCGGCATCTCGATCTTCGGCCTGACCGCGACCCTGGCGCCGGCGCTGGGCCCGACGCTCGGCGGCTGGCTGACCGACAATCTGTCCTGGCACTACCTGTTCTACGTCAACCTCGTGCCGGGTGCGGTGACGCTGGTGCTGTTCGCCCGGGCACTCGACCCGGCGCCGGCGCGCTGGGGCGAGCTGCGGCACGGCGACTGGACCGGGATCGCACTGATGGCGACCGGCCTGTCCTCGCTCACCGTGGTGCTGGAGGAAGGGCAGCGGGAAACGTGGTTCGGCTCTGACCTGATCCGGACGCTCAGCGTGCTGGCGGTGGTGGGGATCGTGGGCTTCGTGGCGCGTGAGCTCACGATCCGGGCGCCGCTGATCAACCTGCGCCTGCTCGGCAACCGTTCGGTCGGCACCGCCTGCGTGCTGATGACGGTGTTCGGCGCGGTGTCGCTGGGCTCGGTGTACATCATCCCGCTGTACTGCGCGCAGATCCAGGGCTACGACCCGGAGCAGATCGGCACGGTGGTGATGTGGAGCGGCCTGCCGCAGCTGCTGATCTTTCCGCTGATGCCGCGGCTGATGCGACGCGTCGATCCGCGGCTGCTGGTGGGGGCGGGGACGCTGCTGTTCGCGGTGAGCTGCTTCGTCAACACGGTGCTGACGCAGGATGTCGGCATGCAGCAGCTGATCCTGCCGCAGGTGCTGCGCGCGATCGGCCAGCCGCTGTTCGCGGTGCCGCTGTCGCAGCTCGCCACCGCCGGCCTGCCGCCGCGCGACACCGCCGATGCCGCAGCGCTGTCGTCGATGATGCGCAACCTCGGCGGCTCGCTGTGCATCGCCATGATCTCCACCGTGATCGAGCGGCGCGAGCACTTCCACTTCTCGGTGATCGCCGAGCGCGTGACCACGAACGGCGTCGCGGTGCAGCGGCAGGTGGCGATGCTGGCGGCGCGCGGCGGCATGGCGGACGGGGCGACGGCGCACCGGCGGGCGCTGGCGACGATGGCGGCGGAGGTGCGGCAGCAGGCAACGATCATGTCGTATTCCGACGCGTTCTGGATCATCGGCGTGACGCTGATGCTGTGCCTGGGCGGCCTCCTGCTGCTGCGCCGCCCGGCGCCGCGGGCGGCGTGAACGGTGTAGCGGGAAAGCAAAACCTAGGGCCTGTCGACAAAGGTCGGTATGGAATTCGGTACCGCACGGTAGTGAAGAGCGTCGACTATTGCGGGACAGGTTGTTCCTGCCTGTGCCAAGACCATAACGGTTAACCCTCACGCAGCGCTGAAGGATGATTAACGACTTCTACAGTCGTTACAGATATATGGAAGTCGATAGGAGATCAGGCCAGTGCCAACTTCGACAGCTGTCCATATAAAGACGCCGTCGGTCAAGATTGACCCTATGGTGTTGACTGCTGCCGCCGACGCCGCCTTGCGAAAGGGAGAATATGCGGCGGCCGTAGAAGCCCTGATCAAGGTCGTCCCGATCAAGCCTGATGACGTCCGGCTACTGCTCAACCTTGGGGGTGCCCTCAA
The DNA here is from genome assembly GCA_964247755.1 of uncultured Acetobacteraceae bacterium. Taxonomy (GTDB): domain Bacteria; phylum Pseudomonadota; class Alphaproteobacteria; order Acetobacterales; family Acetobacteraceae; genus Lichenicola. The sequence goes on along the minus strand of CAXTVX010000011.1, from coordinate 61,553 downwards.
GGAGCTCGGACGGTTCGAGGAAGCGCTGCCCATGCTCGAGCGGGCTGTCTTCCTCGATCCGCGGCGCCATGGCGCCTGGTCCAACCTGGGTACCGTCTGCCTCGAGTTGCAACGTTATGGCGATGCCATCGCTGGCTTCTCGAACGCTATTCGCCTGAAGGAGGATCACGCGCCGGCGCTGGCCGGGCTCGCCGTCGCGCTCCGGCGTCGCGGGCTGCCGCGCGAGTCGCTGCCGTTCTTCGATCTGGCACTTGCAGCCTCGCCTGGTGACATCTCCTGCCGCGTCTGGCGGGCGATGGCGTTGCTTGCGGCCGGCGATTATCTGCGCGGTTTCACGGAATATGAGTGGCGATTCCACGAGAGCGAGCCGCTGCCGAACCTGCCCAATGCGCCGCGGTGGAAGGGAGAACCGTTGGAAGGACGCACCCTGCTCGTCCACGGCGAGGCCGGGCTTGGCGATAGCCTGCAATTCTGCCGCTATATCCCGATGCTGCGCGAACGGACCTGTCGTGTTGTCGTCCAGGTCCCGCCCCCGCTCGTGCGCCTGTTTTCCCGCCTGCCCGGGGTGGATGCCATCGTATCCACCGATCAGCATCCGCCGGCATATGACCTGGCCTGCTCAATCATGAGCCTGCCGTATGTCTTCCGGACGACGATCGATACTGTGCCCTGTGCCGATGGTTATCTTGCCGGTGATCCGGCCATCGTGGCTCGATGGCAGGAGCGTGTTGATGAGGATGTCGCACGCTGGCAGGCCCGCACGGGGCACGCTGAACGCCGGCCGCTGAAGGTCGGTCTCGTGTGGTCCGGGGGAAAGCGGCCCTGGAACCTGCAGAACACACTCACCGACAACCGGCGCTCGATGAGCCTCGCCACTCTCGCCCCGCTCGCGGCAGCGGACGGCGACGTCCTGTTCTACAGCCTGCAGATCGGTGCGCCGCAGGCTGAGGCGGCCAATCCTCCTCCCGGTCTCCATCTCGTCGACCACACCGACAAGATCCGGGACTTCGACGACACCGCGGGACTTATCGCTCTGCTGGATCTGGTGATCGCGGTGGATACGTCGACGGCCCACGTCGCCGCAGCCCTGGGACGCCCGGTGTGGCTGCTCTCGCGCTACGACCAGTGTTGGCGGTGGCTTCCGGGGCGGACGGACACGCCGTGGTACAGCACCATGCGGGTCTACACGCAACCGGCACCATTCGACTGGGCGACTCCTGTCGAGGAGATTGCTACCAATCTTGTTGACTTGATCAAGACCTCGTAGCTGATGTTAGCGGGAGACCTTGTTCGTTCTACAGGCCTTCCGATGACTCAAAGCTCCCTTTGGAGGAGCGACATGGACAGTTCAACGCGATCTGACGGCGACCGAGTGGGCAGTCATTGGACTCCTACCCCCGGAGCGCGGTCGCTGGGCACGTCCAGCGCTGGATAATCGCCACTTCCTCAGCGGAATGCTCTACGTGCTGCGGGTCGGATGTCCCTGGCGCGATATGCACGAGCGCTACGGCAAGTGGAATTCGCCTTGACGGACAACTGGCAGCACATGATTGACAGCACCACCGTCCGCGGACACTCGCAGGCATCGGGCGCTGAAGAGGGATGCGCGAGGAGGGCTTTGGTCGCAGCCGCGGCGCTTCAAGAGCAAGATCGATGCTCGCGCCGACGGTCAGGGACGTCCGCTCCGTTTCATTCTAACGGGCGGAGAAACCTCAACTATCAAGCAGTCGACGATTTGGAGGCGCTGCAGATCGTCAACCCGACGCGCGTGTTGGCCAACAAGGACTATGACAATGACGACGTCCGCCACAGGCTCCTAGTGAAAGGCGCATCCTGCCAGTGATCCTGCCGAAAGCAAACCGTAAGCTGCCGATATCCTGCGACCATCATGCTTATCGGGACCGAAATCGCAGTGAGCGTACGTTCAATCGGCTCGAGCAACCACATTGCACCGCTACCCGCTACCCGCTACCCGCTACCCGCTACCCGCTACCCGCTACCCGCTACGACAAGACTGCCACATCCTTTCTCGGCTTCCTGAACCTAGAGCATCATCCGATCGAACCGAACCGAACCGACCGATCGGATAAAGATGCCCGACAAAAGAACAAGCTAAAGCATGTGGTTGTCGTCTTTCGTCAACAGCTCCTAGCCGCACTCTAGCCGGCAAGATCTGTATGCGTCAGGGTCAAGATGGCAGTGCCGAACAAAGGGCTTTCGAACGTCGCCCGGACCGCGGCGACCGGGGCGCCCGGCACCGGGGCGGCCAGCCAGGCGCTGCCGTGCAGCGGCCGCATCAGACGGGCGCGGTTGGCGTCGTGCAGGAAGCCGCCGAGCTGCCGGCTGGTGAAGTCGCAGCGCAGCGCCCGTCCGGAGAATCCGGCGCCGGACGGGTTCGGGACCACTTCCGTTCCCACCGTGCTTGCGTCCAGCCGGGACAGGCGGTGCCCGTCGAACAGGAGGGCGGTGCCGTCGCAGCGCCCGGTTTCGGCCACCTGCCGCGACAGGCCGACGATGGCGCTCAGCGTGTCGATGCTGCCCCGCGCGTCCGCCTGTGGCACCGGGTCGCGTTCCGGCTCCGCGGGCCGCAGGACCTCCACCACCGGATCGTGCGCCGGGTAGCCGATCTGCGTGGTCCGGTCGGCGCCGCGGGAGCGGCCGGTGCTGGCATAGCGGTCCGGCCGGACGCGGAAGCCGTCGAACCGTCCCGAGGCGACGCTGGTCACGTCGCTGTGCGCCAGCACCCCGATCAGCCCGACGGTGCGGCTGTGCGCAGTGATCGCGTAGCCGGCCGGGGTGAGCTGCGTGTGCGTGTCCACGTCGAGCAGGTGGAAGCCGTGGCTCGACAGGGCGTAGTCCGCGTCCAGCGTGGCGGCGTGCGCAGGGGCGGCGAGGACGAGCGCCGCGGCAAGGATGCCAGGCCGCATGACCGTCCTCAGCCGCGCCCGCGATAGCCCGGCACGCCCTGGTCCGGCACCCAGACCCCGTCCGGCGGCGCGCCGGTCTGCCAGAACACGTCGATCGGCATGCCGCCGCGCGGATACCAGTACGCCCCGATCCGGAGCCACAGCGGCGAAAGGAGGTCGACCAGCGTGGCCGCCACCTGCACCGAGCAGGCTTCGTGGAACGCGCCGTGGTTGCGGAAGCTGGTCAGGTACAGCTTCAGCGACTTGCTCTCGACGATCCACCGGTCCGGCACGTACTCGATCACCAGGTGGGCGAAGTCCGGCTGGCCGGTGACGGGGCAGAGCGAGGTGAACTCAGGTGCTGTGAAGCGCACCAGGTAGCGCCGGTCGGGATGCGGCGAGGAGATCCGCTCCAGATGCGCCTCGTCCGGGCTCGCGGGAGCGGGCGCGTGGCGCCCGAGCTGGGTCAGCGCCGCGGATCCGTCGTCGCTCATCGTCCGCGCTCCTTGTTCACGCGATGCTCATGTCCGGGCGCCGCCACCAGCCGTCGCGGGCCGGCAGTAGCGACAGCGCGTCGTCGGACACGCTGACCGTGTTGGTCGGCGTTTCCTCCAGCCGCACGGCGGCGCAGCGCAGCAGGCCGCCGTCGTCGGCCAGGATCGCCTGGAGCTTGGCCATCAGCAGGCAGGCCATCAGCTCGGTGGTCGGATCGCCGGGCGTGACCACGATGCGCTCCGCCCGCGCTGGCTCGTGGGTGCGGAACCAGCCGAGCAGCGGGTCGTGCTCGGACAGCTGCAGCGCGTGGTCCAGACGCTCGTCGACGAAGCGGTGCCAGCGCGCCTTGGCCTGCTCGAACGGCACCAGCATGTTGGTGTGGCCGTCCAGGGCGGCCGGTCGCGCGGCGTGCAGGTGCACGGTGACGAACTCGTTGTGGCCGTGCGGCAGGGCGCAGGCTTCCGACTGGCCCGCGATCAGCCGGTGCCCCATGGAGAAGCGGCGGGTGAAGTGCAGCTCAAGCATCGGGCACGGCCTCGGCGCGGTAGCGCTCCCAGCCGACGCGCCGGAGGTCGCAGGCCGGGCAGGTGCCGCAGCCGTAGCCCCAGTCGTGATGGTGCGTGCGGTCGCCCAGGTAGCAGCTGTGGCTTTGCTCGCGGATCAGGTCGACCAGCGTCGTGCCGCCCAGCGATTTCGCCAGCCGCCAGGTCGCGGCCTTGTCCAGCCACATCAGCGGGGTGTGCAGCACGAAGCGGCGGTCCATGCCGAGGTTGAGCGCCACCTGCATCGCCTTGAGGGTATCGTCGCGGCAGTCCGGGTAGCCGGAATAGTCGGTCTCGCACATGCCGCCGACCAGGTGGCGCAGGGTCCGGCGGGTCGCCAGGGCGGCTGCGAAGACCAGGAACAGGAGGTTGCGGCCGGGCACAAAGGTGTTGGGCAGGCCGCCCGCGCCGAGAGCGATGGCGGCATCGCGGGTCAGTGCGGTGTCGGAGAGCTGTCCCAGCGCGTCGATCGACAGGGTGTGGTCCGGCCCCAGCCGCGCGGCCCGGTCGGGGCGGGCGGCGGTCATGCCGGTCCGTAGGGCGTCGCGGCAGGATAGCTCGATCGCGTGGCGCTGCCCGTAGGAGAAGCCGAGTGTTTCCACCCGCTCGAACCGGTCGAGCGCCCAGGCGAGGCAGGTCGCGGAGTCCTGGCCGCCGGAGAACAGCACCAGCGCCCCGCCCGGCTGCGTGTCCGGCCCGGCCATCTCAGGGGATCCCGATCATCTTGTGGGTCTGAAGGCTGAGCCGCCAGCGCGGGTGCGCCAGGCAGTAGGCCACCGCCGCTGCGGTGTTGGCGGCGCGCTCGGGGCCGTCCATCGGCTGCAGCCAGAAGTGCCGGAAGGCGAGACCGGCCACGGTGTCCGGATCGAGTGCCGGTTGCGGGAACACCAGCTTCAGCTCGGCGCCGGTGCGCTGCACCAGGGAGGCGCCGGCCTTGGGGCTGACGCAGATCCAGTCGATCCCAGGCGGCGCCTCCAGGGTGCCGTTGGTTTCCACCGCCACCTCGAAGCCGTGGGCGCGCACGGCTTCGAGCAACGCCCGGTCGAGCTGGAGCAATGGCTCGCCGCCGGTGAACACCACGTAGCGGTGCGCGGCACCCCCGGTCCAGCAGGCTGCGATGGCGTCGGCCAGGGCCTGCGCGGCGGCGAACCGGCCACCACCCTCGCCGTCAGTGCCGACGAAATCGGTGTCGCAGAATCGGCAGGTCGCCTCCGCACGGTCGGCTTCGCGGCCCGACCACAGGTTGCAGCCGGCGAACCGGCAGAACACCGAGGCGCGCCCCGTCTGCGCCCCCTCGCCCTGGAGGGTCGCGAACATCTCCTTCACCGCGTAGGCCATTTTGGTCATGTCGAGCAGGCGGGCGGCTGGCGCAAGCGTTATTCGGGCAGGGATCCCGCAACCCAGCGGTGTCAGCCGGGAGATCGATCCCGCAACGCACCCTGTTCATGCGCGTCCGGGGTGCAGGCAGCCTCGCGGCCTCGTTGCGGGCCGTGACCGACCCGGTGCGCGTGGTGGTGGTCGCCAGGCAGGCACCGGGATGCACGAGGATATCCGTCGCGATGCATCCTTCGCTCAGGCCCGGCGGCTCGATCGGGTGCAGTCGCCACGCTGCGCGGGCCATTGCCTCGGCACGCGACTGTTCCGGATGTGGGCGGCCGACCGGTCGTCCTGGATGTCGACCGGCCGAGCCTGCACGGAGCAGTCCGGTGCAGTAGCGGCAGTCTCGAACGGCCTCTCGGCATGCGGTCGATGTCCCTGGGCGGCGGGGTGGCGGCCGGTGGAGAGGCGGTCATTGGGGCGGATCGGAGAGGACAGGTGTGGTGTCGTGGAATGGTGTCATGAAGCGGAGCCGGGCCGGGAAGTTGGCGGCGCGGGACGCTGGCGGAGGGGTCGGCCGGGGTCCGGGCGGAGATGGGGCAGGGAAGAGGGGTACGGGTCGTGTCGAAGGGATCGGGCATGACGGGACCAGGCGGGGTGCGGGGCAGGAGACGGCATACCGGCCGATTGCGCGCGTTCGCCAATGCCCGGCCGGCAGGCAGCGACCAGACGGGATGTCTTCAGGGCGGGGTCGAGGCTACCTGCGATCCGCAGTTGCGCTTTGCACGAAGGATAGCTGGTTAATTATGCCGAGGTGCAACGAATTGACCACCAGTCTCATCACTTCTTTCGTCGCTACCTAACGGACTTCCCAGGTTGTAGGCGTTGCCAAATGAGGCCGTATTCGCACCAGTCATCGTGTCCCTGATGACCGTGTTGGATTCCCAAGGGGCTCTGCCACCATCGTAATCAGGCAAGGGGGCGTCTCGAAACGACGGCCGTTTGCCAACGACTGTGATGTGCTCCTGATCGCTGTCATCATGGGGATCAACTGGTTCCAGACCTGTTTGCATCGGGGACGGAAAAGGCAAGGCTGGATTCGGAGCAGGTTGTGCATGTGCTGCCGCTGGCATAACGACGGTAAATAAGCTGAGTAGGATAAGCGACCTAGCAATCAGGTTTCGGTGACTAACCATCAGGGGCAGTTTAACCATTTAAACTATACCTATGGCAGCTATGATGATCGCTAGAGAGGGTTAATCATCTAACTACGAGCCGGCTCGACCCGTAACCGTGCATGTTGAGGCGCTGCGAAGCCATAGAGATGCTTCGACCCCATCAAGTTTGACGGTCTCCATGAGGGAAGCAATGATCGCTCACTGGTTGACACGAAGTGACGCCGCTGGTTCATGATTACCTCCGCAACGACCGAGGAGCACTCTGGATTGGTGAACACTGTAAGGTCGCGCGGGTATCCTGGCAGTATTCTATTTCGGAGCCTTGGCCTCGTCCTAGCCGCCATGGTCTCCTGTCCGCCCGCCATGGCCGATTCGTCTCGACCACCGTTTGACTCCGCTCCCTATCTTCATCCCCAGCGCCTCGTGACGATCGCACCGGGCCGCCGGCTCAACCTGTTCTGCACTGGCCACGGCAGCCCGGTAGTGGTTCTGGATGCTGGCCTGGGCGGGCCGACCACAGCTTGGGCCTCCACCCAACCTGCTATTTCCAGCTTCACGGAGGTTTGCAGCTACGACCGGGCCGGCCAGGGCTTCTCCGATCCGGGCCCTCTACCGCGGGACACAAGCGCGCTGGTGGACGACCTGCACGCCTTGCTGCACGCCGCCGGCCTGCCATCGCCTTATATCCTTGTCGGCCACTCCCTCGCCGGCCTGGATGCGGTCCTGTTCGCGGACCGCTACCTTCCGGAACTGGCCGGCATGGTGCTGGTCGATCCGTCCTTCGCCCATCAACAGGAGGTTCTTGGGCGTGTCCCCGGCGTTGCGAAAATCCTGGCGCAGGAGGTTCCGGACATGAACCCATGCATGGAGGCAACACGCGCGCATCGCCTGCCGACGACGCCGGCGCTGATCGACCTGTGTCTGGATCATGACCCGACCTATTCCCCGGCGCTGACAAAGGTCCTGGATCGGATGGCGCTGAGCACCGACCACTGGGCCGACTTGACGTCCGAGGTAGCTTCGTTCCGACTTGTTCCTGGAGGCCCAAGCTTCGACCTCGACAGCATGGAGCTGGACCATGAGGCCCGGGCACTCGGTCATCTGCCGTTGGTCGTGCTGACGGCAGGCAACAGCAACTCGGGTTTCGATCTTCCGGCCCCGCAGGTAGCAGTCCTGAAACAGCTATGGATGGCGGGCCATGACCGGATTGCCGCTCTTTCAAGCGCAGGCCGGAACCAGGTAGTATCGAACACCAGTCATTACATTCAGTTATATCAGCCTCAAGCCGTCATTGCCGCCATTCGAGAGGTCGTTGAGGAGGTTCGAGATCATTCCAAGACCGGCCGGGCTGGAAGCCGCTCGCTAAGCGAATAACCAAGCGGAAGCAAGATGGTTTAGCCCGGTGCATAAGCATACGACGGCTTTAAACATCATTATCATGACTGAAATGTTCGCTTTTTAGACTGTGTGCGACGAGCTGCTGTGGATGAGATCCAGAAGCAGTTCGTGGGTACGATAGACGTAGCACTCTTTTCCATTGAGGACGCGATAATTCCTTTAGCTTACTGAGCCGCTCGCATGCGGAGCAGATTACCTGATAATGGCCGCGAAATATTTACTACGAGATCCATAACGTCATGAGCGCTCTGTCATCGGCCTCTCCTTTGCCAACAGAGGTCGGAAGTCAATAACCCGAGCCTTGCCTGAACTCGGTTCCCAAGGTGGTGCTGATGATTGCCTTGGTTGCGGCAGGGCCTGCTTGGCTGCAATTCAGCCCAAAGGTCGATACGCGGTAGTCGATGTTCGTCGGCTGTTCGCGACGGACGGTTGCAGGCAGGATCAGACCGTTCCACGTATTGGATTGGCGATTGGAAGCCCGGCAAAGTCCTTTTCATTGTCCGTCACCACGACGCACTCGTTCGCACGTGCGACAGCGGCGACGATCATGTCGAGACCGCTGCGCGGCTGGCCGGCCTTCTTCCCTTCCGCCATCAACTGCGCCCAGATCAGTCCAGCCTTTTCGTCGAATGACAGGATGCGGCTCGAGAACAGCGCCTGGGGCCCTTCCGGCCCTGAAAACCAGTTGTAGAGCGCGGCGCGCTTTCTGCCGTTCGGCATTTCCAGGATCCCGCGGCGGATTCCGCTACAGTGAGCGAGGCAATGAACAGGTTCTCGTCGTGCTGGGCCGACATCCATGTCAGCGGGGATTCTGAAGGAAGCGGTTTGACGATATTGCTGATGATGTTCGTATCGAGGAGGTAGTGCGTCACAAGTCGACCTTGCGCCCCTCGTCATGTGTCCGGGAGAGGTCGAGATCGGCGCCGACCATGGGCGAACGACGCAGTGCGGCGAGGATGCCGCCAGGTCCGGTCGGCTGGCCGGTCACGGTCCTGGCTATGGTGGCACGAAGTTCCGAAGCTTTCGGCGTGTCCTCGGCGAGCTGCCGCGCGAAGGATCGAATGAGGTCGCGGTCGGCGTCCCGGCCGAGCACCTTGAATCTTGCCAGACCCCGTTCAACGAGGCGGGATCGGTAGTTCCGAACAGCCCGCTTCTGTGAACTGTTCATCGCACTCTCTTCCCTATTCCCAACAATATGTCCAGGAAGCGGACGCCCGACAAGTCGATGCGAGCGGCAGTCGCCTGCGGAGCAGGCTTCATGATTTTGGGTCTGGGGGCGGTTGTCCCCAGCGGGTCCAGGGCAGAGCCCTGGCCTTGCCCTTCTATCTACTCGCCCGCCCGCATCAGCGGCATGGTGGCGCCCTCCTGGTTCGCTCCGTCCAACGTCGATGGCGCCGGATCCGATCATCCCGTCGATGTGGACCAGGCTGGTTCAGGACGTTGTCTGAGCCAGCACCAGCAAGGCAGCGAAGAGGCCCAGCGGTGCAAGGTGGGAGAACTCACGGTGACGCAAGACGGTCAGAACCGCTGCAGCGATGATGACGGCACCAAGGATCAGGCCGGCCCCGCGAGTGACCGGGAGGGCGATCAGGCCGGCGTTCGCCATCTCCAGCCCGCCGGTGACGCGGCACCACCAGGCGGGGTAGCCCCAGCGGACGAAGCCATCCTGGGTCGCGGGCGTGCCAAGCGCGTTGAACAGCCCGGCGCCGAAGAACGCGGCGACGAGAAGCCAGATCGAGCCGGTGTGCAGCATCTCAGGCCACTCCCACGGTCAGGGGGATTGCGGCCAGGAGCATCAGCGCCGCCGTCAGGCCGTGGATGCTGAAGGCGCTCCTGGTCGAGCCTTTGGCGGCAAGGATGAGCGACATGTCGCCGGCCGGGATCATCGCCTCGACCATCAAGGCGATCCCGACCATGCGTGGTCCGCCCCACGCCATGAAGGCCAGCACGACCAGGCCGGACACGATGTCCCGGACGCCCTTCAGGCGAAGCCACCACGTGATGTTCGATCCGTCCTCGGGGAGCGGCAGGCCGAAGCCACGCGTCGCCGTCCTTGGATCGGACAGGTAGAGAACGCCGATCGCGATGATCCCGATTGCCGCCAGCAGTGCCACTCCGAGCGAAAACCAGTGCATGTGCGCCTCCCTGTCACATCGATAAGTAATCTAGCATCGCTAGAAATTCAAGCTGTGTTATGTTGGGTGCGCCGGGTATCCGGCGCGAGGAGGCGGGCGGTGGGCGTCGTGGAGAGGAAGGGCAGGGAGCGGGCCGACCGCGAGCGCCGCATCACCGCGGCGGCACGGCTGATCGCGGCAGGCGAGGGGTGGGGTGCGGTCACGATCCGCCGCCTGGCGGAGGAGATCGAATACAGCCAGCCCGTCCTGTACTCGCATTTCGAGAACAGGGACGCGATCGTGGCCGCGGTCGCCGTGGAAGGTTTCCGGGAACTCGCGACCGCGCTTCGACAGGCAGCGCGCGGATCGACCGGCCGTCGAGATGCTGTCCGGAATGCCGCCATGGCGTATCTCGCGTTTGCCAGCGGGAGTCCGGCTCTCTACGAGGCGATGTTCACCATGCCGACCGGGCTGCGCTTTGCGGAAGCCGATACCCATACGGACTTGAAGGACGCGTTCGCGGCACTGGCGGCTGTGGTCGCGCCGTCAGGCGGCGATGTCGAGGCCGCAACCGAGACCTTCTGGGCGGTTCTTCATGGGCTTGCCGAGCTGGAGCGCTCGGGCCGGATCAGGCACGGCGCCCGGGACGAGCGGGTGGCGCTCGTCGTCGGCGGACTTCTCCACGATTGAACGGTCAGGTCGGTTCGCCGGTCATGGTGCTGCCTGCCGGCACGACGGCAGGCCGCCGTGCGGAGGATCAGATGAGGCCGCGGATGCCTTCTACAAATCCGGGTCTGGGGGCGGTTGCCCCCAGCGGGTCCAGGGCGGAGCCCTGGCCTTGCTTCTATACCCACTCCCCCGCCCGCATCAGCGGCGTGCGGGCGCCGTCCCGGGCGATGCCGTCGACGTCGATGGCGCCGGAGCCGATCATCCAGTCGATGTGGATCAGGCTGGTGTTGGCGCCGCGTGCGGCCAGCGTGTCGGGGTCCTGGCCGGCGGCGTCGCGCAGGCACTTGGTGTAGGCCTGGCCGAGCGCGATGTGGCTGGCGGCGTTCTCGTCGAACAGCGTGTTCTGGAACAGCACGCCGCTCTGCGAGATCGGCGAGGAATGCGGCACCAGCGCCACTTCGCCAAGACGGCTGGCGCCCTCGTCGGTGCCGAGCACACGGGTCAGCACGTGCTCGCCGCGCGCGGCGTGGGCGTCGACGATGCGGCCGTTCTCAAACCGCACCGCGATGTCCTCGATCAGGGTGCCCTGATAGGACAAGGGCTTGGTCGAGCGTACGGTGCCGTCGACGCGCAGGCGGTGCGGGGTAGTGAACACCTCCTCGGTCGGGATGTTCGGGTTGCATACGATGCCGTTGGCCGCGCGCTCGGCGCCCCCGGCCCAGAGATGGCCGTCGGCCAGCCCGACCACGAGGTCGGTGCCCGGTCCCTGGAAGTGCAGCGAGGCGAAGTCCCGCTCGTTCAGGGAGCGGCCGCGGGCGGCGAGGCCGTCGTTGTGCGCGGCCCAGTCGGCGACCGGGTCGGCGCCGCCGATGCGGGAGGCGGCGAAGATCGCGTCCCATAGCCGCTCCACCGCCTCCGCTTCCGGCAGGCCGGGGAACACGGTGCGGGCCCAGGCCGGGGTGGCGCAGGCGACGATGTTCCAGTTGATGGCGAAGGTGGTGATCAGCTCCAGCGACGGCCGGTTGGCGCGCGAGGCGGCGCGGCTGGCGCGGGACACCTTGTCCGGGTCCTCGGCGCTGAGGAGGGACGGGTCGTCGCCGCTGATCGCCATCCGGGCGGCGTTGCCGCGGAAGGCGTTGGCGATACCGTCCGAGAGCCAGCCGGAGGCGACGTCGAACGCCTCGTCGGGGGCGTGGCGGAACCGGGCGAGGCGGCTTTCGTCGTCGGTGTAGAAGGTGGTCACCAGCGACGAGCCGGCACGGTAGGCGTGCCCGGTGATGCGGCGCACCAGCGGCACCGCATCCAGCGGGGCGGTGATCACCAGCTCCTGGCCGCGCGCGAGGTTCAGCCCGACCCGGACCGCGATCTCGGCCAGGCGGTCGATCCGAACGGCCGTGGCGCCGGTGCCTGCGTCGTCGGTGCCCCCGCCGTGGTTGCCTGCGGTCTGGATGTCCATGGCTGCCCTCCTCGTTGCCCGACGAGTGTGGGCACGGGGCGGGCGTACCGCAACGGCGGGGATGCCGGTCGGATCGCGACCGGGCGCGGCGCCCGAAGCAGCCGCGCCCGATGCGCCTCGGCCCGGGAAGGGGCGTCCGGCCTACTTCTTCTTCGGCGCGGCCTTGGCGGCCTTCGGGGCGGGAGCGGCCTTGGCCGGCTCCTTCTTCGCCGCCGGCTTGGGCTCGGCCGGGTTCAGCGTGTCCTTCAACGCCTTGGCGGCGCGGAAGCGGGCGGCCTTGCTGGCGGAGATGGCGATCGCCTCGCCGGTCTGCGGGTTGCGGCCCTGGCGGGCGGCGCGCTCGGACACGTCGAAGATGCCGAGGCCGGAATAGCGCACCTCCTCGCCGCTCTTCAGCGATTCGGCGATTGCCTTGGCGATGGCTTCGACGGCCTGGGCGGCGACGTCCTTGGACAGGTCCGCATCCGCCGCCACCTTTGATACGAGATCGGCATGGTTCATGGGTTTCTTCCTCCGGTTCGTGATGGACAGCAACGCCTTGGCGCCTGAAGGTTCCGGTGCCGGAGCGTCGATGATGCGCCCGGCGCTGCCGCCGGAACGGTTGGCGATAAGGCGGCACCTGCCCGCCGCGGGCAAGCCCCGGTGCCCGGTTTGGCATCCGACCGTTGCAGGATATCCTCCATGCCTCGCCTTCGAGGACACCACCGACCATGCAGACAGAGACCCTGACCTACCAGGCCGACGGCCTGACCATGCAGAGCCGGCTGTTCTTCGAGCCGGGCGCCGGCCCGCGCCCGGGGGTGCTGGTGTTCCCCGAGGCGTTCGGCCTCAGCGCGCACGCGATCGGCCGCGCCGAGCGCCTGGCCGGGCTCGGCTACACCGCGCTGGCCTGCGACCTGCACGGCGACGGTCAGCTGATCGACGGGCTGGACGAGGCGCTGGGGCTGCTGAAGCCGCTGTTCGCGGACCCCTCGAAGACACGGGCCCGCGCCGGCGGTGGCCTGGACGCGCTGCTGTCGCGTCCGGAGGTCGACCGGAGTCGGATCGCCGCGATCGGCTTCTGCTTCGGCGGCACCATGGCGCTGGAGCTGGCCCGCGGCGGGGCGGCGCTCCGGGCGGTGGTCGGCTTCCACAGCGGCCTCGGCACCGCGGCGCCGAAGACCGACGCAAAGGCGATCCAGGCCCGGGTGCTGGTCTGCATCGGCGCCGACGACCCGATGATCCCGGCCGGGCAGCGGGCGGAGTTCGAGACGGAGATGCGCGAGGCCGGGATCGACTGGCAGATGCACCTGTACGGCAACACCGTGCACAGCTTCACCAACCAGGGGGCGGCGAAACGCAACATGCCGGACGCGATCCGCTACAGCCCGGAAGCCGATGCGCGATCCTGGGCATCGATGCGGGCGCTGTTCGACGAGGCGCTGGCCTGAGGACCGCTCGATCGGTCGGGAGGAGGGTTCGAGCGGAATGGTACGTCGGACGGGTTGATCGTCACGGTGTAGCCTCCCGGGCATGGCCACGGTCGCGATCGTGCCCGGCCTGCTGCTCGGCATCGGCGTGGGCGCTCCTGGTCCAGGCGGGGCGCCCTGGTTCGTCGCCGGCTTCGTCCTGCTGGTGGCCCGTCCGCCGGGGTGGTGCCGCAGGCGGCGCTGCGTCCGGTCGGCCTGATCGCCCGTGTCCTGAGCGTGGTGGCGATGGCAGCTCATGAGCCCGGGGTGACGTCCGCGCGCCGGTCCGCACGTCGGCGCAGCGGTCACCCTGCCGCTGCCCGCGCCGGGACTGGCCGCCTTTCTCCCCATGGTCCCGCTCCGGCCCTGAACCTGGACCGGTCGTGCGGCCGCCGTCGCGGGAGGATCGCCTGGCCGTGCCGGCCATGCTACCGCACCGTCGGTGGCCGCGATGGCCGGAAGGGACGAGTGGCATGGGCGTGGATGCAACCACCTACCGCGAAGCGATGTCCCGGCTCGGTGCGGCGGTGAACGTCATCACCACCAGCGATGCCGGCGGCCGGCACGGCCTGACCGCGTCGGCGGTGTGCTCGGTCACCGACGCGCCGCCGACCCTGCTGGTCTGCATCAACCGGGCGGCACGGGCGCGCGACACGTTGGTCGTCGGTGGCCCGATCTGCATCAACACGCTGGCGCACGCGCAGAAGGACGTGTCGGTGGCGTTCGCCGGGCCGCTGGAGATGGAGGAGCGCTTCGTGTCCGGATCGTGGACCACGGGTGCCACCGGCGCACCGGTGCTGGAACAGGCGCTGGTGTCGTTCGACTGCCTGGTGTCGCAGATCGTCGAGGTCGGCACGCACAGCGTGATCTTCTGCGGCGTGCAGGAGGTCAGGCTCGGCGATCCGGCCGAAGCGCTGGTGTACTTCAACCGCACCTATCACGGACTGCCGCACGGCCAGTCCTGACGCGGGGCCGGGCTGTCATCCCGCGATGACGGCGCCGTATCGCGCCCGCGTGGATGCGAGCCCCGTTGGGTCGGCGCCGACGCCTCCGGGATGAGCGGCCGCACCGGTCCGTGCCCGGCACCGCCGCGCACCCTGCGCGTCCGGGCTCCGCTGCGTGACCGGGGGTTGAGGCGGGCCGGGCCGGCATCGGCGGCATCCGGGACCAGTCCCTGATCGGGCCGGGTCGTCGTGAACGGCATGGCCGCCGGTTCCGCCGGCTGCCGGCACGCGGGGCGAAATCGCCCTTCGCGACGTGATCGAACACCCGGGAATGCGGGCGACCTGCGGCTGCATGCACGACGATCGCAAAGGGTGTGGCCGCCCCGGACCTGGTCCGGGCCTGGCCATGGCCGGTGTTATGACGGGTTTGTCTTCCGCCGTCCCGTGTGGCCGTATCGCCGGATCAACGTCCTGTTCGAGTCGGATCCGCCATGCTGCGTTCCATGCTTTGCCTGTCCACCATCCTGCTCGGCATCGGTCCCGCGGTGGCGGCGGAGAACTGCTTCGAGCGGTTGGCGGCGACGCGGGACGGCATGCTGGGCGTGCCGACCCACGCCGAGCCGACGCCGGACGGGCGGTCGGTGCTGTTCCTGCGCAGCGGCCCGCGCGACACGGCGCTGCGCCTATACCGCTATGACGTGCAGGCCGGCACCACCACCGAGCTGGCGCGGCCCGATCCGGGCAACGACCACCCGTCGGTGGAGGAGAAGGCGCGACGCGAGCGGGCGCGCATGACCCTGTCCGGCATCACCGACTACGCCATCTCCCGCGACGGCACGACCGTGCTGGTGAGCGAGGCCGGCCGGCTGAGCCGGATCGGGCTCGGTGCCGATGCCCGGCCGGTGCCGGTGCCGGGCGAGGGCTGGATCGGGCCGCGCCTGTCGCCGGACGGGCAGCACGTGGCGGCGGTGCGCGACGACGAGCTGCACGTGGTGGACCTGGCCAGCGGCCAGGACCGGCAGCTCACCACCGGCGCGGGCGACACGCTCACCCACGGCGTGGCCGAGTTCGCCGCCGCGGAGGAGCTGGAGCGCGCGGACGGCACCTGGTGGTCGCCGGACAGCCGGACCCTGCTCTACGAGGCGGCCGACCTGTCCGGGGTCGAGCGGCACTTCATCGCCGATCCGGAGCACCCGTCGGCGCAGCCGGTGTCGTTCCGCTACCCGCGCGCCGGCACCGCCAACGCCCGGCTGCGCCTGGGCCTTGTGTCCCGGGATGGCGGCGACACGCGCTGGGTGGACTGGAACAGCGAGGCGTTCCCCTACCTCGCCCGGGTGGTGTGGCCGGACGGCAAGGGGCCGTTGACCCTGGTGGTGCTGAACCGGGCGCAGACGGCCGAGCGGGTGCTGGCGGTGGATCCCGCCACCGGCCACGCCACCACCCTGCTGACCGAGACCGATCCGGCCTGGCTCGACCTGACCCCGGGCGGCGGCACCGCCGGCGGGCGGGCGTTGCCGTTCTGGCTGCCGGACGGTTCCGGGTTCCTGTGGGCGGCCGAGCGCAACGATCGCTGGGCGCTGGAGCTGCATCACGCCGATGGCAGCCTGGACCGCACCCTGACCACGCCCGCGGTGCCGTACCTGTCGCTGGCCGACGTCGATGCGCAGGCAGGGGACGCGCAGGCAGGGGACGCAGGGGCCGGCACGGTGACGATCGGCAGCGATCCGGACCGGCTCGGCTCGGCGCTGTACCGGATCCCGCTGCGCGGCGGGGCGCCGGTCGCCGTGGCGGCCGAACCCGGGCTGCACGCGGCGCAGTTCTCGCCGGACGGGCACGGGGTGTTCACCGACACCTTCGACGGCGCCGACGGGCACCTGCGGGTGCTGGTGCGCGACGAGGGCGGCCGCATCCTCGCCACCCTGCCGAGCGTCGCCGAGGCGCCGGCGGTGCCGCGCGTGACCTACACCACCGTCGGTCCGCAGGGCATGGACGCCATGGTGGTCCGGCCGACCGGCTTCGTGGCCGGCAGCCGCTATCCCGTCGTGCTGTCGGTGTATGCCGGGCCCACGGTGAAGATGGTGGAGCGCGCCCCGCGTCGCGCGGTGGAGGACCAGTGCCTGGCGGACCAAGGCTTCGTGGTGGTCAGCCTGGACGGCCGCGGCACGCCCGGGCGCGGGCGGAACTGGGAGCGCACCACCGAGCATGACCTGATCGACCTGCCGTTGGCCGACCAGGCGGACGGGGTGAAGGCGCTGGGACAGCGCTACCGGGAGATGGACCTGGGCCGGGTCGGCGTCACCGGCTGGAGCTTCGGTGGCTACTTCACCGCGATGGCGACGATCCGCCGCCCGGACCTGTTCAAGGTGGGTGTCGCCGGCGCGCCGGTGGTGGACTTCGCCGATTACGATACCGCCTATACCGAGCGCTATCTCGGCACCCCGCAGGACGATCCGGACGGGTATCGCAAAAGCGACGTGCTGACCTACGCCGCGAGCCTGTCGCGGCCGCTGCTGCTGATGCACGGCCTGACCGACGACAACGTGTATTTCGAGAACACGGTGAAGCTGACGCAGGCGCTGGTCGCGGCGGGCAAGCCGTATCAGCTGCTGCTGCTGCCAGGCACGCACCTGCTGCCCGACCCGCTGATCCGGGCGCGCGTGTCCGAGGCACGGGCGGCCTTCCTGGAGCGGGCGTTGCAGGGACGGGAGCCGCATTCCTGAGGTCGCGGATCCGGTCCTGCGATGCCGGATCCGTTGTCGCTGCGATGGCGTAACGTTCAAACGTGAGCCAAGCGTTGTTCATCGTGCATGCGCCCCTAGGGGATGCGAGCAGATCCTGCTGATGCAGGAGGTGACGACGGACTAGGGTGTCGCTGGACGTCGCGCGGTTTCCGGACAAGCGACGCCATGAGTTGCTGCAACGCCAAGTTTTGTCGCAGAAATAACTTTCTGCTGCACTTTACAGTCTTGTCCGGGTCTTTTCGGTGCAAGGAAACTTCGCTAGGAAATCCGGCATGAAAAGAATGGCCCTCGTTGCTGCGAGCTTCATCGCTTCCTGTTCCGTGCAAGCGCTGGCGAACACGTCGCCCAGTCTTGATCTGACGGGAGCGATCCAGACGCTCAACCTCGGCTTCGCGACCATGCCGGCCTGGCGCACCGGCGTCATGCCTTGGCCTCCGGTCGCTCAGGCTTTCACCTCGAGCTCGTTCAAGCTCAACGCGTCGTTGTTCAGCGGTCTGCAGGCCAGCTACAGCGCCAAGGCAAGTGCCACCTGGTCGCCGGCCTGGGCAACCCTCAGCAACGAGCTCGAGGCCTACCCTGACGCCGACGCGATGACCGACCTGAAGATCAGCCCGTTCAGCGTCAACAACGGCGTGCTGTCGATCACGGCAAGCCCGCTATCCGCTTCGGCGCAGGCCACTCTGCCTGCAGGGATTGCACGGTCCTACCTGAGCGGCGCGCTGAACACCTATCCCTACAGCCAGACCTACGGCTACTTCGAGATCGATGCCGAGATCCCGTCCGGACGTGGTCTGTGGCCGGCATTCTGGCTGCTCTCGGTGGACGACAACTGGCCGCCGGAGATCGACGCGCCGGAAGCACTCTGCAACGATCCCACCACCGCATACTTCTCCCTGCACACAACCGACAAGGCATGGATCGCGACGCAACCGGACGCCTATAACGGCAGCGCCACGACCAACACGATCCACACCGGTGTCGACGGGTCTCTCGGCTTCCACCGCTACGGCGTCGACTGGGGCCCGCAGACGATCACCTTCTACATCGACGGCGTGGCGGTCGGGCAGCGCACCACGCCAGGTGACATGCACAAGCCGTTCTACCTGATCGCCAACCTTGCCGTCGGCGGCAACGGTTCCTGGCCCGGACCTCCAAATGCCCAGACGGTGTTCCCGGCAACCCTGCGCATCCTGAGCATCAAGGTATGGCAGAGACCGGCCTACGCGGCCGCAATCGCAACGGGGCCGTGACGACCGGCGACTGGAGGATCCTCGTTCCAGGCTCGCAGAGATGCACGGGCACCGGTCATCTGCGGTGACCGCACCCTCTGGTCGGCATCCCCTGTTCCGCAACGAGACGATCCTGCGTGGCTAGATCGAGCCGGTCGATCGGTCCTGGATGATCCGTTCCATTGTCTGGCAATACGCATCCAGGCTGAACTTCTCCTGCATGCGTCTTGCCGCAGTCTCCCCCATCCTCCGCGCCAGCGCCGGGTCGTCGAGCAGCAGAGCGATCTTCTTCCTCAGTCCGGCGACGTCGCCGGCCTCGGTATAGAAGCCGGTTTCGCCGTCGACGACGAGGTCGGACTGCGCCTCGATCCGCGTGGTGATGACCGCCCTGCCCATGGCCATCGCTTCGGCGATCACCGCATAGCCTGACGCGTATCGTGCCGGATGAAGCGGCACGACCACGAAGCGGGCACGGCCATACAGATCCCGCAGCCCGGCGTAGCTGCCCGCGGAGCCGATCTCGACCGAGTCCGGCAGCGTCGCCTGGTCCACATCGGCAGCCCTCGGACGCCACAGGCTGTCGGCGGCGATGCGGAGCGACACGTCGAGCCCCTCGATGGCCGAGACCAGCGTCCGGTAGTCCCGGTTGGCGCTGCCGGCAGCCAGCACCAGGCGGCCATCCGGGATCTCACGAGGCTGGAAGAAGGCCGTGTCCACGCCGTAGCCGGCATTGTGGCACCTGCCGCTCGGGAACCCGTCCCGGATCATGCGCTGCTGGAGCGCGCCGGACAGGCACAGGAAGTGGACGTGTGCCGCCCGACGCAGCATCGGGGCGATCAGGGCGTACTTCCTGCCCTCCAGGTAGGATCCGTGCAGGATGATCCAGACCGGCTTCCGGGTCCGGCCGAGGAGGGAGAACAGGGACACCGGGATTCCCACGTCCTCCCCGGATGCGAGGAGAGCGTCGTAGTCGCCGCGTCTGCGCGACAACGACCGTGCCAGGGCGAGACGGCGGCGCAACGAGGTCGGATGCCCGCCGCCCGCCTGATCGGTGCCCACGACCTGCGTCCCGTTGCGCGCCGCGAAGACGTTGAACTCGGCACGCGGCTGCTCCCCGCTCAGCTTCTTCGTCTCAATATCCGGCTGCAATGGTCCGCCCAGGACATAATATAGACGCGTCTTCATTCCTGGTCCGCTCCATGTCGAAAGCCTGGCGATTATGAGTGTGCCATAACGTTTCGGCTTGGCCTCATCTTCATAGTTAGTTAATACGATTCCGTTACGACATCCGCGTCAAGGTTCCGTCTCGTCAGGGCGGCGTCGCGATGCAGGGTCGTCAGGGTGTCGGAGTCACGAGCTTGCTTGGCATGAGGGCTGGACCACCGACCGCCCGACCTGCCGAACGAGCGCCGTCGTACCTGATGGGCACGGTCTGGGCGGGATTGAATGCGGCGACGAGCGTGCTCCTGCCGTTCGCCCTGTTCGTGTTCTTCGCACGCGCAATCAGCCCTCCGCTGCTCGGTCTCGTCGCCCTCGTCACCGCCTGCATCGAGGTTTTCAAGGCGGTCGGTCTTCCCGGCGTCTACGAGGCGCTCCTGCAACAGAAGTCCGACATGCAGCGCTGCCACGAGACCGCACTGGCGCTCGTCCTGTGCGCCAGTGCGGCACTGGTGCCGGTCTGCCTCGCGTTCATCTGGGGGCTCGGCTGCCTGGTGCCCGGCCTGCACCGGCACTTCGTCCTTCTGGCGGTGCTCGTCCTCCGCATCCCGCTCGACCTGGCGATCGTCCAGCCGCAGGCCGTGCTCGTCGCGCGGCTGGCGTTCCGCCGGCTCGCGATGCGAACGGTGCTGGCCAACGTCGTGGCCGGCTGCCTCGGCATCCTCGTCGCCTCCTGCGTGCGGCCGGTGGCGGGCCTCGTGGTCTACCAGCTGGTCCAGTCCGGCCTGACCTTCGCCACCACCGCGTTCGGCAAGGGGCTGATGGCGCGTCCGGTCCTGCATCGCGACTGCATCGACAGCCTCCGCCGCGAGATGCTGCTGTCGACCGGAAACCGTACGCTGGCGGCAACGATCAACTATGTCGACCAGATGGTCCTGGCGCCGCTGGCCGGTGACGTCAGCCTTGCGTACTACAACCTCGGCAAGCGCCTCGAGAACACGTTCGTCACCGTCGCGAACTCGTTCTCCGCCATCCTGTTCCAGCCGCTGTTTGCCATCGACGGCGTCCTGACCAGGCAGAAGGCGACGGTCCGGGCGCTGTTCCTGCTCACCCTGATCTGCGGCATCCCGGCCGCTGTCATCTTCGGCAACAGCAGGCTGGTGGTCGGCCTGCTGTTCGGACACAACTGGCTCGCCGCGTCGCCGGTGGTCGGTTGGCTGTCGTTGAACGGGTTCGTGCGCGCGATCGGCATGGTGCCGGGCTCGTTCCTGTCGGTGTCTGGGCGGAACCGGGACCTGCTGGTGACGTCGGTGGCTTCCGCCCTCGGCAGCCTTGTCCTGGTCGCAGCGCTCGCGCCTTACAGCATCGCCCTCTGCGCCATGGGCCTCGTCGTCAAGAACGCGGTCATCGTCGGCTGGATGGCCTGGCTGGGCCGTCGGGACACCGGCCGGCCGGGCCTGACCTATCTCGTCGCCGTCATCGTCCCGCTGACCGCCATGACCGCGGCCGCCAGTGCTGCGACCGCGCTGCTGCCGACAGGCCCGGCTCCCGGCCCGCTGCAGGTCGTGCTGATCCTGATCTGCTCCGGGGCCGGGGCGCTGTGCTGCGGCGGCCTCTGGATCGCGCCGGCCTACCTGCTGTCCGGACGCCTGGCCGACAGGACGCCGATCGGGGGCCTCCGCACATGAGGCTGCTCTATCTCGTGCACGACCTGGACGACGCGGCGGTGCGTCGGCGGCGGCACTTCCTGCGCGACGGCGGGGCGCAGGTCTCCTTGGTCGGCTTCCGCAGGCAGAAGGACGGGACGTCCCGGCCGCCACCGGAAGGCCGCGAGATCGGGCAGACCTGGAACGGCCGGCTGTTCCGCCGGATCGCCACCGCGCTTCGTGCCGTGATGACGGCCGATGCCTGGCACCAGGAGGTCGAGGACGCCGACGTCATCCTCGCCCGGTCGCTCGAGATGCTGCTGGTCGCCGTTCTCGTCCGCAGGCGTCGCGGGATCCGGGTGCCGGTGGTCTACGAGTGCCTCGACATCCACCGGCTGATGACCCGCGACGACGCGGTCGGCAGCTTGCTGCGCTGGCTGGAGCGCCGGCTTCTGGCCTCCTGCTCCCTGCTGGTGGTCAGCTCGCCGCGGTTCATCGACGCCTATTTCCTGCCCTACCACCAGCGGTTCCGGCGCTGGACGCTGCTGGAGAACAAGCTGCTCGGCAGCGAGCTCGCGTCCAGCCCGGCGTTCCCGGCGGTGGCCGGTCGCGATCCCGCAGCGGTTCCGGCCGGACCGCCGTGGCGGATCGGCTGGTTCGGCATCATCCGGTGCAGGCGAAGCCTCGACCTGCTGGCGGCCCTGGTGCGCGATTCCGGTGGCGCCGTCGAGGTGGAGATCCGTGGCCAGCCCGCGCGGGACGTGATGACCGATTTCGACGCCGTGATCGCCTCGACGCCGGGCTTGAGCTTCGGGGGCCCCTACGACCGTGCGACCGACCTTCCGGCGCTCTACGGCCGCGTCCACTTCAACTGGGCGATCGACTTCTACGAGGACGGGTTGAACTCGGCATGGCTGCTGCCGAACCGGCTGTACGAAGGCAGCATGTTCGGCTCCGTGCCGCTGGCGCTCCACGCGGTCGAGACCGGACGCTGGCTGGCCCGCCACGACTGCGGGATCCTGCTCGACGCCCCCCTGGACCGGAGCCTTGCGGACCTGTTCGCCGGCATGACGGAGGCCGTCTACGGGGATGCCAGGCGTCGCATCGCGGGGCTCGACCCCGACCTGCTCATGGAGACGCCAGCGAGTGCCGCCGCCTTCGTGAGCACGCTCGGCCAGCTGCGCATCCCGGCGCCGGCCGTCGCCGCAACAGCGAGCTTCATGGGAACGACATGACGGAACCGCTGCCCCGCTTCTCGGTCGTGATGCCGGTGCTGAACGAGGAGCGCTACATCGCGCGGGCCTTGTTGTCGCTGCTGGGCGAGGTCGAGCGGCTCGACGGCGAGATCCTGGTCCTGGACGGCGGCAGCCGGGACGCGACGCGCGTGATCGTCGCCGGCCTGGCCGCCGCGCATCCCGTCATCCGCTTGGTCGACAATCCCGGACGGACGCAGTCGGCCGCATGCAACCTGGCCGCAGAGCTGGCCTGCCCGGGGAGCGGCATCATGCTCCGCGCCGACGCCCATGCCGCCTATCCGTCCGGTTTCGTCAGCACCGCCCTGCGGGCGCTGCTCGACACCGGGGCCACCTCGGTCGTCGTGCCGATGCGCACGGTCGGCAGGGCGCCGCTGCAGCGTGCGATCGCGGCGACCCAGAACAGCCGGCTCGGCAACGGCGGATCGAGCCACCGGCGTGCCGGCGCCTCGCGCTTCGTCGACCACGGCCACCACGCTGCGTTCGACCTCGCCTTCTTCCGCTCGCTCGGCGGCTACGACCGCGACTTCACCCACAACGAGGACGCCGAGCTCGACGTGCGGGCGGTACGCGCCGGCGGTCGGATCTGGCTGTGCACCGAGGCGGCCATCGACTACTTCCCGCGCGACAGCCTGCGGCAGCTTGCCCAGCAGTATCTCCGCCACGGACGTGGCCGCGCACGCACGATCGCCAAGCACCGGCTGCGCCTGAAGCTGCGCCAGGGGCTGCCGCTGGTGCTCCTGGCGGCCACCGCGGTAGCGGTGCTGGCGCCGCTGTCCTCCTGGCTGGCCATACCGGCCGGGGGCTACCTGCTCGCCTGCCTGTGCTGGGGCGCCGTGGAGGCCGCCCGACGCGCCGACGCGGCACTGCTGCTGATGGGTCCGGCCGCCGTCGTCATGCACCTGTCATGGGCGACCGGCTTCCTGGACAGCCGGCTACGCGCGGTCGCCTCGGGACGCGTCCCCGATCCCGCGATGCCGCAGGGCATCGAGCACGCCGGAGCACGGTAGATGGTCCTGGTCATCAAAGCGCAGCGGCATCGGCGGATGCGCGTCCCGGACGTTGCCGGGCGCATGCTCGGTCTCCTGCTGGCGGCCGGCCTGGCCGGATGCGGGCCGTTCCTGTCGGAAAGCGGACCCGGTCGCCAGGCAGTCATGATGCAGGCCTCCACGACGGCCTCGAACCCGTCGCCACCGCTGCCCTATGTCCTCGTCCCGGTGAACGCAGGAACGCTGCCGGACCTGTCCGTGCCTCTCCTCCAGCCGGGCTTCCGCGCCACCGCGGGCGATTACGGCCGCCCCGGCACGATCGGCGTGGGCGACGATCTGGGCGTCACCATCTTCGAGTCGGGGCCAGGCGGCCTTTTCATCACCGATCGTCCGGAAAATCCTTCCGGAAACTCGGTGACGCTGCCGTCGCAGCAGGTCGACGGCAGCGGCTCCATCGTCATCCCGTTCGGCGGGGTGGTTCCGGTCACCGGCCACACGCCGGCGGAGGTCGAGCGCGAGATCGTGCGCCGTCTCAGCGGTCGCGCGCTGGACCCCCAGGTCGTGGTCACCATCCTCAACCGGCGGGCAGGCATCATCAACGTGGTCGGCGACGTGGGCGGCGCTGCGCGGTTCTCGCTCGATCCGGGCGGCGAGACCCTTCTGGGGGCGATCGCGCGGGCCGGCGGGCCGCGTTTTCCCGATTACGAGACGACCATCACCCTGCAACGCGACGGGGCCACGCAAAAGGCGAGGCTTTCGGAGGTCGTCGAGCGGCCGGACCAGAACCTGACCCTGGTGCCGGGCGACACGATCTACGTATCCCACGACGCGGACTTTTTCCTCGCCCTCGGCGCGACCGGCCAGGCGACCTCGCTCGGGCCGCTCGACCGCCGCATCGCCTTCGGCGGCACGACGATCTCGCTGGCCGACGCGCTGGCCAAGGCCGGCGGCCTGGAAGACGACCGGGCGAACGCCCGCGCCTGCTTCGTATATCGTCTCAATCACAAGCACGACAGCCAGACGCCGACAACCGTTCCAAGTATTTATCTTTTGGATCTTCGTGACCCCGTAGGCTATTTCTACGCCAGCAAGTTTGTTATGCATCCGGAAGATGTCATTTTCGTATCGAACGCGCCGATGATCGATCTCGCCAAGTTCCTGTCGCTTGTCCTTCCTGCCGCCAGCTCGAGCTCAGGCTTCAATGCCGGTCTCTAGGTGACATTCCGCAACCAACTTCTTTTGAACCGGTCAGCTTCGACCTTCCCGTCGTGACCGTCGATGTCGAACCAGCCCTGAACAGGACCCACGAAATGGAAGATCGTATCCGCGAGATCCTCAGCAAGTTCGGTCGCTTCTCCGTCGACATCCGCAACATCGGTGCGCACGACGATCTGTACGAAGCGGGCCTGAGCTCGCTCGCGACGGTCAACGTGATGCTGGCGATCGAGGAGGAGTTCGGAGTCGAGTTCCCGGATCGTCTGCTGACGCGACGGTCGTTCCAGAGCGTGTCCTCGTTGACCGACGTCGTCGAAAGCCTCGGATCAAGCGCAGTGTCGTCGTGATCGACCGCGAACACCTCACCCAACGGGCGGAGGCCGCCGCGTCGGTCGCCGCCCTGCACGCCGACGACGTGGACGCGCGGGCGCGGTATCCCGCCGAGGCGATCGACGCGTTCCGGCAGCAGGGCCTCATGGGCCTCCTCGTGCCGGACGATCTCGGCGGTGCTGGCGCCTTCCTGTCGGACACGATCCACGTCTGCCGCATCCTGGGACAGGCCTGCGGTTCCAGCGCGCTGATCTATGCCATGCACCAGATCCAGGTCGCGTGCCTGGTGGCGGGCGCTTCCGACGACGATTGGCACAGGACCTTCCTGAAGCGGATCGAGCGCGACCAGCTGCTCCTCGCCTCCGTCACCTCCGAGGTGGGGATCGGCGGCAACATCCGCTCCAGCATCTGCGCCCCGGATTATCGTGGCGACCGGGTGATGCTGACCAAGCACTCGTCCGCCATCTCCTACGGCGAGCATGCGGACGCGCTGCTGGTCACGGCGCGGCGCAATCAGGATGCCGCGTCGTCGGACCAGGTCCTGATCGTCGCCGAACGGGGCGATGCGGCCCTAACCGAGACCAGCCGCTGGGATACGCTCGGCATGCGCGGCACCGACAGCAAGGCGTTCGACGTCACCCTGTCGGTGGACCGGGCGCAGGTCGTCCCGATGCCGTTCTCCGACATCGCGCAGCACACCATGCTGCCGACCTCGCACCTGCTGTGGGGCGGGGTGTGGCTCGGCATTGCAGCGGTCGCCGCCGAAAAGGCGAGATCCTTCCTGCGACGCCAAGCGCAGAACGAGCCAGGAGTCGTCAGCCCGGGTGCGCTCCGCTTCGAGAAGGCAGCGTCGCTGCTGGCGACGATGCGCTCGCGGCTGGATGCCGCCGTCGCCGAGTATGCGGCCGACGGCGTGGCCGATCGTGACGCGTTGCCGCTGGGGTTCCTGACCGAGGTCAACGCGCTGAAGGTGGCGATGTCGGAACTGGCGGTCGAGGTGGTGCAGCACGCGATGATGATCTGCGGCCTGTCCGGCTACAAGTGCGGCACGCCCTACAGCATCGGCCGCCACCTACGCGACGTGCAGTCGGCGCCGCTCATGGTCAACAACGACCGGATCGTGGCCAACACTGCGATCCTGCTGGTGGCGCAACGTGCGTCCCTGGTGAGGAGCTGAGCCATGGGAACGGAACAGGCCTTCCATCAGGAGCTGGTCGAGGCGCGGATCCTGGTCCCGAGCGGTGTCGAGGGCCTGTATGGCCGGAGCGGCGTGTTCGAGTCGATCGTCGACGGCATCGACGCCCTCGTCTCCCGCCTCGGACAGGGCCAGGACGCGGAGGTCGTCCGTTTCCCGCCGGCCATGCCCAGGAGCGTGCTGGAAACCAGCGGCTATCTGAACGGCTTTCCCCACCTCGCCGGCACGGTGCACTGCTTCTGCGGCGACGAGCGCGCGCATCAGGCGCTGCTGCAATGCCTCGAGACCGGGGAGGACTGGACGGCGGGGCAGCAATGCGTCGATCTCGCCCTCACGCCCGCTGCCTGCTACCCGGTCTATCCCATGGTTGCGGCGCGCGGCCCGCTCCGGCCGGGCGGCCACATCGTGGACGTGGCCTCCTACTGCTTCCGGCACGAGCCGTCGATTGATCCTGTGCGCATGCAGATGTTCCGGATGCGCGAGTTCGTCTGCCTGGGATCGCCTGCCGAGGTGCGGGCGTTCCGCGACGCGTGGATCGAGCGCGGCCGCGACGTCATCGCCACCCTCGGGCTGCCCGTCGCCATCGACCTCGCCAACGATCCGTTCTTCGGACGCGGCGGCACGCTCATGGCCAGGAGCCAGCGCGACCAGGCACTCAAGTACGAGCTGCTGGTTCCGGTCAGCAACCCGGACAAGCCGACCGCCTGCCTCAGCTTCAACTACCACATGGAGCATTTCGGCGAGATCTGGAACCTCAGGCTGGAGGACGGGGAGCTGGCGCACACCGCCTGCGTCGGCTTCGGCTTCGAGCGTCTTGCCCTGGCGCTGCTGCGTCACCACGGTTTCGAGCCGCAGCACTGGCCCGAGGCAACCAGGACGGCGCTATGGGATCGGTGACCGCGCCGGTCGCAGCCGGGCGCGTGTTCGTGCCGCACCGGCTGCATGATGCAGGCCGGTGCTGGCCGGAAACCAACTGCTACATCGACCTGTGGATCGAGGTGCTGGCCGCGCTGGACGAGGTCCCGGAGGCCGCGTTCGGCCATGCCGTCTGCCAGCAGTTCGGCGACGACCAGTTCACCTTTTCCAAGATGCCGATCGAGGACCTGCGCCGCCTGTACGGACTGGTCGTGCAGGAGCTGTCGATCTACCGCCCGCTCGATCAGCACGTGGCGCTGCACGTCGAGTGCGGCCACATCGTCCTGATGGAGGTGGATGCCTTCTACCTGCCCGACACGCAGGCGACGACCTATCGTCGCAGCCACACCAAGACCACCATCGCCGTCGACGCCATCGACCGGAAACGGCAGGAAGCGTGTTACGTCCACAACGCCGCGCGCAGCGTTCTTGCCGGCGAGGACTATCTCGGCGCACTGCGGCTGCGGCCGGAGTTCCTGTCGCAGCCCGATATCCTGCCGCCCTATGTCGAGATCGTCGAGCGGCAGGCTGCGGCGAGGGATCCCGGACTGTGCCGCGCCGTGGCGCTCGACATCCTGCGCGGCCACCTGTCGCGGCGGCCGCAGCTGAACCCGTTTTCCGCCTGGCGCGCAGCGTTCGATCGCCACCTCGACGCCCTGCTGTCGGGCTCCGTCTCCTTCGACGACTACGCGTTCCACTTCCCGCGGCTGGCGGGGGCGAATTTCGAGCTGCTCGGCAGCCACGCGACCTGGCTCGCAGCAGAGCCGCTTGGCGAGGTCGCGGAGGCCAGCGGGCGCATGGCGCAGACGTGCAAGGTCCTGCAGTTCCGGCTTGCCCGTGCGGTGGCCCGGCGCCGTCCGGATCCTTGCGGCGAGTGCTTCGACAACCTTGAGGCAGACTACGAGCGCGTGATCGGCGGCCTCGACCGCCACCTGTCCTGATCTGCCGCCAGTCGACGTCGATGGATCAGCACAGCTGCACGGTTCTTCGGGAGACTGGTTCGGCCCACGGCATCGCGCCGCCGCCCGTCGGTGCGGCGCCGGTGCGCCCGTCGCTGCCGAGGCCGCTGCTGGCCGACTGGTCGATGATCGTCACCGCGCCCGATGCGGCCCCGGCCCCGGACCTGCTGCCGCGGCAGGCCGGGTGGCGTGCGGCGCCGGTTCCCGGGACCGCCCTGCAGGCGCTGCTCGATCCTGCCGGGAAGGACGGAGCCGCCATCCGCCCGCTGCACGACCACGACGTCTGGTATCGGGCGGCGATCCGGACCGAGGCGGACGAGACGATCACCTTCCACGGGCTGGCCGGGTTGGCCGAGATCTGGATCGACGACCGTCACGTCGCGACCTCCACCAGCATGTTCGTGACGCAGACCGTCACGGTCCCGGCCACGGGCGGGGCCATGCTGGCGATCCGCTTCCGCTCGCTGGGCCGGGCGCTGCAGGCTCCCGCCGGTCGCGCCCGCTGGCGGACCAGGCTGGTCACGTCCAACGGCCTGCGCCAGCACAGGCAGACCCTGCTCGGCCACATGCCCGGCTGGTGCCCGTCGTTCCACGCCGTCGGTCCATACCGCCCCATCGAGCGGAGCGGCGGTGACGGGGCGATCGAGAGCTGCCGGTTGTCGAGCACGCTGCGCGGACGCGACGGCGTGGTTTCCGCCCGCATCCGGTTCGCAGCCGGCGCGGCGTCCCCACCCGGTCTGTCGATCAGGATCGGCCACCACCGAGCCCCTTTCCGCGATGACGGGCACGGCGCCCTCGTCGCCGAGGTCCTGCTGCCCGACGTGCAGCCCTGGTGGCCGCACACCCACGGCGCGGCGACCCTCCACGACGTCTTCCTGGTCCACGAGGCCGGGGAGCTGCATCTGGGACGCACCGGCTTCCGCGACGTCCGCATCCTGCGCGGCGAGGACGGCGCCGGCTTTGCGGTCGAGATCAACGGCACGCCGGTGTTCTGCCGTGGCGCGTGCTGGACCAGCGCCGACCTGCTCGGCCTCGGCGGTGACCGCGACACCTACGCGCGCTGGCTCCGGCTGGTGGTGGACGCCGGGATGAACATGGTCCGCGTCGGCGGTACCATGCTGTACGAGAGTAGCTGCTTCCACGAGGTGTGCGACGAGATGGGCATCCTGGTGTGGCAGGACCTCATGTTCGCCAACCTGGACTACGCCACCGAGCGACCGGACTTCCGGGACGACGCCCTGCTGGAAGTCGAGCAGCTGGTCGGGCGCCTCGGGGCAAGCCCGTCGCTGGTGGTGCTGTGCGGCGGCTCGGAGATCGCCCAGCAGGCGACGATGCTGGGACTGGACGCCCAGCGCCGTCAGATGCCGTTCTTCGAGACCGTCCTGCCGGCGCTGGTCGCGCAGCTGAAGCCGGACCTGCACTACGTGCCGCATTCGCCCTGGGGCGGCCCGCTGCCGATCACGGTGAGTGCCGGGGTTGCCCACTATTACGGCGTCGGCGCCTACCGCCGGCCGCTCGACGATGCCAGGCGCGCCGGCGTCCGATTCGCGACCGAGTGCCTGGCCTTCGCCAACCCGCCCTCGTCGGCCTCGCCCGCCGCCTGCGACCTGGAAGCCGGTCCGCGCGATCGCGGCGTCGCCTGGACCTTTGCCGACATACGCGACCACTACCTCGGCGAGCTCTACGGGGTGGACCCGGCCCGCCTGCGGGGCGAGGAGACCGAGCGCTACTGGCAGCTGTCGCGGGCGGTCACCGCGGACCTGATGGAGGCGGTGCTGGCGGAATGGCGCCGGCCGGGATCGAGCTGCGCCGGCGCCCTGGTCTGGCAGCTCCAGGACGTGGCGCCGGGCAGCGGCTGGGGCGTGATCGACAGCCACGGCCATCCCAAGGCGGCGTGGCACGGGCTGCGGCGGGTGCTGGCCCCGGTGCAGATCCTGCTGTCGGACGAGGGCTGTGACGGGCTGGCGCTGCACGTGCTGAATGAGACGGCGGAGCCGGTCGCGGCGGTGGCGGAGCTGGCCTGCCTGAAGCGCGGCTCGGTTCCGGTCGTGGCCGCGCAGCGCGCCATCACCGTGGGCGCCCGTGGCAGCGTCTCGTTGTCGAGCCAGTCGATGCTCGACGGCTTCTTCGACATCAACCGCGCGTACCGCTTCGGGCCGCCAGAGCACGGCATCACCGTCGCCACGCTCCGCTGCGCCGCGTCCGGCCGGATCCTGTCGGAGGCGTTCCACTTCCCGCTCGGTCGCAGCCTGCCTCCCGACGATCTCGGGCTGAGCGCCGTCCTGTCGCGCGAGAACGGCAGCTGGGTGCTCGACGTCGCCGCGACCCGGTTCGCCCAGGCGGTGCACGTCACGCTCGACGGTTACCGGCCGAGCGACGACTGGTTCCACCTGCCGCCGGGCCGCACGCGGCGGCTGGTGCTGCTGCCCGATCCGGGCGTCACCGCGCCGCCGGCGGGGATCGTCGAGGCGCTGAACGGCCTGCAGCCCGTCCCGTTCAGGGCCCGGCCATGATCCCGGTCACGTTCGCCGGATGCTTCGGCTGGCTGCACCCGGGCAGCGGCACCAGGGGTGCTGTGCTGTGCCCGACCTTCGGCCACGAGAACATGATCGCCCATCGCGGCTGGATCGTTCTCGCCGAGCGGCTGGTGGCGTGCGGCTTCCACGTGCTGCGCTTCGACTATCCCGGCACCGGCGACTCCGCCGGATCCGGAACCGATCCGGACCGCCTGTCGGCCTGGCAGGCCAGCGTGCCGGAGGCGGTCCGCCACCTTCGTGACGTGACGAGCGCGGACAGGGTGGTCCTGATCGGGTTGCGGCTCGGCGCCACGCTGGCCCTGCGCGCCGCCGAGGCGATCGAGCGGGTGGACGGGATCGCCTGCCTGGCCCCCGTGGTGTCGGGCAGGAGCCATGTCCGGGAGCTGTCCCTGCTGGCAAAGACTTGGCGTGCGGTGAACCTTCTTCCCGACCCGCAGCCTGGCGATCATCTGCCTGGCGCTTACCTCGACGTGGTCGGCGACAGGCTGACGGGGCAGACCCTCGCCGACCTGTCCAGTCTCGACCTGGACGGGCTGCATGTTCCCGCCGAACGCGTGCTGCTCATGCACGAGAACGGCGGCCGGCTGGCGGCGGCCCTGGCAAGCCGCCTGGAGGCGCAGGGCTGCCGCGTGACGAGGCAGCCCTTCCCGGGCGGGGCGGACTACCTGCAGGACGCGCTGTCCAGCAGGATCCCTCATCCCGCTTTCGACATGGTCACGCGGTGGTGCGAGCAGCTCCCGGCCGGGCCGGTGCCGGCCGCCGCGCGGCATCCGGCGCGAGCGGCGGACGGCCTGCTCAGGCTGCCGGAGGCGACCGAGCGGCCGTTCGCGTTCGGCCCAGCCGGCGCCCTGTTCGGCATCCTGTGTTGTCCCGCCGCCGGTCGCGATCCGGCCGGGCCCGTCGTCGTCATGCCGAACACCGGCTTCGGCCGCCACGTCGGCGACGGGCGCGTGTTCGTGACGCTGGCGAGACGGCTCGCCGCCGTCGGCGTGTGCTCGCTGCGCATGGACCTCGCCGGCTTCGGCGACAGCGCCGCACTGTCCGAGAATGATCCGGATCCGTATGCGAGCCGCAATGCCGACGACGTCGTCGCGGCGGTGACGGCTCTGGACGCGGCGGGATATCGGGATCCGGTGCTGGTCGGCATCTGCTCCGGCGCCTACTCGGCGTTCCATGCCACCCTGCGTGAGCCTCGCATCCGGGCAGCGATCCTCGTCAACCTGCAGAAGTTCATCTGGAACACCACCATCTCGCTGAAGATCGGCAACCGGCGGCCGCGACGCCCGCTCGGCTTCTATCTGCACGCCATGACGCGGCCTGCGGCGTGGACGAGACTCGCGAAAGGCGAGGTCGCCGTCGGCGTCATCCTGATGGCGCTGTGCCGTCGTCCGGTGACGGGCCTGTATCGCCGCATCTGCAACCTGCTCGAACGGTCGACCGGGATCGAAACACGATCCGGCCAAATAATGAGATGGTTCCGCGTGCTGAAATCGCGTGAGGTCCGGGTGCGCCTGCTCTACAGTGAGGGCGATCCCGGCTTGTCTGAGCTTGCGCACTACTTCGGCCGGAGCAGGAAAAGATTCCGTCGCATGCCAAATGTTCAGGTCGGGCTGCTTTCCGCTGCGGACCACGCGCTGCTCGAGCACGATGCGCGCCTGCAGTTCATCGAGGAGGTGTGCCGGGTCGTCAACGAAACGGGGACCAGGCCGATGCAGAAGGCGG
The DNA here is from genome assembly GCA_964247755.1 of uncultured Acetobacteraceae bacterium. Taxonomy (GTDB): domain Bacteria; phylum Pseudomonadota; class Alphaproteobacteria; order Acetobacterales; family Acetobacteraceae; genus Lichenicola. The sequence goes on along the minus strand of CAXTVX010000011.1, from coordinate 29,197 downwards.
CAGCGAGAGCGGACGTGCCGGGGCCGGCTGAACCTTCGTCCGGCAGGTCGTTCGTATCCGACCCGCTCCGCATGATGACGATCCCTTCCTCTCGATCCTGAACCCGTCTGGATCCCGGAATGTCCATCGCACAACAGCCGTTCACCGAAACCAGCCCACCGCTCGGCGACCTGAGCCCGGACACCCTGGCGTCGCAACGTGCGGTGCTGGACTACGAGAAGGCGACGTTGCGGAAGTGGCTGTACCGGCTCGGCTTCCTGGTCCTGACGCTGGCGAGCCTGCTGCTGGAAGCGTTCGCCGTGCTGGTCGGAGGCATGATCGCCGTCGCCACCGACCCGGCGCTTGCCGGCGCGGACGACGTGCACACGCTTGCCGTCACCTATTTCGGCATCGCCACGATCGCGACGGTGTTGCGGCAGCTGGTTCCGAGGCGGCAGCCCGACACGACGTGGCTGGTCTGGCTCACCCTGCTGCTCGCACTGCTGGCCGCGCATGCGCATGGCCGCAACCAGATCGAGGCGCTGGCCCTCTGGTTCGTCGTGGCCGCATCGGGCATCGCCGCGGTCCAGGTCGCGAACGGCCGGTTGAAGGAGAACGTCCTGGCCGCGCTGCCGGTGCCGAGAACGGTCGCGTTTCTCGGCAACAGCGAGATGGCGGCCAAGATGTTCACGCAGCTCCGGAGGACCCGACACAGCCAGCTCCGCGTCATCGGCTTCTTCGACGACCGCTACAACCGGCCGGGACCGCTCACCAGCCTGCTGCCCTGCCTCGGTCCGATCGACAGCCTCGTCAGCTTCATCCAGGACGCCGAGCTGTCCGAGGTCTACATGGCGCTGCCCTGGTCGGCCGGGCCGCGCATCTCGGAGCTGATCGACCGGTTGCGCTTCCTGCCGCTCACGGTGCGCCTGATCCCGGACCACGTCCCGCCGGCGCTGCCGGGGCAGGGAGAGGGGCAGCTGCATGGCGTCGTGATGCCGACGCTGATGATTCCCCCGTTCTCCAGCTCGGGCGCGTTCCTCAAGCGCGCGGTCGACGTGTGTGCGGCCGCCCTGCTGATGGTGCCGCTGGTTCCCCTGTTCATCGTCGTGGCGATCTGCATCAGGCTGGACAGCCGTGGGCCGGTGTTCTTCCGCCAGGTGAGGTCGGGGCAGTTCGGGCGGCCGTTCCGCATCTTCAAGTTCCGCAGCCTGCACGTGGCGCAGGCCGACACCGCGGCGGAAACCCTGGTCACCGCCGGCGACCGCAGGGTCACGCGGGTCGGCCAGATCCTGCGCAAGTACTCGATCGACGAGCTGCCGCAGGTGCTCAACGTGCTGATCGGGCAGATGTCGCTGGTCGGCCCGCGGCCGCATGCGCCGCGCGCCAAGGCCGACGGGCGGATCTACGCCGAGGTCATTCCCGAATACATGCTCCGCTACCGGGTGAAACCCGGCATGACCGGCTGGGCGCAGGTCAACGGCTGGCGTGGCAACACCGACACCGAGGAGCAGCTGCGCAAGCGGGTGGAGTACGACTTCCAGTACATCGGCAAGTGGTCGTTCCGGCGCGACATCGAGATCATGGTCCGCACGATCCCGGCCATGCTCCTGCCGCCCGCCCAGAACGTGTGATGCCGGATCGATCGCCCGTCCGGCCTCGGCCAGCGGCCCTGGCGTGCCTCGCGATGCTGGGCCTGGCGGCCGTGCCGGTCTCGCAGGCGACGGAAACCGCCGTGACGCCGCATGCCGGCCTGCCGGTCCTTGCGCTGTCGTTCGGGACGATGCCGGCCTGGCGGCACGGTCCGGTGGCTCCGGCTGCGGCCGCGAGGCCCTTCGACGACAAGGATTTCGTCCTCGACGCCGGGCTGCTCGGCGGGTTGCGGCCGCCGTTCGACCGGGCGGACGGGACCGACGCCGCCTGGGCCAGCCTGCCGCACGAGCAGGAGGCCTATCCGGATGCCGACGCGATGGCGAAGCTCGGGATCGACCCGTACTCGGTCCGCGACGGCGCGCTGCTGATCACCGCCTCGCCGATGCCGGCAGCCGCGGCGGCGACGCTGCCGCCCGACATGAAGCGGCGCTACCTGTCGGGCGCGTTCAACACCTACCCGTTCGCCCAGACCTACGGCTACTTCGAGGTGACCGCGCGGGTGCCGAAGGGTGCCGGGCTGTGGCCCGCGTTCTGGCTGCTTCCCCTGGACCGGAGCTGGCCGCCGGAGATCGACATCGCCGAGCTGCTCGGCAACGACACCGACGTCGCCTACGCGTCGCTGCACTCGACCGACGCGGCCTGGGTGCACAGCGAGCCGCGCAGCTACAACAGCAGCACGACCACCGACCGCGCCAACAACGCGGGCGACCTGTCCCGGGACTTCCACCGCTACGCGCTGGACTGGCAGCCGGACACGATCACCTTCTACCTCGACGACAGGATGGTCGCGCGCAGGGCCACGCCGCGCGACATGAACCAGCCGTTCTACCTCGTCGTCGACCTGGCCGTGGGTGACATGGGCAGCTGGCCCGGCCCGCCGGACCGGAAAACGCGGTTTCCGGCGACCCTCGCCGTCCGTTCGGTGAAGATCTGGAAGCGGGACACACCATGACCGCCGCGGACAGCGAGCACGGCCTCGCCGAACTCCTGGTGCACCCGCCTGCCGCACCCGGCGGAAGCGCGGGGGAGGCCGATACCGTGCAGGCGTCCCGCCCCGGCGGCTCCGCCGTGCCTGTGGTCAGCGTGGTCGTCGCCAACCACAACGGCGCGGCGTTCATCGAGGATGCGCTCGCCTCCGCCCTGCGGCAGACGCTGCGCGACATCGAGATCATCGTCGTCGACGACGGCTCGACCGATGACAGCGTGTCGCGCGTGCGCCGGCTGGCAGCGCGCGACGGCCGTATCCGGCTGCTGCGGACGGCGCAGCGCGGCGGCCCGGGTGCTGCGCGGAACCAGGGCCTGGCCGTCGCGCGCGGCACCTGGATCGCCATCCTGGACAGCGACGACTTCCTGCATCCGCAGCGCCTCGCGCGCCTGGTCGACGCCGCCACGGCGGAGGGCGTGGAAATCGTCGCCGACAACCAGATGGTGTTCGATCACGCGCGGATGCTCCCGGCACGTCCGCTGCTCGATCGTCTGCCGCCGGACGGCATGGTCTCCGTCGCGAACTACATCGATTCGAACCGGTTGTTCTCCGGTGCCGTGCCGCTCGGCTACCTGAAGCCGCTGTTCCTCCGGTCGTTCATGGAGGAGGCGGGGTGCCGCTACGATCCGGCCCTCCCGATTGCCGAGGACTACGACCTGGTGCTCCGCCTGCTGCTGGCCGGCGCGCGGTTCCGGGTCGAGCCGCAGATGACGTACTTCTATCGCCGCCACGGCCGGTCGATCTCGCACCGGCTGTCGACCGCGACGCTGCTGCCGATGCTGGCGGCGGACCAGGCACTTCGCGCCACCCTGCCCGCCTCGCCGTTCCATTCCGTTCGGGTGGTGGCCGCACTCGACCGCCGACGCGACACGATCCTGCGGGCGGTCGACTTCGAGCGGCTGGTGGATGCGCTCAAGCACCGGAGCTGGGGGCAGGCGCTGCGCGTCGCCTGCACCAGGCCTGCGGCCGCAGCACTTCTGCGTATCCCCGTCCGGGACCGGCTGCGTCGCCTGCGTCCGAAGCCCGCGCACGAGCGCCAGGTGCCGCGCGGCATCCCGGCCGCGTCGGCGGAGCGCCGCGTCAGCCTGCTGTCGCGGCAGCGGATCGTCGGCATCAGCAACGGCAGCTCCGCCTATCTTCTCGGCCTGTGCGACAGCCTGAAGCGGGCCGGCTACCGGATCGACCTCGTTTCCCCGTCGCCGGCCATGTTCGGCCGCTGGCCGTTCCTGCGGCTCGATCCGGCGATGGACGTGTTCGCGTCGATCCGCATACGCGGCGCGGTCCGGCTCGGCCGGGTGGTGATCGCCAGCGACCCGCGGATCGGCCTGCGTGCCGCAGCCGGGATCGCCGGCCGGCTGCTGGGCCGGTTCGGGATCACGGTCGAGAAGTGGAACCGCAAGGCGCCGCACGCCATCACGGTCCCGCTCACCGATGCCGACCAGCTGTTCGTCGCCAACGCCGTCCGTCCGTCGCAGGCGATCCTCACCGACTACGCCTTCCTGAACGAGGCGATCCCGTTCGCGCTGCAGCCGCGCACGCCCAGCGCCGTGGTCATGCACGACCTGTTCTTCTCCCAGGATCCCGAGCGCAGGATCGTGCGACTCGACCGGGATGGCGAGATGGCCCTGCTCGACCAGGCGGACGCGGTGGTGGCGATCCAGGCGGACGAGGGCGGCACGGTGTCGCGGCTGCTGCCGCACCGGCAGGTCATCCTGGCGCCGATGGCGGTGTCGCCGGTGGCCGCCCCGCAGCCCGGGGAGGACAACACCGTGCTGTTCGTCGGCAGCAACGCGCTGCCCAACATCGACGGGATCGAGTGGTTCCTGCGCGAGGTCTGGCCGGGCCTGCTTGAACAGTGTTCACGGATGCGGCTGCAGATCGCCGGCACCTGCTGCGGCAGCCTGTCGGCCGTGCCGCGGAACGTCGTGCTGCTCGGCCGTGTGGACGATCTCGACGCGGCCTACCGGCGCGCCGGCATCGTCGTCTCGCCGCTTCGGCTGGGCTCGGGCCTCAAGATCAAGCTGGTCGAGGCGATGGGCCACGGCAAGGCGGTGATCGCCACCGAAACGACCCTGCAGGGCATCGGCGCCCAGGTCGCGGGCGCCGTGCTCCAGGCCGACACCGCGGCAGAGTTCCGCGCCGCCTTTGCGCAGCTTGGGGACCGCGCGGCACGGTTGCAGCTGGGCGCGCGGGCCCTGGAGGCGGCGCGTCGCCACTTCTCGCCGGAAGCCTGCCACGGCGGCCTGCTCGATTTCGTCCGCCGCGTCGGGCCGGAGGGCGCCGAGGCGGCCGGCACATCGCATCTCGCGAAGGGTACACCATGAACTCCCCCCTGCCGCACGAACCCGTCTTCCTGGCCTCGGGCGTTGCCCCTCAGCGTCCGTTCGCCTGGATCGGCGAGCTGGCCGGCTTCCTGCGGCGCCACCGGATGCTGCTGCTCGCCTGCCTGGCGGCGATGGTGCTGCTGGCGCTGTGCTACCTCCTCACGGCGACGCCGCGCTTCACCGCGACCGCGACGCTGATGATCGACGCCAAGCAGGCGGACCTGCTGCAGCAGCACGCCGCGGTGTCGGACGCGCAGATCGAGAACGCGCTGACCGAGAGCGAGGTCGAGGTGCTGCGTTCGCCCGGCCTGGCGCGCAAGGTGGTGGCCGACCTGAAGCTCGGCACCGATCCGGCCTTCGCCGGCAGGCCCTCGGTGCTGTCCAGGCTGGCGTCGCTGCTGCGCGTGCCGGCCGGGTCGCGGGGAGGCGGCGCGGATGCGCCGACCGCGCAGCAGGACCGCCTGGTCCAGCAGTTCCTGGGCATGGTGTCGCCGCACCGGATCGGCCTGACCTATGTCATCGAGATCGACGCCACCGCGACCACGCCGGCGCTGGCGGCGCGGCTCGCCAACGGGCTGATGCACGCCTACCTCGCCGACCAGATCGCGGTGCGCGACGCCTCGGCGCGGCAGGCGGCGGACTGGCAGGAGGCGCGGCTGGCCGCGCTGCAGGACAAAGCGCTCAAGGCGGACCAGCAGGTGCAGCTGTTCAAGTCCCGGAGCGGCATCGTCGATACCGGGCGCGGGCTGCTGAGCGAGCAGCAGCTCATCGAGCTGAACAGCCAGCTGATCGCCGCGCGTGGCCGCACCGCCGAGGCGGCGGCCCGGCTGGACCGGGTGCGCCAGATGACGAGGCCTGGCAGCAGGACCGAGATCGCCGTCTCGGACGTGCTCAAGAGCCCGGTGATCGACGGGCTGCGCGAGCACTACCTCACCGACGCGCAGCGTGTCGCGGAATGGTCCGCCCGCTACGGCGGCGGCAACGGCGCGGTGGTGCAGCTGCGCAGGGAGATGGTCCAGCTCCAGGCGTCGATCGACAGCGAGGGCCGCCGGATCGAGCAGGCCGCCGAAAGCGACCTCGCGGTGGCGCGCGCCGGGCAGGCGGCGATCCAGGGGCAGCTCGACCGGCTGGTCATGCAGTCGGCCTCGACCGACACCGCGCGCGCGACGCTGCGGTCGCTGCAGAGCGCCGCCGACACCTATCGCTCGCTCTACACCGCGTTCCTGCAGCGCGCGTTGCAGACGGCGCAGAGCGAGGCGTTCCCGATCGCGGATGCCCGCGTGGTGACCGAGGCCAGGCCGCCGCTGGCCAAGAGCAGGCCGCAGGGCAAGCTGATCCTCGCCGGCTCCCTCGTCGGGGGCCTGGGGATCGGGTTCGCCGTCGGCCTGCTGCGCGACGCGCTCGACCGTCGGCTGCGCGACGCGTCCGGGCTTCTGGCCGAGACCGGGCTGTCCTGCCTGGCCGTGCTGCCGGAGCGGGACGCTCCACGGGTTCGCCTGTCCGGCCGGGTCCGCCGTGCCGACGCCGACGCGGCCGGTGGTGCCGGGAGACCGGTCGCGGACGCGGCCGAGGAAGGGTTCGGCCTCGGGATCCGCACCCTCCAGCTGCGCCTGCAGCAACAGGGCCAGTCCAGCCGGTGCAGGCTGATCGGCCTGGTCGGCGCGATGGCGGGGGCAGGGACGAGCAGCGTCGCCGCCGGCCTGGTCCGGTCGCTCGGCGCGTCCGGCTACCAGAGCTGCCTGCTCGCCCTGTCCGACTCGTCGGGCACGCAGCGGCAGATCCGCGAGCAGCTCGATCTTCTCCGACGCGAGCACGAGTTCGTGGTGATCGACCTTCCGCCGCTCGACCGGCCGGCGGAGGCGCACATGCTGTTTCCCGACATCGAGCATCTCGCCCTGGTGCTGCCCGCGGGGCGCCTGGAGCCGTCGACGTTGCTGGACGCGCTTCGCTCCGCCGGCGTCGACCGCCGCCATCTTGCCGGCGTCGTGCTGAACCGCGTCCGCCTGGACAGCTAGGGGGTGCCGCTGCCGAGCCTCGGACTGCCCGCCGGGGCGGTCCTGGCACTGCCCGGTGCGGCGGCGCGGCCGGCGGATCCGGTCTGGTGGCTGTCCTTCGTGTCGCTCACCGGCTTCGTGCTGGAGACGCGCTACGGCACCCTGGCCATGGCGCTGTGCGTCGGCACCTGGGCTGCCTACATCGCCGCCTGGCCCGGCCGCTGCCTGGTCTGGCTGGAGGAGTACCGCCTGCCGTGGCTGCTGCCGCTGTTCGCCGTGCTGTCCACCGTCTGGTCGATCGAGCCGGCCATCTCGATCAAGCTCGGCACCGAGTTCCTGGTGTTCACCGCGGTGGCGATCGTGTCCGCGCGCGCGCAGGGCCCGCGCAGCCTGATCTCGTCGCTGATGTGCGCGCTGCTCGTGGGCGTGGTGCTGAGTGCGGTGACACGCACCACCGCGCCGGTCGGAACCACCGGCGAGATCGCGCTGATCGGCGTGTTCGGCAGCAAGAACAACCTGGCGAACTTCGTCTGCCTGTCCATGATCAGCAGCGTGTCGGTGGTCACCGACGGCAGGCAGCCGCGTTTGCTCCGCCTGCTGGCACTGCTGGGGCTGGCGCTCGATCCGGTCATGCTGGTCAAGGCGCATTCGCTCGGCGCGCTGCTGGCGGGTGGCGGCGCGATGGTGACGGCAGTCTCGGTCGCGGCCCTGTCGCGCGTCGCGCCACGACAGCGCAACCTCCTGGTCCCGCTGGCCGCGATCCTGGCTGCCGGGATGGGCGGCCTGCTGCTGCTCGCGCTGCAGCAGGGCTTCGACCTGTCCTCGGTCCTGGCGGCAGCCGGCAAGGACACGAGCCTGACCGGCCGCACCTTCCTGTGGTCGCGGGCGCGGGACTACATCGGCATGCGTCCGCTGCTCGGCGTCGGCTACCAGGCGTTCTGGGTCCAGGGCCATGTCGAAGCGGAGGGGCTGTGGCGCTTCGCGCAGATCGAGAGCCGCGTCGGCTTCCACTTCCACAACCTTTACTACGAGAGTGCGGTCGAGCTCGGCAGGCTGGGCGTCGCGATCGTGGCGTTCTCCCTGCTTGCCACCGCCGCCTCGTCGTTGCGTTCATGCCTTGTCCGGCCGGACTCCGGCACGGCGTTCCTGGGCGCGCTGGTCGTCTTCTATGCCATCAGGGTCGGGGTCGAGCTCGACTTCCTGGATCCGTTCTCGCCGGGAAGCCTTCTGCTTCCCGTGGTCTGGGTCTATGCGCGCAGCGATGCTGCACGACGCGAAGGCACTCCTGTCGGGCGCGGAAGAGGTGATGCCTCCGTTCCGGGTCGCCAGTCGACCACGGCGTGGGCGCAGGCCTGACCGCCCCCGGAGCCTTCGGCACCGGGCGGCAGCCGTTCTGTCTGCCACCCGTGCAGGCCCATGTCGGAGCGTGCGCGAGACCTGATGCCGCCCGGGTCTAGCCGAACGTGAAGTTGGCGGCGCTGACGTGGTTGTCGCCGACGAAGTGGATCAGCGTTGGGCTGTCGGTGCGGGTGCCGGCCGACAGGATCATGCCGCCAGCGCCGTCGGCGTGCAGGTGCTGGGTGATCTGCGCAGCGCTGCCGAGGCTGCTGGCGCCAGGAGCGAAGTCGATCAGCAGCGACTTGTCGGCGCCGGTGATGGTGAGCGGCGCCGACAGCGTGTCCGCGACGTCGATGTGCAGGCCGCTGGACTGGTCGTTCACCGTGATCGGTCCTGGCGCGCTGCCGCCGCCGATGAACAGCATGTTGTTGGAACCGCGGAAGACGAGGTTGCCGCTGGAGTCGAGCAGGTTCACGGTGTCCGAACCGGTGCCGGCGTTCAGGGCGAGGGAAACCGAGTTCTGCAGCGTGACGCTGTTGCTGGTGCCGCCCAGGTTCACGTCGAAGGTGCCGAGCGGTCCCCCGTTGCCGGTGCCGAGCGTCAGCGTGGCGGCGCCGGACCCGCCGGTGATGGTGGCGTCGCTGCCGCCGGTGACCTGGTTGCCGGTGCCGGCGAGATGCACGACGTCGCTGTTGGCGACGAGGTTGCCGCTGTTGTCGAGGTTGTTCAGCAGCGTGACGTAGTCCTGGCCGCTGCCGGCGGTGATGTCGAAATGGCTGCCGCTGGTGGTGCCGCCGCCGGCGATGACCGTGTTCTGCTTGCCGTCGAGGGTGATGGTGGAGTTCCCGACCACGTCGACATAGTTGCTGCCCGAGCCGCCCCAGATGTTGGCCTGCGCGCTGCTGCGGCCGGAGGCGGCGTCGGCGGCCTGGACGATGTGGTCGCCGGTGCCGAACAGCTCGACGTTGACCAGGCCCGCGGCGGCGCCGGTGTCGGTCGACGACGCGAAGCTCGGGTCGCCGAAGCTCATCGAGTTGTTGGTGCCAATCAGGGCGGCGTCGATGGCGCCGGCCACGGTGAGGGAGTTGCCGGTGCCGTCCAGCAGCGCGAGGTCGGCGGTGCCCCCGATGCCCAGCAGGCCGGCGATGGCGCTGTCGCCGCTGGCACCGGTGACGGACGCCGTCTGCACGGCGCCCAGGGTGACGATGTTGTCGTTGCCGACCAGCCCGACGGCATCGGCACCGTTGCCGAGCGTGACGATGCTGTTGCTGGTGATGCCGCCGACGGCGAAGTTCTCGTCGCCGCCGGTCAGGACGTCGGCGCTGCCGAACAGGCCGGCGACCTCGTTGATCCCGTAGACGCCGTCGGCAAGGGAACCGACGGTGAAACCCTGCTGACCGAACAGAAGCTGTGTTGCGTTGATCACGGTGCTGAACCTTTGTGTGGTCTCACATCCTGTGAGTGTTAACAACCTGAGGTTACATACACTGAGTGTTACTCGCCTTTAAGATGTAAATGCAGGCAGAACGTTTTATTAACGGTGGGATCAAAAAACGATAATTTAACGATGCAAATACTTGGTGCCGACTTCCGGCAGCCTGCCGGTCGGCCCTGGTTCGTCTTCGGCCAGAAGCGGCGTGGCAAGGCATCTGCCAGCGCCTGCCAAGCCGATGGCCAGCTCGGGGTGTTGGCGGCGGTGTCCGACGCTGACGTGGATGCTGGCCTCATGAGATCGCCAGGCCGGTGCGCGGCGGAACTTGCGGCTCGACACCCGGTCGCCCCAGACCTGCTGCCGGCAGGCGTCGTCCCAGTCAGGCCGCCAGGGGCGGCGCGAAGGGGCAGCAGGGGCGATTCGTTTCCGGCAGCCCGTGCCGCCTTCCTGGTTTCAGACCAAACGGCGGACGCGGCGTGCGGAGGTGCCGGTCATGGTCCAGATCCGCCGTCGGGCCGGGTTCACGGAATCGCCTGCTCCGGCACCGTGCCCGCTATCCCTCATCAGGATGAACCACCCCCTTGGTGAGGATGATGTTCCCGTAGAGCCGACGCTCGCCGGTCTGCACGATCGCGAACGAGGCGGCGGCGAGCTCGTAGAAGCGGTGCCGGTCGACGCCCTGGGGAACGGGTGCGCCGCAGGCCGTCAGCGCGGCCGAGAACTCGGCCACCGCCTCGGGAACCTCGGCGGCGTTGCCGACCACGTTCATGGTCAGGGTCGGATCGGGAACGAAGGTGTCGATCGGCAGCACCGTGAGCACGGCGCGCAGCACCGCGGACGCGTCCAGCCCGGGCAGCGCGATCAGGCGACGGGCGCCCGCGGCGGCCGGATAGTTCGCGTCCACCAGCGCGATCCGGTCGCCATGGCCCATGGCGGCGAGCGCATGCAGCAGATCGGGCGTAAGCAACGGGTGGATGCCGCGCAACATGCCGCGTCTCCTCGATCGACCGGGGCGGTCGGAGGGAGACCGACGTCCTGACCGGTGCCCGGACCATCGAGCATCCTGCCCGCGGCCGCAAGGTCGCGGGCCATGGGTGGCGATGGCTGACACCACCAGCCGCCGAGGCTCCCGGCGCGCGTGGCGCTGATCGCGCCGGAGGTTCGATCCTGCCCCGTCCGCTCCCGCAGCACCGGTCGACGTCCGGTGCCTGATGCCGGCGTCATGCGTCCGGATCGTGCCTTGACCTGGGCGAGTTGAGGCGCCCAACCTGTCGAGGCCGAAACGCTTCCCGTCAGAGGAACGTCCGGGGAGACGAAGGAACGGTCATGATCAGAACCACGCCGATCGTTGCTACCCTGTTGCTTGCCAGCGCCGCGATCGGCACCGCTCGGGCCGAGACCATCCCGATCATCGTCAAGGACACCACCTCGCAATACTGGCAGACGGTGATCGCCGGTGCGCGCAAGGCGGGAACGGAGCTGCACATCAAGGTGCCCGAGCTCGGCGCGCAGAGCGAGGCCGACATCTCCGGGCAGGTCACGGCGCTCGAGAACGCCGTGTCGGGAAGTCCCGCCGCGGTGGTGATCGCGCCGACGCAGTACGCCGCCCTCGGGCCGCCGATCACCGCGGCCGCCGAGCAGACCAAGATCATCGGCATCGACTCGGCGGCCGACAGCAAGGCGTTCCTGTCCTTCCTCAGCACCGACAACGTGCAGGGCGGCCGGGTCGCGGCCGACGCGCTGGCAGCGGCGGTAAAGACCAAGACCGGCGCCGACACCGGCGACGTGGCCGTGATCACCTCGCTGCCCGGCGTGGGCTCGCTCGACCAGCGGGCGCAGGGCTTCCGCGAGGAGCTGGCGAAGTATCCCGGCCTCACGCTGATCGCCAACCGGATCGCCGACGGGCAGGCCACGACCGGGCTGAACATCATGTCCGACCTGCTGACCGCGCATCCGAAGCTGGTCGGCGTGTTCGCCAGCAACCTGCAGATGGTGCAGGGCGCCTCGCAGGCGCTGGCGGAGGCGAACAAGACCAAGTCGGTGGCGCTGGTCGGTTTCGACAGCGACAAGAACCTGGTGCAGTCGCTGCATGACGGCGTGATCGCCGCCCTGGTGGTGCAGAACCCGTTCCGCATGGGCTACCAGGGTATCAAGATCGCCGACGCCGCAGCACACGGCAAGGATGTGCCCAAGCAGATCGACACCGGCGTCACCGCGATCACCGCGGCCAACATGGACACGCCCACGTCGCAGGCGCTGCTCAACCCGGCGCTGCAGTGAACGAGGCCGCCGCGTCGGCGATGCCGGGTCCCGACGCGGCGCCGGTCATGGCGCTGCGTGCTGTCGACAAGCGCTTCGTCGGCACGCACGCGCTGCGCGCGGTGGACCTGGACTTCCGGGCCGGGGAGATCCACGCCATCGTCGGCGAGAACGGCGCCGGCAAGTCCACCCTGATCAAGATCCTCACCGGCGTGCACCAGCGCAGCGGCGGCACGATCCTGTGGGAGGGGCGCGAGGTGGCGCTCGCCTCGCCGCTGGAGGCGATCGCGCTCGGCATCAACGCGGTGCACCAGGAGGTGGTGCTGTGCCCGCACCTCACGGTCGCGGCCAACATCTTTCTCGGCGACGAGCGCACGCGCGGCGGCCTGCTGCAGCACCGGCGCATGGTAGCGGATGCGCGCGTGCTGCTCGACGATCTCGGCTTCGACATCCCGGCCGACGCGATCCTGTCCGACCTCACCATCGGGCGGCAGCAGCTGGTGGCCACCGCGCGTGCGGCGGCGCGCGGGGTGCGGTTCCTGATCTTCGACGAGCCCACCGGCTATCTCACCCGGCAGGACACCGACAAGCTGTTCCGGCTGATCCGTCGGCTGAACGGCGAGGGGGTGACGATCGTCTACATCAGCCACCGGCTGGAGGAGATATTCCAGCTCGCCGACCGCGTCTCGGTGCTGCGCGACGGGCAGAAGGTGGCGACCCGGGTGGTGGTGGAGACCGACGAGCGCGCGCTGATCCGCGACATGGTGGCGCGCTCGATCGAGGAGGTACACCACAAGGAGCAGGTGCCGATCGGCGAGGTGCTGCTCGACGTCGAGGGGCTGAGCGGGCCCGGCTTCCAGGACGTCTCGCTCACCGTGCGGCGCGGCGAGATCGTCGGGCTGTATGGCCTGATCGGCGCCGGCCGCAGCGAGTTCGTGCGTGCCCTGTTCGGCCGCACCGCGCACAGCGCGGGGTCGGTAAGGCTGCGCGGCGAGGCGGTGACGATCCGCGACGAGCGTGCCGCGATCGCGCACGGCATCGCGCTGGTGCCGGAAAGCCGGCGCGACCAGGGGCTGTGCCTGAACCTGCCGGTCGGCTTCAACCTCAACCTGCCGGTGTTCGAGCGCATCAGCCGCCGGTTCGGCCTGGTGGACCGCGAGCGGGAGCGGCGGGATGCCGGGCGGCAGATCGCGGAGCTGCGCATCGTCGCCCCGTCGGCGGCGGTGGCGGCGGCGACGCTGTCGGGCGGCAACCAGCAGAAGATCGTGGTCGGCAAGTGGCTCAACCACGGCGCCGAGCTGTTCATCTTCGACGAGCCCACGGTGGGGGTCGACGTCGGCACCAAGGCCGAGATCTACAAGGTGTTCGCCAACCTGCTCCGGCGCGGAGCCGGGATCATCCTGATCTCCAGCTACCTGCCGGAGGTGTACGACCTGAGCGATCGGCTGCACGTGTTCCGGCGCGGCGCGCTGGTCGCAACCCACGAGGGGCACGCAGCCGACGGGGAAACCATCCTCGCGGAGGCGATCGGTGTCTGAAGGGATCCAGTCCGCCACCGTGCCGGCACCGGCGGCGACCGGCCGGCCCCCCGCCGGCCGCCGGCTGCAGTTCGGCTTCCTGCTCAACCTGACCCTGCTCGGCCTGCTGCTGCTGCTCTGGCTGCTGCTGACGCTGAGCACGGACAGCTTCGCCACGCTCGGCAACTTCACCAACCTGCTGCGCCAGGCCTCGCTCTGGTCGATCATCGCCATCGGCCAGACCTTCGTGATCATCACCGCCGGGATCGACCTGTCGGTGGGTGCCACGGTCGGGCTGACCAGCACCGTGGTGGCGCTGATGCTCGCCGCCGGCTGGCCGATCCCGGTGGCCGTGGTCGCCACGCTGCTGGTGGGGGTGCTGGTGGGGCTGGTGAACGCGTTCGGGATCGTCCGCCTGCGCCTGCCGCCGTTCATCATGACTCTGGCGGCGATGACGGCGCTGCGCGGCGCCGGCCTGCTGATCACCAACGGCCAGACCATCGGCGGGCTGCCGCGATCCTTCGGCGCGTTCTCGCGGCATGGCGTGCTCGGCGTCCCCAACCTGTTCCTCGCCGTGCTGGCGGTGGCGATCCCGGGCTACGTGCTGCTGCATCACAGCCGCTGGGGCCGCTACTTGTATGCGGTGGGCAGCAATCCGGAGGCGGCGCGGCTGTCCGGGGTGAAGGTCAGCCGCACCATGACGCTGGCCTACGTGCTGTCGGCGCTGCTCGCCGCGGTGGTGGGCATCCTGACCGCGTCGCGGATCGGCATCGGCGTGGCCACCACGGGGGAAGGTTGGGAGCTGCAGAGCGTCGCCTCGTCGGTGATCGGCGGCACCTCGCTGTTCGGCGCGGTCGGCAGCATCATCGGTCCGCTGCTCGGCGCCATGCTGCTCACCACCATCAACAACGGCGCCAACCTGCTGAACGTGAACCCGTTCTGGCAGGGCATCATCACCGGCCTGCTGATCATCGCGATCGTGTATTTCGACCAGCTCAGGCGGCGCGGCCAGCGGTAGGGGTCTGCGGCCGACGGAGCGTTCCTGGCTGAGTTGGGCGCGTGGCTGTCAGGGATGAACTGCGTTCGCTGCGGCGTTCTGTCCATTGCGCTGCGGCCAAAGGTCACAGCGCGGGGTTGGCATCGTGGCCGCTGCGGGGCGCTCAGGATGCAACCGTCGGGCGCTTCCACGTGATCCACAACCAACTCCGAAGCCGGCTAGCTAACTGGCCGGTATCGGTTCGACCGACGGTGTCATGCCTGCCAGTACGGGCGTTGCCTCGGATGTAATTCGACGCGGCTCGTTGCGCTTGTGTCCTGACCTGGAAGGCTTGGGCATGAACGAGCTGTTACTCGAATGGCGTCGCCGCCGATGGCCGGCTCAGCATCGCCATCAGCTCCTGTCGGGTAGCCGGGTTGTCGCGGAACGCGCCCAGCATGCGGCTGGTGACCATCGACACGCCAGGACGATGCACGCCGCGCGTGGTCATGCACTGGTGCCCGGCTTCCAGGATCACGGCGACCCCGTGCGGCTGCAGCACGTCGTTGATGGTGTTGGCGATCTGCGCGGTCATGCGCTCCTGGATCTGCAGCCGGCGCGCATACACGTCGACCACCCGTGCCAGCTTGCTGATCCCCACCACGCGCCGGCGCGGCAGGTAGGCGACGTGCGCCCGGCCGATGATCGGCACCATGTGGTGCTCGCAATGGCTTTCGAAGCGGATGTCGCGCAGCAGCACGATCTCGTCGTAGTCCTCGACCTCGGCGAAGGTGCGGCTCAGCAGCGCCGCCGGGTCGTTGGCGTAGCCCCGGAAGAACTCCTCGTACGAGCGCACCACGCGGGGCGGGGTGTCGTGCAGCCCTTCGCGCGACGGGTCCTCGCCGGCCCAGCGCAGCAGGGTGCGCACCGCCTCCTCCGCCTCCTCGCGGCTGGGACGGCGCGCGGCGCGCGCGTCGGGATCGGGGTCCATGCTGTCCATCGGGCCGGCGTGCCTAGTGGACGATGCCGGGCTGGTGCGGGCTGTCCAGGCTGAACGCCGGGATCGCCACGTCGAACCGTTCGCCGGAGCCGGTGGCGACCATGTGGTAGTGGCCGGACATGAAGCCGGTCGGCGTCGCCAGCGGGGTGCCGGAGGTGTACTCGAACGCCTCGTCCGGCTTGAGCTCAGGCTGCTCGCCGACCACGCCCTCGCCCTGCACCCGCTCGACATGGCCGGTGGCGTCGGTGATCAGCCAGGAGCGCCCGAGCAGGCGCACCGTGTCGGTGCCGTGGTTCTCGATCCGCACCCGGTAGGCCCACAGGTAGTGCCGCTCGTCCGGCTGCGACTGGTCGTCCAGGAACACCGAGCGCACGCTGACGCGTATGAAGCGGGTGACGGCGCTGAAGCAGGGTACCCCGTCCTCGGCCTCCGGCTGCGGATCGGTCTCCGGCACAAGGCTGGCCGTCATGGGTCCCTTGTCCTTCATGGCGCGGCTCCGGTGCTCACTCTGCAGCCTGACGCCGGCTCGGCTCCGCCAGCGCATGGAGGCCGCGCCGGAGGTCGTCCAGGAGGTCGCGCACGTCCTCGAGCCCGACCGACAGCCGGATCACGCCGTCGCCGATGCCGAGTGCAGCGCGCTCCGCCGGCCCGATCTTCATGTGGGTGGTGGTGGCCGGGTGGGTCACGAGCGAGCGGCTGTCGCCCAGGTTGTTGGAGATGGCGATCAGGCGCAGCGCGTTCATCATGCGGAACGCTTCTGGCTTGCCGCCCTCGACGGCGAAGGTGACCAGCGTGCCGCCGGCGCTCATCTGCCGCATCGCAAGCCCGTGCTGCGGATGGTCCGCGCGCGCCGGATACCAGACCCGGGCGATGCCGGGGGCTTCGGCCAGCGCGTCCGCGACCGCTGCGGCGTTGCGCGTCATCGCGTCCACCCGGAGCGACAGCGTTTCCAGCCCCTTGGACAGCACCCAGGCGTTGAATGGCGACATCGCCGGCCCGGTGTTGCGCAGGAACGGCTGCAGCGTTTCCTCGATCCAGGTCCTGGTGCCGAGCACCGCGCCGCCCAGCACCCGGCCCTGGCCGTCGATGTGCTTGGTGCAGGAATACACCACCACGTCGGCGCCGAACCGCAGCGGCTGCTGCTGTAGCGGGGTGGCGAACACGTTGTCCACCACCACCACCGCGCCGGCGCGGTGCGCCATCTCGCACACCGCCCGGAGGTCGACGATGTCCAGCATCGGGTTGGAGGGCGTTTCCAGCAGCACGCAGGCGGTGGGCACCGACAGCGCCTCGGCCCAGGCGTCGAGGTCGCCGCCGTCGACGAACACGCTCTCGATGCCGTAGCGCGGCAGCAGCTGCGACACGATCCAGTGGCAGGAGCCGAACAGCGCGCGGGCTGCGACGATGCGGTCGCCGTGCTTGAGGTGGCTGAGCAGCGCGGAGCTCACCGCGGCCATGCCGGTGGCGGTGGCGCGGCAGGCTTCGGCGCCTTCCAGCGCCGCGAGCCTGTGTTCGAACGCGGCGACGGTGGGGTTGCCGAAGCGGCTGTACTGGTAGTGCGTCGCCTGGCCCAGGAATGTGGCCTCGGCCTGCTCGGCGTCGTCGTAGACGAAGCCGGACGTGAGGAACATCGCCTCGCTGGTCTCGCCGTGCGGCGTGCGCGCGGTCCCTGCGTGCAGCAGCAGGGTGGTAGGATGGAAGGCGTGCTGGTCGTTCATCTCGGCTTCCCCGATCGGTCGGAGGCGATGCCCGGACGTGGATGCCAAGGCGGCCGGCTCCCCGAATCCTGCGCCCGGACGCCTGCCGCCGAGGCCGCTTCAGCGCGCCTGTTTCACCTCGCCCCGAGCCGGCCGGACACGTCGCGAGGGTCGTGACGGGAACGGTTCTAGGAGCCGCCTCCGGGGGCCGTCAACTGCGCGGGGGCGTTGCCGCGGGATCGGGGCGGCCGTATAACTTCCGGCGACCGGCACAGGGCGGGTGTAGTTCAATGGTAGAACGGAAGCTTCCCAAGCTTCATACGAGGGTTCGATTCCCTTCACCCGCTCCATCTTCGGCTAGCCGCCGTCCCGGTGCGCCTGCTCTTGGTGCCGCTCGACCGAGCGCCTGAGGTTGCCGATCGGCACCGCCGGCAGGGTGTCGTGGTAGGCCGAGCCGGACCAGGTCCAGCGATCCTTGTCGCCCACCACCAGGTCGTGCATGCCGCCCGAGCTGGTCGCCAGCACCTTGATCGGGCCGCTGACGGAGTCGAGCACTTTGATCCAGCGTCCGTCGTGGCGGAGGTAGACCGAGGTCGAGCAGCCGGCCGAACCGCACAGGCTGGCGGATTGCGTCTGCACGAACAGGGCGGTGTCGCCGTGGTCGGTGGACAGCGGCGCCGAGCCGATCAGCACGATTGGGGTCTCGTGCCGCTTCCCGGCGCCGGCGATATCCTCGGCGTTGAGCTGCCGCGCCGCTGTGTCGAGTGGGGTGCCCGGCTGCTGGGTCAGGATCACCGGGCTCGACGCGACGGGGGCGGGATGGTGGTGGCGGTGCCGGGTCTGGGCCGTCGCCGGCAACAGCGGCAGCAGGCAGAGCGACAGGACGAGACCGATCAGGCGGCGGGTCATGTGGGGGTTTCCAGCGGCGGTAGGGCCAGCAATCCTGGACTGGGGACCGCATCATAGGCGGGACGAACCGGAGCGGCGAGGGGCTCCTGCCCCGCCGAACGAGGAGGAACCGCCATGGAGCCGACACCAGGCGCCTACCGCCACTACAAGGGCGGGCTGTACATGGTGCTGGCCACCGGCCGGCACAGCGAGACCGAGGAATGGCTGGTGGTCTACCGCGCCGACAAGGACGGCAGCACCTGGGTGCGGCCGCTGGCGATGTGGAACGAGACCGTACTGGTGGACGGGGCGGCGGTGCCCCGCTTTGCCCGGATGGCGACGCAGGGCTGAGGATCGCCGTACCACCGGATGGCGGGGCATGCGGCGATCGGTCTATCCTGCCGGTCCGGCGCAGCACCAGGAGCCCCGATGGACTGTCTCGTGATCGGAGCCGGTCCGGCCGGGTTGACCGCGGCGGTTTACCTGGCGCGGTTCCGCCGTCAGGTGACGGTGGTCGACGGCGGGGTGAGCCGGGCATCCTGGATTCCGGTCTCGCACAACCTGGTGGGTTTCCCCGAGGGCCTGTCCGGAGACGGCCTGCTCGGCCGCCTGCGGGTGCAGGCGGGCCAATATGGCGCCCTCATGCGGCCAGGCGAGGTGTCCGGCCTTGTCGCGCTGCCGGAGGGTGGGTTCGAGGCGACGGTGGCGGGCGATGCCGTACGCGTGCCGCGCGTGCTGCTGGCGACCGGCGGGCTCGACGTCGAGCCGGAGCTGCCGGGGGTGCGCGACGCGGTGCGTCGCGGGCTGGTCCGCTACTGCCCGATCTGCGACGCGTTCGAGGTGATCGGACAGAAGGTGGCGCTGATCGCCTTCGGGCGCTGCCGGGTCAAGGAGGCGCTGCTGCTGCGTGGCTACACCGCCGACCTCACCGTGCTGACCCTGGGCCGGGCGATGGAGATGCCAGACGACGAGCGGCGCACCCTGCACGAGGCCGGGATCGCGATTGACGAGACGCCGGTCACCGCGCTGTCGGTGGAAGGCGACCGGATCGCCGCCTGGCACATGCAGGACGGCACCGAACGCCGCTACGACACCATCTACTCTGCGCTCGGCACGCGTATCCGTTCCGGCCTCGCCCTCGATCTCGGGGCGGAGGCGGACGAGGACGGGGCGCTGCTGGTGGACCGGCACCAGCGGACGAGCGTGCCCGGGCTCTACGCCGCCGGCGACGTGGTCAGCGGGCTGTCGCAGGTGAGCGTGGCGAGCGGGCACGCGGCGATCGCGGCGACCGACATCAACCGCAGCCTGCCGTTCCCCCGCCCGGACCGCGCGTAGGCAAGCCGGCCGGCTGCGTGCCGTGATGAACGGTCGACGCAGCCCCCGAGCAACAGGAGTTCGAACCGATGCCGCGCTGGACCCCCGCCAACATGCCCGACCAGGATGGTCGGGTCGTCATCATCACCGGAAGCAGCAGCGGGATCGGCTCGGAAGCGGCCGACGTGCTCGCGGGACGGGGAGCGCAGGTGGTGCTGGCGGTGCGTGCCCAGGCGCGCGGCGACGCGGTGGCGGCCCGGATCCGGGCACGGCACAGCCAAGCGCGGGTCACGGTCTCGCTGCTGGACACGGCCGATCTCGCCAGCGTGCGGGAGTTCGCCCGGCGCACCGCCGACTCGGTGCCGCAGGTCGACGTGCTGCTGAACAATGCCGGGCTCGGCCTGCAGCGGACGCGCGCGGTCACCGTGGACGGCTTCGAGCGGCAGTTCGGCACCAACCATCTCGGCCACTTCGCCCTGACCGGGCTGCTGATGCCGCTCCTGCTGAATGCCCCGGCGCCGCGGGTGGTGGCGATCAGCAGCATCGCCCACCGGCGCGGCCGGATCGACTTCGACGACCTGCAGGGCGAGCGCCGCTACAACGGCAGCAAGGCATACAGCCAGTCCAAGCTGGCCAACCTCATGTTCGCCTTCGAGCTCGACCGGCGCGCTCGCGCCGAGGGCTCGCGTCTGGTCAGCGTGGCGGCGCATCCGGGCGTCGCCACCACCGGCTTCGTCGCCGCCACCGGTATGCCGCGGATCGCGGCGGCCGCCGCCAACGCCGCGATCGGCGTGTTCGGGCAGGATGCGGTCCGGGGGGCGCTGCCCGGCCTGTATGCCGCCACCATGCCTGACGTGAAGGGCGGACAGTACTGGGGCCCGGACGGGTTCAAGGAGATCAAGGGCGACCCGGCCCCCGCCGTGGTCTCGCCGCACGCCCTCGACCAGGCGGTCTGGCAGCGGCTCTGGACGGTGTCGGAGCAGCTGACCGGCGTGCGCTACCCGACCGTATCCTGAGGCGGTCTCCGTCTCTGTCACGGGGACTTTACTATGTAGCGAAACACGGACCGCCGAGAACTAGGGCCTCCCGGGACTCGAAGATGATCCATGGTGGCCTACGACGACCTGCAGGCGGCGAACGACAACTCGCTGAGCCGCGATGCGGCGATCTCGCTTCGCCTGCTGCACTGGTTCATGGAAAGCCGCGAGGAGGCGCTCGCCGTGCTGATGGGTGCCCACTACCGGCCCGACCCGTTGCGCGACGAGCTGATGCGGTCGATCTGCCTGTTCTTCGCCGAAGGGCACATCCGCGCCCTGGCCGAATACCAGAAGGACCTGGAGCCGCGCTGGGACGCGGAGGTGGTGGCGCAGGCGCTGGACACGCTGCGGGCCGTCCACCTGGTCGCGGTGGACGGCGCCCCGGACGGCGGCATCAGGCCGACCATGCGGCTGATCTCGTTCTACAACGACACCATGCCGAGGGTACTGGACATGGCCAAGCGGATCCTGCGCGACGGGATGCAGCAGGACAGCTTGAACCAGCGTTAACACTCCGTTATTCCGGATGGTGCCATGGTTCCGGCGCCGAGGCCGGACGGGAGGAGTTGGGGAGATGACCATGCCTGCGGCTGATGACCGCGCCATCATGATCGACACGATCGCCCGCTTCCTCGACGCGGCCGCCGGCCCCGCACGCGGCTGGACCACGTCGCGGGACGGCGCCGAGCGGCTGGCGGCGTTGCTGCTCGATGCCGTGCCGGCGGCTGGCGGCCTGCCGATGTCGGGGATCGGTCCGCTGGCCCCGACCAGGAGCCTGCGCCAGCTCAGGCAGCAGGAGGCGCGTCCGCTCCTGGCCGACCCGCTTCCCCAGTGGGCTGCCTGCGCGGACGACCACTGCCGGACGGTGCGCCACTGCGTGCACGGCCAGGCGGACGGGCGTTCGGCGCCCGCCGCGCGTCAGGCGGAGCACGTGCCGGCGCCGCGCTTGGCGGTCACGGCCGGAACGGTCGAGCCGACGCCGGCGGGGTGACCCGGTGCGCCGGAGCGGCGGACGGGCATGGCCGGGCGCGCCGGCGACCGGGTGATGAGGTCCAGCCCGGCCGAACTCAAAGCGTGCCGCCCTTGCGTCCGATCGCGGCACCGAGGCGCAGCCGCAGGGCGTTCAGCTTGATGAAGCCCTGCGCGTCGACCTGGTCGTAGGCGCCTTCGTCCTCCTCGAAGGTGACCACGCGGGTGTCGTACAGGCTGTGCGGGCTGTCACGCCCGACCACGATCACGTTGCCCTTGTAGAGCTTCAGCCTGACCCGGCCGGTGACGCTGTTCTGGCTGGCATCGATCAGCGCCTGCAGCATCCGGCGCTCCGGGCTGAACCAGAACCCGTTGTAGATCAGCTCGGCGTAGCGCGGCATCAGGCTGTCCTTGAGGTGGCCGGCTTCCCGGTCCAGCGTGATGCTTTCCATCGCCCGGTGCGCCTGCAACAGGATGGTCCCGCCCGGCGTCTCGTAGATGCCGCGCGACTTCATGCCGACGTACCGGTTCTCCACCAGGTCCAGCCGGCCGATGCCGTTGGCGCGGCCGAGCTCGTTCAGGCGCGCCAGCAGTGCTGCCGGCCCGAGCGCCTCGCCATCGACCGCCACCAGGTCTCCGCCGGCGAAGTCCAACGCGATCTCGGTGGCGACGTCCGGGGCGGCCTCCGGGCTGATGGTGCGCTGGAACACGCTCTCGTCCGGCGGCAGGGCGGGATCCTCCAGGATCTTGCCCTCCGACGACGAGTGCAGGAGGTTGGCATCCACCG
Organism: uncultured Acetobacteraceae bacterium; assembly: GCA_964247755.1. Taxonomy (GTDB): domain Bacteria; phylum Pseudomonadota; class Alphaproteobacteria; order Acetobacterales; family Acetobacteraceae; genus Lichenicola. Next base: position 7,051 of record CAXTVX010000011.1, on the reverse strand, counting down.
AGAACGGCGCCTCGCCGCGCTTGTCGCGGCTGATCGGGATCTGGTTCTCCTCCGCGAACGCCAGCAGCCGGGTGCGCGAGGTCAGGTCCCATTCGCGCCACGGCGCGATCACCGTCACGTCCGGCTTCAGCGCGTAGTAGGAGAGCTCGAACCGCACCTGGTCGTTGCCCTTTCCGGTGGCGCCGTGCGCGACCGCGTCGGCGCCCACCATCTCGGCGATCTCGATCTGCCGCTGCGCGATCAGGGGCCGCGCGATGGAGGTGCCCAGCAGGTACTGGCCCTCGTAGAGGGTGTTGGCGCGGAACATCGGGAACACGAAGTCGCGCACGAAGGTGTCGCGCAGGTCGTCGACAAAGATCTCCTTCACCCCGAACAGCTCGGCCTTGGCGCGAGCCGGCTCCAGCTCCTCGCCCTGGCCGAGATCGGCGGTGAAGGTCACCACCTCGCAACGGTAGGTCAGCTGCAGCCAGCGCAGGATCACGCTGGTGTCGAGGCCGCCGGAATAGGCGAGCACGACCTTCTTGACGTTCCTGGCGGCCATGCGGGCGTCCTCGGGCTCGGCGGGCGCTGCGTCGCCCAAACCGGTGCTGGTCCCGTAGCATCCGCGCCCCGGCCGGAAAAGGCGTCGCGAGGGCGAGGCCCGGGGCGGAAAAGCGGCACCGGCCGGAACCGGCGCTCCGATCCGGTCGTTGCTGCAACGAAGCGCGCCGGTCCGGACGCTCTCGCAGATCGGGATCGTTGGTGCCGAGTGTCGACCGCCTCCTCGCCTGCCCGCTCGTCGTCGCGATTCCGGCGCGCGACGAGGCGGACCGCATCGTCGCCTGCCTGCAGGCGCTGGGCGCGCAGGAGCAGGCGACGCTCGACCACGTCGTGCTGCTGCTCAACAACTGCACCGACGACACTGCCGCCCGTGCCCGCGAGGTCGCACCGCAACTGCCGTTCGAGCTGTGCTGCGTCGAGCGGTTGTATCCCCGCGCCTTCGCGCATGCCGGCACGGCGCGTCGCGAGGCGATGGAGATCGCGGCCCGCCTGGCCGGTCCGGACGGCATCCTGTTCACCAGCGACGCCGACGGCGTGGCACGGCCGGACTGGCTCGCCGCCAACCTCCGGGCCCTGGCGCAGGGCGCCGACGTGGTGTGCGGACGCGCGGAGATCGACCCGGTCGAGGCGCTCGCGATCCCGGCGCATCTGCACCGCGACGACGACGCCGAGGTCGCCTACGCCACCCTGCTCGACCGGATCCACCATCTGGTCGATCCCGATCCGGCCGATCCCTGGCCGCGCCACGTCGAACATTCCGGCGCCAGCATCGCCGTCACCGCAGCCGCTTCCGCCCTGGTGGGCGGCGTGCCGGCGCTGCCGTCGGGCGAGGATCGCGGCTTCCTGCACGCGCTGCGGCGCGCCGACCGACGGATCCGCCACGCCCCAGACGTGGTGGTGACGGTGTCGGGGCGCAGCGTCGGCCGGGCGCCCGGCGGCATGGCAGAGACCATCGCCCGGCGCGTGCTGCGACAGGACGAGATGCTCGACGACAGCCTGGAGCCGGCCGGGGACTGCCTCCGACGTGCGGAAGCGCGCGCGGCCCTGCGCGTCCTCCGGGATGCCCGTCTTGCCGGTCTGCCCGATGCCGCAGCGCTGTCCGCCTACGCCGTCCGGATCTCGCTGCCGCCGGATCTGGTCGGGCGGTGGCTGGAGGAACCGTGTTTCGGCACCGCCTGGGCTCGTGTCGAGGCAGAAAGCGTGTCGCTGCGCCGGCACCCGGTCCGTCGTGCCGAGCTCGCGCGGCACCACGACGAGGCTGCCCGGATCATCCGCCGGCTGGAGCACGCGGCCAGGGCGAGGTCCTCCAGGGCGATGGCCCCCCCCGGCCAGGCGGCCCGCACCGGTCCGCACGGTGCGCCGGCTGGCGATGCGAGGGGAACATGGCCGGGCCCGGGATGAGCGGGCGCGCTGCCAGGCAGGAGGTCGAGGGAACCGGCGCTCAGCCGATCCGGTCGATCCGGTAGCCGTCGCGCCGGAGCGGTTCCGATACGCGACGGCCGGCGCCGGCGCAGCAGGCGCGGGCGCGCTCCGCCGCCTCGTCGCCGGTGCACGGCGTGTTGGTGGGCCCGGTCCAGTTCACCAGCAGGATCGTGGCGTCCGGCGCGGCGGCGGCCAGCACCCCGGACATCAGCCGGTCGACATCGCCCGGGCTCAGGAAGTAGAGCAACTCCGACAGCACCAGCAGGTCGCAGGATCCCGGAGGAAATGCCGGCAGCCCGTCCGGCAGTGCGGCCTGCGCGAAGCGCACGCCCGGCAGCGCCGCGCAGCGGGTCCGGGCGCGCGCCAGCGCAGTGTCACTGATGTCGATCGCCAGCAGGGCATCGCAGCGTGCCGCCAGCGCCTCGGTCATCACCCCGATCGAGCAGCCCAGCTCCACCCCGTTGCGATAGCGGCGGCCGTCGAGGGCCGACAGGGTGTCGGCGTACTTGGCGCGCTCGTACGGACTGCTCTCGAACTCCCAGGGATCGGCACGCTCGGCGTAGATCCGCTCGAACACGTCGGCGGGCCAGCTCGGCCCGGTCATGACGACAGGAACACCTCGAATGGCGCCTCGAACACCGACAACAGCGCCGGCGGCAGGCGGAACCCGTCCGGATCGTCGTCGATCAGCGTGCCGTACTGGGTCTGGTGCGACCGGATCGCCCGGGCCTTGGCCGGAAGGTGGGCCGCGATCGGCAGCCGCCAGCCCTCGGGCGCGGGCGCGTCGAGCATCGTGTCCGGCGGGATCAGCCAGCCCCAGACAGGGTAGGCCAGCAGGCGCTGCCCGCGCCGTGCCGCCAGGGCATCCGCCATGAGCCAGGCCGCCTCGTGGTCGCAATGCGGGTCGTGCCGCCAGGGCGCCAGGATCGTGTCGCAACGGTGGGAGGCGGCGAGGGCGGCCAGCCGGTCCACCGCCTGCTCGAACGCCGGCCCCTCGCGCGGGGCGCGGGTGTCGGGCAGGCGGAGAAAGGCGAGGCGGTCGGGCGGCAGGCCGAGGCAGGCGACCGCGTCCCGGGTTTCCGCTTCGCGGCGCTCCCGCAGCCGCGCTGCCGGCCAGGTGGCCGAGTTCGGATGCGAGCCGGCGCCGTCGGTCGCGACCACCACCAGCGGCGGCCGGCCGGCCAGGCAGGCCTCGGCGATCAGCCCGCCGCAGCCGAGGCTTTCGTCGTCGGGATGCGGCGCCAGCACCAGGGCGGTGCCAGGCATGATCCGGTCCAGCGGGGCGACCGGCAGCGCCCGGAACCCGTCATGCAGCGCGCCCGCCGGACGCCCGATCATGCGGCGTCCGGGTCCGGCAGGGTGCGTCCGGCGAACCAGGCGGCACCCTCGACCAGGGTCTCGTCCGGCGCCGGCTGCCGCAGGTAGGTGGCCAGGTCGCGCAGCACCCGCTCGACCGGGCTGCCGGACAGGAACGCCGACAGGCCGAGCCCGCGCTGCACCAGGCGGATCACGTCGAGCCCCGCCGTTTCGCAGGCGATCCGCGCCAGGTTGACAGTGGCCGCGACGTCGCCCGGCTCGAACCGGTCGCTTTCCGCCACCAGCGCCGCCTTGCGGGTCCAGAGCGCTGCCGTTTCCTGCGCGATCAACGCCTCGCCGATCCGCACCTGCTGGTGCGGGTTGCCGTCGCGGCCACGGGCGGCGAGCCCGGCGCAGAACAGCGACAGGAGCCGGTCGAGTCCGCCCAGCGCCACCGCCATGCCGCGCCAGGCGCCGGCGGAGAACTCGGGCTGCCTGAGGTAGTCGCCGGGCGCGCCAACCAGCACGTCCGCCGGCCGGACCAGGCCGGAAAAGTCGTGCCGCCCGGTGCAGGCGCCGCGCATGCCGGACAGCGAGGCCGGCATGGCGCTCGCGGCCCGTTCGTGTCCGAGCGGCACCACCATCATCCGGGTGTCACCCGCCGGCGAGCATGCGGTGACCAGTGGGTGGGTCACCTGCGCCGCACCGGACGCGAACAGCTTGGCGCCGTCGAGCCGGAGCGGACCGTCCGGCGCGTCCTGGATGTAGTGCAGCCCGTCGGGACCCTCGGTGACCCAGATCCCGAACAGCGCCCCATCGCGGACCGCGAGGGCCGCGTCCTGCACCTGGGCCGTGCTGCCGTAGCGCACGAGCAGCTTCAGGGCGTTGACGTGGCCCTCGAACAGTCGCCCGAGCGACAGGTTGGCAGCACCGACCAGGCGGAGCAGTCGCAGCATTCCGAGGGCGCCGGCGGGCTCGGTGCCGAGCCCAAGCCCGCCGGTCACGGCCGGCAAAGGTGCCGACAGGACGCCCGCCTCGCGAAGCAGCGCGATGCCGCGCTCCGGGAACGCTCCGTCGCGGTCGCAGCGTCCGGCTTCGTCCTCGATCTCCGGCAGCGCTGCGCGCAACCGGTCGAACAGGGCCGGCTCAGACAGAGCGGTGCTCGTGGCTGCCGTGTCCGGCGTGGTCGTCGTCGTGGATGTCGGGATTGGGGGCGGTGTTGCGGTCGCCGCTTTCCACCGGAGGGGCAGCGCCCGGATGGTCGCCCGGGCCCTTCTTCAGGGCGTTTCCGCCCGGCGCCTTGTGCGTGCCGCCCGGATCGATGCCTTCGACCGGGACGTTGCCGGTCGTCTGTCCGTGGTCTGCCATGGCGGAAGAGCCTCCTGCGCTCCGGGTGGAGACGTGCCGGACGGGCAGGGGGTTCCTCCTGGCTCAGGCCGCCGGCCGCTCCCGCCTGCTCTCGGTGCGCAGCTGGCCGCAGGCGGCGAGGATGTCCTGGCCGCGCGGGGTGCGGATCGGTGAGGCGAAGCCGGCCTGCGTCACAATCTCGGCAAACCGCGCCAGCCGCTGCCGGGTCGAGGGCCGGTACTGGCTGCCTGGCCACGGGTTGAACGGGATCAGGTTCACCTTGGCCGGGATGCCGGCGATCAGCCGCACCAGCGCGCGCGCTTCCGCCTCGCTGTCGTTCACCCCGTCGAGCATCACGTACTCGAAGGTGATGCGGCGCGCGTTGGAGGCGGCCGGGTAGCGACGGCAGGCGGCGATCAGCTCGGCGAGGGGATACTTGCGGTTCAGCGGCACGATCTCGTCGCGCAGCTCGTCGGTCACCGCGTGCAGGCTGACCGCCAGGTTGACGCCGAGCTCTGCGCCGCAGCGGTCCATCATCGGCACCACGCCGGAGGTCGACAGCGTGATGCGCCGGCGCGACAGGCCGATGCCCTCGCCGTCCATGACGATGCGCATCGCGCGGGCGACGTTCTCGTAATTGTACAGCGGCTCGCCCATGCCCATCAGCACGATCGTGGACAACAGGCGCGGCGTGTCGCCGTGCGGGCTCGGCCACTCGCCGTAGCTGTCGCGCGCGGCCATGAACTGGCCGACGATCTCGGCCGGACCCAGGTTGCGGGCCAGGCGCTGCGTGCCGGTGTGGCAGAAGCGGCAGGACAGGGTGCAGCCGACCTGGGAGGAGATGCATACCGCGCCCCGGTCCTCGCGGCGGTCGGGGATGTAGACGGTCTCGGCTTCCTGGCCGTCGCGGAAGCGGAACAGGAATTTCCGCGTCTCGTCGGCGGCGGTCTGCACCACCGCGGCCTCCGGGCGGCCGACCACGAACCGGGCGGCGAGCTTCTCCTGCAACGGCCTGGCCAGCGTGCTCATGGCGGCGAAGTCGGTGACGCCCTGGTGGTAGACCCAGTGCCAGAGCTGCTTAGTGCGGAACGGCTTCTCGCCGATCGCCACCAGCGCCTCGGTCAGCTCCTCACGCGACAGGCCGACGATCTCGCGCCGCCCGTCCGGCAGCACCGGCGCCGGCGGGGCGAACAGGGCGGCCTTGGCCAGGATGCGGTCCCGCTCCGACGCGGACAGGTCGTGGTCGTCATGCGAAGCAGAGTTGAGGGTCATGGCGGGTCCGGCAGCGACAGGCAGTGCAGATGGCGCGAGGGTCGCCTGGGACAAGGGCTGCATGGCCGTCGATCAACTCGACGCGAGCGACGGCGTTGGCAACCTATTCATAAGAACGTGTCACATTGGCGCCACGTTCGCCATCATGATGAAGCCGGCATCGTGGTGGACACCGGACGGAGCTCGGCAATGAACGACCAGGAATACCGTGCGAAGCTGGCCGAGCTCGACCACCTGCTGAACGACCTCGACGTGCCGATGGAGCCGGCGCGGGTATGGGAACTCCTGGCCGAGGTGTCGCACCACGACCTGCAGCAGGCCGGTCATATCTGAACGGTGTTCAAATCCTGCGCGCCGCCAGGAGGAACTCTCGGTTGCCTTCCGGGCCGGTGATCGGGCTCGGCTCGATCCCCAGCACGGTCCAGCCAGGCAGGCCGTCCCACCAGGTCCGCAGGCTGTCGCAGACTTCCTGATGGACGGCCGGATCACGCACCACGCCGCGGGCACCGACCGCTGCCCGTCCCGCCTCGAACTGCGGCTTGATCAGGACGACCGCCCACGCGCCTGGGGCGCATAGCGCGAGGGGTGCTGGCAGGACAGTGCGCAGCCCGATGAAGCTCGCGTCGCACACCAGGGCCTCGACCGGATCGGGAACCTCGTGGCTGGTCAGGGTGCGGGCGTTCAGCTTCTCGTGCACCACCACGCGCGGGTCGCTGCGCAGCTTCCAGGCGAGCTGGCCATGCCCGACGTCGACGGCGTGGACCTTTGCAGCACCATGCGCCAGCAGCACGTCGGTGAAGCCGCCGGTGGAGGCGCCGACGTCGAGGCAGATCCGCCGGTCCGGCGACAGGGCAAAATGGGCCAGCGCGTGCACCAGCTTCAGCCCGCCGCGCGAGACCCACGGGTGGTCCTGGCCGCGAAGCGAGAGCGGCACGTCATCGGCCAGCGCGTCGCCGGCCTTGTCGATCCGGGTCTCGCCGCTGAACACCAGTCCGGCCAGGATCAGCGCCTGTGCCCGCGTCCGGGTCTCGACCAGGCCGCGCTCGACCAGCAGTTGGTCCGCCCGCTTCTTCACCTCCCGGCGAGGCCAGTGACGGTGGGGCCGGTGACGATGGGGCTGCCGGCCTCTGCCACGCCGAGGGCTGCGAGTGCGGCGTGGACGATGCTTCTGGCG
>CAXTVX010000010.1:0-74857 GCA_964247755.1 uncultured Acetobacteraceae bacterium | reverse complement strand
CCTGTCGGTGCCGCTGGTGGTCGAGACCGGCACCGGCCGCAACTGGGCGGAGGCGCATTGAGGCGCCCCACCTCAAGGCGCCCCACCTTGAGGCGTATGGCCCCGCGGCACCTGGCCCGGCTGCTCCCGGTCGCGGCGATGGTGCTGGTGCTGACTCAGATGGCGGTCACGCTGCACTGGTTCGGGCCGGCGGCGTCGTCCGCCGACACGCCGGTGCAGATCGGCGGCCCGTTCCGCCTCACCGCCCCGGACGGCGGTGTCGTTACCGACCGCGACTTCCGCGGCCGCTGGATGCTGGTCTATTTCGGCTACACCCAGTGCCCGGACACCTGCCCGACCGCGCTGAACGACATGGCGGACGCGCTGGGCCAGCTCGGCGGCACCGTCCGGAAGGTGGCGCCGCTGTTCATCACCGTCGACCCGGCGCACGACACGCCGTCGGCGATGGGCGCCTATGCCGCGAAGTTCGACCCCCGCATCCTCGGCCTGAGCGGCACCGCGGCGCAGATTGAGCAGGTCAGGCGCGAGTACCGGGTCTACGCCGCGCCCGACGGCCACGCGACGCCGGGGCACATGGTGATGGACCACAGCTCGGTGTTCGTGATCATGGACCCGCAGGGGCGATTCGCCGACGTGCTGATGGGCAACGCCCCGGCACGGGCGATCGCCGACCGGCTGCGCGCGCTGGCCGGCTGAGGTGCGGCGCCGCTGCCTGCGCTCGGCCGCGGCGTTCCTGCTGCTGTCCGCCGCCGCTGCCGCTCCGCCGAGTGTGAACGTCGTTCAAGCGCCGCCGCCGGGGGACGACGCACCGGCCGACGCGCCGCCGCTGATCGCGCCGGGCGGCCAGACGGTCGGCAGCCCGCATCGCGGCGGCACGCTGCGGCTGACCGCCGATGCCGGCGCCGGCACCGCCGATCCGCAGATCAACTACAACTCGGAGATGATCAGCCTGACCGTGGCGGTCTATGACGGGCTCACCGCCTTTGCCAAGCGGCCGGGCGAGGCGAGCAACCATCCGGTGGCGGACCTCGCCGAGGCGCTGCCGTCGCCCGAGGATGGCGGCCTCACCTACGTGTTCCACCTGCGACGCGGTGTCCGCTTCTCCGACGGAAGGGAGGTGGGGGTGCGCGACGTGGTCGCCTCGTTCCAGCGCATCTTCAAGGTCAACTCGCCGACCGCCGGCGGCTTCTACGGCGGCATCGTCGGCGCCGATGCTTGCCTCAAGGATGGGGCGCACTGCACGCTGGTGGGAGGCGTGGTCGGCGACGAGGTGGCGCGCACCATCACCTTCCACCTGACCCATCCGGACGCCGAGTTCTTCGACAAGCTGTCGTTCCCGCACGCCTACGTGTTGCCGGCCGACACCCCGGCGCACGACCTGGGCAACGAGGCACCCCCCGGCACCGGGCCGTACCGGATCACCAGCTACGACCCGAACCATGGGCTGGACACCGACCGCAACCCGTTCTTCAAGGTGTGGTCTCCTGAGGCGCAGCCGGACGGCTACCCGGACCACATCACCTATTCCTTCGGCCTGACCGACGAGGCGGAGGTGACCGCCACCGAGAACGGCGACTTCGACTACATGTACGACAACGTCCCGCTCGACCGCTACGGCGAGCTCGGCGACCGCTATCCGGACCAGGTGCACATCAACCGGGTGTTCGGCACCTACTACCTGCCGATGAACGTGAACCTGCCGCCGTTCAACAACATCAAGGTGCGGCAGGCGATCAACTACGCCGTCAACCGGCGGGCGATGCAGACCTTCTACGGCGGGCCCGCCGCCGCCAGCGTGCTGTGCCAGAACGTGCCGGTCGGGCTGCCCGGCTACGAGCCGTACTGCCCGTATACCAAGGGCGCCGACTTCGAGCATCCGGCCGCGGAATGGAAGGCACCCGACCTCGCGCGCGCGAAGCAGCTGGTGGCCGAAAGCGGCACCAAGGGCATGCACGTCACCCTGGTGATCCCGAACCGCGCGGTCGAGATCGGCATGGGCACCTACCTGCAGAACATGCTGCGCGAGCTCGGCTACGACGCCGACGTCAAGCCGATCGCGTTCGCGATCCAGTTCACCTACATCCAGAACACGAACAACAAGGTGCAGATCAGCATCAACGACTGGTACGCCGATTATCCGGAACCGTCGGACTTCCTCACAGCACTCTACGGCTGCGAGAACTTCCATCCCGGCTCGGACTCGTCGATCGACATCTCCGGTCTGTGCGACAAGCCGTTCGAGGATCTGGTGCACCAGGCGGCACTCGTGTCCGTCACCGACAAGGCGGCGGGAGCGAAGCTTTGGGCACAGGCCGACCGCCTGCTGGTCCGGGAGGCCGCAGACGCGCCGCTGATCCAGTTCAAGAAGATCGAGCTGGTGTCGAAGAGGGTCGGAAACTTCTACACCGTGAACCTGTACCACATGCTGTTTTCGCAGGCCTGGGTGCGATGAGCGCCGCGCTGTCCGCCCCTGCGCGCGTGCCTGGTCCGTGGGAGACGGCGCTGCGCGCGCTGCTTCGCATCCCGAGCGCGGTCGCGTCCCTCCTCGTTCTGGCGCTGCTGGTCGTGTTGAGCCTGGCCGCACCGTTCTATGCGCACGACATCGCGCACACCGACCCGTTCGAGTCCGACGTCGCCGCCACCGTAACGCTTCACGGCGAGGAGGTGCCGGTGATGCAGCCGAACCAGAACCGGCTGCATCTCGGCCTGACGCCGATCGGTCCGACCTGGCACGCGAGCGCCGACCTGCTCGGTGCCGACAACCAGGGCCGCGACGTGGCGGCGCGCCTGCTCTATGGCGGACGCAACTCGCTGCTGATCTCTGCCGCGGCGTCGGTGCTGTGCATCGTGCTGGCGGCCCTGGTCGGCATCTGCGCCGGGTTCTTCGGTGGCCTGGTCGACGTGGTGCTGTCGCGGCTGATGGACATCATGTGGGCGATCCCGGTGTACCTGTTCGCGATCTCGCTTTCCATCGTCACCGTCAGCCAGGGGCTGCAGCTGGGACCGTTCACCATCCGCTCCGACAACCTCCTGCTGCCGATCACCATCATCGCCCTGGTGTACGTGCCTTACGCGGCGCGGCCGATACGCGGCCGTGTGCTGTCGCTCAGGCAGGCCGAGTTCGTGCTCGCCGCGCGCTGCCTCGGCGTGCCGCGCGCGCGCATCCTGCTGCGCGACATCCTGCCCAACGTGTCCACCACCCTGATCGTGCTGGCGCCGCTGGTGATGGCGCTGGCGCTGCTGGCGGAGAGCGCGCTGTCGTTCCTGAGCATCGGCGTGCAGGCGCCGGCGGCGAGCTGGGGCACCATCATCGAGGACGGCCAGGGGCTGATCTACACCAGGCCCGCGGTGGCGATCGCGCCGGGGCTTGCGATCGTGGTCACCGTGCTGGCGCTCAACATCCTGGGCGATGGCCTCCGCGACGCGCTGGACGTGCGCGAGACCGGACGGCGCGGCTAGGATGGCGCGTGCCCTGCTCGGCCGGCTCGGCCAGACCGTGCTGGTGCTGTTCGGCATCAGCGTGCTGGTGTTCCTGGTGTTCTTCGCCACCCCCGGCTCGGACCCGACCGCGCGCATCGCCGGACGCAACGCGAGCCCCGAGACCATGGCGGCGGTGCGCCACGCCTACGGCTTCGACCGGCCGCTGCCGGTGCAGTACGTGCACCTGATGGACTCCCTGTTCGTGACCCGTGACCTCGCGTCGTTTGTCGATCACGGGGAAAAGGTGGTGCCGGAGGTGATGCAGGCGGCCCCGGTCACCCTGTCCCTGGTCGGGGGTGCCGCCGTGGTATGGATCGTGGCCTCGATCCTGATGGGCACGGTCGCCGCCGCCACGCGCGGCTCGATCCTCGACCGCGGCCTGATGATGCTGGGGCTGGTCGGCATCTCGATGCCGGTGTTCTGGCTGGGCGAGGTCGCCAACCTCGTGACGCAAAGCCGCTACCACGACACCTGGCTGTTCTCCTGGGTGCCCGGCCTCGGCTACGTGCCGCTGCACGCCGACCCGCTCGGCTGGGCCGCGCACTTGGTGATCCCGTGGTGCGTGCTGGCAGTGCTGTTCATCGGCATCTATGGCCGGGTGCTGCGCGCCGACCTGGTCGCGTCGTCGGGCGAGGACTTCATGCGCACCGCCCGCGCCAAGGGCCTGACCGAGACCCGCGTGCTGCTGCGGCACGGGCTGCGCACCTCGCTGGTCACCTTCGTCTCGCTGTTCGGGCTCGACTTCGCCCAGCTGGTCGGCGGCGGCGCCCTGCTGACCGAGGTGGTGTTCGGGTTGCAGGGCGTCGGGCGGCTCACCTACCAGGGGCTGATCAACCTCGACCTGCCGCTGATCATGGCTACCGTGATGTACTCGGCGATCTTCGTGGTGCTGGCCAACGCCGTGGTGGACCTGGTCTACCTGCTGCTCGACCCGCGGGTGCGCGATGCACGCTGACACGCTGCTGGAGGTGCGCGACCTGAGCATCGCCCTGCCGGCGGGACGGGGACGCAGCGTGCGCATCGTCGAGAACGTCTCGTTCTCGCTCGGCGCGCGCGAGATCCTGGGGCTGGTGGGCGAGTCGGGCTCGGGCAAGAGCATGACGGCGCTGGCGCTGATGGGACTGGTCGACGTGCCGGGTGCACGCATCACCGGCTCCGCACGCTATCGCGGCGAGGAGCTGGTCGGCGCGCCGGCGCGCCGGATGCAGGCGCTGCGCGGCGCCGAGATCGCCATGATCTTCCAGGACCCGATGACGGCGCTGACCCCGGTCTACACCATCGGCTGGCAGATCGACGAGCAGTTGCGCGCGCACCAGGCACTGAGCCGCGCCGGCGCCCGGGCGCGCACCATCGAGCTTCTGGGCGAGATGGGCGTGCCCGATCCCAGGCGCGCCGCCGACCGCTATCCGCACCAGCTGTCCGGCGGCCTGCGGCAGCGGGCGATGATCGCCATGGCGCTGAGCTGCAACCCGTCGCTGCTGATCGCCGACGAGCCGACTACGGCGCTGGACGTCACCGTGCAGGCGCAGATCCTCGACCTGCTCCGACGGCTGCGCAGCGACTTCGGATCGGCCGTGCTGCTGATCACCCACGACATGGGCGTGGTCGCGGAAACCTGCGACCGGACCATGGTGCTGTACGCCGGCAACATGGTCGAGCGCGGCCCGACCGCGGCGCTGTTCCACAGGCCCGCCCACCCCTACACCGCGGGCCTGCTCGACAGCATCCCGCCGCTGCACGGCCAGCGTCCGGCGCGGCTGCCGTCCATCCCCGGAGCACCGCCGAGCCCGGCGCAGCGCCCGGAGGGCTGCCCGTTCCAGCCGCGCTGCGCCCATCGCCACGACGCCTGCGCGGTGCGGCCGGTGCTGGCGCCGTTCGACGCGCAGGAGGTCGCCTGCGTGCTGCCGGGCGAAGGCCGTCCGCTGCCGCCACGCGTGCAGCCGTCGTTCGAGCCGACCGTGATCGCCGGATGAGCGCGGCGCCGCTGCTGCAGACCGAGCACCTGAGCAAGCACTACCGGGTCGGCAGCGCGCTGCGCGGCCGAGCGGTGCTGCGCGCGGTGGACGACGTGTCGCTTCGCGTCGAGGCGGGCGAGACGCTGGGGCTGGTGGGCGAATCCGGCTGCGGCAAGTCTACCCTCGGGCGCTGCCTGCTGCGCCTGACCGACATCACCGCCGGACGGGTATCGTTCGAGGGCGTCGACATCACGGCAACGGGCGAGCGCGCGCTGCGTCCGCTGCGGCCGCGCATGCAGATGGTGTTCCAGGACTCCTACGCCTCGCTGAACCCGCGCCGTCGGGTCGGCGACCTGATCGCGGAGCCGCTGCGCGTGCACGCCGGTCCGGCCGGGCGACGGAGCCCGGCCGAGATACGCGACCGCCTGCACGAGCTCCTGCACCTAGTCGGGCTGCCCGAGGCGGCACTGGCGCGCTACCCGCACGAGTTCTCCGGCGGGCAGCGGCAGCGGATCAACATCGCCCGCGCGCTGGCGCTGTCGCCGCGCCTGGTGGTGGCGGACGAGCCGGTCTCGGCGCTCGACGTGTCGATCCAGGCGCAGATCGTCAACCTGTTCGCCGACCTGCAGGCCGGGCTCGGCCTGACATACGTGTTCATCGCCCACGACCTCAGCGTGGTGCGGCAGATCGCGACGCGGGTGGCGGTGATGTATCTGGGCAGCGTGGTCGAGCTGGGCCCCGCCGACACGGTGCTGCACGCCCCTGCCCATCCCTACACCGCGGCGTTGATCTCGGCGGTGCCGGAACCGGTGGTGGGGCTGCCGTCCCGCCGCGTCCTGCTCACCGGCGACGTGCCGAGCCCGATCGCGCCGCCGCCCGGCTGCCGCTTCCACACGCGCTGCCCGATCGCGCAAGCGCGCTGCCGCACCGAGCCGCCGGTGCTCCGCGCGCTTGGCGAGGGCCGGGAGGCGGCCTGCCACTTCCCGCTGCACGGATCCGGTTGAAACGAACGAAGCGGGGCGCGGCCCGGATCAGGCACGGCCTTCCGCGAGCGCCCGCCGGACCGGCCGCGGCCGGCCACGCCTGCACTGCCGTGGCGAGTGCGCCATGACCCGCTTGAAGGCGGTGCTGAACGCGCTTTCCGACTCGTACCCGAGCGACGCGGCGATGACCGACACCGGGTCGTCGGAACCGGACAGCCTGTCGTCGGCCAGCCGCATCCGCCACCGCGTCAGGTAGTCCATTGGCGAGGTGCCGACGGTCTCCTTGAACCGCAGCGCGAAGCTGGACCGGGACATGCCGGCGCACCGCGCGAGCGCCTGCAGGGTCCAGGCCCGCGCCGGGTCGCCGTGCATGGCCGCGAGCGCCGCACCCATCCGCCTGTCCGCCAGGGCGAACAGCCAGCCGACGCCGCCCCGCCCCTCCGCCAGGTGCAGGCGCAGCGCCTGGACCAGCATCATGGTGGCGAGGTGCTGCGCCACCAGCACGCTGCCCGGCTGCGGCTCGTGCAGCTCCCGACGCATCTGCTGCAGGCACCAGCGCAGCGCCGCCTTGTCCGCCTCTTCCGCCAGGTGGACGATCGGCGGCAGCGCCCCGAGCAGGAGTCCGGCCTGGTCGCCGGACAGGGCGAAGTGCCCGCCGACGGCCGCGAAGTCGCCGCCACCGTTGTGGACGACGAGGCCGCCGTTCGACGGGGCGGAGAACATCGTGCGGGCGTCGACCGGGGTCACCGCCAGGTCGCTCGCGAGGTGGAAGGGGCGCCCCCTCGGCAGCAGGAAGCAGTCGCCAGTGCCCAGGCGCACCGGTTCCGGAACACCCTCCATCGACAGCCAACACGCGCCGGACGCCACCGCGTAGCACTTAATGCCCTCGTGGCGGCCGAAGCCGATCGACCAATCGCCGCCGATGTCGAAGCCGCCGACCATGTAGCTGCGCAGCTTCAACAGCGACAGGACGTCTGACAGGGGATCCATGAGGCGGCTTCCGGACGATGGCGAAGATGAACCGGACCCTACAGCATGGACCGTCCCTGCCACAGGTCTATCGTCCGCCTCGGCCGGCAATGCGGCCCGACATCCAGACAGGGAAGACAGTCCATGCGTGTGTTCGTGACCGGAGCGACCGGCTTCGTCGGCTCCGCGGTGGTGCAGGAGCTGATCGGCGCCGGGCATCAGGTGGTCGGGCTGGCCCGGTCGGACTCGGCCGCAAGCGCCCTCGCGGCTGCCGGAGCCGAAGCGCACCGGGGCAGCCTGGAGGACCTCGACGTGCTGCGAAGCGGCGCGGACGCGTCGGACGGCGTGATCCACACCGGCTTCATCCACGACTTCTCCAGGTTCAGGGAAAGCTGCGAGATCGACCGGCGCGCCATCGAGACCATCGGCGCGACGCTCGCCGGATCCGACCGTCCGCTGATCGTCACCTCCGGAACCGGGCTGCTGGCGCCGGGGCAGCTCGCGACCGAGGACACGGAGGCGCCGTCGCACGACGAGTTCCCCCGCGTATCGGAACAGGCCGCCTTCTCGGCCGCCGCGCGCGGCACGCGCATCGCGGTGGTGCGCCTGCCGCCTTCGGTGCACGGCGACGGCGACCACGGCTTCGTCCCGCTGCTCATCAGCCTCGCGCGGGAGAAGGGTGCGGCGGCCTTCATCGGCGACGGGTCGAACCACTGGCCAGCGGTGCACCGGCTCGACGCGGCGCGGCTCTACCGGCTGGTGCTGGAGAAGGGCAGCGCGGGCGCGCGCTATCACGGGGTTGCGGAGGAAGGCGTGCCGTTCCGGGAGATCGCAGCCGTGATCGGACGCCGGCTGGAGCTGCCGGTCGTCAGCAGGACGTCCGAGGAGGCGGCCGGGCATTTCGGCTGGTTCGCGCGGTTCGCCGCGATCGACAACCGGGTCTCGAGCCGCAAGACGCGCGACGAGCTCGGCTGGGAGCCGACCGGACCGGGCCTGATCGCCGACATCGACCGGCCGGCCTATTTTCCCGGCTAGTTAGGACCCGGCTATCCGGTCGTGAACCCGACCTTGCGCAGACGCACCACCGCGGTGTCGAGCGCGTTCAGGAAGGCCGAGCGGTCCTTGGGCCCGAACGGCCTCGGACCGCCGGTGACCTGGCCCACCGCGCGAAGGTCCTCCATGAGGTTGCGGGTAGCCAACGTCATGCCGATCGAGTCCGTGTCGAAGCGGCGCCCGGTCGGCCCCAGCACCTCGGCTCCGGCCTTCACGCACGCCGCTGCCAGCGGCACGTCGGCAGTCACCACGACGTCGCCGCGCGTGGCGCGCTCGGCGATCCAGCGGTCCGCCACGTCCGGGCCCGCTTCCACCACCACCCGCTCGACCAGGGCCGAGCGGGGGATCGCGATCAGGCTGTTCGATACCTTGAACACCGCGAGCCGGTAGCGCTCGGCGACGCGGTAGATCTCCGCCTTGACCGGGCAGGCATCGGCATCGACGAAGATCCGGATCGGACGTGGCGGCTCGGTCATGGACGCTGGCTATCGCACCGGGGCAGGGTTGGGAACCATCGCCCCGATCGGAACCAGCCCGCGTGATCGCCCTGCTCGTGTTCGCCGCCGCCGCCCTTGCCGAGATCGCCGGGTGCTTCTCGTTCTGGGCCGTGCTGCGCCTGCACCACCCGGCCTGGTGGCTGCTGCCGGGCCTCGCCTCCCTGGCGCTGTTCGCCATCCTGCTCACGCGGGTCGACGCCGCCGAGGCCGGCCGGGCGTATGCGACCTATGGCGGCGTGTACATCTGCGCCTCGCTCGGCTGGCTCTGGGCGGTCGAGAACACCCGCCCGGACCGCTGGGACTTGGCTGGCGCGGCCACCTGCCTTCTCGGCGCCGGCATCATCCTGTTCGGCCCGCGTGCCGCCTGAGAGGATGGCTGCCTAGTTTCCCAGACGGCCGAGCACGTCCGTCACGGTGTCGGCGATCGTGTCCCTGGCCACCACCTCGATCACCTGCTCGCCGTCGCCCGGCTCCTCCAGCGTGCGGAGCTGGGTGGGGAGCAGGCTCTTCGGCATGTAGTGGTGGGTGCGGCGGTCGAGACGCTCCTGCAACACCGCTTCCGGCACCTTGAGGTAGACGAACCACACGTCGTCCAGGCCCTGCGACAGGATCTCGCGGTAGGAGCGCTTCAGCGCCGAGCAGGTCAGGATGCCAGGCTCGTGCGCGTCGTGCCGGGCGCGGATCCAGCCGGCGCAGATGGCGAGCCAGGGCGCCCGGTCGCCGTCGTCGAGCGGGATGCCCTGGCGCATCTTCTCCACGTTGGCCGCCGGATGCAGCTCGTCGCCCTCCTGGAACGTCCAGCCCAGCGCGTCGCGCAGGCCGAGCGCCAGGCTGGACTTGCCGGACCCGGATACGCCCATCACCACCAGGATCCTCGGTCGCACCATGGCCCCGCTCATTCCCGTTCGTGGCGCTGCACGCCCCCTGCCCCGGCCACCAGGGCCAGCGAGGCGCGGCCGACGAACAGCCCGCACTCGAACACGCCAACGATCGCCCGGATCGCGGCCTCCGTGGCCGCGGCGTCGGCCAGAGGCGCCGTGGCACAATCAAGAATCATGTTGCCGCCGTCGGTGACGAACAGCGTGCCGTTCCGGTCCCGCCGCGGCGTCGGCGTCAGCCCCAGCAGGCCGAGCTGTCGCGCCGACGACTCCCAGCCGAACGACGACACCTCCACCGGGATCGGCCCGTGCGTGCCGAGCCGGTCCACCAGCTTGCTGTCGTCCGCCACCACGACCATCCGCTTCGACGACGCCGCCACGATCTTCTCGCGCAGCAGCGCCCCGCCCAGCCCCTTGATCAGGTTCAGCGTGCCGCGCTCGATCTCGTCGGCGCCGTCGATGGTGAGGTCGATCTCGGGGTGGCTGGCGAAGCTGCCGATGGCGATGCCGAGCCCGCGTGCCTGTGCCTCGCTGCGCTGCGAGGTCGGGATGCCGACGAAGCGCAGGCCTTCCCGCACCCGCTCGCCGAGGCTGTCGATCACGCAGGTGGCGGTGGAACCGGTGCCCAGCCCCACCACCATGCCGTCCTCGACCAGCCGCGCCGCTTCCGAGCCGACCTGCCGCTTCAGCGCCTGCGCCGGGTCATCCATGGGCGGCGGATCCGGCGGCCGCCCGGTCCAGCACCCAGATCAGCTCGCCATCGGTGGCGACGTGCGTCGACGGCAATGCAGCGTCGCCGCCGCGCACCCTGGCCACCACCTCCGCCTTGCCCGCCCCCGCCACCAGGAACAGCACCGCGCGGCTGCTGGCGATCGCCGGATAGGTCAGGGTCAGGCGGGTGTGCGGCGCGTCGTGCGGCACGCACGTGCCGACCCAGGCAGCCCGCTCGTCCAGCACGTCGGTGTCCGGAAACAGCGATGCGGTATGGCCGTTCTCGCCCAGACCCAGCAGCACCACGTCGAACAACGGCCGGTCCGGCTGCAACGTCTCCGCGCCATACTCCATCTGCAGCTCGCGCTGGTAACGGCGCGCCGCGTCGGCCGGGTCGCCGTCGGTCGGCATGCGGTGCACCGAGTTCGACGGCACCGGCACCTGCGACAACATCGCCAGGTTGGCCATGTTGTAGTTGCTCGACTCGTCGTCCGGCGGCACGAAGCGCTCGTCGCCGAAGAACAGCTGCACCCGGTCCCACGGGAACCGCTTGGCATAGCTGCCGCCTGCCAGGATCTCGTACAGGCGCTTCGGCGTCGAGCCGCCGGACAGCGCCACGGTGAACGGTCCTTCGGCCGCGAGCGCGCGCTCGACAAGGAAGTCGGCGGCATAGTGCGCAACCGCCTCCGCGTCGTCCAGCACCTCGACCCGGCCGGTGGTGGCGTCGCTGCTCATGCGCCCTCTCCGAGCACGTAGCGCTCGATCGCCTTAGCAAAGCCCTCCTCCTCCGAGGAGTCGCTGACATGGGTGGCAGCCTGCTTCACCTCGTCGCTGGACTGTCCCATCGCGATCGACAGGCCGCTCTTCCTGAACATCAGCACGTCGTTGGGCTGATCGCCCAGCGTGGCGATCTCCCCTGCCTTGACGCCGAGCATGCGCTCCAGGCTGGTGACGACGCCGCCCTTGTTGGCCTGGGGGTGCGTCACGTCGAGGTAGTACGGCTGCGAGCGCGCCGCCGAGGCGCTGTCGCCGAGCGCCTCCTGCGCGTCGCGCTCGACCTTCTTCATCAGCTCCAGGTCGTCGCTGACGCCCACGATCTTGACCGCGGTGTCCAGCGCCGCGCCGAAGTCGGTCGTCACCTTAGGCGCGAACTTCACCGTCCACTGCTCGCGATCGACGTGCGGTCCCTTAGCGTCGGGAACCAGCCAGTCCTCGCCGCTGTAGACCCAGACGTCGACCTTGTGGTCGCGCAACACCTGCACCGTCCGGTCCGCCGCCTCGCGGGACAGCGTCTTGGCCTCGATGATCGACAGGTCGGGATGCACGAACAGGCCGCCGTTGAAGCCGGCGATCGGCTCGCTGATCCCCAGCGGCTCGATCAGCATGCCCATCCCCTTTGGCGGCCGTCCGCTGGTGACGGCGAAGCGGATGCCGCGCTCGCGCAAGCTGCGCACCGCACGGATCGCCCGCTCGGTGAGGATCTTCTCCTTTGTCACCAGAGTGCCGTCCACATCGGCCAGCACCAGGCTGATCTTCATCGGCTCGGCCATCGCGTTCCCTCCCTCAGCCGGCCGGCGCACGGGGCAGGATTAGCTCCTCGACCGCCTGCGCCCAGCCATCCTCCGCGTTGCTCGACGTCACGAAGTGCGCCGCCTCCGCCACCTGCGGCGGCGCGTTGCCCATCGCCACGCCGAGCCCGGCTGCCTGCAGCATGGAGATGTCGTTGTCCATGTCGCCGATGCAGGCGAGCTCCGAACGGTCCACGCCCAGGATCTCCGCCAGGCGCAAAGCCGCACGTCCCTTGTTGGCCTGCGGGTGGGTGACGTCGAGATACCAGGGCGAGGAGCGGTGCGCGCTGACCTCGCCCGCCAGCATCGCCTGCAGCTCGATCTCCACCCGCTCCAGCAGCGGATAATCCGTGCTGGCGCCCATGATCTTGCCGATCCGGTCGTAAAACGGCTCGAACGAGTCCACCACTGTCGGCTCGAACTGCACCGCCTTCTGCTCGCGCGGCACGAAGGCGCCGGCCACGTCGCGGATCACCCACTGGTGCCCGGTGAACAGCCAGCACTCGATGCGGTTGGTGGTCAGCGTTTCCACCGCCAGCCGTGCCGCCTGCGCCTCGATCGACTGCAGCTCCAGCACCGTCCCGTCGGCTGCGATGATCTCGCCGCCGTTCAGGCCGGCGGCCGGCGTGTCGATCCCCAGCGGCCCGAGAAACATCCGCATCCCGCGCACCGACCGGCTGCTCGCCAGGCACAGCATGATCCCCGCCGCGCGCAGGCGCTGCGCCGCCGCCAGGGTCGACGGGGCAAGCTGTTTGTCCGGGCCGATGATGGTGCCGTCGATGTCCGACACCAGCAGCCTGATGCGTGTCGCGGGCGGCGCATGCGGAGGAACCATCATCCGTTCAGCCTCAGCCAATGCCGTCCGTCACGTGCCAGCAGCGCGTCGGCCGCGTCCGGGCCGGCCTTGCCGGCGGCATAGGGATACAGCTCCCCGCCACCCGCCGCCCAGGCGTCCAGCGCCGGCTGCACCACGCTCCATCCCGCCTCGATGTTGTCGGCGCGCTGGAACAGCGTGGCGTCGCCGATCAGGCAGTCGTAGATCAGCGTCTCGTAGCCGGTACTCGGTCCCTCCTGGAACCAGTCGGCGTAGTCGAACTTCATCCGCACGCCGCCGAGCTTGACCGTGGGACCCGGCATCTTGGCCGAGAACTGCATCGTCACGCCCTCGCTGGGCTGTATCTGCAGCACCATGATGTTGGGGGTGAGCTTGTCGACGGGCGTCTCGCGGAACAGCGCATAGGGCGCCTGCTTGAAGTGGATCGCGATCTCGGTCTTGCGCGTGGTCAGCCGCTTGCCGGTGCGCAGGTAGAACGGCACTCCGGACCAGCGCCAGTTGTCGATCGACAGCTTCAGCGCCACGAAGGTCTCGGTGCCGCTGTCCGGGGACACGTCCGGCTCGTCGCGGTAGCCGGCCATCGCCCGGCCGGCGATGTGGCCTGCGGCATACTGCCCGCGCACGATGTCGTCGGGAGCGAGCTTGTGCACCGCCGCCAGCACCTTCGACTTCTCGTCGCGAACCGCATCGGCCTCGAACGAGATCGGCGCCTCCATCGACACCATCGCCAGCAGCTGCATGATGTGGTTCGGCACCATGTCGCGCAGCGCGCCGGTGGTCTCGTAGAAGCCGCCGCGCTTTTCCACGCCGACCGTTTCCGCGGCAGTGATCTGCACGTGGTCGATGTTCTGCCGGTTCCACAGCGGCTCGAAGAACCCGTTCGAGAAGCGCAGCGCCAGGATGTTCTGCACCGTCTCCTTTCCCAGGTAGTGGTCGATCCGGTAGATCTGGCTTTCGTCCAGCGCCTGGCGCAGCTGGGCGTTCAGGGCGCGCGCGGACGGAAGGTCGAAACCGAACGGCTTCTCCACCACCACGCGCCGGTAGCGCGTCTCGGTCTCCGCCGTCAGCCCGGTCGCGTCCAGCCGGCCAACAATGGTGGCAAAGAACCGCGCTGCCACGGCGAGGTAGAACACGCAGTTGCCGACGCCGCAGCGTGTGGCAAGCGTGCGGTAGGTCTGCTCGTCGTCGAAGCTGCCGCGCAGGAACGAGATGCGCTGGCTCAGCCAGTTCCAGTCCGCCTCGTGCAGCTCCGACGCGTTGGCGCGTCGCTGCGCCACGAATTGCCGAATGGTCTCGCCGAGCTGCGTCCGCAGTCCCTCGCTGTCCAGCTCCGACCAGTCCACGGCGATAATTGAGAACGCCTCGTCGAGCAGTCCGGCGCCGACCAGGTTGTAGATCGCCGGGACCAGCAGCCGCCTGGTCAGGTCGCCGCCGCCGCCGAAGATCACCAGGGTGCAGGGCGGACTGCGTCGTGCGGCGGCATGCAGCCGGTCGTCGTCGTCCGGTGGCGTGCCGGGCTCGAGTTCGAGCGATTCGGACATGCCTATCCCTTCTTGTCCGAGACTTCGCCGCCGTGCTTCTTCTCGACCGAATGCTGCTCGATGTGGCCGCCGAACTGGAACCGCATCGCCGACAGCAGCTTCTCGCCGTAATTGTTGCCCGACCGGCTGCGGAACCGGGTGAACAGCGCTTGGCTCAGCACCGGCACCGGCACCGCCTCCTCGATCGCCGCCTCGATGGTCCAGCGGCCCTCGCCGGAATCCGCGACCTGCCCGGTGAACTCCGACAGGGTGCCGTCCTTGGCCAGCGAGTTGGCGCACAGGTCCAGCAGCCAGGACGAGATCACGCTGCCGCGGCGCCATACCTCGGCGATGTCGCCCATGTTGAGATCGAAGCGCTGCTCGGGTGCCAGGTCGCCGGAGTTTTTGTTGCGCAGCACGTCGAAGCCTTCGGCGAAGGCCTGCATGATCCCGTACTCGATGCCGTTGTGCACCATCTTCACGAAGTGGCCCGAGCCCGCCGGCCCGGTGTGCAGGTAGCCCTGTTCCGCCTTCGGATCGAGGCCCGGCGCGTCGCGTCCCGGCGTGCGCTCGACCTCGCCGATACCGGGTGCCAGCGCCGACAGGATCGGGTCGATGTGGTCCACCGCCTCCTTGGTGCCGCCGATCATCATGCAGTAGCCGCGCGCAAGACCGTACACCCCGCCGGAGGTGCCGACGTCGACGTAGTGGATGCCCTTCTCGCGCAGCGTGGCGGCACGGCGGATGTCGTCCTTGTAGTAGCTGTTGCCGCCATCGATGATGATGTCGCCCGCTTCCATCAACCCGGCGAGGGTCTCGACCGCCTCCTCCGTGATCTTGCCGGCCGGCAGCATGACCCATATGGCACGCGGCGCGGACAGCTTGGACACGAGGTCCTTCAGCCCGTCGGCCTCCTGGCTCTTCTCCGCGCGGCCGTGCACCTTGGCGACGACGGCGGGATCGCGGTCATACAGCACCACCTCGTGTCCGTGCTTCGAGAGCCGGACGGAAATGTTGCCGCCCATCCGTCCAAGACCGATGATGCCGAGCTGCATGGGAAGTTCCTCGTTCGCGGGATGGGCCGGCAGCGGCCCGGTCGGAAGGCTCAAGGGGACGCCGGCACGACCCGCGCGGGTCGTGCCGGCCGGAAGACCTCAGGCCACGGCGGCCTTGATCGCGGCACCCAGCCGCTCCAGCGCCGCGGGCAGGCTGCCCTTGGCATGCACGCGCAAGGCGCGCCGGCCGCGCTCGGCCAGCACGTCGAAGTCGCCGCGCGCCTGCGCCGCCTTGACCACGCCGAAGCTGTACTTCTCGCCCGGCACCGCAAGGTCGGCGCTGTCGTCCGCGGTGATCTGCAGGAACACGCCGCTGGCGGGGCCGCCCTTGTAGGCCTGGCCGGTGGAATGCAGGAAGCGCGGCCCGAACTCGGCCGCGGTCGCCACGTGCTTGGCGTCGCGGATCGCCAGCCGTGCCTGCTGGATCCAGGCGATCGTCTTCGGATCGCGCTCGACATAGGCGAGCAGCGCCACGTAGTCGCCCGCCTTGGCCCGGGCGAGGTGCGCCTTCAGCACCTCCTCCAGGCTGCCGCCACCGAGCGCCTTGGCGTTGTCCTCGTCGGCGAAGAAGCTGAAGTCGCCGTCGGTGGCGAACGGGGTTTCCGGCGGCAGCGAGCCGCTCTGGTTGTAGGCGTCGGTCAGCTTGCGGGTCTCGATCTTGCTGGCCTCGACGTCCGGCTGGTTGAACGCGTTGATGCCGATGATGGCGCCGGCGACCGCGGTGGCGAACTCCCAGCGGAAGAACTCCTGCGCGATCTGCATCTTCGACGTCAGCGCGACGGTCACCACCGGCTGCCCGGCCTCCTCCAGCGCCTTGATCGCCGCATCCTGGGTCGCGTCCGGGCTGTCGGTCAGGCGCAGATAAGCGAACACCCGGTCCTCGCCGTAGGCAGACGGCGCCGCCAGCGTCTCGCCCTCGATCGGGATCAGGCCCTTGCCGTCCTTGCCGGTGGACTCCGCCAGCAACTGCTCCAGCCAGGCGCCGAGGTCGGCAATGCCGGGCGACGCCTCGATCGTCACCTTGTCGCGCCCGTGCGCCGCCGCCACGCCCAGCACGGTGCCGAGCAGCACGCCCGGGTTCTGGTTCGGCGGCGTGCCGGCAGAGCACGCCTTGGCCATCCGATCGGCGTTGGACAGGAACTCGGACACGTCGAGGCCGATCGCCGCCGCCGGAACCAGCCCGAAGTTGGACAGTACGGAGTAGCGGCCGCCGATCGCCTTGTCGCCGTGGAAGATGCGCCAGAACCCGTCCTGCTTCGCCACCTCCTCCATGTGCGAGCCGGGATCGGTTACGGCCACGAACTGCTCGCCTGCCTTGCCGCCGCCCCCTGCCTGATCGAACGCCTTCTGCACCTTGTCGAAGAAGTATGCCTTAAGGATGTTCGGCTCCAGCGTGCCGCCGGACTTGGAGCTGACGATCACCAGGGTCTTCGCCAGGTCGACCTTGTTCTCGAACGTCGCCACCTGCTGCGGATCGGTGCTGTCGAGCACATGCAGTTCCGGGTAGCCGGCGCGCTGGCCGAAGGTCTCGGCCAGCACTTCCGGGCCGAGGCTCGACCCGCCCATGCCGAGCAGCAGCACGTGGCTGAAGCCCTTCGCCTTGACCTCGTCCTGGAACGCGGTCAGCTCGTCGACATGCTCGGTGCGCTCGCGCACGACGCTGAGCCAGTTGAGCCACTGGCCCTCGTCCTGGCCGGTCCAGACCGACGCGTCGCGTTGCCAGAGCTTGCGCACCGTGCCAGCCTTGCGCCACGTTTCCAGGCTGGCCGTGACCGCCTCATCCAGCTCCTTGGGCAGCTTGACCGAGCTCTTGGCGACGGTGTCGCCGGCCAGCTCCACCTTCTTTGCCGCCACTGCGCCGAGCAGCGCGTCGAACGAGTCGGCGAACGCGTCCACTCCGTCCTTGACCAGCTTGGTGGTCACGCCATCCAGGTCGAGACCGAGGCGCTCGACCTCGGACAGGACCTTGCGTGCGCCCTCGACGTCCTCGGTCAGGGCGTTGCGCGGGGTGCCGTGGTCGCGGAACGCGTCCATCGTGGCCGGCGGCATGGTGTTGACGGTGTCCGCGCCAACCAGCTCGTCACAATACAGCACGTCGCTGTACGCCTTGTCCTTCACCCCAGTGGAGGCCCAGAGCAGGCGCTGCGGATTGGCGCCTGCTGCCTTGAGCGCCTGCCAGCGCGGGCCGGCGCTGATTTCCAGGTAGTGCTGGTACGCCATCTTGGCGTTGGCGATCGCCACCTTGCCGCGGAGCGACTTGAGCGTGTCGGCCTCCGCATCGCCGGCCTCGATCCTCTTGTCGATCTCCTTGTCGATCAGCCCGTCGATCCGGCTGACGAAGAAGCTGGCGACCGAGGAGATGTGCGAGATGTCCCCGCCCTTGCCGTGCCGATCCTCCAGTCCGGAGATGTAGGCCTCCAGCACGTTCTGGTAGGCGTCGAGCGAGAACAGCAGGGTGACGTTGACGTTGATTCCGTCGGAGATCACCTGGCGGATCGCCGGCACGCCCGGCTCGGTTCCAGGGATCTTGACCATCAGGTTAGGCTTGCCGACCGCCTTCCACAGGCGGCGGGCTTCCTCGATGGTCGGCTCAGTGTTCAAGCCCAGATAAGGCGACACTTCTAGGCTGACATAACCGTCCAGGCCCTCGGTCTCGTCCCAGACCGGCTTCAGCACGTCGGCGGCGGCGCGTATGTCGTCGATCGCCATCGTCTCGTAGATTTCCGAAACGTCGGTGTTGCGCTCGCCCTGCACGATCGACTTGAACTGGTCGTCGTAGTCGGTGCCGTGCCCCATTGCCTTCTCGAAGATGGCAGGGTTCGAGGTCACGCCCTTCAGCCCGTCGTCGGTGACCAGCTTGGCCAGGCTGCCGTTCTGGATGAAGGAGCGCTGGATGAAGTCGAGCCAGGGCGACTGCCCGAACTTCGCCAGGGCCTGCAGCGGGTTGCCCTCTTGTGCCCCTGCCGCGGTCTGACCTGGCGTCTTCTGAACGACGTTCATGAGGTGAGCTCCTTCAAGCGGTTCTCGGAGCGGACCGGCTCCGGACCGGTTTCCCGGAGCCCCTGGCCCGCTCCACCGGATCGACCGGCAGGTTCTTCCAGGAAGCGCC
The DNA here is from genome assembly GCA_964247755.1 of uncultured Acetobacteraceae bacterium. GTDB lineage: Bacteria > Pseudomonadota > Alphaproteobacteria > Acetobacterales > Acetobacteraceae > Lichenicola. Next base: position 56,244 of record CAXTVX010000010.1, on the reverse strand, counting down.
GGAGCGCCGCCGGTCCGATGTCGGCGCGCCTACTTCTTGGCGCCGTTCGCCTGGGCACGTGCCGTCTCCAGCACCTTCTCGGGCGTGAAGCCGAACTTGGTCTGCAGGTCGGCAAGCGGCGCGGAGGCGCCGAACGTATGCATGGCGATGATGGCGCCCTTGAACCCGACATAGCGGTCCCAGCCGAACGACGCCGCCTGCTCGACCGCCACCCGTCCGGTCACGTCCGACGGCAGCACGCTCTCGCGATAGGCCTCGTCCTGCTCCTCGAACAGGTCGAAGGACGGCATCGACACCACCCGCGCCTTGATCCCCTCCGCGGTGAGCGCCTCGTAGGCGCCGACCGCCAGCGACAGCTCCGAACCGGTCGCCATCAGGATCACCGCCGGCGTGCCCTCGCAGTCGCCCAGCACGTAGGCGCCCTTGGCCAGGCCGGATGCCGGCGCGTACTTGGTGCGGTCCAGGGTCGGCAGCGCCTGCCGGCTCAGGATCAGCGCCGCCGGCCGCTCCTTCAGCGGCACGATCACCCGCCAGGCCTCGGCGACCTCGTTGGCGTCGCCAGGACGGATGGTCATGATGCCGGGGGTGGCACGCAGCTGCGCCAGTTGCTCGATCGGCTGGTGGGTCGGGCCGTCCTCGCCCACGCCGATGCTGTCATGGGTGAAGATGTAGACGACCGGCAGCTCCATGATCGCCGACAGGCGGATCGGCGCCTTCATGTAGTCGGAGAAGATCAGGAACCCCGAGCAGTAAGGCCGGATGCCGGACAGAGCGATGCCGTTGCAGATCGAGCCCATCGCGTGCTCGCGCACGCCGAAATGCAGGTTGCGCCCGCCGTAGTTGCCGGCCTCGTAGCTGCCGGCGCCCTGGAACGTCAGGTTGGTCTTGGTGGACGGCGACAGGTCGGCGGCGCCGCCGATCATCCATGGCACGTGCGGCGCGATCGCGTTCAGGATCTTGCCCGAGCTTTCGCGCGAGGCGACACCCTTCTTGTCCGCCTCATAGCTGGGGATCTCCTTGTCCCAGTCTTCCGGCAGATGATGCTGGTTGATCATCTCCAGTTCGGCTGCGAGCTCCGGATACTCACTCTTGTAGCGGCCGATCATCTCCAGCCACTCGGCGTTGAGCTTCTGCCCGCGCGCGCCGATCCCGGCCTGGAAGTGCGGCGGCACCTCGTCGGGCACGTAGAAGGTCTTGTCCTCGGGCCAGCCGTAGAACTTCTTGGTGCCGGCGACCTCCTCGTCGCCGAGCGGCTCGCCGTGCGCGGCGGCGGTCCCCTGCTTCTTCGGTGCCCCCCACGCGATCTTGCTGTGCACCACGATCAAGGTCGGCCTGCCGCCGTCCGCACCGTCCTGCGCCCGGGCCGCCTCGAACTGGGCACGCAACAGGCCGAGGTCGTTGGCGTCCTGCACCTCCAGCACGTTCCAGCCATAGCCCTCGAACCGCTTGTGCGTGTTCTCGATGAAGGCGAGGTCGGTAGAGCCCTCGATGCTGATCTGGTTGCTGTCATACAGCCAGGTGAGGTTGGACAGCTTCAGGTGGCCGGCGATCGACGCCGCCTCGCTGGAGATGCCCTCCATGTGGTCGCCGTCGCCGCTGAAGGTCCAGATGTGGTAGTCGAAGATCGGAAACCCTGGCTTGTTGTAGCGGTCAGCCAGCCAGCGCTGCGCCATCGCCATGCCGACCGAATTGCCGCAGCCCTGGCCGAGCGGGCCGGTGGTGGTCTCGACGCCGGAGGTGAAGCGGTATTCCGGATGGCCCGGGGTCTTGGAGCTGAGCTGGCGGAACTGCTTCAGGTCGTCCAGTGTCAGCGACGGCGCGGAGCGGTCCTCGCCCTCGTTGACCGACTTCACTCCGGCCAGGAAGATCAGCGAGTACAGCAGCATCGAGGCGTGACCGACCGACAGCACGAAGCGGTCGCGGTTCGGCCAGTTCGGGTCCTCGGGGTTGTAGCGGAGCAGCTGGTTCCACAGCACGTAGGCAGCCGGCGACAGGGACATGGGCGTCCCGGGATGCCCGGACTTCGCCTTCTGCACCGCGTCCATCGCCAGGGTCCGCATCGTGTTGATGCAGAGCTGGTCGATCGCGGCCGAGCCGCCCGAGGAACCGTCCGGTGCCCGCAGGAGGTCGCGCTGGCCTGAACCCATGGAGAAACCGCCTTCCGTTGTCGTCGACATGCGGCCGGATCACGGCCCGCGCCATGTTGCAGCGCAGCGAACGGCCCCGCAAGCCGACGGCCTCGACGTCGCGGCACGCTGCACCCAATCCCGCGTGTTCGGAACGTCCCAATCTCGTCACGGGTTGCGCCAGGCCATCACGAAAGCTCGATGCCGACGCGAGCCGCACCCCGGAAGACCGGTGATCGTCGACACGGCCTGCAGGGTGCGGCGAGCGGCGGGATCTGGTGCCCGGCACGGTCCGGGACCGATGATGCAGCCAGCAACCCAGTCGGCCCCTGCCAGAGGATCTTCATGCCCGACCAGTCCCAGCCCGGCGGCCGCCGCCGCGTTCTCGCCGCAACGGGCCTGCCGATCGCCCTCGCCGCCTTCATGAAGGCGGCGATCGCCGCCGGCGCGGTGTCGGCCAGCGGAAGCGTGGCGGGATCGTCCTCGGCCGCGGGATCGACCGGTGGCGCGGTCGCAGACTCCGTCACCAGCGGCTCGGTCAGCCTCGCGAAAGGGCAGGTGCTCGCCTATACCGCCATCGCCGGGTTGCTTGCGGTTGGCGGGAGCGACCAGGCGGATGCCCGACTGGCGCTCGATGGCAGCACCCGTCCGGACGCGGCGCTGCCGGCGGCAGCGGACGATCGGCCGGCGACGGCCACCCTGTCCTACACCGCCTATTTCGCGTCGACGGCCTCCCGGCAGCGGCCGATCGTGTTCATCTATGACGGCGGCCCCGGCTCCTCGACCATGAGCCTGCTGATGGAAAGCGTCGGGCCGGTGCGGGCGGTGGTTCCCGACCTGCGGCACCCGGCGGGCGGGCCGTACCGGGTCCAGAACAATCCGGACGCGCTGCTGGACGCCGCCGACCTGGTGTTCATCGACGCGCCGGGCACCGGTTATGGCAGCATCCAGGGTCGCGACGCTGCCGCCAGCTTCTACGGCATCGACGAAGATGCGGCCGCGTTCGACCGCTTCATCCGGCGCTTCCTGACCAAGTACGATCGCTGGAACTCGCCCAAGTACCTGTTCGGCCACAGCTACGGCACGGTGCGCAACGCAGCGCTCGCCCGGCAACTGATCGGGGACGACGTGGACCTGAACGGGATCATCTCGTTGAGCCAGTACCTGAGCATCGACGACTTCATCGACGCAGCGCCGTCCGACCCGGGCATCGACAATCCGTTCTTCCTGGCGCTGCCAAGCTATGCCGCGATCGCCTGGTATCACGACAAGGTGGCGAACCGGCCGGCCGCTCTGGAACCCTGGATCCACGAGGTGGAACGCTACGCGCTCGGCGACTACGCGAGCGCGCTGCTCGCCGGCGCGGACCTGCCCCCGGACAGGAAGCGGGCGGTGGCGGCGAGGCTTGCCGACTATACCGGCTTGTCGGCGGCGGACTGGCTGAAGGCCAATCTTCGCATCACCGCCGCCGCGTTCGAGAAGATGCTGCTGCAGGACGGACAACAAACGATCGGCCGGCTCGACGCGCGCTACCAGGGCCCGGCCCTGGATCCGATGGCCGCCGAGGCCGGATACGACCCGTTCTCGACCTCGACCAGCTCGGCGATCACGGCGGCGATGCATGGCTACATGCGCGACACCCTCAGGTTCGGCACCGACCTCGTGTTCCAGCCCTTCGCAGACGTTCCCGGCCTGAAGTGGGACACCTACCACGCCACGCCGGGGAAGCCGTGGCTCGGCTTCTACAACGTCCTTCCGGACCTGGCGGAAACCATGAAGCGGAACCCGGCCATGCACGTCCTGGTCATGGGCGGCTATTTCGACCTGAGCACGACCTATCTCGCCACGATCTACGAGATGAAGCACCTGCCGATCCCGGCCTCCCTGCAGGACAACATCGAGTACCAGTTCTTTCCCACCGGGCACGAGGCCTACATCAACGACGCCGCCCGTCGCGCGATGCACGATCGCATGGCGCAGTTCATCGCCGCGAGCAACGGCGGGAACTGAGGGAGCAACGGCTCAGCGGGCCGCCCGTCCGCCGGGGACGACGCGCCAGGTTCCTATGACGGGCCGTGCTTCCTGTGCTCGCCGATGCCGAGCTGGCGGTGGAACCATTCGCGCATGGTCTGGAAGGTGACGTAGAGCATCGGGATGATGAAGATGCCGATGCCGCTCGCCGCCAGCATGCCGGCGAACACCGGCGTGCCGACGTCGCGCCGGCTGACCGAGGCGGCGCCGGTCGCGGTCACCAGCGGCAGCAGCCCGAGGATGAAGGCGAACGAGGTCATCATCACCGCACGGAACCGCATGTGCGCACCCTGCCGCGCCGCCTCGCGTATGCTCTCGCCCGCCTCGCGCCGCTCCTTGGCGAACTCGACGATCAGGATGCCATTCTTGGCCGCCAGCGCGATCAGCACCACCAGCCCGATCTGCGCGTACAGGTCGAGCGAGAGCCCACCCAGCTTGATGCCGACAAAGGCGCCGAGGACGCCCACCGACACCGACATCAGCACCGGGATCGGGATGATCCAGCTCTCGTACAGCGCCACCAGGAACAGGAACGCGAACAGCAGCGCCATGGCCAGGATGATCCCGGTCTTTCCCGACGCGGCCACCTCCTGGTAGGCGGTGCTGGTCCATTCGTAGTCGTAGCCGGACTGCAGGGTGCCGGCCGAGATGTGCGCCATGGCCGCCAGCGCCGTGCCCGACGACACGCTGGGCGCCGGGGTGCCGTTCACGGTGATCGCCCGGAAGTTGTTGTACCGCGTGATCGCCTGCGGCCCGGTGATGATGCGCAGGGTGGCCAGCGCACGCAGCGGCACGGTGCCGCCGCTGCTGTTGCGCAGGTAGAGCCGCCACAGGTCGTCGATCTTCGAGCGGTCGCGCGCCTCGCCCTCCACGTTGACCTGCCACACCCGGCCGAACAGGTTGAAGTCGTTGACGTAGCTGCCGCCCAGCGTGGTCTGCAGGGCGGTGAAGATGTCGTTGATGTTGACGCCCAGCGCCTGCGCCTTGGCCCGGTCGATGTCGAGATACAGCGACGGGGTGTTGGCGGTGAAGGTGGTGAACACCCGCGCCAGGTCGGGGCTCTGGTTCGCCGCCGCCACCAGCCCGCGCAGCTGGGCGGCAAGCTGGTCGGTGTCCTGGCCTTCCAGCGCCTCCAGCTCGTACTCGAAGCCGCCGCCGGGCGACAGGCCGATGATCGGCGGCAGGTTGAACGGGAACACGGTCGCCTGGCGTATGCCCTGGGCCTGGCCGAACACGCGGCCGATCAGCGCGGTGGCGCCTTCCGCCGCCGCGGTGCGGTCCTGGAACGCCTTGAGCCGCACGAACACGAAGCCGGCGTTCGGCTCCTGCACCCCGTCCAGGAACGAGTAGCCGATCACCCCGAAGGTGTGCGCCGCCCCGGGCAGGTTGTGCGCGAGCTTTTCCACCTGCGCCACCACGCCGCTGGTGCGTCCCACCGCGGCGGCGTCCGGCAGCTGCACGTTGATGAAGAAGCCGCCCTGGTCCTCCTCCGGCAGGAAACCCGCCGGCAGCGTGCGCTGCATCAGCGCGATCAGCACGCCAGCACCCACCACCACCAGGATGCCGCCCAGCGCGAAGCCGAGCAGCCGCGACACCACGCGCGAATAGCCGTTGCGCACCGCGTCGATCACCCGCGACACCCCGCCCATGATGCCGCGCCTGGGGCCGGAGTGACGCAGGAACACCCCGCAGAGCGCCGGCGACAGCGTCAGCGCGTTCAGCGCCGAGATCAGCATGGCGGTGCAGATGGTCAGCGCGAACTGGCGGAACAGCACGCCGGACAGGCCCGGGATGAAGGCGATCGGCACGAACACCGACAGCAGCACCAGGGTGATGGCGATGATCGGCCCGGTGATCTGCACCATCGCCTTCTTGGTCGCGTCCGCCGGCGACAGCTCGGGTTCCTCCTCCATCACCCGCTCGACGTTCTCGACCACCACGATCGCATCGTCGACCACGATGCCGATCGCCAGCACCATCGCCAGCAGCGACACCGTGTTGGCCGAGATGCCGACCGCGGTCATGCCGGCAAACGCGCCGATCAGGCTGACCGGGATGGCGATGGTGGGGATGATGGTGGCGCGCAGGCTGCCCAGGAACAGGAACACCACGATCACCACCAGGACGAACGCCTCGATGATGGTCTTGATCACCTCGTGCACGGTGTCGCGCACGAAGTCGGTGCTGTCATAGGTGATGTTGTAGACCAGGCCCGGCGGGAAGCGGTGCGACAGCCGCGTCACCAGCCCCTTGATCGCGGTCGCGGTGTCGAGCGCGTTGGCGCCGGGCGACAGGTAGATCGCCAGTGCCACCGACGGGTTGCCGTCGAAGCGTGATTCGGAATCCAGCGTCTGCGCGCCGAGCTCCACCCGCGCGACGTCGCTCAGGCGCAGCACCGAGCCATCCGGCTGCGCGCGGATCACGATGGCGCCGAACTGCGCCGGCGTCACCAGCCTTCCTTGAGTCTGCACGTTGAACTGGTACTGCTGGTCGGGCCCGGTCGGCCGTGCGCCAATACGGCCGACCGCCGCCACCGTGTTCTGTTGCGCGATCGCGTTGGTGATGTCGGCCGGCGACAGGCCGAGATTGGTCAGACGGTTGGTGTCGAACCAGATCCGCATCGAGTAGTTCTGCCGCGACAGCAGCGACGCCTGGCCCACGCCGGGCGTGCGCGACACGCCGTCGATGACGTTGATGGTCATGTAGTTGGCGATGAATAGCGGCTTGAACACGTTGGTCGGGCTGTAGAAGTTGATGAACATCAGGATCGCCGACGAGCGCTTCTGCACCGTCAGCCCTTCCGCCTGCACCGTCGCCGGCAGCTCCGCGTTGGCGGTCTGCACCCGGTTCAGCACGTTGACGGTGTTGACGTCCGGGTTGGTGCCGAGCTGGAAGCTGACGGTCAGGCCGTACGAGCCGTCGTTGCCGCTGGCGGAGCGCATGTAGATCATCTTGTCGACGCCGACGACCTGCGCCTCGATCGGCTGCGCCACCGACTGCTCGACCACGGACGCCGAGGCGCCGGGATAGGTCGCCGTCACCTGGACCTGCGGCGGCACCACGTCGGGGAACTGCGCGACCGGGATGCGGGTCAGGCCGACGATGCCGGCCAGGGTGATGACGATCGCGATCACGATCGCCAGCCGGGGCCGGTCGATGAAGACGCCGGAAATCATGGCGGGATCCTAGTGCTGGCTCGGGCTGGTGCTGGACGCCGGCGGGGACGAGCTGCCCTGGCCCGCAGCTGCCTGGTCCCTCGACGCCTGGCTGCCGGTCTGGCCGGCTCCAGTCTGGCCGGTCCCGGTCGCGCCAGTCCCAGTCTGGCCGGAACCCTGGCCAGCGTTCCGGCCGCTCCCCGGCGCCCCGGTGTTAGCCGGACCGCCGGTCGCGGCCCCGCCGGACACGGCGTTGCGGCCGGCGCCGGACTGCTGGCCCTGCGCCACGTCGGGATCGGCCACCACCGGCTGCGGCTCGGTCGGAGACACGATCCCGCCGTCGTGCACCCGCTGCAGCCCGTCGACGATGATCCCCTCGCCCTCGGTCAGGCCGGACAGCACCACGGAGTCGGTGCCGACGATGTCGCCCAGCCGGAGGTTGACCCGCCTGGCGTGGTGCTGCGCGTCCACCGTGAAGGCATAGTCGCCCTGCTGGTCCGACAGCACGGCGGCACGCGGGATCACCAGGCGTTCGACCGGATGCGGGTCCTGCACCGTCACCGTCACGAACTCGCCATCCACCAGCTCGCGGCTGGTCAGCCCGTGGCCACCGGCGCCCTGGCCGCGCTGCGGGTTGTCGACCGTGGCGCGGAGCGTGATGGTGTCGGTCTGGGTGGCGACCGTCGGCGACACGTAGTCCAGCCTGCCGTCGTGGTCGTACAGCGAACCGTCGCCGAGCGTGAGCTTGACCGCCGCCTGGCCCAGCCCGCCGGTTTTCCGGTACTTCCGCTGCAGGCCCAGCACGTCGCGGGTCGCCGCCGGGAACACCACGTACATCGGGTCCTGGGTGACGATGGTGGCAAGTGCGCCGCTGCTCGGGCTGACCACGTTGCCCTCGTTGACCGCGGTCGAGGTGATCCGGCCGTCCACCGGGGCTCGTATCTCGGTGTAGCCGAGCTGGATCTGCGCGCTCTGCAGGTTGCCCTGCGCCGTCAGCACGTTGGCGGCACCGCTCTGCGCGGTCTCGGACGCGTTGTCGTAGGCCTGCTTCTGCCCGGCCGGGGTGCGCAGCAGCTCGGCCTGGCGCTGGAAGTTCACCCGGGCGTTGACCACGTTGGCCTGGGCCTGGGCCAGCGTGCCCTGCTGCGCCAGCACCTGCGCCTGGAACGGCCCCTGTTCCAGCACGTACAGCAGGTCGCCCTTCTTCACCTCGGCGCCCTCGTCGAACAGGCGCCGGTCCAGGTAGGCGGTCACGCGCGCCACCAGCGCCACCCGGTCGATTGCCTGGATCCGGCCGATGTACTGCGCACTGCTGGTCACCGGCTGGCTGTGCACCGCGGTGACGCCCACTGCCGGTGGTGGGGGAGCCGGAGGCGGTGCCGCCAGCGCGATGTCCACGCCGATCGGGGCGGCGACCGGGACGAGCAGTGCGGCAAGCGGGAGAACGGCGACGAGCGCCAGGGCCCGTGCTGGTGGACGCGGCATCCGGGGGGGTTCCTTGGTTCGGCCGTGGCCGGGACCGGCGGCAGCGCGGCTGTCCGATCGTCCCTGCATTAAGGGCCGGCCGCGGCCCGCGCAACCGGCGCCGGGACGTGACGTTGCCCTGCTCCGGCCGCATGCCGCGGGGCCGGCGCGGCATCCGGGCCTGCCGGCAGGAAGGGTTCGAGGTCGATGCCAAGCCGAATGCCGAGCGACAGGGCCCAACCGGAGCCGTCGGCTACGACGACCGCGGCGACCCACGCCCCGGTCGCTCACCGGGTCGTGATCGTCGGCGGCGGCTTCGGCGGGCTGAACGCGGCGAAGATCCTGGCCGGCACCGGATGCGCCGTCACGGTGATCGACCGCACCAACCACACCCTGTTCCAGCCCCTGCTCTACCAGGTGGCGACCGCCGCGCTGAGCGCCACCAGCATCGCCGTGCCGATCCGCTCGGTGTTCCGTCGCGCCGCCAATGTGTCCGTGCTGATGGCCGAGGTGACGGGGGTGGACCGGCAGGGCCGGACCGTCGCCATCCAGGGGCACGCGCCGGTGCCCTACGACACGCTCGTGCTGGCGACCGGGTCGGTCTACTCCTGGTTCGGCCACGACGACTGGGCGGCGCGTGCCCCGGCGCTGAAGAGCGCCGCCGACGCCCTGTCGGTGCGCGCGCGCCTGCTGGACGCCTTCGAGCGTGCCGAGACCGAGGACGATCCCGCCGCGGTGCGCCGGCTGCTGACCTTCGTGGTGGTCGGCGCCGGTCCCACCGGGGTCGAGATGGCCGGCTCGATCGCCGAGCTCGCCCACAACACCCTGGCGCGCGACTTCCGGCACATCCAGCCTTCCACCGCCCGCATCGTGCTGTGCGACGCCGGCGACCGCGTCCTCGCCTCGTTTCCGACGCGCCTGTCGGACTACGCCGTCCGCCGGCTGCAGCGGATCGGGGTCGAGCTGCGGCTCGGCGCCGGGGTGAAGGCGCTGGACGAGCAGGGCGTGCTGGCCGGGAACGAGCGCATCGACGCCGCCTTCGTGTTCTGGGCCGCCGGCACCGCGGCCACGCCGGTGGCGCGCTGGCTCGGCATCGGAGGCGACAGGCGCGGCCTGGTCGCCGTGGAAGGGGATTGCAGCCTGCCTGGCCATCCGGAGATCTTCGTGATCGGCGACGCGGCTGCACTGGACGGTCCGGACAACAAGCCGTTGCCCGGGCTGGGCTCGGTCGCCAAGCAGCAGGGCCGCCATGTCGGCCGGGTGATCGCCGCCCGGCTGCGCGGACGGCCCTCGCCCGGTCCGTTCCGCTACACCGACTGGGGCCAGCTCGCGGTGATCGGCCGGTCCTCGGCGGTGGCGGATTTCGGCCGGATCCGCCTGACCGGCCTGCCGGCCTGGCTGGTGTGGAGTGCCGTGCACCTGCTCCTGCTGGTGAGCGCGCAGAACCGCATCGCGGTGTACGTGAACTGGGCGTCGGCCTGGCTCACCTACAGCCGCGGCGCGCGGGTCATCACCGTGCCGCCGCCGGCATGACGGCGACCGCGTTTCCGCCGTCCGACCATTGCGACGGGACCCTGTTCCACAACCCCGCGACCGGACCGGCGCCGCAGCGGCCGTCGGCCGGCCGCGGCCTGCTGCCGATCCTGCGCTGGCGGCTCGGCGGCACGCGTGCACCCTGGCCGTCCGGGATCGTGGACCCGCCGCCCGAAGGCGACCCGCGCGGCGAGCCGCCGGCGGACGGCGCCAGCCTCACCTTTCTCGGCCATGCCGGCTTCCTGCTCCGGCTGCCCGGCCTCACGATCCTGACCGACCCGGTGTTCAGCGAGCGCTGCTCGCCGGTGTCCTGGGCCGGGCCGAAGCGGGCGCGACCGCCGGGACGGCGGCTTGACGCTCTGCCGCCGGTCGACCTGGTGCTGGTGTCGCACAACCACTACGACCACCTCGACCTGCCCAGCCTGTCGGCGATCGTCGCCCGCGACGCGCCCGCCTTCGTCACCCCACTCGGCAACGCCCGGCTGCTGGCACAGGCGGGCGCGACGCGGATCACCGAGCTCGACTGGTGGCAGTCGCACCGCGTCGGGGATGCCACCGTCACCGCCACCCCGGCACGGCACTTCTCGGCCCGCACCCCGTTCGACGGCAGGCGGGCGCTGTGGTCCGGCTTCATGATCGAGCAGGCGCCGATGCGTGTGCTGTTCGCCGGCGATTCCGGCGACGGGCCGCACTGGAGCGAGATCGGCCGGCTTCTGGGCCCGCCCGACCTCGCCCTGCTGCCGATCGGCGCCTACGATCCGCGTTCGCTGATGGCGGCGGTGCACATGAACCCGGAGGAGGCGGTGGGCGCCCACCTGTCGCTCGGCGCGCACCGTTCGATCGGCATGCATTTCGGCACCTTCCAGCTGACCGACGAGCCGATCGACGAGCCGGAACGTCGGCTGGCGGCATCGTGCAGCGATCGCGGCCTGCCGCCCGGCGCGTTCGTCACGCTCGGCTGCGGCGACACGCGGGCCTTCACGGCATCATCACCATTTCCGCCTGGCGGAACCGGCTAGGGCAGCACGGGTTCTGTCGCGGACATCGCCTCCATCGTCGAAGGACTGCCCGTGGCCAGTATCGTCAAGAAGAACCTGCGTGAAGGCTATCCGTTCCCGCGCGGCGCCACCTGGGACGGCAAGGGGACGAACTTCGCGCTGTTCTCCGCCAACGCGACCAAGGTCGAGGTCTGCCTGTTCGACAGCGACGGCAAGGTCGAGGTCGAACGCGTCACCCTGCCGGAGTATACCGACCAGATCTTCCACGGCTGGCTGCCAGGTGTCGGGCCCGGCCAGATCTATGGCTACCGCGTGCACGGGCCGTATGCACCGGAGGCCGGCCACCGCTTCAATCCGAACAAGCTGCTGCTCGACCCCTACGCGCCGGCGCATTTCGGCGAGCTGAAGTGGGACCCGGCGCTGTTCGGCTACACCATCGGCCACCCGGACGACGACCTGAGCTTCGACGAGCGCGACAGCGCGCCGTTCATGGTCAAGTCGGTGGTGATCGACCCGACCTTCGATTGGAAGGGCCAGCCGAAGCGCAATCCGATCCCGTGGGACCAGACGATCCTCTACGAGACCCACGTCCGCGGCTACACCATGAAGCATCCGGCGGTGCCGGAGTCTCTGCGCGGCACCTATGTCGGCATGAAGACGCCGGCGGTGCTGAACTACATCAAGAAGCTCGGCGTCACCTCCATCGAACTGCTGCCGATCCACAGCTTCATCCTCGACAGCAACCTGCTGGAGAAGGACCTCACCAACTACTGGGGCTACAACTCGATCGGCTTCTTCGCACCCAACACCCGCTATGCCGCGGAGCCGGAACAATCGTTGCGCGAGTTCAAGGAGATGGTCGCGGCGATCCACGAGGCCGGGCTCGAGGTGATCCTCGACGTGGTCTACAACCACACCGCGGAAGGCAACGAGCGCGGTCCGACCCTGTCGTTCAAGGGCATCGACAACACGTCGTACTACCGGCTTCTCCCGGACCAGCCGCGCTACTACATCAACGACACCGGCACCGGCAACACGGTCAACCTGTCGCACCCGCGGGTGATGCAGATGGTCACCGACAGCCTGCGCTATTGGGCCGAGGAGACGCACGTCGACGGCTTCCGCTTCGATCTCGGCACCATCCTGGCCCGCGAGCCGAACGGCTTCGACAACCAGTCCGGCTTCCTCAAGGCGTGCAGCCAGGATCCGACGCTGGGCACGGTCAAGCTGATCGCCGAGCCCTGGGATTGCGGCCCCGGCGGCTACCAGGTGGGCGAGTTCCCGCCTGGCTGGGCCGAGTGGAACGACAAGTTCCGCGACGAGGTGCGCGAGTTCTGGAAGGGCGATCTGGTCGCGGCCAAGATCGCGCCGCGCCTGCTCGGAAGCCCGGCCGAATTCGACCGCCAGGGCCGCAAGCCGTGGGCCTGCGTCAACTTCATCACCGCCCATGACGGCTTCACCCTGAACGACTGCGTCACCTACAACGAGAAGCACAACGAGGCGAACGGCGAGGACAACAAGGATGGCTCGTCCGACAACCGCTCCTACAACTACGGCGTCGAGGGCCCGACCGACGATCCGGAGATCCAGCGCGTGCGGGCGCGGCAGATGCGCAACATGCTGTCGACGCTGCTGCTCAGCCAGGGCACGCCGATGCTGCTCGCCGGCGACGAGTTCGGCCGCACGCAGGACGGCAACAACAACGCGTACTGCCAGGACAGCGACATCTCCTGGGTGAACTGGGACATCGCGGAGAAGGGCCGGAGCCTGATCCGTTTCGTGTCGCGTCTGACCGCGCTGCGCCGTCGCTTCCCGATCCTGCGTCGCAACCGGTTCCTGACCGCCGGCTACAACGAGGAGCTCGACATCAAGGAGCTGACCTGGGTCAACGCGGGCGGCGGCGAGATGATGCCGGGGGACTGGGAGACGGCACAATGTCTCGGCCTGATGCTCGATGGCCGTGCACAGCCGAGCGGCATCAAGAAGCGCGGACTGGATGCCACCCTGCTGATGGTGTTCAACGCCTGGCACGACTTGGTCGGCTTCAAGCTGCCGCCGGCGACCGAGCAGATATGGAAGCTGATCATCGACACCAACCTGTCCGAGGAGAGCGAGGAGAAGGAGGACCAGCACTTCACGCCGGAGCAGGTGTACGACGTCACCGGCCGCTCCTTCCTGCTGTTCGAACTTGTGCCGGACCTTCCGAAATGAGCGCTTCCTCCCCTGACTTGACCCAGGGCGCCGTCCTGGACGCGGACGGCGTCCGCTTCCGCCTGTGGGCGCCAGGATGCGACACGGTGTCGCTGGCGCTGGAGCCGGAGGGCCGGGTGTTGCCGATGCAGGCGCAGATGGGCGGCTTCCACGAGATCCACGTCCCCGGCGCCGGCTCCGGCACGCTGTATCGCTACCAGCTTCCCGACGGCCTCCGGGTCCCGGACCCGGCGTCGCGGTTCCAGCCGCAGGACGTGCACGGGCCGAGCCAGGTGATGGATCCGGACGCCTACCGCTGGACCGAGCGCTGGGCCGGCCGCCCGTGGGACGAGGTGGTGCTGTACGAGCTGCACGTGGGTGCGTTCACGCCCGAAGGAACGTTCCGTGCCGCGGCCGACAGGCTCGACCACCTCCGGTTGCTCGGCGTCACCGCGATCGAGATCATGCCGATCGCCGATTTTCCCGGCCGGCGCAACTGGGGCTACGACGGCGTGCTGCCATACGCACCGGACTCCAGTTATGGCCGTCCGGACGACCTAAAGGCGCTGGTCGAGGCGGCGCACGCGCGCGGAATCGCGGTCCTGCTCGACGTGGTCTACAACCATTTCGGACCGGACGGGAACTACCTGCCGGTCTATGCCCCTGCCTTCTTCACCGATCGTCACAAGACGCCGTGGGGAGCCGCCATCAACTACGACGGCGAGCACGCGGCGCCGGTGCGCGAGTTCATCATCGGCAACGCGCTCTACTGGATCCGCGAGTTCCACCTCGACGGGCTGCGCTTCGACGCGGTGCACGCAATCATCGACGACAGCGGCCGCCACCTGCTCGACGAGCTCGCCGACCGTGCGCGCGCCTCCACGACAAGGCCGCTGCACCTGCTGCTGGAGAACGAGGACAACGACCCGACCCGGCTCGGACGCGAGAACGGGCAGCCGGTGCACTACACCGCGCAGTGGAACGACGACGTCCACCACGTGCTGCACACCGCGGCGACGCACGAGCGCACCGGCTACTACGCCGACTACGAGGGCGACACTGCGCTGCTCGGCAGGGCCCTGGCGGAGGGTTTCGGCTACCAGGGGCAGATGATGCCCTATCGCGGCAGCGCACGCGGCGCACCCAGCGCCGAGTTGCCGCCGGGCGCGTTCGTCGCCTTCATCCAGAACCACGACCAGATCGGCAACCGCGCCTTCGGCGAGCGCCTCGGCAGCATCGCCCCACCGGAGGCGATGCGCGCGCTGGCCGCGACCTACCTGCTGCTGCCCCAGGCGCCGATGATCTTCATGGGCGAGGAATGGGGGGCGAAGCAGCCGTTCCCGTTCTTCTGCGACTTCGAAGGCGACCTGGCCGACGCGGTGCGCAACGGGCGCCGCGAGGAGTTCGCGCGCTTCCCCGAGTTCCAGGACCCTGAGATGCGCGACCGCATCCCCGACCCATTGGCGAACGCCACCTTCGAGTCGGCCAAGCTGGACTGGTCGGCAGCGGAGGGCAGCCTGCTGTCGCTGTACCGCGACCTCATCACCGTGCGCAGGCAGCACATCGTGCCGTTGCTGGCGTCGATCACGCGCGGCGGCAGCGCCACCAGCCTCGGCGAGGGAGCGGTCGAGCTGCGCTGGCAGGCCGGCGACCGGACGCTGGTGCTGGCGTCCAACCTGTCCGGCAAGGTCGTCGACGTCCCGGCATCGTCCGGCCGGGTCCTGTGGAGCGAGGGCGACACCGGCTCGGCATTCGGCGCCTGGTCGGTCCGCTGCACCCTGGAGAACGCATGAGCATCATCCCGCGGGCCACCTACCGGCTCCAGTTCCACGCCGGGTACGGCTTCCGCGATGCGACCGCGCTGGCGCCGTATCTCGGGCAACTCGGCGTCAGCCATATCTACGCCTCGCCGTATCTCAAGGCGCGGCCCGGCTCCACGCACGGCTACGACATCACCGACCACCAGGCGCTCAACCCGGAGCTCGGCACCGAGGCGGACTTCGCCGCCATGGTGCAGGCGTTCCGGACCGAGGGGCTGGGGCAGATCCTCGACTTCGTGCCCAACCACATGGGCGTCGGCGGCTCGGACAACCCGCTCTGGCTCGACGTGCTGGAGTGGGGACCGGACTCCCAGCACGCCGGGTGGTTCGACATCGACTGGGATCCGGACCGCCGCTACCTGCTGAACAAGCTGCTGGTGCCGTTCCTGGGCGACCAATACGGGGTTGAGCTCAAGGCCGGCAACCTCGCGCTGAAATACGATGCCGACGAGGGCAGCTTCGCCGTGTGGGCCTATGACACCCACAAGCTGCCGGTCTGCCCGCTGCACTACGACCGCGTGCTCGGCCATGTCGACCCCGGCCTCGACCGGCTGTCCGACCTGTTCTCCGACCTGCCGATGTGGCGGCCGCAGGTGGCCGAGCGCGCCGGCACGCTGAAGGCGGAGCTGGCAGCCCTGTTGCGCGGGGACGTGAAGAGCCGGACGGCGGTGGAGGAGCAGGTCGCGGCGCTGAACGGCGACTGGCGCGCGCTGGACGCGCTGATCCAGGAGCAGTTCTGGCGCGTCGCGTACTACGGCGTTGCCGGCGACGACATCAACTACCGCCGGTTCTTCAACATCAACGATCTCGCCGGCCTGCGCATGGAACTGCCGGAAGTGTTCCGCCACGCCCATGCACGGATCGTGCCGATGATCGAGGATGGCACGCTGGACGGCATCCGCCTCGACCACGTCGACGGGCTGCTCGACCCCAAGCGCTATTTCACGAACCTGCGTGCCGCCTCCTCGCGTCCGTTCTACCTGGTGGTCGAGAAGATCCTCGCTGCCCACGAGCAGCTTCGCGAGGACTGGCCGGTCGAGGGCACCACCGGCTACGACTTCACCAACCTCGTGCTCGGCGCCATGATCGATCCGGCTGCGGAGGAGCGCTTCACCGAAACGTACCGGACCTTCACCGGTCTGCGTGAGCCGTTCGAGCAGATCGTGCGCGACTGCAAGATCCGGATCATGGAGAACGAGATGGCGAGCGAGCTGAACGTGCTCGGCCGCGACGCCGGGCGCATCGCCCGACAGAACCCCATGACCGCGGACTTCACCCGCAACATCCTGCAGCGCGCGATCAAGCAGATCGTCGCCCACTTCCCGGTCTACCGCACCTATATCGACATGGACGGTACCCAGGAGGCAGCCGACCGCCGTGACCTCGACTGGGCGATCGCCCGCGCCAGGCGCGCGGACCGCACCATCGACCCGTCGGTGTTCGACTTCCTGCACCGCGTGCTGTCCGGCGAGGCGGTGGCCAGGCCGCGCAGCGGCTTCAACCGGATCGCGGTGCTGCGCTTCGCCATGAAGCTGCAGCAGTACTCGGGCCCGGTGATGGCGAAGGGCCTCGAGGACACCACCTTCTACCGCTACAACCGGCATGTGGCGCTGAACGAGGTCGGCGGCGAGCCGGACCGCTTCGGCATCCCGGTGCCCGCGTTCCACAAGGCCAACGCGTACCGGGCGAAGCATTGGCCGCATTCCATGCTCGGCACCTCCACCCACGACACCAAGCGCGGCGAGGACACGCGCGCCCGCCTGGCCGTGCTGTCTGACCTGCCGGAGGAGTGGACGCGTCAGGTCACCACCTGGAGCCGTCTGCTCCGCGCCCGCCGCGGCGACCTGGACGGCACCGCCGCCCCCGACCGCAACGACGAGTACCTGCTCTACCAGCTGCTGGTCGGCTCCTGGCCGGTCGAGCTGCTGGAGGCGACCGACGAGACGGCAGTCGCCACCTATGGCAAGCGCCTCGCCGGCGCGCTGGAGAAGTCGATGCGGGAGGCCAAGCTGCATTCCGGCTGGACCGCGCCGGACGCCGCCTACGAGGACGCCATGCAGTCCTTCGCCCGCGACGCGCTGGATACCAGCCGCGGCGGCTTTGCGGCCTCCTTCCTGCCGTTCGCGCAGCGCGTGGCCCGGCTGGGCGTGCAGAACAGCCTGATCCAGGTGGTGATGAAGCTCACCTTGCCCGGCGTGCCCGACATCTACCAGGGCTGCGAGATGTGGGACCTGAGCCTGATGGACCCCGACAACCGGCGTCCGGTCGACTACGCCCTGCGCCAGGACGCATTGTCGGAGCTGTCGCAGCGCCTCGGTGACCGGGACGGCCGCGCGTCGCTGATGGCGGAGCTGCTGGAGCGCTGGCAGGACGGGCGGATCAAGCTCGCGGTCACGGCCCTCCTGCTGGACCTGCGCCGTCGGCTGCCGGCGCTGTTCGCGGACGGCAGCTACGAGCCGCTCGCCATCGAGGGCGGACGGGCGGAGCGGGCCATCGCCTATGGCCGCAGCCTGGACGGCGACCGGCTGCTGGTGCTGGTGGCGCGCTTCCCCGGCCAGCGCGAGGCCGACCCGGACTGGGGCGACGCCACCGTCGCCCTGCCGGACGGGCGCTGGATCGATCTGCTGGGCGGCGAGGCGTTCGAGGGCGGCGACCGGGTGCCGCTCGACCGGCTGTTCGGCGTCCTGCCGGCGATGGTGCTGCAGCCGGGCTGACCGGGGCCGGGCTGCACGCACCGGCACGGACCGGCTCCGGCGGTGCGCCGCGGCGGATGACAAGCGTCGTGCGGCGCGCCTATCCTGGCTCCGCTGCCACGGAGGACGCCATGACCGATCCGGACGATGGCCGGTTGCTGGCGCCCGGCCCGCTCCATGCGCCCGGCTTTACCCATGCGCCAGGCTTCACCCATGCGGAGGTCGAGGCGCTGTATTTCGGCGCCGCCCGCGACGGGCAGGCCGACCTGCTGGAGCAGTTCCTCGATGCCGGCATCGATCCGGACCGGACCGACGGACGCGGCTACACGCCCCTGATCCTCGCCGCCTACAACGGCCACCAGGCCGCCACCGCGCTGCTGATCCGGCGTGGCGCTGCCCCCGACCTTGCGGACGCTAAGGGCAGCACCGCCCTGTGCGGCGTCGCGTTCCGGGGCGACGTCGCGGTGGCCCGCCTGCTGCTCGACGCCGGTGCCGCGATCGACCGGCCCAACCATGTCGGGCGGACGCCGCTCATGTTCGCGGTCATGTTCGGGCGCGAGGCGATGGCGCGGCTGCTGCTCGACCGCGGCGCCGATCCGCTGCACCGGGACGGCGAGGGCACCACCGCCCTGTTCCTGGCCGAGCGCCACGGCAGCAACGCCCTGGCCCGTCGGATGCGCGACCTGCCGCCGGAAGCCACGCAAAGCTGACCGGGGGCGGCCGCGGACGGAGGCAACCTGCGGCCAGGGCCATTGTTGATCGACCGGCTGATCCGCCAGGAGATCACATGGCAGAACCCACGCGCGGAGCCGATCGCGTCGACGACTATCTCGAGGTCGGCTACGACCTGGAGTTCGAGCAACGCTGGACGATCGCCCAGGCGATCGGCCTGGTGGCGATGGTCGCGTTCCTCCTGGTCTGTCTGTCTGGCCTGCTCGGCCGCGGACCCCTCAGCCATCGCACCGCCCACAGCCCGGACGGCTCCCTGCACGTCGACTACGAGCCGGTCACCCGGGAAGGAACGCCAACCCAGATCACGCTTCGCATGGCCAACTCCGATGATGCCCCGATGCCGGTGAGCCTGTTCGTGTCGGGCAAGATGGTCGAGCCCCTGGGCCTCGCCCGCACGGTGCCGGAGACGACGGCAACGATGGTCGGGAGCAAGGGGCTGGTGTTCCGCTTCACGCTGGCGCCGAAGGAGCCGGACGCGAAGATCCGGATGGCCGCCATGCCTGTTGCCCCCGGCATCGTCGATTGCGAGGCCTGGATCGGTGCGGACGCGACCGCGGACCAGCCCGACCGGCGCCACAGGGTGCAGTGGATCCAGGTCGTCCTGCCATGAACCGGCTGGTTCGGACATCCC
Source organism: uncultured Acetobacteraceae bacterium (assembly GCA_964247755.1). Lineage (GTDB taxonomy): Bacteria > Pseudomonadota > Alphaproteobacteria > Acetobacterales > Acetobacteraceae > Lichenicola. The sequence continues at coordinate 36,871 of CAXTVX010000010.1, read as the reverse complement.
GGACGGAGCGCCGGCCATGAGCGTGATCCTGCGTGCGGCGGCAGCCTACTGGATCCTGCTGTTCGCGCTGCGCTTCCTGGGACGGCGCACCTCGAGCCAACTGGCACCGCTCGACCTCGTGGTGCTGTTCCTGGTCGCCGGGACCACCCTCACCGGCGTGCTCAGCGACGAGCATTCGGTGACCGCGGGGGTCAGCGTGGTGATCACCTTCGGCCTGATGCACCGCTTGGTCGGATGGCTGAAGCTGTACTCGCCGTGGTTCGGCCGCATCGTCGACGGCACGCCGATCATCGTGTACGAGAGCGGCGAGTTCCAGGAAAAGCGGATGCGCCAGCTGAACATCCAGAAGTCGGACGTCATGTACGCGGTGCGCCAACGCGGGCTGCACGAGGTCGCGCAGGTGCGCTACGCGATCGCCGAGCGGGACGGCAAGATCTCCATCATCGCCCAGGAATAGGCGTCGCGCGGATACGAGGCGGACCACGCGACATGCCTGTGCTTTCCTACGCCTTCGTGGCGTTCGTCGGCCTGCTCAACGCCATCCATTCCGGCACCAACGCCGCGCTGATGCGTGCCCTCGGCCGCCCCTGGTGGTGCACGCTGTTCGTGTGCGCGATCTCCGGCGCCGCCGCGGTCGTCGGGCTGCTGGTCAGCCGCGAACCGTTCCCGACCTCGGCCGGCTTCTCGCACACACCCTGGTGGGCCTGGCTGGGCACCGTGATCGCCGTGGTGCCGATCGTCGCCACCGTCCTGTTCGCGGGCAGGCTGGGGGCCGCCAGCTACAACGGCATCGTGGTGACGGCGACCCTGGTGTCGGCCATCCTGCTCGACCACCTCGGCATCGTCGGCTTCGAGCGCCACCCGGCGACGCTGTGGCGGATCGTCGGCGGCGCGCTAATGATCGGCGGCCTCGCCTTGGTATGCATCTTCTGACCGGATCGCCCGTCCGATCCGTCGTCCGGTGCGCCCCGCCGCTTGACCGGGTTCGTTCCATGCGGCCACTGTTCGTCCCATACGGTGACATTCGTCGCACGGGATGGAAACGGGATCTCAATGCTCCACAGCTTCAAGCAGCGGCTTTCCTTGTCCGTCGCCTCGGTCCTGGCCGGGCTCGCGGTCGGCGCGACCGCGGGCCGAGCCGCGACGACCGGCGACGTGTCGGTCGGCGACATCCTCGCCCAGACCGTCTACCTGCCGATCCAGCATCCGCAGGCGGCGGAAGCCGCGGCGCGGGCGCTGCAGACCCCGGGTCCCGGCTACCACAGGTTCCTGTCGGTGCAGCAGTTCGTCAGCCAGTACGCGCCGAGCGACGCCCAGATCGCCCAGGTCGAGGCGGCGCTGGTGCAGCTCGGCTACACCATCGACTACGTGTTCCCGAACCACCTCGCGATCGAGGTGATCAGCAGCGCCGGCACCGCCGAGGCGGTGATGAGCGTGAAGCTGCACCACGTCGCCCTGAACGGGCACAGCGGCATCGTGCCGGACCGGGCGATCACCCTGCCGCGCTCGCTCCGCGGCCTGGTCCGCGGCGTCGGCGGCCTGAACACCTTCAGCCATCCGCACTCGCAGCGCGCGACGGCGGCGGTGGGGCACGACACCACGCCCAGGGCGGTCGGCGGCACGCTGACCGGCGGCACCCCGGGCAACTACCTCCCGGCCGACTTCGAGAAGTTCTACCACGTCGACCCGATCTACGCGCTCAGGCTCAACGGCCGCGGCACCACGGTCGGCATCGTGACGCTCGCCAACTTCGCGCCCTCCGACGCCTACCTGTTCTGGAAGCAGATCGGGCTGAACGTGTCGCAGACGCGAATCACCACCGTGGACGTCGACGGCGGCACGTCCATCGCACCGAGCGACGCGCTCGGCGAAGGCGAGACCGACATCGACGTCGAGGAGTCCGGTGCCATCGCGCCCGGCGCCAATGAGCGGGTCTACATCTCGCCCAACAACACCAACGCCAACTTCATCGACGCCTTCGAGGCCGCCGCGTCGGACAACATCGCCGACACCGTGTCGTCCTCCTGGGGCCAGCCCGAGCTCGACTTCTTCACCGACATCGCTTCGCCCACCAGCAGCCAGACCTTCCTGCTCGACGCGTTCCACGACGCCTTCCTCGAGATGGCGCTGCAGGGCCAGTCGGTGTTCATCGCGTCGGGCGATTCCGGATCGTTCGACACCGTGGAGGGCTGCCCGGCCTTCGGCACGCCGAGCGCCGCGAACCCGGTGTGCAACGCGCCCTATGCGGTGGACCATCCGTCCAGCGACCCGCTGGTGACGGCCGCCGGCGGCACCACGCTGCCGTTCTCGTTCACCCTGACCGACGGCGTGGTGCTGTCGGTAGCCCAGCAGCAGGCCTGGGGCTGGGACTACATCTCCACCGAGGCGGCGGCCCAGGGCCATGCCGCCGACCTGCCCGTGTCGTCGGTGTTCTCCACCGGCGACGGCGGCGGCGTCAGCTCCTACTTCGGCAAGCCCTGGTACCAGGACGGCGTGAAGGGCATCACCCTGACCAAGCCGGGCCAGACCCTGACGCAGGACAACGGTGCCGGCCCGGTGCTGCAATACGTGCTGCCGGCCAACTTCGCCGGACGCAACTCGCCCGACCTGTCGACCAACGCCGATCCCGAGTCGGGCTACCAGTTCATCGAGGAAGGTGCCGTCCAGAACTTCTACGGCGGCACGAGCTTCGTCGCCCCGCAGCTGAACGGCGTCAACGCCCTGTTCGTGCAGGGCCTGGATGGTCGCACCGGCCAGCTGAACCCCCTCCTGTACTCGCTGGGCTCGCTGATCTCGACCGACATCAAGGCCGGCGACAACTGGGGCTACGGCGCCGTCGGCGGCTACGACAACGCGGTCGGCAACGGCGTGCTGGATGCGACCAGGCTGGCGATCGGCCTCGCCGCGCTCAAGCTGATCCACTGAACGCGCCAGGCCCGCGACAGGGAGCGGCCGGGGTATCACCCCGGCCGCTCCAACTGGGCTAGGAACGCTCGTAGGTCCCGACCAGCGTACCACGTGCGATCACGTGCCCCTTCAGTGCGGCCACCAGGGCGCTGCGCCCCGGCACGCTGTCGAACTCCGGCACCATGTCCAGCGCGAACAGCTGGAACGCGTAGGCATGCGGCCCGTGTCCGCGCGGCGGGTCCGGCGGCAGGTAGGCGCGCTGCATGAACGAGTTGCGCCCCATGTCCAGCGGCTCGCCCTCGTGCTGCGGGCTCGGCAGCGCGCCGGCGGCCAGGCCGCCATCCACCGCCGCCAGCCCGGCCAGGATGGCGTGCACCAGCGGACGCGGGGTCGGACTGTCCTGGTCCTCGATCAGCAGCACCAGGCTTTCCGCTTCCGGCGGCACCCCGATCCATTCCAGCGGCGGGGACAGCCTGGCGCCGTCCTCGGTGTGCTCGGCCGGGATCGACCCGCCTTGCGCGAAGGCCGGCGAACTCAGCTGGATCACGTCCGGCACCGACGCGAAGGCGGGATCGGCCGATACCAGCTTGTCGGCGCCGCTGCGGAAGTTCTGCAACGCGCGTCCGGCGCTCGCGGGGATGTTCTGCAGCATGAGCATTCTCCTGTCGGCTTGTTTCCCTTCACGTCCGATGTCGCCACGCCGTTCCACCCCCTCGCGACACCGTGTGGCGGGCGTCCTATATCCTTGGGGCTTCCCGCCACGCCAACCGCTGGACCCGTTTCATGAGCCGCTTCTGGAGTGACCGCGTCCACGGCCTGGTCCCCTACGTGCCCGGCGAGCAGCCGAAACGGGCCGGGCTGGTCAAGCTCAACACCAACGAGTGCCCGTACGGTCCCAGCCCGCACGCGCTGGACGCCATACGCGCCGCCACCGGCGACACGCTGCGCCTGTACCCGGACCCTGCCAGCCTGGCGCTGCGCGACGCGCTGGCGCGCCACCACCGGATCGACCGGGCGCAGGTGTTCGTCGGCAACGGCTCCGACGAGGTGCTGGCGCACGCCTTCCAGGGCCTGCTCCGGCACGACGCGCCGCTGCTGTTCCCCGACATCACCTACAGCTTCTACCCGGTGTACTGCCGGCTCTACGACGTTGCCTTCGAGACGGTGCCGCTGGATGGCAGCCTCGCCATCAGGGTCGAGGACTACCGGCGCTCCTGCGGCGCGATCATCGTCGCCAACCCCAACGCCCCCACCGGCATCGCCCTGCCCCTGGGCGCGATCGAAACCCTGCTCGCCGAGCATCCGGACCAGCCGGTGCTGGTCGACGAGGCCTACGTGGATTTCGGCGCGTCCTCCGCCGTCCGGCTGATCGACCGCCATCCCAACCTCCTGGTGGTGCACACCCTGTCCAAGTCGAGGGCGCTGGCCGGGCTGCGCGTGGGCGCCGCGTTCGGCGACCCGTCGCTGATCGAGGCGCTCCAGCGGGTCAAGGACAGCTTCAACTCCTACCCGCTCGACCGGCTGGCCGAGGCCGGCGCCGTCGCCGCGATCGAGGACCAGGCCTGGTTCGAGACCACCCGCACCCGCATCATGCGGAGCCGCGGGCACCTGACGGAAGGCCTGGAGCGGCTGAGCTTCTCCGTGCTGCCGTCTGCCGCCAACTTCGTGTTCGCGCGCCACGGGAGGCGGAGCGGCGCCACGCTGCAGGCCGCGCTGCGCGAGGCGGGCGTGCTGGTGCGCCACTTCGGCGCGCCGCGGATCGCCGACTACCTGCGGATCACGGTCGGCACCGACGCCGAGTGCGCCATCCTGCTCGACGCCCTGTCGGCCATCCTCGCCACCGAGGCCGCCTAGACGCGGTCATGAACCTGACCGCTGATGGTTCCAGGCCGCAGCCGGACGCATCCCCCGGAGGCATCATGCGCAGAACGATCGCAGGTCTTGGGCTCTGCTGTGCGGTGACATGCCCGCTGCCCGCGCACGCGGCTTCGATCGCACGTGGAGTGCTTGGCCATCTGGTCGGTTCCTGGATGGTGTCCGGAACGATCCCCCGGACGGGAAACCCGCATCGGTGCGGATGTCCGGCAGAGCCCGGCGGCGCCTTCCTCGAGATGCACGTCCGTGATCCACGTGGGCGCGATCGCTGCGAGGCGCGTGTCTTCTTCGATGAAGCTGCCACCAACGACCTCGTCGTGCATTGGCTGGACGCGACTGGCGGCGAAACGTCACGCACGCTGGGAGCCGGTCGCGTGGGCAGCGACCTCGTGCTGATCGCCTTTCCCCATCCCGACGGGACGTTCCGCAACCGTCTGACCCATGACCCGCTGCATGATCGCTGGCGCCTGCTCATCGAGATGGGTCCCGAAGGTCATCCGGGGACGTTCTCCGACTGGCACTTCGACCGGGTGCCGGGTCGCTGACGATCGACGGCAGCTTGATCCGACGTAACGGGTACGCCTGCAGGCGGCCAGGCCAACGGCGACAGGTGATCGGCCACGCGGCCGCAGCGATTGGTGCAGGATAGTCTCGTGGCTCAACGCTGCTCCATCGCGCGCACGGCTCCGAGGCTGCGCCGGCCGAGCCATCGCCAGCCACACACGCCCATCCGGAACGAGGGGGGAAGGTTGCGCGGCACCGAGGCTTGGCCGCCTCCCGGGCCGGTGCCACACTATGGTGATGGGTCGCCAACAAGGCCCGTTCCGGGACGGACGCAACGCTCCGCCTCATGGAAACAAGAGGGGAGAGAACCGATGCGCGCCTTCCAGGGACAGTTTTCCGACAACCAGCCGATCCGACGCAGCGTGGCGGAAAAGCAGAAGCAGTTGCGCGAGCTGCGCGAAACCCTGGCGGCGATGAAGGTGCACACCGCGCCCACTCTGCGCGACAGCGTGCGCAAGCGCATCGCCGAGCTGGAGGTCGAGCTGCGCGGCACTCCGGCGCCCGCAGCCGCTGCGACGGTGCCGGCCGGCCCGCCGCGCCGCCCCATCGGCTGACCGGCAGGCGTCAATCGAACTCCGTCGGCAGCTCCGGCTGCCGATGGTGCGCGAACAGCCGCACGATCTGCTGCGGCAGCACCCGGCCGGTGGACAGCTCGCCCGGGATCTCGTGCTCCGCCCAGAACCGGGCCCCGGCGGTTTCGATGTTCGGGCCGGTCGCCACCGGCGTGTCGTGGACCAGCGTGCACAGGAAGAACAGCTTGTAGATCGAGAACGGCCCGGCCGGATGATGGCCTTGCCGCGCGCGGTCGTGCAGCAGCGCCAGCTTCCCCGCCCGCACCACGTACCCGGATTCCTCCAGAACCTCGCGCACGGCGCATTCCGACGCGGTCTGGTTCACGTCCGCCCAGCCGCCCGGCAGGGTCCAGCGTCCCCCATCCGCCAGCTCGCGCACCATCAGCAGCCGGCCTTCGGCGTCGAACACCGCACCACGCACGTCCACCTTCGGCGTCGCGTAGCCGGTCTCGGCGGCGAACAGCGCACCGAGCCCGTCCGCCGTCGCCGCCCCGCCGCTCGACGCTGCCATCATCCGCGCCGCCAGCGCGGTCAGCGCCCGATAGCGCTCGACGTCGTAGGGGTCGCGGGAAAAGGCGAGCCCGCTCTGCGCCAGCGCCTGCACCTCGCGCGCCCAGGTCAGCCAGGCCGGCTCGTCCATCCTCGTTCCTCCCGATCCAGCACCGACACCGACGACGACTTCACGAGCGCGACCAGCGGGGTTCCCGGCGACAGCCCGAGCCTGTCGACCGAATCCCGCGTCACCCGCGACAGCAGCGCCGCGCCGCCCTCCGGCCGCGGTTCCAGCACCACCACCGCCTCCGCATCCCCCACCGGACGGACCGTGCGCACCCGCATCGGCAGCGCGTTCTGGGCGCTGGTCTGCGGCGCGTCACCGTCGGGCCGCAGCAGCACCACTTCGCGCGCCGGAACCGACAGCCGCAACCGCGTGCCGACCGCGCACGGCAGCAAGGCGATCGACAACACGAGCCCGCCCGCGTCGATCCGCGTCAGGCCGCGCTCCGCCTCGTGCCCGGCGACCACGCCCTCCAGCAGCGCCGCGGCGTCGGGCCGCTCCGCCATCGGACCATCCGACAGCATCGCCGCCACCTTCCCGCACCCCACCACCCGCCCGGCCTCGACCAGCGCCAGGGTGTCGCAGAGCTGCATCGCCTCGTCCCGCCGGTGCGTCACGTACAGGATCGGCAGGCCGGCCCGCGCGCGCAGCCGCAGCAGGAACGGCAGGATCTCCGCCCGCCGCGCGTCGTCCAGCCCTGACAACGGCTCGTCCATCGCCAGCAGCGCCGGCCGCGACAGCAGCGCGCGCCCAATCGCCACCCGCTGCCGCTCGCCGCCGGACAGGGCGCGGGTGCGCCGACGCAGCAGCGTCTCGAGGCCCAGCAGCGCCACCACCTCGTCGAAGCCGGGACCCTCGGCAGAGGCCGGTGCGCGCCTGGCGCCGTAGCGCAGGTTCCCGGTCACCGACAGGTGCGGGAACAGCCGGCTGTCCTGGAACACGGTGCCGATGCGTCGCGCTTCCGGCCGCAGCCAGATCCCGGGGCCGGACAGCACCCGGTCGCCCAGCCTGATCTCGCTCCAGTCCGGCCGGAACACGCCGCACAGGGCCGCCACCAGGGTGCTCTTGCCAGCGCCGGACGGTCCGAACAGCCCGACGATCCCTGGCAGCGGCGCCTCCAGCGACAGGTCCAGCGACTGCCCGGCCGCGAACCGGTGCCGCAGCCGCACCCGGAGCGTCACCGCCGCCGCAGCCGGCGCAGCAGCAGCTCCGACAGCAGCAGCCCGGCCAGCGCCAGCACGATCGACACGGAGGCCAGCCGGGCCGCCGCCACCTCGCCGCCCGGCACCTGCAGCGCCTGGTAGATCGCCAGCGGCAGGGTCTGCGTGCGCCCCGGGATGCTGCCGGCAAAGGTGATCACCGCGCCGAACTCGCCGAGGCTGGCAGCATAGCCGATCGCCACCGCGGCCAGCACGCCGGGAGCGGCCAGCGGCAGCGTCACGGACAGGAAGCGGTCCAGCGGGCCGGCGCCGAGCCCGGCGGCGGCGGCCGGCAAGCCCGGATCGATCGCCTCCAGCGACAGCCGGATCGTGCGCACCATCAGCGGCAGCACCATCACCGCGGTCGCCAGCGCCGCCCCCTCGCTGGTGAACACCAGCCGCGCCCGGAACAGCCGCCACAGCACCGCGCCCGCCGGGCCGTTCAGCCCGAACAGCAGCAGCAGCAGCCACCCGGTGACCACCGGCGGCAGCACGGTCGGCAGGTGCACCAGCGCGTCCAGCAGCGGCCGTCCCGGCAGCACCGGACGCGCCAGCAGCCACGCCAGCAGCAGCGCCACCGGCAGCGCCCCGCCCACCGCCAGCAGCGCCACGCGCAGGGTCAGCCGCACCGCCTCCCATTGCGCCGGGTCGAGCGCGAAGCGGGGCATCAGGGAAGGGTCTGGAACCCGGCATCGCGGAACACGGCACCTGACGGCGCGGTATGCAGGAAGCGCAGGAACGCCCTCGACTCGGGTGCCGCCGTCAGCGCCGCCGCCGGATACAGGATCGGCGGATGGCTGTCCTCGGGAAAGGTCCCGGCGGTCGACAGCCCCGGCGCCGCCCGGACGTCGCTGCCGTACACGATCCCGGCCCGCACCTCGCCGCGTTCCACCAGCAGCAGCGCCGCCCGGACGTTCTCCGCCGGAGCCAGCCGGCCGGACACCGAAGCCCACAGCCCGAGCTTGGTCAGCGCCGCCTGGGCATACAACCCCGCCGGCACCGAACGGGGGTCGCCGACCGCAAGCCGACCGCCGGGCCCGAGCAGCGCCGCAAGGTCGAGCTTCGGCCCGATCGCCACCGGCGGCTCCCCCTGCTTCTCCACCAGCACCAGGGTGTTGCCGAGCAGGTCGCCGCGGGTGCCGGGCTGCACCAGCCCGCGCGCCGCCACCCAGTCCATCCACTTCTCGTCCGCCGACACGAACAGGTCGGCCGGCGCGCCCTGCGCCGCCTGCCGGGCCAGCACCGCGCTGGACGCAAAGGACAGGGCCGGCATCGGATGCCCCTTCGCCACCCACAGCCGCGCCACCTTGCCCATCGCGTCGGTCAGGCTGGCGGCCGCGAACACCGTGACCGGCCGCTCCGCCGCACGGGCCCGGCCGCCGGGCCATGACACCAGCGCCAGGGCCAGCCCGAGGACGAGCACCGCCGTTCCTGCGCCGCCACATCCGCTTCCGCGCGCTGCCATGTCCCGTTCCTTCTCCACCCCCCAGACCCTAGATCGGACCCCTGCCCGCGACCAACTCGGGAACCACAGCATCGGACACCGTTCATGACCCACCAGGGCCTTTCCGCCGCCGTCGCCGACACCCTCGACCGCCTGCGGGCGCGCTGTCCGCTGGTGCACAGCATCACCAACCTCGTGGTCACCAACAGCACCGCCAACGCCCTGCTGGCTGTCGGCGCCTCGCCCGCAATGGTCGAGTCGGCCGAGGAGGCAGGCCCGTTCGCACGGATCGCCGGCGCCCTGGTGATCAACCTCGGCACCATGACCCCCGACCGCGCCCGCGGCATGCATGCCGCCGCCGCGTCCGCACGCGACGCCGGCACGCCCTGGATCCTCGACCCCGTTGCGGTGGGCGCGCTGGAATACCGCTCGGCCGTCGCCCTGGAGCTGCTGGCGCACCGGCCGCAGGCGATCCGCGGCAACGCGTCGGAGATCCTCGCCCTCGATGCCCTGTCGGGCGGCGGCGAGGCAGTCGCCGGCCGCGGCGTCGATGCCGCGCACGAGGCCACGTCGGCGCTCGAGGCCGCCCGGCGCCTGGCGCACCGGAGCGGCGCCGTCGTCACCGTCAGCGGACCTGTCGACCTGATCACCGACGGGCAGCGCGTGGCCGGGATCGCCAACGGCCATCCCCTGATGACGCGCGTGACCGGCCTCGGCTGCACCGCGACCGCCCTGATCGGCGCCTGCCTCGCGGTCGAGCCCGACCCGTTCCAGGCCTCCGCGCACGGCATGACGCTGATCGGCCTGGCCGGCGAGCTCGGAGCCGAACGTGCCCGCGGCCCCGGCTCGCTGCAGGTGGAGCTGCTCGACGCGCTGCATCGGCTCGACCGGCCGACGATCCTGGCCCGCGCACGTCTCGACCTGCACCCGCTTGCCTGAGGAGGTCACGGAACATATAGTGAACGAACGCAACGACGAGGCCAGCCGCGATGTCGATGACCACCCGGATCATCTACCAGCCCTACCACCATGCCGGCCACGCCTCGCTCCGCGCCGGCACGCCGGTCGCCTGCCGCACCGCGGAGGAAGGCCTGCGCCGGGCCGAGCGCGCCTTCGCCGCGGGTCTGGTGGCGGGCGCCGACGTGGTGCTGGTGCGCCACGACGAGGACGCGGACGAGTTCGGCGATCCCGAGTTCATCGGCCGGCTCGGCGACACGCCCGATCCGGCCGAGCCGTCCTGACGGGGACGCTCAGCCGGCCAGGCGCCGCGGCAGCTGGCGACGCAGCAGCTCCTCGAACTGCCTGAACACGGGCGCGCGGGCGACGGTGAAGTCGGTGCGCCCCGGCTCCGCCGCCGGCTGGGCGTCCTGCACGTCGGTGGCCGCGACGAACTGCATCTCCGCCCCGTTCGGCGGTGCCGCCGGGCCGTCGTAGATGTGCAGGTCCTCGCGATGCTCGAGGTTCCAGCGGCTGGTCAGCACCAGCCCGGGCGTGTTGCAGATCCAGCGGTACTTCGCCAGCGCCGCACCCAGGGGCGCGATGAACGCGTCGGCGCGCGAGCACCACAGCACGCTGCGCAGCGCCGAATGGTTGACCGTGTCGACGAACCGCACGCCCGACCGTCCGGCGACGTCGGCCAGCGACCGCGCCAGCGCCAGCTCGCGCAGGAGGCCGCTGCCGGCCGGCGCCTGCCCGGCCTGGCCGCGATCGTGAACGTCGTTCAAGCCGTCCAGCACCACGGTGCAGCCGGGAAAGGCGCGTGCCAGGTGTCGGACCAGGGCTGTCGTGAACTCCTCCAGGTCGACCAAGCTGCGGTTGCCGACCCGCAGCCCGATCAGGATCACCGGTGCCGGCCGACGCCGCGCCGCGTCCGCCTCTCGACGCGCCGCCTGCAGCTCCGGCAGCGCTTCCGCGGCACCCAGCACCAGGTTGCGCAGCGAGGCCGGCACGCCGATCGCGGTGTACTTGATGACGCGCTGGCCAAGTCGGTAGAACGTGTCGACATGCGACGCGAACGGCGTGTCGTGCCGTGCGATGCGCCCATCCAGGCCTGTGAAGATCCGCTCCTCCGGCCCGAAGAACTGCTGCGTGCGGCCACCCTCGAACATCTGCAGCTGCGGCAGCCGCGACGGCGGCAAGGCGAGCTGCTGCATGACCGCGAGGCCGGACAGGTCCTGCCGAACGTAGTGGCCGATACGCATGGCACAACCGCCGAACACCAGCTGCACGGTCGGGTCCGCCGGCCGGTCCCGTGCCTCCGCCAGCGCGTCGTCGAACCGGCACAGGTGGCGCAGCATGGTCTCGCCGAACCGGGCGATGCGCACGAAGTCGCCGGCCAGCGCCGGGGTCTGCAACACCAGCAGCTCGGCGGTCGGGAAGTACAGCGCATAGTTGCGGAAGTGCCCGCCGGAACACACCACGTAGAACACGAGCCCGGTCGCCTCCTGGACGAAGCGGTAGGCAAAGCAGTCGCGGTCCAGCAGCAGCGCGAACCCGTCGCTCTCCACCGGCTCGCCGTCCGCGGGCGACGGCCACTGCATCCGTCCGGTCCGCAGCAGCCGGTCGGCCTCCTCCTGCAGCGGGTGCAGGAGGGCGCTGCGGATCAGCTCCGGCTCGAAGCCGCGCAGGCCGCGGCCGGTCGGCACCAGGTAGCCGAGCCCGGGCGGCAGGGTCTCGCCGAGCGCCCAGATCCGGGTGTCGCCGCCACGTCCGCTCGCCTCCATCCAGGCCGGCGCCAGGCTGCCCAGGTCGGCGGCCGGCACGCTGCCCATCACCGATCCGACCGGCAGGCCTGCCCCGCCGCGGCCCAGCACCCCCCGCTCCCACATCCCCTCGAACACCGGCATCGCCTTCTGCAGCACGTGCTGCTGCAGCGCCGGCGACAGGTGGCCCAGCTGGCGTCCGATCACCCGCCCGTGCAGGTCGGCGAACCAGGCTGCCCGCTCCCCGTCGCGGTGGCGCAATGCGACCGTCAGCATCGGCGCGAAGCGGTCCTCGACCCCCTCGACCCGCCACCCCTCCCCCAGCTCGACCGGGGTTCCGCCGGCACCGAGCGGCACCAGCGCGCCGGGATGGCCGATCCGGATGCCGCCCGTGCCGGCGACCGGCTCGACGCGCAGCGGCGGCGGCGGTCCCTGCCAGGTCTGGGCCGCCTGCACCACCGGCGCCGGAGCCTCCAGCAGCCCGTCCAGCCCGTGCCGCACCGCCTGCGGCAGCCGCAGATAGGCCTGCACCGCGTCCGGCATGGCGACCCGGATCGGCGCGTTGCGGGTCATGGACAGCCACAGCGCCACCTCGCGCATGCGCGCCGCCGACCGCGCCCGCTCCGGCTGCGGCCGCTCGTGCGCCGGCGCCGCCATGCGCCCCTCGTGATCGATGTTCCACCAGGCGACTTCGCCGTTCTCGTGGCGCAGCACCAGCAGCCAGAGCGGGTGGAGCAGGGTGAACAGGCTGTCCGCGCGCCAGCCCGAGTTGAACAGCCGCACCGGCTGGTCGTTGCTCATCAGCGGGACCGGCGGCCGGCCCGGGATGCGCAGCATCATCCCGTCCGCACCCTGCTGCACCGGACGCTCGATCAGCAGGGGCAGCGCCTCGCCGACATCGTCATCGGCCAGCCTGGTTCCGGTTCCTCCAAACACGCCACACCTCGCACCAGGACACGCAGCCGACCCGGGAACCGCCCGCCTACCGCCGGGCCGCCCGATTCCGTTGCACAAGCCCGGTAAATGCCGCGAACAGCGCCGGACGGTCCACGACGAAGTTGCTGTATCCGTCGTGATGTCCGGCCGGATGGAACGAGGTGGTGTCGCGCACCTGGTCCGGACCGTTGAACAGCACCTCCGTCGGCCGCTCCATGTGCTCGGGCGAGTCGTAGATGTGCAGGTCGACGCGGTGCTCGAGGTTCCAGCGGCTCGACAGCACCAGGCCCGGCGTGTTGCAGATCCAGCGGTACTTCGCGAGCGCCGCCCCCAGCAGAGCTGCGAACGCGTCGGCGCGGCTGCACCACAGCACGCTGCGCAGCGCCGACCGGTTGATGGTGTCGACGAACCGGACCCCCGCCCGCTCCGCCACCCCCGCCAGATGGTCTGCGAGCGCGAACTCCTGGTCCAGGACGCTGCCCGGCGGGGCATCGACCGCGCGGCCACGGTCGGCGGCATCGTTCATCCCGTCCAGCACCACCGTGCAACCGGGGAACGCTTCGCCGAGGCGCAGCACGAGGGCGGCGTAGAAGTCCCCGAGGTCGTCGAGGGTGCGGTTGCCGACGCGTATGCCGAGCAGGACCACCGGTGCTGCGCGCGCCCGCGCCGCATCCGCCTCGTGCCGTGCGTCCTCCAGGCCGGGCGTGCGCTCGGCGCAGCCGACCACGAACCGGCCGAACTCGAACGGGACGGTGGTGGCGGTGTACTTGATGACCCGTTGGTTGCGCCGGTAAAACGTTCCGAGATCCTCAGTGAAGCGCGCCGCATGCCGGGTGGTGCGCCCGAACATCGGGAAGATCAGGTCCACCGGCCCGAAATAGTCGCTGGTGTGCGCCTGCTCGAACAAGTGTAGATGCGGCAGCCTGCCGTGGTCGGCGACCGCGCGCAGCAGGAAGGCCATGCCGCACAGGTCCTGCCACACGTAGTGGCCGATATGGTCGGCGCAGGCGCCGAAGAACTGCTGCACCGTCGGGTCCACAGGAAGCGCCGCACCGGCCGCGAGGTCGGGCCCGAACCGGAGCAGGTGGCGCAGCAGCATCTCCCGGCCACGACGGAACGGCGCGCAGTCGCCGGCGAGGTTGCGGTTCGCCGCCACCAGCAGGTCGGCGGTGGGGAAGTAAAGCGCCAGGTTGGAGAAGTAGCCGCCGCCGCACACCACCATGAACACCAGCCCGGTCGACTCCTGCCGGAACCGGTAGGCGAAGGAATGGAGGTCGAGCATCAGCACGAAGCCGTCGCTGTCGACGGGCGCGCCGTCCACCGGCGACGGCCAGCGCATGCGGCCGCAGCGCAGCAGCCGGTCCATCTCGCCGTGCAGGCGCGGCGCCAGGCATTCGCGCACCTGTCGCGGGTCCAGGCCGCGCAGCCCGGTTCCGGTCGGCACGAGGTAGCCGGTGCCCTCCGGCATCGGCTGGTCCAGCGCCCAGACCAGGGTGTCGCGGTCCTGTCCCGCCTCCCCGAGATGGGCGAGCACCAGGGTGTCCAGGTCGGCGGGTGCCAGGCCACCGGCCAGCGCCCCGAGGTCGGGAGGCAGGGTCCCCTCGCCCAGCACCACGCAGTCCCACAGCGTGTGCAGCAATCCTCCCGCCACGCGGAGCACCTGCGCCTGGTGCGGGGCCGACAGCGCCCCGGCATGGTGCCCGACCAGCCGGGCGTCGAGGTCGACGAACCAGGCCGCCCGCCATCCATCCGCGTGACGCAGCACCAGCGCCAGCAGCGGCGCGAAGGCGGCCTGCACCGACTCGACCTCCCAGCCGGGACCGAGCTCCGCGACCTGCCCGGCCTCGGTGACCGGCAGCAGGTGGCCCGGGTTGCCGATCCGGTAGCTCCGGCTGCCTTCGATGCGCTCGACCACGAGCGGCGGCGCGTCCGCGCCCAGCCAGGATCCGGCGGACAGCCCGGGGTCCGTCCCTTCCGATCCGAGCAGCGGCTCGATCTCGCGTCGCACCGCAGCCGGCAGCACGGCAACGGCACGCACCGCGTCCGGCACGGGGAGCCGGATCGCGGCGCCGGGCGCCATGCGCAGCCAGAGCGCCACCGGCTCCAGCCGGCGCCGGTACAGCAGCCGCTCCGGCTCCGCCCGGTGCTGCACCGCCGTCGTCAGGCTGCCGTCGCTCGCCAGGTGCCACGACGCGGCGTGCCCGGCGTCGTGGCGCAGCACCAGCAGCCAGACCGGGTCGAACAGGGTGAACAGCGTTTCCGCCTGCCATCCCGGCTCGAACGACCGCACCGGCTCGCCGTCGCGACGGATCGCCACCGGTGCTCGGCCCGGAAGGCGAAGCTCCAGGCCGGCCTCGCCCGGATGCACCGGATGCCGGAGCAGCGGCGGAAGGATGTCCATGTCGAGCAACCGCCAAGCCGTTACGGAGGCAGCGTGCCACGCGATCGCCCACGGCTTCAACGCCGGCGGCCGCAGCACGCGACGGGACGCCGGAGCGGAGGTTTGACAGGACCGGCAGCGCGTGTTGGGTGCGCCGTCGTCGCGGCCGGCGCCGCACCCCGATCCGCGTGTCCAGGACCCTGCCGACGATGACCCAGCTTCCCGCGAACGGACCCGCACGCCCGTCCTTCCGCCGACGCTGCCGGATCCTGCGACGCTGCCGGATCCTGGTCCTTCTTCTGGTTGCCGGATGGCTGCTGCCGGGCGTCGCGGCGCAGGCCCAGGATCGGCCCGATCCCGGCACCGGCGCCCGGCAGGACGCCCCGGTCCACGGCCGGGCCGCCGACCCGCTGGCCGGGCTGACCCCGATCGAGCGGCAACGGCTGCGCGCGCTCCTGGACGCGCCGGTCCAGGCCGCCGCCGCACCCTCGTCGGCGGCCAAGGCTGCAGCACCCGCAGCACCCAAGCCGAAGACGGTCAGCATGGCGCCGGACAGCCTGGCCGGCCAGGTGCTGGTCGAGGCGACGGTGTTCCGGCACGGCCTGCTGGCGGACGGGTCCACCTTCGTGCGCCTGTTCGGCGACATCGCCCTGTCCGGCCGCTGGCTGCAGCGCGAGATGGTGGATCCCGCCGCCCGCGCCGCCCTGTTCGACGCGTTCTGGCGCAGCGCCGCCGTGGTGCTGGTGGGTCTGGGTGCGGAACACCTGCTTCTGCTGGCGCTGCGCCGTCCGCTGCGCGGGCTCGGCCGGGAGGCGGCCCGCGCCGACGAGGAGGCCGCCGGCCCGCCGCTCCCGGACACCGCCGTGCCCGAGGTGGTCCAGGCCGGCCCGCCTCACGACGCAGCGCGGACGCTGCTGCCGGAAGCCCTTCTGCCGCAGGCGGCCCGGGACGCGGCCGATCCCCTGCCGGCCGGCCGCCAGCCCGTCGACGCCCTGTCCTCCGCCGCGGCCGTACCCCTCGACGACAGCCAGGCGGAGCACCGGTCGCGCGACGCCGCCCACCGGCGCAACACGCTTCGCGTGCTCCGGCGCGTCCCGTTCGCGCTGCTCCGCCTGCTGCTGAAGCTCCTCCCGCTCGGCGCCTTCCTGCTGGTCGGCAACGGCGCCGCTACCCTGGTTGCGACGGCGCCGCGCACCCAGCTGGTGATCCTGGCCGTCACCGGCATCTACGGCGTCAGCCGCAGCCTGTGGCTGCTGATGGACATGCTGCTGGCGCCGCGCGCGCCCGGGGTGCGGCTGGTCGGGGTCACGGACGACACTGCCCGGTTCCTGATCCGGTGGTGGGGCTGGCTGGTCGCGGTGCCGACAGCCGCCATCTGCGTCACCGATGTCGGCCGCATCCTGGACCTGCCGGCACGAGCTGGGCTGGCGATCACCCGGGCGGTGGTGCTGGTCGAGCACGTGCTGCTGGCGGTGCTGATCTGGCAGACCCGCCACAAGGTCGCGGCGAGCCTGCATCCGCCGCGCCGCCTGCGGAACCGCTCCTTCGGCCGGGTGCTGATGGTGCTGGCCGACCGGTGGTGGGTCCCGGCGCTGTTCTTCGACGCCGCCCTCTGGTTCGTCTGGGCAGCCGAGATACGCGGCGGCTACGCCAGGATGTGGCAGCTGTTCCTGTCGAGCTGCATCGTGATCCTCGCCTGCCGCCTCCTCGCGGTGATGCTGCTCGGCGGCCTGGACCGCCTGTTCCGTGTCGAGCCCGGAGCCGAGCTGCGCCATCCCGGCCTGGTGCAGCGCGCCGGCCGCTACTACCCGGTGCTGCGGCGCGTCGTCGTCTGGGCCCTGAGTGCCGCCGGCGCCGTGGCCCTGCTGCAATGGTGGGGCGTCCCGGCGCTCGGCTTCTTCACCCACGGCACGCTCGGCACCCGCCTGCTGTCGGCGCTGGTCACGGTGCTGATCACGCTGGTGGTCGGCGTGCTGGTGTGGGAGCTGGTCAACGGCGCGCTCGACCGGCAGATCGGCCGGTTCAACGACACCAGCCAGGCGGCGCGCGCGGTGCGGCTGCAGACCCTGCTGCCGATCCTGCGCACCCTGCTGTTCGTGGTGCTGGGCACGATCCTGGGGCTGACCGTGCTGAGCGAGGTCGGCGTGGACATCGCACCGCTGCTGGCCGGTGCCGGCATCCTCGGCGTCGCGGTCGGCTTCGGCTCGCAGAAGCTGGTGCAGGACTTCATCACCGGCATCTTCCTGCTGGTCGAGAACGCGATGCAGGTCGGCGACAGCGTCACCGTGGCCGGAATCAGCGGCACCGTGGAGCACCTGTCGATCCGCACCCTGCGCCTGCGCGGCGGCGACGGCTCGATCCAGATCATCCCGTTCTCGTCGGTGTCCACGGTCGCTAACATGAGCCGCGACTTCGCGGTGGCGACGATCAGCATCGCCATCGCCTTTTCCGAGGACACCGACCGCGTCTGCACCATGCTGGGGGCGATCGCCGCCGGGCTGCGCGACGACGAGGCCTTCTCCGACAAGATCCTGGCCGACTTCGCCCTGAACGGCATCGACAGCCTTGGCGAATACGCGGTGGCGATCAGCGGCACGATCCGGTGCACCGTGTCCGGCCGCTGGCCGGTGCAACGCGAGTTCAACCGCCGCCTGCGCGTACGCATGATGCAGGACGGGATCGGCCTACCGCAGGCGCACCGCACCCTGGACCTGCCGAACTTGCCCGGCCTGCTCGATCGGGCGCAGCCTCACGCGGCGATCCCCGGACAGGACATGAGCCATGGCTGATCCCGCCGCCCCGGAAGCGGTTCTCGCCGCCGACGGCTACGCGTTCGTTCCGGCGGCGCGGATGCGCGCGCTGCTCGGGCCCGACGCGCTGCAGCGCTGGGGCGGGTTCGCCGCAAGCTGGGACCATCTCGGCCTCGACCGCTACATGGCCGACGGTGGCCGCTACCGCCGCCGGCGCCACGCCGTGTTCGCTGCCGGCACCGGAGGCTTCGAACGCAAGCCGCACCAGCCGCACTACCAGAGCCGCGACCACAACGCCCTGAACGGCGGCATCGAGCGCTGGTTCACCCCGGTGGAGGACCAGGTCGCCACCCATCCGGTGCTTCTCGCCATCCTGTCGGCCTGCCGGACCGTGTTCGAGGACCTGACCTCGCCCGGCGCCCGCCCGGACACCTGGCACGTCGAGCTGCACCAGTTCCGGATCGAGCCGAGCGGCGGCGAGGACGCGCAGCCTACGCCCGAAGGCCTGCACCGCGACGGCGTCGACTGGGTGCTGGTGCTGCTGGTGGCGCGGGAGAACATCGCGAGCGGGGTCACCAGCATCCACGATGCGCAGCGCCGCCTGCTCGGCTCCTTCACCCTGCGCGAGCCGCTGGACGCAGCCTTCGTCGACGACGGCCGCGTCTACCACGGCGTCACCGCGATCCGCCCGCTCGATCCAACGCTGCCTGCGCATCGCGACGTCCTGGTGGTGACCTTCCGCCGGCAGTGAACCGGCAGGCGCCATCAACACCGGGGCCAAGCGAAACCGGGCAGGCCGTCCCGGGTTGACGCCGTGCACCCGGGGGAGGCATCGCGTGTCCGGCATCATCAGGACCTTTCTGCTCGGCATCGGCCTGGCCGGTCTCGCCACCCTCGTTTGTCCGCACATGTGGTCCGGCCTGCGTCGGCGCGGCACGGGCACCACGCCGCCGGCCTGACCACGCCGGTCCAGGCGTCGATTGGGCGCCCCGCAGGCCGCAGCTCAGCGCCTGATCCCGAAGCCCGGCTTGACCGTCGAGCGGGCGATCGTGAACCGGTTCAGCATGTCGAACCAGAACGGCGCGCCCAGGGTCACCGCGAACGCCGTGACGCTCCAGCCGACCAGCATCTGCAGCACGGCACCGGCGTCGACCGTGCCGGGCCTGCCGCCGGTGCCGGGCCGGCGGAGCTGCTGCGGCGACGGGCTGCCCCAGCCGCACGGGAACCGGATCTGCGCCAGCTCGTCACGCAGGGCGGCGAAGCCCTCCCCGGCCTGTTCCGGCACGCCCTTCCCCGGTCCCGGCACCAGCGACACTGCCTGCGCCACCGCCCCGTCGCGCAACGCCTTGTCCTCGAACAGCGCCTTGCCGACGCTGAACGCGTCCACGTTCATCACCGCCGCCGTCGCCAGCCCGATCCCGAACAGGATCACCTGGGTCCGCCGCTTGTACCAGCCCGACACCCGTTCCATGCAGCTGTCGAACCACCGCTCGACCGCCCACTGGACGCGTCCGAGGTCGTCCTCCGCGCCGTCCAGCGCGCTCAGCAGCGCCCGCCTGGTCCGGTTGTCCGGCATCGCCTGCGCGTGGGCCGACAGCGCCCGGACGGTGACCGGCTCGCCTGAGGCCGGGCCGCCGCCGCCGATCGGTCCGCGCACCGCCAGGTCCAGGAAGGCGCGGGCGAAGTTCCCGGCCGGGATGTAGGCGGGCAGGTTGCCGCGCTGCCGGATCGGCATGCGCAGCGACCGGCTCCCGGTCAGCAGGCTCCGGTGCGGCTGCAGCCGCTCGGGCGCATAGGCGCCGTCGTAGAGCCCGAACACCATCGGGTGCGAATACAGCGCGCGGGCAGCGCCCTGGCCGCCGGGATCGTCCAGCATCTCGCGTATGCCGCGCTCGAGGTCCGACGCCCGGGTGTTGAGCACGGCCTCGATCGCCTCGCGGATCGCCGAGCAGATCAGGCTGACGAACAGGAACAGCAGGCTGAGCCCGATCGCGACGTCAAGAACCACCGATCCGAACATGGCACCCTCCCGCGGTTCCGGTCGTGCCCGCGGCGCCGATCTTGACCGGTTCGATGCGTCCGGACAATGAACCGGCCGGCCGTTAACCGTCCGTAAGCCATCCGCGTCCTAGTCTGCCTGCCGACAGAAGACGATCGGGCTCCGGCAAGGACGGACCGGCCCGGAAGCGGAGCCAGCCGTTGCCCTACCCTTCCCAGCCTGCGGACGACACCAGACCGGCCGACCCGGGCGGAACACGCGTGCCCGCCCCGCTGGCGCACCTGCGCGCCACGCTGGATGGGCTGGACGCAGGGGTCGCGACCTTCGACAGGACGCTCGACATCCTGTTCGTCAACGCCCGGCTGCGTTCCATGCTGGAGATCGATCCCGACGTGGCTGACGGTGCGGGATCGCTGCTGATGCTGATGGAAGCGAGCGCGCTGCTGTCCGGCACGCTGGTGCAGCAGATCCACGAGGCCTGCCAGGGCGCGGTGGACAGGCGCGCGCCGCAGGACCTGACGCTTGCGGCGTCCGGCGCACGCTTCTTCGCGCTGCGCGTGGCCCCGCTGCCCGACCGGCACTGGATGGCCTCCTTCACCGAGGTGACCGCACAGCGCAGCGCGGAAGCGGAAGCGATCGAGCAGGCGAGGTGCGATCCCCTGACCGGCCTGCTCAGCCGCGCCCTGTTCCACGACCGGATCGAGACCATGGTCGGTGCCGGTACCGAGCACCAGCCCACGGGCCAGGCGGCGGCCGGTCCGGCGCGGCTCGCGGTGCTCGCGGTGGACCTGGACCGCTTCAAGGGCGTGAACGACACGCTCGGCCATTCCGCCGGCGACGGGCTGCTGTGCCTGGTCGCCAAGCGGCTGCGCTCGGTGCTGCGCCAGCACGACGCCCTGGCACGGCTCGGTGGCGACGAGTTCGCCCTGCTGGTGTCGCCTGCACCGGAACGCGAGGTGCTGGACCAGCTCGCGCGCCGGATCACCGACGTGGTCGGGCGGCCCTACCTGGTTGACGGGCACCTGGTGAACATCGGCGCCAGCCTCGGCATCGCCGTCTTCCCGGAGGATGGCGCCACCTGCCAGGAGCTGCTGCGCAACGCCGACCTGGCGCTCTACGATGCCAAGGCGATGGGCCGCAGCACCCACAGCTTCTTCAGGCCCGAGATGGACGCGCGCGCCGCGGCCCGACGCCTGATCGAGATCGACCTGCGCAAGGCGCTGGCGCTGCGCCAGTTCGAGCTGCACTACCAGCCGCAGATCGACCTGGAGCACCATGCCATCGTCGGCTTCGAGGCGCTGCTGCGCTGGCGCCATCCCGAGCGCGGCATGGTGTCCCCCGCCGACTTCATCCCGCTCGCCGAGGAGATCGGGCTGATCGTGCCGCTTGGCGAGTGGGTGCTGAGCCAGGCCTGCCTGGAAGCGGCCCGGTGGTCCGAGGAGGTCACGATCGCGGTCAACGTGTCGCCGTACCAGTTCGAGAACACCGGCAGGCTGGTCGAGGCGGTGAGCCGTGCGCTCGCGGTGTCGAAGCTTCCGGGCCGACGGCTGGAGATCGAGATCACCGAAAGCGTGCTGCTGCGCGACGCCGAGCCGGTGCTGGCGGCGCTGCACCAGCTGCGCGGGATGGGCGCGCGGGTGGTGATGGACGATTTCGGCACCGGCTATTCCTCGCTGAGCCAGCTGCACAGCTTCCCGTTCGACAAGATCAAGATCGACCGGTCGTTCGTGAAGGACCGTGACGACGACGTGGGCCAGAACGCGGTCATCCGGGCGATCACGGCGCTGGGCGCCAGCCTTGGCATGGCCACCATCGCCGAAGGCGTCGAGACCGCCAGCCAGCTGGAGCGGATACGCGACGGCGGCTGCACCTCGGTGCAGGGCTACCTGTTCAGCCGGCCGGTGCCTGTGGCGCAGGTGGCCGAACTGATCGCCGGCTACAACCGTCGCGAACCGATACCTCTTTCCTGAAGGAGTTTGATCATGTCCGAACTGTACCAGGTCGTTTATTGCAGCCGTAACCGCATTCCCGGCACGTCCAACGTGGTGTCGGAGAACATCGGCGGGATCCTGGCCAAGTCGCGCGAGAACAATGCCCGCGACCAAGTCACGGGCGGGCTGCTGTTCAGCGACGGATGCTTCGCCCAGGTGCTGGAAGGGCCGATGGACGCGGTGATGGCGGCGTTCGAGCGCATCCAGTGCGACGAGCGGCACGGCGAGATCATCGTGCTGCAGTCCGGCCCGATCGCCGAGCGGCACTTTGCCGACTGGTCGATGGCCTTCACCGGAACCCGTGCGCTCGGCGCCGGCGGGATGGCGGGCCTCAGCGACACGCTGGCCGCCCGCTCCGACGGCGGCGAGACCGTGCTCGGCCTGCTGCGCTCGGTGGTGGTGCGCGAGACCGAGTGGCTGGAGGCGGTCTAGAGCAGCTTTACCAGGATGAAGCAGAGCATGATCAAGCGATCATGCTCTAGCCGCCCGGCGCCTCCTCCACCCGGACCAGCCGTCGACGCCCGGCGACGATCGCGCCACCCGCCGCGAGCCACAGCCCCCACAGCAGCAGGAGCCGGAGCGGCAGGTCGCGCAGCAGCAGCACGATCGTCACTCCCTGCGACGCGATCGCCAGCACCGCTGCGAGCAGCAGCACACCTGGAGGCACCGGCAGCGGCGATGCGCGGTAGGCGACGGGATCGGCGCGCGCGTTGAGCGGCGCGCAGGCGACGGACAGGATCGCCGAGATGCTGGCGCCGAGCCCGCTCACCCGGATGATGCTGGCCACGTCCAGCCCGGCCAGCAGCGGCACCGCGCCGATCAGCCCGAGCAGGAGAAGCGGGCCCACCGGCACGCCGCGCCGGCTGGTGCGGCCAAACAGCTGCGGCAGCCAGCCGTCGGCGGCAGCCATCAGGATGCTCCGGCTGCCCCACAGCATGTGCGCGTTCATGATCCCCAGCATGCTGACGATCCCGGCGCCCAGCTCGAACAGCGCCAGCGGCACCGGCCGCATCACGGTGGCCGCCACCTCGACCAGCGACCGCTCCCCCGGACCTGCCGGGGGCACTCCGGCCGCCACCAGCGCCACCAGCACGTAGAGCAGGGCGGCGCAGGCGGTGGCGCCGAGGATGGCGACCGGAACGTCGCGTCCCGGCCGACGCATCTCGCCGGACAGCTCCGACACCAGCGTCGCGCCGCTGATCGGGAAGGTCAGCAGCGCCGCCGCCGCCAGCAGCCCGTGCCAGCCATGCGGCAGCAGGTGCCCGAGCCGCGCCGGCTCCACGTGCGGCGCCCCGGCCACGGCCAGCGCGCCCAGCGACAGCGCCACCACCGCCGTGATCGCGATCCCGGCGCGCGCCGACACCGCGGTGCCGAGCAGGTTCAGCCCCAGCACCAGCGCCAGCGCCGCCACCCCGCCCGCCCTGGCGGACACCGCCGGCAGCAGCGCATGCAGCGTGTCGCCAAAGGTGGCGGCATAGGCGGCGAGCCCGACATGGGTGCTCAGCACCATCCAGAAGGCGATGAACCCGGCCGAAGGTCCGATGAACCGGCTCGGCCAGCGATACAGGCTTCCCGAGACCGGCCGCGCCGCCCCCAGCACCGCGTAGGGAAGGCTGACCAGCAGCACCACGACGCAGGCCAACAGGTAGGCCGGTGCCGCGCCCGCTCCGGTCAGCGCCACCGCGGTCCCGGTCAGCACCACCACGCCGCCGCCGATCACCTGCTTCAGGGACACGCAGAACGCCATCGGCAGCGTCAGCGTCGCGCCGAGGCCACGGTCGGCAGCACCGGACTCGCTCATGAACAGCCTTTCCTCCCACTCCGGGATTTATCGCCCGCAACGAGGCAACCGGCCAGGCCGCGACCCGGTTCAGGCTGCCGGACCAGGCCGGAGGAGGAGCCATGAAGCGGACGCGACGACCCGGTCCGGGTGCGCTGGGCGGCCTCGCAGCCGGCACCGTGCTGACCGCCCTGCTGCTCGGCATCGAGCGGAGCACGGCCAAGCCGTCGGACATCGTCAGGCTCGGCCGCAAGACCGCCAACGCCCTGGGCTCGCCCTACCAGCACCAGGAGTCGATGCCCGCACTCGACGAGCAGCTTCGCTACCACGGCGGCCACCTCGCCCTGTCGGCGGCGATGGGAGCCACCTATCCGGCGCTGCGGTCGTTGCCGGTGCTGCGCGGGCCGGGCGGAAGCCTGCTGTTCGGGGGAGCGTTCTACCTGCTGTTCTGGGGCCTGCTCGGCCCCCGGCTGCGCCTGACGCCGACACCGCGGCAGGAAGGAATTGCCACCGCCGCGCAGCGGCTCGGCCTGCACGCGCTGTTCGGTTTGGTCACCGGCCTGGTGGCGGACGCGCTGGCATCCGCCCGGTCCCGGTCCGGGAGCTAGAACTGCGCTCCAGCAGGAACAGCGCCTGCTCGCCGAACAGGTTGGCGAGCTGCGCCGAGCGTCGCCACGGCGCGCGGTCGCCCTTGTCATCCACCGCCATCCAGCGGCGGATCGCGTAGCCCTCCTCCGCGCACAGGGCGAAGAAGTCGCGCACCGTGCAGGGATGGATGTTCGGGGTCTCGTACCAGGGCCGCGCCCACACGTCCGTCATCGGCATGCGGCCGCGCAGCAGAAGCTGCATCCGGAGGCGCCAGTAGCCGAAGTTCGGGAACGACACCACGGCGTGCCTGCCGATCCGGAGCATCTGGCGCAGCACCTCCTGCGGCCGCTCCACCGCCTGCAGCGTGCGAGACAGCACCACGTAGTCGAACGCGCCGTCGGGATAGTGCGCAAGGTCGGTGTCGGCGTCGCCGTGCATCACCGGCAGGCCGTGCGCCACCGACCGCGTCACCTCGCCCATGTCGAGCTCGATCCCCCGCGCGTCGCAGTTGCGGGTGCGGAACAGGTGCTCGATCAGCGAGCCGTCGCCGCTGCCGATGTCCAGCACGCGCGTGTTCGGCTCGATCATCTCCGCGATCAGCTTCTGGTCGAGTCGCATCCCTGCCCTCAGCCGAGACCGGCGTGCTCTGCGCATCCCGACAGGAAGCCGCGCAGGGTGCGGTCGAAGTCCGGCTCGTCGAGCAGGAACGCGTCGTGCCCCTTGTCGGTCTCGATCTCGACGAAGCTGACGTTGGCGGCCGCCCGGTTCAGCGCGCGTGCCACCGCCCGGCTCTGCGCGGTGGGGAACAGCCAGTCGGAGGAGAACGACACCACGCAGAACCGGGTCCGCGTTCCGGCGAACGCCGCCACCAGGTCGCCGCCGTGGTCCGCCGCCACGTCGAAATAGTCCATCGCCCGGGTGATGGTCAGGTAGGAGTTGGCGTCGAACCGGCGCACGAAGCTCGATCCCTGGTGGCGCAGGTAGCTTTCCACCTCGAACATCTCGCCGAACAGGCCGATGCCGGCGCCGTTGCCGGTCGGCACCGCCGGGTCGGTCCTGACCCGCCTGCCGAACTTGCGCGTCAGCGCCTCCTCCGACAGGTAGGTGATGTGCGCCATCATCCGCGCCACCGCCAGGCCGCGCGCCGGCACCAGCCCGTCCTGCCAGTAGCGCCCGCCATGCCAGTCCGGGTCGGCGAAGATCGCCTGCCGGCTGACCTCGTTGAAGGCGATGTTCTGTGCAGAATGGAACGAGGCGGTGGCGATCGGCACCGCCGCGAACACCCGCTCGGGGAAGGTCGCCGCCCAGGACAGCACCTGCATCCCGCCCATCGAGCCGCCCACCACCGCGAACAGCCGGTCGATCCCGAGGCGGCTCACCACAAGCGCCTGGGCGCGCACCATGTCGCGCACCGTGACCGGCGGGAACTCGGTACCCCACGGCTCGCCGCCCTCCGCGCTGCGCGCGGACCGGGGCCCGGTGGAGCCCATGCAGCCGCCCAGCACGTTGATGCACACCACGAAGAACCGGTCGGTGTCGATCGGCAGGCCCGGTCCCACCAGCCGGTCCCACCAGCCGGGCTTGCCGGTGACGGGATGGACCTCGGCCACGTACTGGTCGCCGGTCAGGGCGTGGCAGACCAGGACCGCGTTGTCGGCGCGGTCGCTGAGCCGGCCATAGGTGCGGAACGCCATGGTCAGCGGCTTCAGCGTCACGCCGCATTCCAGCTCCAGCCCGTCGTCGAAGCGGGCATGCTGGTGCTCGGTCGCGTGTTGCGGGTTCTGGTCCATGATCCCGATCGGCTGCGCGCCTTGCGTCCACCGGGATCGCGGGCGGCGGCACCATGCCGCACGCCGGCGGCGCCGTCACCACACCATGCGGTCAGACCGGACCTGCGTGCGACGGCCAGGGACGCGCCGCCGCCCTACCCGGCGGCGTCCACGACGATCCGCACCGCCTCGATCACCGCGGCAGCGATCGCGCCGCTGCCACCAAGCTCCGGATCGAACGAGGCGACCGTCATCCCGACCGGCCGAACGTGCCTGCGCAGCCGGTGCAGGCAGGCACCGAGCGCTCCTGCGTCCAGCCCGCCGGATGCCGCGTAGTCGTTCGCCCGTCCGACCGCGGTATCGAGGCAGTCGACGTCGAGATGCACCAGCACGCGCCCGGGCATCCCGGCCAGGGCCCGCTCCAGCTCGTCCGCGACCGCCTCCGGCTGGCCGGTTCCGCCGTACACGGCACGGATGGCGTGGCGCTCCACCTTCTCGCGCTGGCCCGGCTCGAAGTCGCGCAGGCCGCAGTAGAGCAGCCGGTCGAGATCCAGCGGCCGGAACCCCGGCACGCTCGACGCGAGCCGGTGCCAGCACTGGCCGGCTAGGATGGCGACCCCCATGCCGTCGAAATAGCCGCCGGTCGCCTCGTCCGGGGTGTTGAGGTCCGGATGCGCGTCGAACCACGCCACGCCGAGTCCGGGATCGCCAAGGCCGGCATGGGTGCCGACGCTGGCGTTGCAGTTGCCGGCGAGCACCAGCGGGAACCGGCCGGCGGGAACCGCATCGGCCACCGCGACCGCCACCCGCCGCATCACCTCGAAGCTGCGCCCGATCTCGCCCTCTTCCTGGTCGACCGTGCCGATCCCGACCAGCCTCGCCTCGGCGCCGCCCTCGTGCAGCGCGTCCATCAGGCCGGCCTCGAGCAGGCGGCCCGGCCCCCTGCCGACGCGCTCGTCCCGGATCCCGGCATGAAACGGCGCGACGACGACGTCCACGCCGAGCGGAGCGGCCAGCCTCAGAACTCGGCTTCCGGTTCGACGGCGCCGCTTGTCTTCCGTGGCGGCCCCATCAGCGCCGGCTGGAACAGCACCGCGGCCGCCAGGGTGCAGAGCAGCGCCAGCGCCATCAGCTTGCCCATGCTGGACAGGCCCGGCTGGTTGGACAGCCAGAGCGAGCCGAACGCGGTGGCGGTGGTCAGGGACGAGAACACGATCGCCCGGGTCAGCGCGGTTTCCAGCAGGTCGGTGGCGCCGGCGCGCCACGCGGTGATGTAGTAGATCTTGAACGCCACCCCCACGCCCAGCAGCAGCGGCAGGGCGATGATGTTGGCGAAGTTGAGCGGCTGGCCGATCAGCGACACCAGCTCCAGCGTCACCAGCCCCGCCACCATCAGCGGCAGCAGGGTCAGCAGCACGTCGCCGAGACGGCGCAGCGTCACCCACAGGATCACCGCGATCGACAGCACCGCGACCCCACCTGCCTCGAGGAAGGCGTGCGTCACCGTGCGCTCGGAGCCGACCAGCGCCACCGGCGCGCCGGTCGCCTCAGGCGCCACCGCCAGCACGGCGCGGGCGAACCGCGCCATGGTCCGGGTGTCGTTGGCGTCGCCGCGCGGCACCACCTCCACCCGCGCCTGCCCGTCCGGCGCCAGCCAGTCGCGACGCAGCTCGGCCGGCACGTCGGACACAGCCGCCCGCTCCGGGTGCAGCATGTCGCGGAGCAGGGCGAGGTCGGCCCGGAGCGGCACCACCAGCGCGGTCGCGGTGCGGCGGCGGGTCTCTCCGTCCGCCTCCGCCAGCCGCACCAGCAGCGGCCGCAGCCGGCGCGCCGCGGCACCGGCATCGCCGCCATCCCGCTCGATCGGCGCCAGTCCGGTCGCCGCCTGCCGGATCGCCGCCACCTCCTCCACGTCGGTCGGCGCCGGCTTGACCTGCGGCGGCGACAGCGCCGGCACCAGCGGCACCGCGGCGCGCTCCACCAGCGGCAGCTTGGCCACCTGGTCGGCCGGCACCAGCACGTCGACGGTGCGCACCTCCGACACCTCGGGCAGGCGACGCAGCCGCTCCGCCAGCGTCCGCGCCGCCTCCAGCGACGGCGCCGGCACGTTGATCGCCTGGATGTTGGCCAGCGGGTCGCGCGCCAGCTGGTGGTAGGCGCGCACCGCCGGCGCGTTCGGCGGCTGCATGTGGGTGGCGTCGAAATCCAGCCTGAGCCGCAGCAGCAGCGGCGAGGCCAGCAGCACCACGCCGATCGTGCCCGCCACCACCCCGACCCGGTGCCGGGCCAGGAACCGGTCCACCGGCGCCAGCGCTGTGAAGCCGAGCCGGTGCGGCTCGCCCGGCGGCTTCAGCACCGTCAGCAGCGCCGGCAGCAGGGTCAGCGTCGCGGTGAACGCGGCCAGCATGCCGACGCCGGCGATCTGCCCCAGCTCGGCCATGCCGCGATACGCGGTCGGCACGAACGAGAAGAACCCGGCCGCGGTGCCGGCGGTCGCCAGCAGCAGCGGCACCCCGGCCTTGGCGGCGGCACCCCCCAGCGCCTGGTGCACCTCGTCGTGGACGTGCCGCTCGGAGCGGTAGCGCACGCTGAACTGGATGCCGAAATCCGCGCCCAGCCCCACGAACAGCACCGCGAAGGCGACCGAGATCAGGTTGAAGCTGCCGATCATCAGCAGCCCGAGTGCCGCCGTCACCGCGAACCCCGCGCCGAGGCTGAGGGCGACTGCCAGGATGATCCGCCCGGAGCGCAGCGCCAGCCACAGGATCACCAGCACCGCCAGCGCCGTGCCGGACAGGGTCCACTTGCTTTCCCGCTGCAGGGTGGAGAACTGCTGGTCGTTGATCGGCGCGGTGCCGGTCAACCGCAGCGTGGCGCCGAACCGGCCGGCGATGTCGGTGCGCGCCGCCGCCTGTTCGATGGCTTCCGTGGCCGCGTGCCCCGGTTGCAGCGAGTGGGTGTCCAGCACCGGGTCGATCTGGATGAAGCCGCGCCGGCTGTCGACCGGCTCCGGCCCGCCCATCAGGGTGCGCCAGGAGAAGCTCGCGAACCGCCCGGCGAACACGTCGTCCAGCGTATCGGACAGCGCCCGCATCGGCGTCACCAGCCCGTCCGGCTTCGCCTGGCCACCCGCCACCGCCCGCTCGCCGGAGATCAGCGCGCCGGTCGCACCGCGCAGGGTGGGATCGGCGGCCAGTTCCGCGAACAGCGGCTGCGCGCCGCCGAGCTGCCGCGCGGTCTGCGCCACCTGGGCCGGCGAGCGGAACAGCAGCGACTCGCGGCGCAGGAACAGGTCGTCCTGCGCCCGGTGCACCGAGTGGAACCGGTCGTGCTCCGTCGACAGCGCCGCCGTCAGGGTCTCGGTGGCGAGATCGGTCAGCTCCGCGGTCGGCGCCTCCACCACCGCCAGGATCGCGCGCGGCGGAAACGCGCGCTCGTAGGCGATCTGCGTGCGGCGCCAGGGCAGGCTGTCCGGCATGATCCGCATGGTGTCGGTGTTCACCGTCCAGTGCGTTCCGGCATAGGCGCCCGCGGCCAGGGTGACGACCAGCGCCAGCACGATCACGATCCACGGCCGACGCACCGAGCCTTCCACCACGCGCACGATCGTCGACTTGAGCATGCGCGATGCATCCTTCGCGGAGGTTCGTGCCGGTGCAGGTCCCGCCGTATGGCGTCCGGACGGGCATCTAAACCGCGACGGCGGTTCCGGTTCGATTCCGTCTCGATCCCGACGCGCCTGCCGCCCAGCCTCGCCGCCCCAGCCTCGCCGCCCCAGCCTCGCCGCCCTTGGCCGGACGTGCTTCAACCGCCGAGGAGGTTCCCCGATGGCACTCGACGCGATCACCACCGCCCTGATCGTCGGCGCGGGACCCGGGCTCGGCGCCTCGCTCGCCCGCAGGCTGTCCGCGGCCGGCGTCGAGGTGGCCCTGGCCGCGCGCGACCCCGGGAGGCTGTCCGACCTGGCCAGGGAGACCGGCTCGACCGCCCTCGCCTGCGACGCCGCGCAGCCGGAGCAGGTGGCGCGGCTGTTCGACGCCATGTCCGCCCGCCTCGGCATCCCCGACCTGGTGGTCTACAACCCCGGCGCCCGCATCCGCGGCCCGATCGCCACGCTCGACCCCGCCGAGGTGGCGCGTTGCCTCGCGGTCACCGCGTTCGGCGGCTTCCTGGTCGGGCAGCAGGCGGCGCGAGCGATGCTGCCGCGCGGCTCCGGCGTCATCCTGTTCACCGGCGCGTCCGCCAGCATCAAGGGGTATGCCAACTCCGCCCCGTTCGCGATGGGCAAGTTCGCGCTGCGCGGCCTGGCGCAGAGCATGGCGCGCGAGCTTGGGCCCCAGGGCATCCACGTCGCCCACGTGCTGGTCGACGGCGCGATACGCAGCCGCACCGCCCCGGACCGGTCGAAGCCGGACAGCCAGCTCGATCCCGATGCCATCGCCGATGCCTGCCTGCACCTGGCCGGGCAGCCACGCAGCACCTGGAGCCACGAGATCGACCTGCGGCCCTGGACCGAACGGTTCTAGGCATGATCCGCCGCACCAGCCCACGCATCACGCCCCGGCCTGTCGCCCGACCGGACATCCCCATCCGGTCCGCCGGCCCGGCTCGGCCGAATGACGCCCTGATGGCCCCGACGCCGCAGCCTTCGCCCCTGCCTGCCTGGCGGACGGTCTCCATCGGCCCGCTCGGCCTGCTGCTGCCCTACATGCGCCCGTACCGGCTGCGCGTGCTGGGCGCGTCCCTGTCGCTGCTGGTGGCAGCCGTCCTGGTGCTGGCGCTGGGCCAGGGCGTGCGACGGCTGATCGACCGCGGCTTCGCCAGCGGCAGCATGGCGCATCTCGACGCCGCCGCCCTGGCGATGGCCGCCGTGGTGACCGCCCTCGCGGTGGCGACCGTGCTCCGCTACACCCTGGTCTCCTGGCTCGGCGAGCGCATCGCCGCCGACCTGCGTCGCGACCTGTTCGATCGCATCGTGTCGCTGTCGCCCGCCTTCTTCGAGACCGCGCGCACCGGCGACATCCTGGCCCGGCTCACCGCCGACATCTCCGTGCTCCAGGCCCTGATCGGCTCGGCGGTCTCGCAATGGCTGCGCAGCGCCCTGCTGCTCGTCGGCGCGCTGGTCATGCTGCTGGTCACCAGCCCCAAGCTCACCGCCATCGTGCTGCTGGTGGTGCCGCTGGTGCTGCTGCCGCTGGTGCTGTTCGGCAGGCGCGAGCGCCGCCTGTCGCGCGCCGCGCAGGACCGCGTCGCCGATCTCGGCGCCTACGCCGAGGAGACCATCAACGCGCTCCGCACCGTGCAGGCCTTCACCCACGAGCCGGTCGACCGGCTCCGCTTCCGCGCCGAGGTCGAGCGCTCCGTCGCCGCCGCCCTGGCCCGCATCGCCACCCGCGGCCGGCTGATCTTCTCGGTGATCCTGCTCGGCTTCGGCGCCATCGTGTTCAGCCTGTGGGTCGGCGGCCGCGACGTCATCGCCGGGCGGATGAGCGGCGGCGACCTGTCCGCCTTCGTGTTCTACGCCGTGCTGCTGGCCAGCTCCGGCGCGCAGATGAGCGAGCTGTGGAGCGAGCTGGCCCGCGCCGGGGGCGCCGCCGACCGCCTGCGCGAGCTGCTCGACGAGCGCCCCACCATCACCGCCCCCGCCGACCCGCTGCCCCTGCCGGCCAGGGCGGAAGGCCGCATCGCGTTCGAGACCGTGGTGTTCCACTACCCCGCCCGTCCCGACGCTCCCGCCCTGTCGGGCTTCCACCTCGCGGTCGCCCCCGGCGAGACCGTCGCCCTGGTCGGCCCGTCCGGCGCCGGCAAGACCACCGTGCTGCAGCTCCTGCTCCGCTTCTACGACCCCGCCTCCGGCATCATCCGCCTGGACGGCGTCGACATCGCCCGCGTCGACCCCGCCGCCCTGCGCGCCCGCATCGGCATCGTGCCGCAGGACCCGGTGATCTTCGGCACCACCGCGGCCGAGAACATCCGCTATGGCCGCCCCGACGCCACCGACGCGGAGGTGCGCGACGCCGGCCGTGCCGCCCATGCCGGCTTCCTCGACCACCTGCCCGCCGGCTACGACACCTTTCTCGGCGAGAAAGGCGTCCGCCTGTCCGGCGGCCAGCGCCAGCGCATCGCCATCGCCCGTGCCATCCTGCGCGACCCCGCGGTGCTGCTGCTCGACGAGGCCACCTCCGCGCTGGACGCCGAGTCCGAGCAGGCGGTGCAGGACGCGCTCGCCGTCCTGGCCCGCAACCGCACCACGATCGTGGTCGCGCACCGCCTGGCCACGGTGCGCAAGGCCGACCGCATCGTGGTCATGGACGCCGGCCGCGTGGTCGCCACCGGCACCCACGACGCGCTGGTCCGCGACAACGGCCTCTACGCCCGCCTCGCGCGGCTGCAGTTCGGTGCCGCCGCTTGACCCGCGGCAGGAGCATCTCCGCATGACGAGCTGGCAGGCGCATCTCACCGTGTTCGGCCTCAAGCTGTTCGTGAAGCGCCGCAACAGGAACACGGACATGGACGCGCTGCAGGCGCGCGCCATGTTCGACCGCGTGCCGCCGGTGACGGTCCCCGGCACCGCCGTGACGCCGGGCCGCTCCGGCGGCATCGCCGGCGAGTGGGTCCGGCCGACCGACGACGTGTCGGCGGGCACGCTGTTCTACCTGCATGGCGGCGGCTACATCGCCTGCTCGCCGCGCACGCACCGCCGCATCACCGGCGGCTTCGCCAGCCGTGGCCTGTCCGTGTTCGCGCCCGAGTACCGCCTCGCCCCGGAGCATCCGTTCCCGGCCGCGGTAGACGACGCGGTCGACGCCTATCTCGGCCTGCTGGCGGACGGCGTCCCGGCACGCGGCCTCGTCGTCGGTGGCGACTCCGCCGGCGGCGGGCTTGCGCTGGCCCTGCTGCTGTCCCTGCGCGACGCCGGCCACCCCCTGCCCGCCGGCGCCGTGCTGTTCTCGCCCTGGACCGACATGACCGGCACCAGCGCCACCCTGCGCAGCAATGCCCACCGCGACGCCCTGTTCCCCGGCACCGGCATGGAGCGCCTCAGCGCGCCCTACCTCGTCACCACCGACCCCGCCAACCCGCTGGTCTCCCCGCTGCTCGGCGACCTGCGCGGCCTGCCGCCGCTGCTGCTGCATGTCGGCAGCCACGAGGTGCTGCTGGACGACAGCCGCCGCCTTGCCGAGCGCGCCCGCGCCGCCGGGACCGCCGTCACCCTGCGCACTTGGCCGGTGGTGCCGCATGTCTGGCAGATGTTCCGCATGCCGGAAGCGGCGACCTCCCTGGACGAGGCGGCCGCCTTCGCGCGCGACCGGCTCCGCGCCGGATAGCACCGGCACCCGCCCGCCCCCATCTGCGCTGCATGTCCGATGACCGCCTCGCCGAGTTCATTGCCCAGCACCGGCGGCTGTTCGTCCTGACCGGCGCCGGCTGCTCCACCGGCTCCGGCATCCCCGACTACCGCGACGCCGACGGGCAATGGAAGCGGCCGCAGCCGGTGACCTACCAGCTCTTCATGGGCAGCCACCTGATCCGCCAGCGCTACTGGACCCGCAGCCTGGTCGGCTGGCGCTCCTTCGGCCGGGCGACACCGAACGGCGCGCACCGGGCGCTGGCCCAGCTGGAGGCGCTGGGCAAGGTCGAGCTGCTGCTGACCCAGAACGTCGACCGCCTGCACCAGGCCGCCGGCAGCACCCGCGTGATCGACCTGCACGGCCGCCTGGACCAAGTGCGCTGCATGGGCTGCGAGCGCCGCACCCCGCGCGCGCCCTTCCAGGAGCGCCTGCTCCGCCTGAACCCCGACTACGCCGCCCTCGACGCCGTCGACGCCCCGGACGGCGACGCCGACCTGGTGGACGCCGAGTTTTCCTCCTTCGTCGTGCCCCCCTGCGACGCCTGTGGCGGCGTGCTCAAGCCGGACGTGGTGTTCTTCGGCGAGAACGTGCCGCGCGACCGGGTGGAGGCGGCGCGCGAGGGGTTGACGCGGGCGGATGCGGCGCTGGTCGTAGGGTCGTCGCTGATGGTGTACTCGGGGTTTCGGTTTGTGCAGGCAGCGGTGGATTCGGGGAAGCCGGTGGCAGCGGTGAACCTGGGACGGACGCGCGCCGATGCGCTGTTGACGCTGAAGGTGGAAAGATCATGTTCTGAGACTTTAGTGTGCCTGTTAAGCGCAGTCCGTTCTAATTGAGTTCGTTAACCAGCGACTCATAACCGGTCTACAAAGATCGACGGCATCTTTATCTTAGAAGCATTAGTCAGCTTCAAAGTAAGTAGATAGGGGGATTTATTGTAGTTTACACGAAGAGTAGTTACGCTCCTGCAGGGTTATTGGAATGAGCCACCAAGTCTTCTATTATCAGAAGCTTTGTTGATGTTCTAAAGGTATCTTGCATGCATCCAGCGATCTTTCTAACCTCTAGAAGCTAATTGCTTACGCGCCAGAAATGTTCGGGTTTCACTTCTTAAGAATGGATCTATGATGGAACAACAAAGCCGAAGCGGAACGTCTCGCCATATAACGGCGCTAGAAGTCTCAGGTCTATTTGGCCATCTCAACTACGAGATTTCCACTGAGCTTCAAGGCTCTGAACTAGATGACTTACTGATAATCTATGGTGATAACGGTTCTGGTAAGACGACCATCCTAAAGCTCCTATTTAACATCCTTTCATCCGCACCAGGAGGCGGGCGAAAAACATACATTGCTCAAACGCCTTTCAAGCGGTTTTATATAGGTCTCGGCAATGATGCATCTATTAGCGTTATTAAGGAGCAACTTGTCGGAAGCTATGACCTTACTATAGTTGGACCCCTAAAGCGAAGCCAGACGTTCAAGATCAAAGCTACTCAAGATGGCCAAGTTAAGAGCGAGGGTAATCAGATTGATAAGCTTCTATTCGCTCTAGATCATCTGGATCTTTCACTCTATTTCCTTCCCGATGATCGCAAGGTTCAGGGGGATTTTCCAGAAGAATTCATGGACACCCCCAGAATTCAACGTGTTAAGTCCTCGCATCTAATTCCACGCGAGCGTCAACTAGTAAGCGCTTATTATGATGGACTGATCAGTGTTTCTGCAGGTATTGCTGAGCAATCTGAGTCACACCATCTAAACATCCAGCCTGTTTTATCCAGACTGACTGAAACCTTGCGCCGACAGGCGATTCAAGGCTCAAATGTAGGAGAAGAGAATGCAGGAAGCATATATCTTAGAGTCATAGAAGATCTCAAAACACTCTCATTTCCTAGTCAAGACACTCGCTCTAGCGCTAGAGATCTTGTCGATCGCATTTTGTCAATAAGCCAACGGGTGGAACAATTTTCCCGATTTGGACTGCATGGCATTTTTCCGTCAGAGAGCCTAATGGAGGCATTGAAAGATGCAAATGCACGTGACAGAGCCACAATACTAGTAGTTTTAGAGCCGTATCTCGAAGGGCTTGAAGGACGCCTATCGGCCCTGCAGGAATTATACGATATTGTTAGCACATATGTAGACACTATGAACTCGTTCTTATCTAATAAGATAATATCTTTCGATACTCAAAGTGGGATATTAGTAACTTCAAAATGGGGTGACTTAATCGATCCCAACATGCTTTCTTCCGGGGAACGCCAACTACTACTACTTCTCAGCAACATATTGCTTGCTAGGAAGCAGTCTTCGATCTTTATTATTGATGAACCAGAATTGTCCCTAAATGTTAAGTGGCAACGTCAGCTGGTAAGCGCATTGCTTCGTTGTTCCCGCGGAGGTGGCATTCAATACATCTTGGCATCTCACTCCATCGAATTGATAAGTCAGTATCGGGGTTCTACAACACGGTTAAACTCCCGGAGCTACACTTAGCTATGAGTGATGATCGCCGCTCAATCGATGAGTTGGTCACTCGTTATACTTATCATCCTGAGCTTAGAGATCTATATGTGGAAGGGAGTAAGGATAAGAGCCTGCTTGCCTTTTTTCTTAGGACGCAACCACGTAACCAAGCTGTGGTTTACGATGTTGGCGTAGTAGACGTGCCAGAAGCTGCAGTGACGGCGCTTGGGCTTACAACGGGCGGAAATCAGATGCGTTTAGTCGCCTTTTCTTTGAAGCTTGACCTTCTACTACCGCCCGACTGTAAAAGTGTCCTATGCTGCGTCGATAAGGATTTCTCGGACTACGACAGTCAGCTTCAAGAGAATCGATTCCTCCTCTTTACTGATTTTTCATGCCTAGAATGTTATGCCATAGCAGAAAAACCATTAGAGCGATTTTGTGCAATTTATCTGGGGTTTAGATTGACGCCCAGCGACATTCTTGCAACCGCTGATGTTCTTTCATTTGTGTTTGCGACTCGCTTTGCTAAGCGCATGTATGCGCAGAACGCAGCTTGGTTTAATGACTTTACGGCCTTCTGCAAAGTGGACGCTAAGGAGGTCTTAACCCTGGATCGGGATGCGTATGCGTCGCGCGTAATACAGACGACTGGATGGAAGATTTCTAGAGAGCAGATTTTCGAAACTGCAGAATTTGTGGCGACTGCGTGCGATGACAAGCGACAGGCTGTACATGGCCATGACTTAATTGAAGTAATTTGTTGGCTAGCAAGGAAGAAGGGTGTAAGCTCTGACGTGTGCAACAAAGCTTCGCTTCATCGTTCGCTTCTTATGTCAGCAGCAGATGACAAACACCTTCATAATTATGATCTCTTTAGAAGACTAGCTTCGTGGGCTGTCGGATCTTAAAATAAGGAGGACGATTTAGTGCCATTGCGCTTTGGATAAGCTTGATCAGTGATTTGGCATCCAAAAGCTAAGAGATCTAGGCTCAGGACCTATTAAACTGCTTGCTGGAGCTGATCTTGGCTGATTCATTG
>CAXTVX010000009.1:0-78826 GCA_964247755.1 uncultured Acetobacteraceae bacterium | reverse complement strand
GCCCCAGATGGCACCTGAAGTGCCCCACGCACGGTCAGCCCAGGCAT
The DNA here is from genome assembly GCA_964247755.1 of uncultured Acetobacteraceae bacterium. Lineage (GTDB taxonomy): Bacteria > Pseudomonadota > Alphaproteobacteria > Acetobacterales > Acetobacteraceae > Lichenicola. The sequence continues at coordinate 78,779 of CAXTVX010000009.1, read as the reverse complement.
TGGCCGCTGCCGCGAGAACGCTCGACGCACCCGCGCCTGCCGCGGAGGCGCTAGCCGCCGCCGCCGCCGCCGCCGAGGAGCCGCGCGCCATGCCCTGGCCGTGGTCGCCGTCGCCGGCCTGGGCGTCGATGCGGCCGAGCTCCGCTTCCGCCGCCGCGAGCATGTCGGCCAGGCGCGCCAGCGCCCGGACGACGACTAGTCCCGACTCCCGCGATGCCGCCGCCGCCTCGGGCCAGGTCCGGTCCGTCCCTTCGGCCTCGGAGGCAGGAACCGCCTGCTCCGCCGGGCCGGCGTGGCCGACCCGCAGGGCTGCCGTCTCGCACGGCGCCAGCCAGTAGCGCTCCAGCTCGTCGTCCAGCCAGGTCAGGGTGAGCGAGCATCCTTCCATGTCGAGGCTGGTCACGTACTCGCCGACCAGCGGCGACACCACCGCGATGCCGTGCCGGTCCAGCCTCGCCGCCACGTGCGTCCACAGCACGAACAGCTCCTCCTGCTTGGTGCCGCCCAACCCGTTCAGCAGCACTGCGGCGCGTCGTCCGGCGCCATCCGGCGTCTCGGCCACCAGCCGGTCGACCAGCAGCGTGGCCAGGTCGGCGGCCCGGCCGACCGGCGCCTCGTCGATGCCTGGCTCGCCGTGGATGCCGAGCCCGATCGCCATCCGCCCGGGCGGAACCGTGAACAGCGGCGCCGAGGCGCCGGGCAACGTGCAGCCGCCGAACGCGACGCCGAACGAGCGCGTCCGGTCGTTGGCCAGGCGGGCCACGCGCTCGACCTCGTCCAGCGACAGCCCGGCCTCCGCCGCGGCGCCCGCGATCTTGAACACCGGGATGTCGCCGGCAACGCCGCGTCGCTTCGCCTCCTCGCCGGCCGGGGCGCTGGCGATGTCGTCGCTTACCGCCAGCACCCGGACGTCCAGCCCGGCGCCGCGCAGCCGCTCGGCGGCGAAGCCGAAGTTCAGCACGTCGCCGGCGTAGTTGCCGAACCCCAGCAGGATCCCGCCGCCGCGATCCGCTTGCTGCGCCACCGAAGCGACCAGCCGCGTGGCCGGCGAGGCGAACACGTCGCCCGCCACCGCCGCGTCCGCCAGGCCCGGGCCGACATAGCCGGCAAAGGCCGGGTAGTGGCCGCTGCCGCCGCCGATCACCAGCGCGACCTTGGCCTGCGGGGTCGCCGTGGCGCGCACCACGCCGCCCGGGACCTGCCGCAACAGAAGCGGATGCGCAGCACAGCAGCCGCGCAGCGCCGTGTCGGCGAACCCGTCCGCCTCGTCGAACACGTGCGTCATGCGACAGCCCTCCCGCGCATCCTGCATCCCGTCATCCGGGCCGGGGCGCCAGAACCGGCGCCCCGACCGGCCTCACCTTCCCAGCGTGAAGGGTGCGGTGAAGCGTGGCGCGTTCGCCTTGGTGACGAGCACGCAGTTGAACAGCTGCTTCTCGCTCGCCGCACCGGTCTTGCCGGTCTTGATGAAGCGGTCCGCCTCGTCCACCGCCTTGGCCGAGAACACCGCCACCGGCTGCAGCACTGTATACTGCAGCTCGCCCGCCTTGACCGCCGCCACCGCGTCCGGCGAGCCGTCGAAGCCGCCGACCTTGATGCTGGCAAGCTTGCCCGCCTCCTTCAGCGCCGCGATCGCGCCCAGCGCCATCTCGTCGTTGCCGCTGATCACGCCGATGATGTCCGGATGCGCCTGCAGCAGGTTCTGCATCTTGTCGTGCCCCTGGGTCCGGTCCCAGTTGGCGACCTGCGAGCCCGACTTGACCAGGCCCGTGTACTGGCTGAGCACGGTCTCGTAGCCGTTGGAGCGCGTCGCCGCGTTGTTGTCCGACGGCGAGCCGAGCAGCTCGACGTAGTTGCCCTTCTGGCCGACCCGCTTGACCCATTGCTGCCCGCCGAGTGCGGCGCCCTGCGCGTTGTTAGACACCAGCTGCGCCTTGGCGAGGCCCTCCTGGTTGATCTCGGCGTTGACCAGGATCACCGGGATGTTGGCCGCGATCGCCTTCTTCACAGCGCCCAGCGAGCCGCTGGCGTTGGCGGGATCGAGGATGATCGCCACCGAATGGTTGGTGATCGCGGTGTCGATCAGGTTGCTTTCGGTGTTGGTGTCGCCCTTGGAAGCGCCGACGCTGGCGGTGTAGCCGAGCTTCTGCGCTTCCGCCGCCGCCACCTTGCCCTCGGTCAGCCAGTACGGGTTGGACGGGTCGTTGACGATGATCGACATGAGCCCGCCCGCAGCGGCCTTCGCGGGCGCCTGGACCCCCACCAGCACGGGGACTGCCGCGGCGAGAGCCGTCAGCGCTAGGAACGTGGACCTCTTGGACATGGTATTTGTTCTTCCTTTGCAAGAAACGGGGATGCAGCGGGAGTGTCAGCCCGGCTGCGGTGCGGAGGTCGGCAGCCCGGCGGCCGGACCTTTCGGCGTGCGGCGCCGGTACTGGACCGCGTTCAGCAGCACGGCCAGCACGATTACCGCGCCGGTGAACACCGTCTGCCAGTAGGACGAGATGCCGATGATCACGAGGCCATCGGACAGGAACCCGATCACGAAGGCGCCGAGCAGGGTGCCGCGCACGTTGCCGCGGCCGCCGGTGAGTGCCGCACCCCCGATCACCACCGCGGCGATGGCGGTGAGCTCGTACGACACGCCCGCGGTCGGCCCGGCGGAGGTGAGCTGCGACGACAGGATCAGTCCGGCGGCGGCGGCGCAGATGCCGGACAGCACGTAGACCGACACCTGCACCGTCCTCACCGGCACCCCGGACAGCTCGGCTGCGCGCGCGTTGCCGCCCGACGCGTACAGCCAGCGGCCGAACGCGGTCCGCCCCAGCACCAGGTTGCCGGCGATCGCCACCACCGCCAGCACCACCACGCCGATCGGGATGCCCAGCAGGTGGTTGAAGCCGAGCCAGCTGAAGCCGGTGTTGCCGAGTGCGGCACTGCCGCCGAGGTTGTTGTAGGTCAGCCCGTTGGTGATCAGCAGCGCCACCCCGCGCGCCACGTACATCACCCCCAGCGTGGCGACGAACGCCGGCACCTTGAAGCGCGCGATCAGGATGCCGTTGACCAGGCCGACGCAGCCGCCGAGTGCCGCCGTCAGCACCACCACCACCCAGACCGGCGGATACAGGATCACGCCGAACGCGCCGAACGTCACCCCCTGCATCAGGTAGCCGGCGATCACGCCGCTCAGGCCGAGCGTGGAGCCCACCGACAGGTCGATGCCGCCGTTCAGGATCACCAGCAGCATGCCGATCGCCAGGATGCCGAAGATCGCCACGTGCGAGGTCATGGTCAGGAAGTTGCCGAGCGAGAAGTAGTACGGCGACAGGGCGGAGAACACCGCGATGATCACGATCAGCGCGAAGAACGCCCGCCCCTCGAGCAGCAGCCTGCCGATCTCGATGTCGCCGAGGCCGCCGCGCCGGGAGCCGAGGATGGTGTTGCTCATGCGATGGGAGACCCTGCCTGTCGTTCGTTCTGCGGAGGTACCGGATTGCATCAGCCGACCACGGCCTCGCCGGAGGCCGCCATGATCTCCTCCTTGGCGACGTCTGGTCCGAACTCCGCCGAGATCCTGCCCCGGCGCATCACCACGATCCGGTGCGCGACGCCGTGGCACTCCTGGACCTCCGAGGTGGAGAACAGCACCGCCAGCCCCTGCGCCGCCTTCTCGCCGAGCAGCCGGAACACCTCCGCCTTGGCGCCGATGTCGATGCCGCGCGACGGCTCGTCCAGCAGGATCATCCTTGGATGCGTCGCCAGCATCTTGCCGATCACCACCTTCTGCTGGTTGCCACCGGACAGCGAGCCGATCGGCGCCCCGCCGCCGGCCGTCTTGATGTGCACGTCGCGGATCGACGCGTCGACCAGCACCCGCTCCCGCACCGACGAGGTGAGCAGCCGCCTGGTGAAGGCGCCGATGTTGGCGAGCGACAGGTTCTGGCCGACCGACATGGTCTGCACCAGCCCGTCGCGCTGACGGTCCTCCGGCACCAGCACCAGGCCCTTGGCGATGCGCCCGGCGATGCCGAGGCCTGCGAGCGGCTCGCCCTCGAGGAGGACCTCCCCTTCCAGCATCGGCACGCGCCCGGCGATCGCCTCCAGCAGCTCGGTGCGCCCCGCCCCCATCAGCCCGTAGATGCACACGATTTCGCCGGCGCGCACGTCGAGCGACAGGTGGTCGACCACCAGGTTGCCGGACCCGGCGGCGTCCGCCACGCACACGCCGCGCACCGACAGGCTGACCTTTCCGAACGCGTAGCCGCCCGGCGGCGAGCCGCGGTCGTAATGGTCACCCACCATGTTGCGGACGATCCATTGCAGGTCGACGTCCTTCGCCTCGCCGGTCGCGGTGATGGCGCCGTCGCGCAGCACCACCGCATGATCGGTGATCTGCAGCGCCTCCTCGAGATGGTGCGAGATGTACACGATCGACACGCCGCGCGCGGTCAGGTCGCGGATCACCTTGAACAGCACCTCGACCTCGGCGGCACTCAGCGCCGACGTGGGCTCGTCCATGATCAGGATGCGCGCGTCGACCGACAGCGCCCGCGCGATCTCGACGATCTGCTGCTGCCCCAGGCGCAGCGTCTCGACCAGGGTGGAGGGCTCGATCTCCTCCTCGAGCTCGGTCATCAGGAGCCGCGTCTGCCGCGCCTCCTCGGCGAAGTCGACGCCCGTCCTGGTGCGCAGCTCGCGTCCGAGGAAGATGTTGTCGCGCACGCTGAGGTTCGGAGCCAGGCTCAGCTCCTGGTGGATGATCGAGATGCCGTGGTCGCGCGCTTCCACGGTGGAGGCGAAGCGGACGCGGCTTCCGTCCAGCGTGATCTCGCCGGAAGTCGGCGTGGTCACCCCGGACAGGATCTTCATCAGCGTCGACTTGCCGGCGCCGTTCTCGCCGAACAGGGTGGTGACCTTGCCGCGACGGATCTCGAAGTTCACGCCCTTCAGCGCGTGCGTGCTGCCATACACCTTGGCGATGTCGCGCGCCGACAGCACCACCTCGCCGGCCGCATCCGGACGCTGCATCGCCGCACTCATTGCACGTCCAGCTTCACCGGCGTCACCTGCCAGGCGCTCATGTCGGTGAGCTGGAACACGCCGACCACCGATACGGTCTTTCCGGCCAGGGAGCCGACATCCAGCTTCGACAGCACCTGCTTCTTCATCTCGTTGTTCAGCGCCGAGCCCGCGTTCTGGTACTCGATCTGGTTGTGGAACTGTCCGAAGCTGATGGTGCCGGTGGCGTCGCGCAGGTCGGTGCCGATGATCGCAGGGCCCAGCTGCAGGCTGACCTGCGTGGAGGACGGCACGCCGGCCACGGCGACGTCATAGTCGCCCGAGTCGCTCTTGCTCACCTTGCCGGTGAACTTCACCGGGAACTCGGGCCCCGCATCCGAGGCCACGCCATACTGCTTGCCCGCCGCCTCCTGGTCCTTCGCCAGGGCCGCTGCCAGTGTGGCGGCGTCGACCGCGTGGCCTTCCACCGCCGCCTGCACCTTCGGGAACTGCTTGGTCCCGTAGGCCACGGGCGAGAACACGTCGGCCTTGACGTCGGCCGACGACCCGATCCGCACCACCCTGGTGTCCAGCGCCATCGCGATCACCAGGACCGCGACGGCACCAGACAGCAGGGCGAGCCGGAAGCCCGGCCTGGTTCTTGCGGCGGTGGCGCCGCTCATTCGGGGATCAGCACGATCTTGATCGAGCCTTCGCCCTTCTTCATCAGCTCGAAGCCCTGGGCGAACTCCGACAGCGGCAGCTTGTGCGTGACCACGCCCTCGGTCGGCAGCCGGCCGTCGCCGATCGCGGCGATGGTGAGCGGGTAGCAGTACGGGCCCAGATGCGCCCCATACAGGTCGAGCTGCTTGCGATCGCTGATGATCGACCAGTCCGCCGTCACCTCGTGGCCGAACACCGAGAACTCGACGAAGCGGCCGAGCTTGCGGATCATGTTCAGCCCCTGCGTCACGCTGCTCTCGTGCCCGGTCGCCTCGATGTACACGTCGCAACCGTAGCCGTCGGTGAGCGCCTTCACCTTGGCGACCACGTCCTCCTTGAACGGGTTCATCACGATGTCGGCGCCGAACTTCTTGGCCAGCTCCAGCCGGTCCTCCTTGCCGTCCAGCACGATCAGCAGCGACGGATTCTTCAGCCGTGCCGCCCCCACCATGCCGAGCCCGAGCGGCCCGGCGCCGGACAGCACCACCACGTCGTCGAGCTGGATCAGGCCACGATTCACCGCATGCACCGAGCAGGCATAGGGCTCGACCAGCACGGCCTTTTCCATCGGGATCGAGTCCGGCACCTTGTGGGTGCGGCTTTCCTTCGGGAAGCGCATGTATTTGGCCATGCCGCCGTTGACGTTGTTCTGGAAGCCGTAGACGTCGTGGCGCTCGCACATCCAGTACTCGCCGCGCGAACAGTAGCGGCAATGCTCGCACGGCACGATCTGCTCGGAGATCAGCCGGTCGCCGACCTTGTACTTGCCGGCCGCCTGGACGTTCGCGCCCACCTCGACCGCGCGGCCGACGAACTCGTGGCCGGGGATCATCGGCGCCTTGACGTAGCGGGCCTGGCCCTTGTTGTCGCCCCAGAACGAGGGCGCGCCGCCGAAGGTCTTGATGTCGCTGGCGCAGATGCCGCAGGCCTCGACCTCGATGATGATGTCGTCCGGGCCGGCGCGCGGCACGTCGACCTCCTCCAGCCGGTAGTCGCCGGGCTCATAGGCGACCACCGCCGTCATCTTCGCCGGAAGGGTGACCGCCGGGGTCGCGCTGTCTGTCGCGCCGTCGGGAGTGATGCTGTCCATGGGGACGCTCCTTGTGCGTGGTTCAGTCGGCCAGACGCCGGATCAGGCCGTCCGCCAGGGTGCGGAGGATGAGCTCGCAGGAGGCGGCGCCGGCATCCAGCACGCCGCGCGACCGTTCGCCGAGGCGGCTCGCCCGCCCCAGCCTCGCCACCAGGTCGCGGGTGGCTTCCAGGCCGTCGGTGGCCGCGCCCTGCAGCGCATGGAGACACACGGCGAAGTCCGAGCCCGCTCCCGCCGCCCGCTCGAACGCGTTCCCCGCCGGGGTGAGCACGTCGATCAGCGTCTTGTCGCCCACCTTGGCCTCGCCGAGATCGACGATCGCCGCCTCGCCGGCGCGCAGCATCAGGAGGAAGCCGTCGCGGCCGAGCACGTCGTGGCCGGCCAGCGCGTCCGACATCTCGGTGAAGAACGAGCCGTACAGCGGTCCCATCGAGCCGCCGATGTCGCCCAGCAGCGTGTCGCCGATGGTGGCGAAGCCCTGCCGGAGGTCGGGCCTGTCGTCCAGCCGTTCCAGCACCAGGCGGAAGCCCTTGGCCATGTTGATGCCGTGGTCGCCGTCGCCGGTGGCGGCGTCGATGGCCGACAGGTGGTCCTGCGCCGCCACCACCGCGCGGGCGATGTCCAGCGTGATCGGGCCGGCGTCGAGGAGGGAGACGGTCTGCATGAAGCGGCCCCCTACGATCCGGCCACGGTCAGGCCGATCGAGCGCGCCGGCGCCCGCAACAGCCGGTCGAGCTCGCCGTCCAGCCGTGTCAGCGTCACCGAGACGCCCATCATCTCCAGCGAGGTGAAGTAGTTGCCGACGAACCGGTGGCGGGGGGTGATGTTCCGCGCCCGCAGCATCTCGTCGACGTGGCCGTAGAGCAGATACAGCTCCATCAGCGGCGTGGCGCCGAGGCCAGACACCAGCACCGCCACCTCCTCGCCCTCGAACGCGAGGTCGGCCAGGATCCGCTCCAGCATGATCCCCGCCATCTCGCGTGCGGGCGCCACTGGCAGCACCGCGATGCCGTGCTCGCCGTGATGGCCGATGCCGACCTCCATGGTGCCGGTCTCGATGGTGAAGTTGGGACGGCCATTGGCCGGGATGGTGCAGGCGGACAGGCCGATGCCGATCGAGCGGGTGTTCTCGATCGCCTTGCGCGACGAGGCGATCACGCCGTCGAGGTCCGCACCTTCGGCGGCACGGGCGCCCCCCGCCTTCCACATCAGGATCTCGCCGGCGACGCCGCGCCGCTTGTCCGCTTCCTCCGCTGGCGCGGAGGCGACGTCGTCGTTGGCGACCACGGTCTCGACCCGGACCCCGTCCTTGGCCGCGAGCTTCACCGCCATCTTCACGTTCATGTTGTCGCCAGCGTAGTTGCCGTACAGGCAGGCGACGCCTGCCCCGCGGTCGGCCTCGCGGAACGCGGCATGGAAGCTCTTGGCGGTGGGGGAGGCGAACACCTCGCCGATCGCCACCGCGTCCACCAGGCCCGGGCCGACATAGCCGAGGAACGCCGGCTCGTGGCCGGAGCCGCCGCCGGTCACCACGCCGACGCGCGACGTGGCGGGAGCGGCGCTGCGCAGCACGCGCGGATGGTCGGTGGCTGCCAGCAGGTCGGGATGTGCCCGCAACACGCCGGCAAGGCTGTCCTCGGTGACCTGGTTCGGGTCGTTGATCACGCGGTTCATGCCGCGATGTCCTCCTGGTTCGTCCGGATCTGGCGTCCGGTTGCACGGCGTCGATGAAGCCGGTGCCGTCACACCATGCCGCGGCGGATGAACAAGTGTCAAATGCCTGATCACATGAATGCGCTATTTTTACCGGAATGTTCCCTGCTGACGACCTGGCGCCGCACCTATCACCCGAAATTCGACGGCTGGCGCAGAAGGTGATGCCATGCCCCACGAAATTTTGCCCAAAGCTTGGTGAAATAATGTTCAGTTCGGGCTAGGTTGTGCAGCGCAACGTCCCAAAGGGGAGGCGTCGATGACCACCGGCGACGATAGGGCTGGCGACGCCGGCGACGGGCACGGCACGCATCGGACGGCGCCGGATGCCGTGGCAGACGCGCGGCTCGACGCCCGTCCGGCTAACCGCCTAGCCAGTCCCATGCAGAAGGATGGGTCCCGGCCGGACCGCGGCGAGGTGCGGGCCGAGACCCTGATCGAGATCGCCACCCTGTACTACTACGAGGACGTGACCCAGGAAGTGCTGTCGCAGCGCTTCGGCATGTCGCGTGCCAAGATCAGCCGGCTGCTCCGACGCGCCCGCGAGGAAGGGCTGGTCGAGATCAGGGTGCACCAGCCGTCCTCGGTGGGCGCCGAGTTCGAGCGCGAGTTCATCCGCCGCTTCGGCATCGCCCGGCTGCTGGTCTCGGTCGATCACCGCGACCCGGACGCGCAGCGCAACGCCGTGGCGCGCATGGTGGCCGGGCACCTGGAGCGCTCGCTGGCCGACGGCTCCATCGTCGCGGTCGGCATGGGGCGCAACGTGGCGGCGGTCGCCGACGCCCTGGTGCTGCCGCCGCGCGGCGGCGTCACCTTCGTCTGCGCCATCGGCGGCTCGCTGCGCGCCGGCGAGCACATGAACCCGGACCACATCTGTCGCCGCCTTGCGATGCGGTATGGCGGCGAAAGCGAGACCCTCTACGCGCCCGCCCTGGTGACCAACGCCGAGCTGCGTGCCGAGCTGTATCGCAACGACACCGTCAAGCTCACCCTGGACCGCGCCCGTCGCGCCGACTTCGCGCTGATCGGCATCGGCGACCTGTCGGAGGACAGCAACATGGTGCGCATGGGCTGGTTCTCGCCGCAGGAGATCGCCGAGGCGCGCCTGGCCGGCACCATCGGCGACACCATGGGCTACGACTTCATCGACATACACGGACGGCCGGCAGACACCGGCATGCAGGGCCGGGTGATCGGCCTGACCCGGGAGGACCTGGGCCGCATCCCCGACGTGATCGCCATCGCGGCCGAGAACACCAAGGCCGCCGCCATCCTCGGCGCGCTGCGCACCGGCGCCATCAACACCCTGGCGACCTCGCTCACCAACGTCCACACCATCCTGCGCCTCGACGAGGCGACCCGCGCCGCCGATCCCGGGCCGCCGCGCGCATCCTGACCACCACCGTCCGCGGCCGACGTTTTCAGCCAACCTCGAGGGCGGCGACCCGTCCGTGCGGGCGCCACGCTGCCGAGGGCGGATCGGCCACGGTGCGGTTCCGTCCTGCCTGCTTGGCGGCATAGAGCGCCTTGTCGGCACGCCCGACCAGCGTTCCGGACTCGTCCCCCGGACGCATCCAGGTGAGGCCGATGCTGCCGGTGATCGCGATCGTGCCGCCCTCGAAGGCGACCGGCTCGGCGAACAGGGTGCGGCGCAGCGCCTCCACCCGGTCATGCGCTTCCCGCCCGAACCCGGGCAGCAGCAGGATGATCTCCTCGCCGCCGTAGCGGCCGACCTCGTCCTGCTCGCGCGTGCCGGCGCGCAGGCGGCGCCCGACCGCCGCCAGCACGGCATCGCCGCCGAGGTGGCCATGGGTGTCGTTGACCTGCTTGAAGTGGTCCAGGTCCATCAGCGCCACCGCGAGCGGCAGGCCAGACCGGTCCGCCGCCTGCATGGCGACCCCGAGACGCTCCAGCACCGCCGCCCGATTCAGCAGCCCGGTGAGGCTGTCATAGGTCGCCTGGCGCAGCAGGATCTGCCGCGCCTGCTCGATCTCGCGCGTGCGCTCCTCGACCCTGGCTTCCAGCAGCCTCTGCCGTGCCCGCACGGAGCGCTCCCGCATCCGCCACAGCATCAGCGGCAGGCTCGCCGCCACGGCCGCCGCCAGGGCATAGACCGGCCAGGTCTTCCACCACGGCGGCCGCATCTTGATCACCAGCTCGATCGGCGCCGATTGCAGCCCGTGCACCGGCTCCACCGCGACCAGCTCGAACCGCAGCCGGCCGGACGGCGGGTTGGTGTAGCGCGCCTCGCGTCCCGCGGTCTCGGTCCAGCTCTGGTCGATGCCGCGCAGGCGGTAGCGGAAGCGGATCGACTTCTCGTAGCGGAAGTCGAGTGCGGCGAAGCTGATCACCAGCGGATCGCCGGTCCAGCGCAGGTGGGTCGACTCCGTCGGCGCCTGCACCGCGACCGGGGACGGGCTGTCGACCCGGACCGCGGTGATCAGCGGGTGCAGGCCCTCGGTGCGGAACAGGTTGCCCGGATCGAGCAGGTGCGACAGGCCGCCGGAGGTGCCGAACCACAAGGTGCCGTCGTCGTCGGTCGAGACCGCGTTGTTGTTGAGGTCGTTGGCGACCAGCCCGTCCTGCGTGTCGAGATGGCGCCAGCGGGTCCCGTCGGTGAGGTCGAGGCCGCGATCGGTGCCGATCCAGATCCGGCCGGCCCGGTCGGCATAGACCACCTCCACGTCCCGGGAGGCCAGGTGGGCACCGGGGCTCGAATCCCGCTCGACGATCCTGTCGCCGTCGAGGCGCAGGCGGACGAGGCCGTCGGCGTAGCTCGGCAGCCAGAGCGTGCCGTCGGCGGCGAACGCCATCGACCGGGTCCGGTAGCCGCCCGTGGGATCGGTGCGCATGACCGTGTGCCAGTGCCCGGCGCGGTCGCGGTGGAACAGGGCGGTCGTGGTCAGCACCCAGAGATCGCCGTTGCCGTCGAACGACACCGCGAACACGCCGCCCCCGACCTCCGGCACCGCGGTGACCGCCGGCGCCGGGTCGCCGGGCCGGTCGACCCTGGCCAGGCCGTCGCGCGTGCCCACCCAGAGCGGCGCCGTGCGGCCCTCGACGCCCAGATCCTGGACGCCCAGATCCTGGACGCCCAGATCCTGGACGCCCGGATCCTGGACGCCCGGATCCTGGACAATCGTGTAGATCCGCCCGAGCCGGGCCACCGTGTCGTCGTGCCCGGTTCGCGGATCGCGCCGGATCAGGCGACCATCCCAGCCGCCGACCCAGAGCCGCCCGTCTGCGGCAGTGGCGATCGAGACCGCCCGGCCGCGCGTGTGCCAGTCGGGCAGCGCATCCGCCGGCGCGCCGGCGAATGCGCCAGCCTTGGGCAGGGCATCGACCCCGAGGTCGCTCGCCACCCACATCGTGCCGGCGCCGTCGCGGCTCGCGTTCCACACCAGGTCGTCCGGCAGCCCGGTCCAGTTGTCGAACATCCCCAGGCCCAGGAGGCGTGCGAGCCCCTGGCCGTAGCTGCCGACCCAGAGCGAGCCCTCGCGGTCGACCAGCATCGCGCTGATCGCCGACAACGGCGAGCTCCGCGCCAGGTCCTGCACCGCCCACCCCTCACCCCCATGGATGAGCAGGCCATGCGCGCCCTGGGTCACGACCCGCCCGGCCGGATCGAGCAGAAGGTCGAGCTGTGTCTCCTCATGGGAATAGGCGCCCGGTCCGTCGCCGAAATCGGTCACGGCGAACCGCGCCGCACCGGGTGCCAGCGAGGCGACGCGTTGGCGGCTGCGCAGCCACAAGGTGCCGGCGCGGTCGTAGAGCGCGGCATCCCAGCGATCCGCGGGCAGGCCGGAGGAGGCGCCGAGCACGGCGATGCCGCCGTCCAGCCGGCAGACCTCCCTGCCGCAGCCGGCCCAGACATGGCCGCCTGCGACGCTGACGGTGTCGAAGCCGGACCACAGCGCCGCCCGGTTCGGATCGAGCGCCACCGCTCGCTCCGACAGGAACGGCTGCACCGACAGGGCGGCGGGTTGCCCGGGTCCGGGACGGATGCGCAGCAGGCGGCGTCCCCGCACCAGCAGCAGGTCATGGCCCAGCACCGCCACGCGATGGCCGAAGCCGAACTCCGGATCGGGCTGCACCGCGACCGACGCCGCCGGACCCGCGCCCAGCAGGTAGACCCGGTCCGAGAACACCGCCCAGATGCGTCCGTCGGGAGCCATGCGCAACGCCTCGACCACGCCGTTCGCCGGCAGCCCGTCGCTTGTCATGCGGCTGAAGCGCTGGCCGTCGTAGCGATAGAGACCGTTCTCGGTGCCCACGAGAAGGAAGCCGGTGTCATCCTGGGCCAGGGCGGTGATCGAGCTGTTGAACAGGCCGCTGTCGTCGTCGTACAGCCGCATCGCCGCCCGTTGCGCCGAGGCCGGGCCAGCCGCCAGCCCCAGCAGCGCGGCGATCAGCAGCACCACCCCGCCGGCCCGGAGGCAATGCCAGGGCGTGCGGCGGCTTCGGGCGGGGGAGGACGAGTTCAGGGTGTGCACCGGTTCATGCTTGGCAGGATCATTGCATCGTCGGTCCGGCTGGTTGCCAACCGGTAAACGTTCCCGTTCCGATCACGCAAACGCGCACAATCAGGAGAACAAGGTGCAACGGATCGGGTGCCTCCTCGCCGCAATCGGCGTGCTTGCCGCCTCGTCGGCCGCGGCCGCGGCAGCGGATGGGGCCAGGCTCCGCCGGATCGCCGCCGGGGTCACCATCACCCGCGACGACTGGGGCATCGCCCACGTCCACGGCCACACCGACGCCGACGCGGTGTTCGGCATGGCCTATGCGCAGGCCGAGGACGACTTCGACCGGATCGAGACCAACTACCTGACCGCCCTCGGCCGCCTCGCCGAAGCCGAAGGCAGCGCCGCACTCGCCCAGGACCTGCGGGCCAGGCTCTACGTCGACCCCGCCGACCTCCGCGCCCGCTACGCCGGAAGCCCGGCCTGGCTGAGGGCGCTGATGGACGGCTGGGCCGACGGCCTGAACGACTACCTGCTGGTGCATCGCGAGGTGACGCCCCGGGTGATCCGGCGGTTCGAGCCCTGGATGGCGCTCGCCTTCAGCGAGGGCAGCATCGGCGGCGACATCGAGCGCATCCCGCTCCCCGAGCTGGCCCGCTTCTACCGACTGCCGGCCCCCGCGAGGCCGGACCAGGCCCCGCCGGTGCTCCCTGGCGCCCGCGCGCCGACCGGCTCCAACGGCATCGCCATCGCGCCTGCGAACACGGCGAACCACCACGCGCTGCTGCTGATCAACCCGCACACCTCGTTCTACTTCCGCTCCGAGTTGCAGATGGACAGCGACCAGGGGCTCGACGCCTATGGCGCTGTCACCTGGGGCCAGTTCTTCGTCTACCAGGGCTTCAACGACCGGCTGGGCTGGATGCACACCTCCAGCCATTCCGACGCGGTGGACAGCTACCTCGAGACCATCGTGCGCCAGGGCGACCGCATGTTCGCCCGCCACGGCGACGCCCTGCGCCCGGTTTCCTCGGCGAGCGTCACCCTGTCCTGCCGCACCGCCGCCGGCAGCCTCGCCCCCGTGCGCGTCACGGTGTTCCGCACCGGCCACGGCCCCGTCGTCGGCAGCACCGCCGACGGGCGCTGGGTGAGCGAGGCCATGATGTTCAAGCCGGTGGAAGCGCTGGAGCAGTCCTACGCCCTGACCAAGGCGCGCGACTGGCACGCCTACATGATGGTGATGCAGCTCAAGGCGAACACCTCCAACAACACCGTCTACGCCGACGCGGACGGCCACATCGCCTACCTCCACCCGCAGTTCATCCCGCGCCGCGACGACCGCTACGACTACACCCACCCACTGGACGGCGCCGACCCGCACACCGACTGGAACGGCCTGCACGCGCTGGACGAGGCGCCGCACCTGCTCGATCCCGCCACCGGCTGGATCCAGAACACCAACAACTGGCCGTACTCGGCCGCAGGCGCCGCCAGCCCGCACCAGGCCGACTTCCCGCACTACATGGACACCGACGGCGAGAACGTCCGCGGCCTGCACGCCGTGGCGCTGCTGCGCGACCGGCACGACTTCACCCCAGGCTCCCTGCTTGCCGCCGCCTTCGATCCCGGCGAGCCCGGCTTCGACATCCTGCTGCCGCACCTGCTCGACGCCTACGACCACCTGCCGCAGACCGACCCGCTGCGCACGCGGCTGTCGGAGCCGATCGCCAGCCTGCGCGCCTGGGACCGGCGCTGGTCGGTGGAGTCCGTCCCCACCAGCCTGGCGGTGTATTGGGGCGAGGCGCTGTGGGGCCAGGCCGGCGAGCCCCGCCACGCCAACAGCCTGTCCGACTACGACGCCGTGCTCGCCCGTACCACCCCGGCGCAACGGCTCGCGGCGCTGGCGGCTGCGTTGGACCGGCTCGACCGCGACTTCGGCACCTGGCGCACCCCCTGGGGACGGATCAACCGGTTCCAGCGCCTGACCGACTCGCTGATCCCGCACTTCTCCGACGCCGCACCGAGCCTGCCGGTCGGCTTCACCTCGGCGCAGTGGGGCTCGCTCGCCTCCATCGACGGGCCGCAGCAGGACGGCGTCCGGCGGCGCTACGGCGACAGCGGCAACAGCTTCGTCGCGGTGGTCGAGTTCGGGCCACGGGTGCGGGCGCTGGCGGTCACCGCCGGCGGCGAAAGCGGCGATCCCCGTTCGCCGCATTTCGACGACCAGGCGCTGCGCTACGCGACCGGCGCCCTGCGCACGGTCTACTTCTATCCGGACCAGCTCGCCGGCCACACCGAGCGCCGCTACCATCCGGGCGGATGACGGCTGGCATGGGCCATGCGCCGACTCCCGGCTCGTCGGCGTGGTCGACCCGCTCAGTCGCCATCGCCACGACCGGCTGCGACGTTCCTGCGATCACGCCCTGTCCAGGGCGGGGAGCGCCACACGGTCCGCCGCTCGACCAGGATGGTTCCGAACCGGCCGCCCTCCAACGGGACGAGACCCTGGATGGAAGCGTTTCGGCGCGTCAGGTGAGTGGAAGGTCGAGCGTGAGGGTCGAGCGGAACAGCCGGTCGACCTCGTCCGGGTCGACCTCGGCCAGGGTCGCCGGGCACCAGCGCGGGTTGCGGTCCTTGTCGATCACCGCCGCCCGCACCCCTTCGAGGAAGTCGGGCCGACGGATCAGCCCGGTGGCGAGCTGGTATTCCTGGTCCATGCACCGTTCCAGCCGCCCGAGTCCGTGGCTCCGGCGCAGTGCCCGCAGCGTCACCGACAGCGACACCGGCGCATTGCGGGCGATCCGCGCCGCCGCCGCCTGCGCCGCCGCCTCCGGCCGCGCCCGCAGCGCGTCCAGGATCGCCCCCACCTCGTCGTGCCGGTAGCAGGCCCCGATCCATCGCTCGTGCTCCGCGAACCATCCCGCTGCCGGCGGGCTCGCCGCCTCTGCCACGCGGGACTCAAGCTCGGCCGCATTCCCGCAGCGGCAAAGGTCGGCGACCAGCGCCGGCACGCGGTCCGAGCGGACGTGGTGATCGGCCAGGCCGCACAGGATGGCGTCCGCCGCCCCCATCGTCTCCCCGGTCAGCGCCGCGTGGGTACCGCATTCGCCCGGTGCCGCCGCCAGCAGCCAGGTGGCGCCCACGTCGGGAAGGAAGCCGATCCCCACCTCCGGCATCGCCAGCCGGGTGCGCTCGGTCACGACCCGGATCGAGCCGTGCGCGGACACGCCGACGCCGCCGCCCATCACCAGCCCGTCCATGATCGCCAGGTAGGGCTTCGGCAGCCGGGCGATCCGCGCGTTCAACCGGTACTCGTGGTACACGAACGCGTCCGCCCGCTCCGGCTCGCCGGCCCGGACGCGGTCGTGCATGAAGCGGATGTCGCCGCCTGCGCACAGCCCGCGCTCGCCCTCGCCGTCGATCAGCACGCCGACCAGGTCCGGCTCCTCCGACCATTCCGCCAGCGCCGCGTCCATCGCCTGCACCATCTCCGGCGTCAGCGCGTTGATCGCGCCGGGCCGTCGCAGGGTGATCCGTCCCAGCGTCCCGTCGCGACGAAGCCCGACCGACACCGTCATCCGGCCTCCTCCCGCACGCCGGCGAGCAGGCGCAGCACCCGGCAGGCCAGTTCCCGGCGACACACCAGCAGGTCCGGCAGGAACGCGCCCGACACGTTGTAGCGCAGCGGCGAGCCATCCAGCCGCGAGGCGTGCAGCCCGGCAGCGCGCGCCACCGCGACCGGCGCGCAACTGTCCCACTCGTACTGCCCGCCGGAATGGAGGTAGATGTCCGCCTCGCCCCGCACCACCGCCATCGCCTTGGCGCCGGCCGAGCCCGTCGGCAGCAGCACCGCGCCCAGTGCCGCCGCCACCCGCATCGCTTCCGCCGCCGGCCGGGTCCGGCTCACCACCATGCGCAGCGGCGCCGAGGCCGGCCCCGGACCGCGCACGTCGCCGGTGTTCAGCACCGCCGCCAGCCCGGGCAGCGCCACCGCACCCGCTGTCGCCACCCCGTCCACCGCCAACCCGACATGCACCGCCCAGTCGTCGCGGCCCTCGCCATATTCCCGGGTGCCGTCCAGCGGGTCGACGATCCAGACCCGGCTCCGTCCGAGCCGCGCCGGATCGGCCTTCCCCTCCTCGGACAGCACCGCATCCTCCGGCCGGTGCGCCTTCAGCGCCTCGACGATGAACGCGTGGGCGATCCGGTCGCCGGCGGCACCCAGAGCCTGGCCCGCGAACAGGCCGGAGCCGCGCACCGACAGCAGCAGCGCCCCGGCCGCCTCGGCGATCCGCCGCGCCAGCGCGTCGTCGCTCTCAGCCATCATCGCGTTCCTGGCCGCCCTCCTGGCCGTGCAGCACCAGCGCCACCACCCGTTCCGCCGCCTGCTCCGGCGTCAGCACCGCGGTGTCGAGGCGCAGCTCCGCGTGCTCCGGCGGCTCATACGGGCTGTCGATCCCGGTGAAATGGCTGAGCTGCCCGGACCGCGCCTTGGCATACAGCCCCTTCACGTCGCGCCGCTCGGCATCGTCCAGCGTCGCGTCCACGTGCACCTCGATGAACTCGCCCGCCGGCATCATGTCGCGCACCATCCGGCGCTCCGCCCGGAACGGCGAGATGAACGCGGTCAGCACGATCAGGCCGGCGTCGGTCATCAGCTTCGCGACCTCGCCCACGCGCCGGATGTTCTCCACCCGGTCGGCGTCGGTGAAGCCCAGGTCGCGGTTCAGCCCGTGCCGGACGTTGTCGCCGTCGAGCAGGAAGGAGTGCTTGCCGAGCGCATGCAGCCGCTTCTGCACCAGGTTGGCGATCGTCGACTTGCCGGCTCCGGACAGCCCGGTGAACCATACCAGCGCCGGGCTCTGTCCCTTCTGCCGTGCGTGGCTCTCCCGGCTGACGTCGATTGCCTGCCAGTGCACGTTCTGCGCCCGCCGGAGCGCGAACCGGATCATCCCGGCCGCCACCGTGGCGTTGCTGATCCTGTCGACCAGCACGAAGCCGCCCAGCGTGCGGCTGTCGGCATATGGCTCGAACACGATCGGCCGGTCGGTGGACAGGGTGACGACGCCGATCGCGTTCAGCTCCAGGGTCCGGGCCGCCAGGTGCTCCAGGGTGTTGACGTTGACCTGGTATTTCGGCGCGTGGATGGTCGCCGTCACCGTCTGGGTGGCGAGCTTCAGCCAGTACGACCGCCCCGGCAGCATCGCCTCGTCCGCCATCCACACCAGGCTGGCCTCGAACTGGTCGGCCACCTCCGGCGGCGCGTCGGCGGCCGCCAGGACGTTCCCGCGCGAGCAGTCCACCTCGTCGTCGAGCGTCAGCGTCACCGACTGCCCCGCCGCCGCCACGGGGAGATCCCCGTCCATGGTCACGATCCGCGCCACCCGCGCCGTGCGTCCGGACGGCAGCACACGCACCGGATCGCCAGGCCGCACCGCGCCCGACGCGACCAGGCCGGCGAAGCCGCGGAACCCGGGGTCGGGCCGACTCACCCACTGCACCGGCATGCGGAACGGCCGCTCCTGGTCGCGCACCGCATCCACCTCGACCGCGTCCAGGTGCGCGACCAGCGTCGGCCCGTCGTACCAGCCCATCGCCTCCGACCGCCTGGCGACGTTGTCGCCGCCAAGCCCCGACACCGGGATCGCCGTGACCGCGTCGAGGCCGATCCCGTCCGCGAACGCGCGGAACTCCGCGACGATGGCCTCGTAGCGCGACCGGTCGTAGCCGATCAGGTCCATCTTGTTCACCGCCAGCACCAGGTGGCGCACGCCCAGCAGGTGCACCAGGTGGCTATGCCGCCGCGTCTGCGTCAGCACCCCCTTGCGGGCGTCCACCAGGATCACCGCGAGGTCGGCGGTCGACGCGCCGGTGACCATGTTGCGCGTGTACTGCTCGTGCCCCGGCGTGTCGGCGACGATGAACTTGCGCGTCTCGGTCGAGAAGAACCGGTATGCCACGTCGATGGTAATGCCCTGCTCGCGCTCGGCGGCGAGCCCGTCCACCAGCAACGCGAAGTCGATCCCGCCGCCTTGCGTGCCGACCCTGCGGCTGTCCGCCTCCAGGGCCGCGAGCTGGTCGTCGAACACCGTGCGGCTGTCGTAGAGCAGCCGTCCGATCAGGGTCGACTTGCCGTCGTCCACCGAGCCGCAGGCGATGAAGCGCAGCAGCGACTTGTGCCGGTGCTGCTCCAGGAAGGCGTCGATGTCCTCGGACACCAGCCCGGCCGCCCGGTAGGACCCCGCCCCGGCCATCGCCATCAGAAATATCCTTCCTGCTTCTTCTTCTCCATCGAGCCCTGCTGGTCATGGTCGATGACGCGTCCCTCCCGCTCGCTGGTGGTGGCGAGCAGCATCTCCTGGATCACCTCCGGCAGGGTGGCGGCGCTGCTTTCCACCGCCCCGGTCAGCGGGTAGTCGCCCAGCGTGCGGAAGCGAATCGAGCGCAGCACCGGCACCTCGCCCGGACGCAGCCGAAACCGCTCGTCGTCGACCATCAGGATCAGCCCGTCCCGCTCCACCGTCGGACGGGGTGCCGCGAAGTACAGCGGCACGATCGGGACGCCTTCGAGCTGGATGTACTGCCACACGTCCAGCTCGGTCCAGTTCGACAGCGGGAACACCCGTATGCTCTCGCCCGGACCTTTCCGCGCGTTGTACAGGTTCCACAGCTCCGGCCGCTGGTTCTTCGGGTCCCAGCGGTGGCTGGCCGAGCGGAACGAGAACACCCGCTCCTTGGCCCGGCTCTTCTCCTCGTCGCGCCGCGCGCCGCCGAACGCGGCATCGAACTGCCATCGCTCCAGCGCCTGCTTCAGCCCCTCGGTCTTCCACAGGTCGGTGTGCAGCGCGCCGTGGTCGAACGGGTTGATGCCGCGCGCCAGGGCGTCCGGGTTGCGGTGCACCAGCAGCTCCATGCCGTCTTCCGCCGCGATCCGGTCGCGCAGCGCGTACATGTCGCGGAACTTCCAGGTGGTGTCCACGTGCAGCAGCGGGAACGGCAGCGGGGCAGGGTGGAACGCCTTGCGCGCCAGGTGCAGCATCACGGCGCTGTCCTTGCCGACCGAGTACAGCATCACCGGCCGCACCGCCTCGGACACCACCTCGCGCAGGATGTGGATGCTTTCCCCTTCCAGGCGCTGCAGGTGGGTGAGACGGACCGGTCCTGCAGCCGCTCCCTCCGACACAGGCTCGATCAGCTGCAATCCCGTTCCCCCTCCGCCGGTCACCAGGCCGCCGCCGCGCCGCACGCCGCGCACCGGCGCGGACACGCGTGGAGCGCCCGTGCCGGCCTGGCAGGACGCTGCCACATGGACGGGCCGCTCCCGTTGTTCCGAACGGACGCCTCGTTTCCTTTCCCCGTCATCACGCGTCCGGCGAGGCTGCGCAACCATCCATCGCGTGACCGTGCGCAACAGGTGTGCGGGCCGTCGCGGCGTTGCCACGCATGGCGGCCATGCCCTGTCGCCGACGCCGGTCCGCATCGCCGGCTGGCCGGATCCGGCCCGGCGGAGGAAAGCCGGTCGTTCCCGGCAACCGGGGCAACGGCCGGGCGCTGCCACCTCGTCGCGGGACGGTTCCGCCTCGAAGGGGCATCATGGCAGACGACACCCAAACTCCGCGCGTGGTGGCGATCACCGGCGGCTCGTCCGGGATCGGGCTCGCCACCGCCGAGCTGTTCGCCAAGCGCGGCTGGCATGTCGGCCTGATCGCCCGCGGCGCCGCGCCGCTGGAGGCCGCACGCAGCGCCGTGCTGCTCGCGGGCGGCAGCACCGGCGGCCGGGTCAGCGCCCAGGCCGCCGACGTGACCGACAGCGACGCCCTGCGCAGGGCCGCCGCCGCGATCGCTGCCGAGCTCGGCCCGGTCGACGTGTGGATCAACAATGCCGGCGTCAGCGTGTTCGCGCCGTTCACGGCAATGTCCGAGGAGGAGTTCGAGCGCGTCACCGACGTGGTCTACATGGGTACGGTGCGCGGCACCCGGATCGCGCTGGAGCACATGCGGCCGCGCGACGCGGGCGTGATCGTCAACATCTGCTCCGCCATCGGCCTGCGCGGCGTGCCGCTGCAGTCGGCCTATTCCGGAGCCAAGCACGCCATGCGCGGCTTCGCGGAGTCGGTGCGTGCCGAGCTGATGCACGAGCGCAGCCGGGTGCGGATCACCACCGTCTACCCGCCCAGCGTCAACACCCCGTTCTACAGCCACGCCACCGGTCGGCTCGACGGTCTGCCGCGCCCGCCGCCGCCGATCTACCAGCCGGAGCTGGTGGCCGACGCGATCTACTTCGCCGCCACCAACCGCCGGCGCGACGTGCTGGTCGGCGGCCAGACGGTGCAGACCGGGCTGCTGAACGCGCTGGCCCCGGGCCTCACCGACCTGCTGATGGCCAAGATCGCGCCGCGCAGCCAGACCTCGCACAACCCGGGCATCGCCGAGGCCCAGGACGAGAACCTGTTCACGCCGTCCACCCGCCCGTCCGGCACGCACGGCGCGTTCGACCGCGAATCCCTGCCGTTCAGCGCCCAGCTCTGGGGCACCAAGCATCGCGGCACCGTCGGCGCGATGGCGACCTTCGGCCTCGCCACCCTCGGCCTCATGCTCCTGCCGCGCCGCCGCTAGCGTCCCGATCAAGACGCTAGTGAAGGCTACCTTTTCGTCCGGTCCAGGCGAATAGTCGCCTGGGTCGGACTGCCATGTCTAGAACCGCGCACATGTCGGCCAGGACGGCCGCGCCTCGACATCTTCCGCTGCCTGGAGGAAGCCGTTGATTGACCTGTTGTGCGGTCTGATCGGTCTGTCGCCTCGCCGTTCAGCGACCCGGCTGACAGAGGCAGATGCGTTAGGCCTTGCCCGGAGGGCGCTGCCTGCCGGCACCAGCAGCGCGGACTTGATCGTGACCGGAGTTCAGCGCAACGGGCCTTCAGTGCGTTGGGTCGTCAGCACGGCGACCGTCGGCAGCGGCACAACCATGTCGGTGGATGACGCTACAGGACAGGTGATCGAGGTCACGGCTTGGGGCCTCCGCTAAATCCCCACCAGCCATGCAGGCGCCAAGGCTGATGACGCCGTCCCGGACAGGCACCGCCGGACGCCGATGCCTCGGCAGGCCGGTCAGGCGGCGTGGCTCTGCCGGCAAGGGTCCGCCGACCGTTTCACCAGGGCGGAGCTCATCGCCCCCTGCATCGAGGCGAGCGAGCAGATCAGCGGCCCGTCGGTGGTGTCGCCGTTCCAGACCTCGACCTCCCCGCCGGCCTTGATGAGAGTCCTGGCATGGTCGACGGCTTCCCCGTCGCTCCCGCAATCTATGCTGACGGTCTGCTGGACGAGGTCGGCGGCATCGGAAAGATAGACTCGGTAGAACGCCATTCCACAGCCTCCGCTGACGGGGTGGGAGGACGAAGCCTCTCGTCGCAGGTGCCTTGCAGGTCGGCGCAGGCCGGCGATGGCCTTTGATAACACGTCTCCGTTATATCGTAATCGAAATCATGTCGTTTCGATGCTAATAAGACTTTAGGCCGGGAGATGGGACGCTCCAACCGGATCCGCATCCCGGCTTCCGGCGATCAGCTCCCTGATCCGCCCGGCCAGCGCCTCCATCGCGAACGGCTTGGTCAGCACGTGCATCCCGGGCTCGAGATGGCCGTGGCTCAGCACCGCGTTCTCGGCGTAGCCGGTGATGAACAGCACCTTCAGCGCCGGCCGCGCCACCCGGGCCGCATCCGCCAACTGCCGCCCGTTCATGCCGCCGGGCAGGCCAACGTCGGTCACCAGCAGGTCGACGCGCACGGCCGAGTTCAGCACCTGCAGGCCGGCAGCACCATCCGCCGCCTCGATCGTGCAGTAGCCCAGATCCTCCAGCACCTCGGCCACCAGCATCCGCACCGTGGGCTCGTCGTCCACCACCAGCACCGTCTCGCCTTGCCCGGCACGCGGTGCCACTCCCGGCAGCACTTCGATCTCCGTGGCGTCCGCCTCGCCCGACTGCCTGGGCAGATACAGGCACACCGTGGTGCCCCGCCCGGGCTCGGAATGGATTCGCACCTGGCCACCGGACTGGCGCACGAAGCCGTAGATCATCGACAGGCCGAGCCCGGTGCCCTGGCCAATCGGCTTGGTGGTGAAGAACGGGTCGAAGGCGCGCGCGATCACGTCGGGCGGCATGCCGGTGCCGTTGTCCGACACGCACAGCGTCACGTAGGCACCGGCCGGCAGCTCCCGTTCCCGCGCTGCCCGCCCATCCAGCCAGCGGTTGCCGGTCTCCACTGTCAGCCGCCCGCCATCGGGCATGGCGTCACGGGCGTTGATGCACAGGTTGAGCAGCGCGTTCTCGAGCTGGCTCGGATCGATCAGCGTGGTCCACAGCCCGTCCTCCGCCACCGGCTCCAGCGCGATCCCGGGGCCGATGGTGCGCTCGATCAGCTCCTGCATCCCGGCCACCAGCCGGTTCACGTCGGTGGGCCGGGGATCCAGCGTCTGTCGGCGCGAGAACGCCAGCAACCGGTGCGTCAGCGCCGCCGCCCGCCGGGCCGCCCCCTGTGCCGCGTTGACGTAGCGGTCCACCTCGTCGATGCGGCCCTGCGCCACCCGGGTCTGCAGCAGTTCCAGGCTGCCGGTGATGCCGGTCAGCAGGTTGTTGAAGTCGTGCGCCAGGCCGCCGGTGAGCTGGCCCACTGCCTCCATCTTCTGGCTCTGGCGCAGCGCCGCCTCCGCCTTGGCCCGCTCGGCGATCTCCTCGGCGATCCGGGTTTCCAGGGTCTCGTTCAGCTCGCGCAGCTGCTCCTCGGCCCGGCGCCGGTCCACCAGCTCGCGCTGCGCCGCCTGGTAGAGCTGGCTGTTGTCGATCGCGATCGCCGCGTGCGCGGCGATCGCGACCAGCAGGTACTCGTGCCGCTCGGTGAATCGGCCCGGCTCCGGATGGCCGAACAGCAGCGCCCCCAGCACCTCGCCGGAGCGCGACACCACCGGCACCGCCAGGTAGCTCCGGACCGGCAGGTGCCCGCCCGGCATCCCCGCATGCGGCGCGTTCCTGCCATAGCGCGGGTCGACCAGGATGTCGTCCGACCGCACGATGCCGATCCCGCTGAAGGTCGAACTGAAGATGGCGGTGTTGCGCGGCATCGGGAACTTGTCGAACTCGGACCGGTCGACGCCGGAGATGGTGTAGAGCATGTAGCTCTCGCCGGCCTGCGTCGCCACGTTGTAGAAGAACGCGCCGAACGCGGCACCGGTCAGCGTCCGGCCGGCATCGGTGACCACCTGCACCACGTGCTCGAGGTCGAGCTCGCTGGAGATCACCACGCCGGTGCGGTTCAGGGTTTCCAGCGCCCGGGTCTCGACAATCAGCGAGTCCTCGGCCTTCCGGCGCTCGGTGATGTCCAGGAAGGTGCAGACCGCGCCAGCATCGGCATCGCCCGGCCGGATCGGGTGGATCCAGCACTCGACCGGGAGCCGCGTGCCGTCGGCACGGAAGAACGTCGCGTCGCGGACGTGCCCGGGCTTGCCCGCCTTCGCCGCCTCCGTGATCGGGCCTCCGTCCGGGCCGGAGGAACCGATGAGATCGTGCAGCCGGAGGCCGACCGCCTCCTGTTCCCGCGCGAGGCCCAGCATCCGCGACGCGGCCGCGTTGCAGAAGGTGACGACGCCGTCGCGATCGAGGCCGCACAGGCCGTTGACCGAGCTGTCCAGGATCAGGCGCAGGAACGCCTCGCTCCGCCGTCGCGCGACGCCGGCCTCGTGCTCGGCGGTGCGGTCGCGCAGGATCTTGAGGTAGCCGAGCAGGGCGCCGTCCGGCCCGCGCAACGGCATCATCTCGCCGCTGGCCCAGAACCGCGCGCCGTCGCGACGCAGGTGCCAGCGCTCGTCGCCGGCACGTCCGGCCTCCAGCGCCTGCCGCATCTCCTCGCGCGGCCGCTCCGCCTGCCGGTCCTCCGGCGTGAAGAACCGGACCGCCGTCCTGCCCCGCATCTCTTCCGCCGACCAGCCGAGCAGGCGCACGGCACCGGTGTTCCACTCAGTCACCCGGCCGTCGACGTCGGTGGCGATGATGGCGAAGTCGACCGCGCTCCCGAACATCGCGCGGTAGCGGTTCTCGTCGCCCCCGGCCCACGCCAGCGCGTCGCGCAACCGGGCGTTCTCGGCGTCCAGCTCTGCCAGGCGGCCGCGCAGGCCCGCGTCGTCCGCTTCGTCCATGCCGGATGCCGGTCCGCTGCTACCCGGGGCCCCGGTCCTCGCCGCTCGCGTGGTCATGCACCCGCTTTTCGCACAGTTCCAGGCCCGGCAACAGGCGGCGCCAGGCCGGACCGCCGCTCAGAGCCCGTTTGGGAATGCGCCGTGCCGGCGATCCGACGCGCCTTATCTCGCGCTTGCCGGTGCTCACGGCCAGACGGCCGCTCCGCTCCGGTTCTCGAAAGACACGCCGGCCGTGACGCGCCAGCGCGTCACTCTCACTCGGCACATCCCATTCTCAAACGGGCTCTCAGGACAGCGCGTCCACCATCATCGCGATGTCGTCCAGCCTCCCATGGAACGCCGACCAGTCGTCGGCGGCCGCGATCGGCGCCCAGAGCGCCTCGACCTCGTCGATCAGCATCGTGCACGGCACCCCGCGCCGGAAATACGCGTGGTCGCGGCCCGCACCCGGCGCCAGCGCATGCGCCGACAGCATGCCGCGCAGCGCCTCGAACTCCGGCTGCGCATAGCCGTCCGGCACCGCCGCATACCAGTCGAAGAAGAACCGTTCGAACGGCACCTGCGTTTCCCGCAGCGCCAGCCACACCTGGCCGCTCGTCGCCGCGTCCGCCTCCGTACCCCCCGACGCCCGGCCGAGCCGGCGCAGCATTCCTGCCACCAGCTCGGCGCCGAACTGCTCGCCGAAGCCGAGCAGCACCGGCTCCAGCGCCTCCTGCGAGGCCAGCGGCAGCAGGCATTCCGCCAGGCGCACGAGGTTCCACAGCAGCGTGTCCGGCTGCCGCCCGAACGCATACAGCTTGCCCGTATCGAAATACGCCGCGGTGAAATCCGGCTGGTAGCTCGGCAGGAACCGCCACGGCCCGTAGTCGAAGCTTTCCCCGGTGACGTTGATGTTGTCGGTGTTCAGCACCCCGTGCACGAACCCCGCCAGCATCCACTGCGCGCCCACCCGCGCCACCCGCGCCGTCACCGCATGGAGGAACGCCACCGCCTGCGCCGCCTTGTCCTCCCGCGCCGCCTCCGGCAGGTAGTGTCGCACCACATGGTCCAGCAGCCGCCGGATCGCGTCGGTGTCGCCGTGATACGCCAGCCGCTGGAACGTGCCGATGCGGATGTGCGAATGGCTGAGCCTGACCAGCACCGCCGAGCGCGTCGGCGATGGCTCGTCGCCCCGCTCCAGCGCCTCCCCGGTCTCGACCAGCGAGAACGACCGGGAGGTCTCCACCCCGAGCGCTTCCAGCATCGCGGTCGCCAGCACCTCGCGCACGCCACCCTTCAGCGTCAGCCTGCCGTCGCCGCCGCGCGACCACGGCGTCCGCCCGCTGCCCTTGGTGCCGAGGTCGAGCAGCCGCCCGTCCACCAGGTCATGGGCCTGCGCGAACAGGAAGCCGCGCCCGTCGCCGAGGTCGGGGTTGTAGTTCCGGAACTGGTGTCCGTGGTAGCGCAGCGCCAGCGGGCGGGGGAACGACCCGGGAAGCGGCTCGAAGCGACCGAAATGCCGGATCCACTCCTCGTCGGACAGCGCATCGAGCCCGATCCGCGCCGATGCTTGCACATTCCGATAGCGCAACCCGTGCTCCGGGAAGCGCGCCGGCGTCACCAGGTCGAAGAACGGCTCGCCCAGTTCGGCATGGGCGGTGGACGGCTGGAACGACGTCGTCATCGGGCATCCTCGCGACCGCACGCATCGGCCGGACCTGAACGCGCAGCAAGGCCGGCTGTTCAGGCCGGCCGCAGCACCCCCTCGGCGTGTCGGCGCAGCAGCAGCAGCATGAGCACGATCCCGGGCAGGCAGGCGGCGACCGTCAGCAGGAAGAAACCCTCCCAGCCCAGCCCTTCGGCGAGGAAGCCGGTGGTGCCGCCCAGGGTGCGCCACGCCACCGGCGCCAGCGACGACAGCAGCGCGTACTGCGTCGCCGTGTAACGGAGCGAGCACAGGCGCGACAGGTAGGCGGCGAAGCTGGTCTGGGCCAGGCCCTCGGCAAAGTTCTCCACCATCACCTTGAGCAGCAGCATGGCGAACACCGGGCCGCTGCCGAGCAGGGCGAGGTAGAGCCCGATCGACAGCATCTGCACGCAGGCGGACAGGATGATGGTCCGTCCGATGCCGATCCGGGGCACCAGCAGCCCGCTCGCGGCCGCCCCCGCCAGCGCCGCGACCAGCAGAGGGACGCCGTTTGCCGCCGCCACCGCGGTCGAGCCGAAGCCAAGGCGGCGGTAGAAGGGAAACGCCATGGTGTCGGCCAGCTGCGTGCCGAGGTTGAACACCAGCACGAACAGCACCACGGTCGGCGCGCCCGGCCGGCCCAGCAGGTCCCGGAACGGCTCGATCACCCGGCTGCGCAGCGCGGCACGCCAGTCGCGGGGAACCGGGGCAGATGGCGGAAGCCGTGGTTCGGGTGCTGCCAGCGCCAGGATCGGCCCGGCCAGGCTTAGCGCCGCCATCGACAGCAGCGACACGTGCCAGCTGCTGTGGGCGGCGATGGAGATCGCGCCGGAACTCGAGGCCAGCATGGCGATGCGGTAGCCCCAGGTGTAGGCGCCGAGCGCTGCCGCCTGCAGCCGGGCGGGAAAGAACTCGATCCGCCAGGCGTCGATCGTGATGTCCTGGCTGGCGGACAGGAAGGCGAGCAGGCAGGCGGTGCCGAACACCGGCCACAACGCCCGGGCGGGATGGCAGAAGCTCATTCCCGCCAGGGTCAGCGTCAGCAGGAGCTGGATCGGCAGCATCCAGCCCCGCCTGCGGCCGAGGCGGGCGAGCGGACCCGGAGCCGACCGGTCGATCAGCGGCGCCCACAGCACCTTCAACAGGTAGGGCAGCCCGATCAGGGCGGCGCTGCCGATCGTGCGCAGCGACACGTGGCTCTCGCTGAGCCACTGCTGCAAGGTGAAGAAGGTGAGATAGAGCGGCAGGCCGGACGCGAAGCCGAACCCACCCATCAGCAGGAGGCCACGCGGGCCGATCGCGGCGGAAGGCGCCGGATCAGGCATCAGGACCGTCCGACGGAAACAGGCGCGCAGGAGAAGACGGTCGCCCGCTCCTGCGCACCGGTCAGGTCACGAATGGCCCGCAGGTTACTGCGGTGCCGCCTCGGTCGAGGCCGCCGCCTTCTTGTGGTGGGTGGTCTTCTTGTGGTGCCGGGTGGTCTTCTTCGGCGCCATGCTGCTGCTGGAGGCCGACGACGAGTCGGTGGACGGTGCGGTCGTGCTCGGTGCGGAGGTGGTGGGGGCGGGAGCCATCGTGCTCGGGGCCGGGGTGGCGGGCGACATGGTGTTCGGCGCCATCGTCGACGGCGGGGTCGTGGCCGGGGCGGTGGTGGTCTGTGCGACGGCCGGAGCCGCGGCGCCCAGCAGGGCAGCGGTCGACAGGGCAGCGAGGAACCGGGTCTTGAACGTCATGGGGGACTCCGCGGATGGGACAGGTGGGGGCTGCGGTGCCAAACCCCGGGCAGGGTCGGTGCGCCGAGGTGCCATACCACGCAGTCCCGACCGCGTCGCGGGGCAAAGTTCGGCAACGCGCTCAGGTTTCCGTCGCAGGTGCCTGAAATACCACACAATCTTGCTGAAGCGGCCAGTGATTCGTGTCGATTTCGTGGCAGAAATGGGCAACGGGTGGCAACATGCGGGCCAGACCGTTGAAATCGCCCAAGAAACGTTTCCGCGCTCGCGGGACCGGGTGGTCCACGCGAAGCGAGAAATTGCCTGGTTCAGGCGGCGTCGCCGCGCTTCTCCATCTTCTTGCGCTCGTTCGGGTTGAGATAGCGCTTGCGGATCCGCACCGCGGACGGCGTCACCTCGACCAGCTCGTCGTCCTCGATGTAGGCGATCGCCTGTTCCAGGCTCATGCGTCGCGGTGGCGTCAGCAGAAGCGCCTCGTCCTTGCCGGCGGCACGGATGTTGGTGAGCTTCTTTTCCTTGATCGGGTTCACCTCGAGGTCGTTCTCGCGGGAATGCTCGCCCAGGATCATGCCGACATAGACCTTCTCGCCCGGATCGACGAACAGCGCGCCGCGCTCCTGCAGCGAGAACAGCGAGTACTGCACCGCCGCCCCGTCCTCGGACGAGATCAGCGAGCCCTTCACCCGTCCGGCGATGGAGCCGGCCCAGGGCTGATAGCCGGCGAACAGCCGGTTCATGATGCCGGTGCCGCGCGTGTCGGTGAGGAACTCGTTGTGGTAGCCGATCAGGCCGCGCGACGGAATCAGGAAGGTCAGGCGCACCTTGCCGCCGCCGGACGGCCGCATGTCCTGCATCACGCCCTTGCGTATGCTCAGCTTCTCCACGACGATTCCCGAGAACGGCTCGTCCACGTCGACCAGCACCTCCTCGAACGGCTCCTCGCGATCCCCCGTCTCCGAGTTCTCCCGGGTCAGCACGCGCGGCCGGCCGATAGTGAGCTCGAAGCCTTCGCGACGCATCTGCTCGATCAGCACGCCGAGCTGCAGCTCGCCGCGTCCTGCGACCTCGAACGCCTCGCTCTCAGGGCTGTCGGTGACGCGGATGGCGACGTTGCCCTCCACCTCCTTGAACAGCCGGTCGCGTATCTGCCGCGAGGTGACCTTCTTGCCCTCGCGACCGCCGAGCGGGCCGTCGTTGAGCCGGAAGGTCATCGACAAGGTCGGCGGATCCACCGGGATCGCCGGCAGCGCCGCGGTCACCTCCGGCGAGGCGATGGTCTCCGGAATGGTCGCCTCGGACAATCCGGCGATGGCCACGATGTCGCCCGCCTCGACCTCGTCCGCCGGCACACGCTCCAGCCCGCGGAAGCTCAGCAGCTTGGTCAGGCGGCCGGTTTCCACCACCGAGCCGTCGGCGCGCAGCACGCGCACCGGCATGTTGGTGCGCGCCCGGCCCTGCTCGACCCGGCCGGTCAGTACCCGGCCCAGGAACGGGTCGGCCTCCAGGATCGAGGCGACCATGGCGAACGGCTTGTCCTTGTCGCAGGACGGCGACGGCACGTGGCTGAGCACCATGTCGTAGAGTGGCGCCAGATCCTTGCGGGCGCCCTCCAGCTCCAGATCGGCCCAGCCCTGGCGGCCTGATGCGAACAGCATCGGGAAGTCGAGCTGCTCGTCGTTGGCGCCGAGCGCTGCGAACAGGTCGAACATCTCGGTGTGGACCTCGTCCGGACGCGAGTCCTGGCGATCCACCTTGTTCACCACCACGATCGGCTTGATGCCGCGGGCCAACGCCTTGGTCAGCACGAACTTGGTCTGCGGCAGGGCACCTTCGGCCGCGTCCACCAGCACAATGGCGCCGTCCACCATGTTCAGGATGCGCTCGACCTCGCCGCCGAAATCGGCGTGGCCGGGGGTGTCGATGATGTTGATGCGGGTGTTCTTCCACACCACGCTGGTGCACTTGGCCAGGATGGTGATGCCGCGCTCGCGCTCCAGGTCGTTGCGGTCCATCGCCCGCTCCGCCACCACCTGGTTCTCGCGGAACGAGCCGGACTGCCGCAGCAGCTGGTCGACCAGGGTGGTCTTGCCATGATCGACGTGGGCGATGATGGCGATGTTGCGGATGTCCATGCGGGCGACTGGCTTTCGTTCGGTCCGGGCAGGCGGGATGATGTGCGAATGCCATCCCGGTCCGGATCGAACCGGATGGGAACGGCACAGGCGGGCCCGCTTCGGCCCCGATCAGGGAGGTAGATGGCCGCTAGATAATGCGGCAGGACAGCATTTGCACGTCCAAAATGCCCCGGGCCCGGTCAGGCGGACGCGTGGCCGGCCAGCAGCGCACGCAGGTCGGCCTCGGGACGGGCGCCGAAATGGCCGATCACCTCGGACGCCGCGACGCTGCCCATGCGGCCGCACTCGGCCACCGGCAGCTCCTGCGCCAGTCCGGCCAGGAAGCCCGCCGCATAGGCGTCGCCGGCGCCGGTGCTGTCGACCACACTGGCCGGCACCGGCGGGATGTCGGTGCGCGCGCCGTGGCGGAACACCACGCTTCCCCTGGCACCCCGCGTCAGCACCGCCAGCTCGACCTCGCGCCCGGCCTGTTCCGCCGCCTGTTCGAACCCGTCGGCGCCGTACAGCGAGACGATCTCGTCCTCGTTGGCGAACAGGATGTCGACGTGGCCGGCAGCCAGCGCCCGGAACGCGGTGCGGTGGCGGTCGACGCAGAAGGCGTCGGACAGCGACAGCGCCACCGTGCGGCCGGCCTCCTGCGCCAGCCGGGCCGCATGCCGGAACGCGTCCTGCGCGTCCGGCGGGTCGAACAGGTAGCCTTCGAGATAGGTGATCCGGCTGTTGCACACCGTGTCGTCATCGACGTCGTCCGGCCCGAAGGCGGTGCAGGCGCCGAGATAGGTGTTCATGGTGCGCTGTCCGTCCGGCGTGACCAGGATCAGGCAGCGCGCGGTGCCGCGCCCGTCGGCGCGGTCGGCGTGCAGCGGACGCGACGGGTAGTGGATGCCGGCTGTGCGCAGGTCGGCGGCAAAGGCGAGGCCGAGCGGGTCGTCCGCCACCAGCCCCAGATAGGCGGTGCGCGCGCCCAGGGCGGCCGCCACCACCGCGGTGTTCGCGGCCGAGCCGCCGCCGGTCTGCTGCCGCCGGTCCAGCCGGCGATACAGCGACTCGGCGCGCCGGGCGTCGATCAGGGTCATGCTGCCCGGGACCAGACCGTCGGCCTCCGGCATCCCGGCCGACACCGGGGCCAGGACGTCGACGATGGCGTTGCCGATGCACAGCAGGTCGTGGCGGGCGTCGCGGGACAGGGTGGCGAGGCTCAAGCGGGCGGATCCTTGGGCGATACCGGGCCGGGCCGGCCGGCACGGCGTCCGCTAGCACCGGGCCGGGACAGCCGCAACACGTCGCAGCCGGCCCGTTGCCGCTTGTCCGCTGCGGTGCGCAGCGTGTAAGCCGGGCACCGGTTCCGCAGCCCAGGACGGGCAGGTGCGCGGGACCAGGTATCGACAGGACAGCGGGGGGGTTGAACGTGTTCAAGCGACGCAAGCCGGACGAGATCGCCACCCCGGGCGCGCTGCCGACCACCACGGCGGCTCCATCCGTCGCGTCCACGTTCCCCCCGCTTGCCCCTTCCACGCCGACGCCTTCGCCGACCCTCGCCTCCCCCGGGGCATCGGCATCCAGGCCGACCGTCCCGAGCCCGATCCAGAGCTCCGGCCAGATCCTCGACCAGACCATTCCCCAACCCGCATCGTCCCCCACATCGAAGGAGTCCCCCATGGGTCGTTCGCCGTTCCCAGCACCGCCGTCCCCGCCCGCATCGGGTCCGGCGCCGGGTGTCCCCCAGGCCCCGGTCCTGCAGGCGCGCCCGCAGATGCCGGGCAGCCCGGGTGCCGCACAGGCAGGTGCCGGTCCGAAGAAGGATGCGGTGGAGCGCCGCACCCTGGTGGTCGGCCGCGGCATCAGCGTGCAGGGCGTGGTGCAGGATGCCGAGCGCCTGGTGGTCGAGGGCACGGTCGAGGCGACCATGATCCATGCCGCCGAGCTGTCGGTGGCACAGGGCGGCGTGTTCCGCGGCGAGGTCGAGGTCGAGGACGCGGAGCTGGCCGGGACCGTCGACGGCACCCTGACCGCACGCGGCAACCTCACCATACGCGCCACCGGCCGGCTGATCGGCACCGCCAAGTGCCGCCGGCTGCAGGTCGAGGATGGCGGTCAGGTGACCGGACGGCTGGAGATGATCACTGAAGGCGCGCGTTCGTCGGCGCAGCCGGCGGGCGAGCCGTTCCAGGCCGCCAGGCCGGCGCCGGCGCCGATGCCTGCGATCGACCCGGTGCCCGTTTCCGGCTGAACCCGGCCGCCATCGGGATGGGTGCCCGCGGCACCCATCCCGGGCTTGAGCCCACGGGATGAACGAGCTGGCGGCGCCCCCGGCCCGGGCCTCGCTGTGGTGGCCCGAGCTGGCTGCCACGGTGCGGCCGCTGCTGCCGACGCTGGCCTACACGCTGCGCACCATGCTGGCGATCGGCCTGGCGCTCTACGTGTCGTTCTCGCTGCAACTGTTGTCGCCGCTGTCCTCGGTAACCACCGTGCTGATCGTGGCCAACCCGGTCACCGGCGCGCTGGTGTCGAAAAGCCTGTGGCGGCTGTTCGGCACCGTGCTCGGCGCCGCCGCCGCGGTGGCGCTGTTCGCCGTGTTCGCGCAGTCGCCGGTCCTGTTCACGGCGGCCCTGTCGCTGTGCATCGGCCTCGCCTGCGTGGTCTCCACGCTGCTGCGCTATTTCCGGGCCTATGGCGCGGTGCTGGCCGGCTACACCATCATCATCGTCGCCGCCGGCTCGTTCGCCGACCCGCAGGACATCTTCCTCGGCGCGCTGTCGCGGGTGTCCTCGGTGTCGGTCGGGCTGGTCGTCACGGCGCTGGTGTTCCTGCTGACCACCTTGCCGAAGCCGTCGCGGCTCGAGGCTGCCATCGAGGCGCTGGTGCGCGACGTGGCTGCCGCGTTCCTGGCCTATCGCGGCCCGCCGGCAGGCTGGACCGCGACGCTGCCGCGGGCGGAGCTGCTTCGCCGGGTCAACGCGCTGGACGAGCAGATCGTGTACGCCGGCGCCGACAGCACCGCGGTGCGCAGGCGGATGATGCGGCTGCGCCAGGGCGGGGCAGGGCTGCTCGGGCTGCTGAGCACGCTGGAGCCTCTGCATGACCGGCTCCGGCAGGACGACGAGGGTGTGGACGCGGCGCGGCGGACCGCGCACGGGACCATGGAACGGCTGGCCCGGCTGCAACCGGGCGGCCTCGCCGCCGCGCTGCCGCCGATCGAGGCGGCCAGGGCGGAGCTGCGGACGATCAGCGCCGCGACCGCCGATCCGGCGGCGCTGACCGTGGTGCTGCACGAGCACGACCTGCTGGAGCAGCTGGCCCAGGCGGTCGGCGACCTGGGCGGACGCGGCAGCGGCGGCATCCGGCGGCATCCGCTCCCCTACCTGGACTGGACCGCGGCGCTGCGCAACGGGATGCGCGGCGGGCTGGTCACGCTGCTGGGCGGGCTGTTCTGGTACGTGACGCAGTGGCCGTCGGGGCCGACGCTGCTGTCCTACCTGGTTCCGGCCGCGTGCCTGCTGTCGACCAACCCGTCGGCGTCGCAGGCCAGCGTCAGCTTCGCGATCGGCACCCTGCTGGCGATCCCGGCCAGCCTCGGGGCCCAGGTGTTCCTGCTGCCGCAGATCGCCGGCTTCCCGCTGCTGTGGGGCTCGCTGTGCCTGTGCCTGGCACCGGGGATCTGGCTGCAGTTCCACCCGCGCCATGGCCTGCGGGCGTTCGGCTACGTGGTGTTCTTCAACGCCATGGTGAACATCCACAACCCGATCACCTTCGACGACATCGCCCTGCTCAACACCTGGGAAGCGTTCACGGTCGGCGTGGTCTGCCTGGTGGTGGTGTTCCGGGTGCTGCTGCCGGTCGACCCGTCGCGCGAGGTCGCCCGGCTGGCGGCCTCGCTGGGGCGGTCGGTGGAACGGCTGGCCCGGCCGCACGCGCGTCACGGCCCTGCGGTGTGGGAAGCCTGGCAGAACCGGCAGATGCAGAAGATCCTGCGCCTGGTCCAGCGGATGCAGCAGGTGCCCGGCCTGGACCAGGTCGGCCCGCTGCAGGCGGCGTTCGCCGCGGTGGCGCTGGGCCGGGTTGTGCTGACGCTGCAGGCGCTGCGGTCCGAGCCGGCGCTGGGCGAAGCCGGCCACCACGCGGTGCTGCAGGCGCTCGCGGCGCTGCGACGGCTGCGGGCGTCGCCGGAGCGGGCGGCCGCGGCGATGGGAGCGGCGGTCGGTGCGTCGGAGCCGCTGCTGCCGGCACCCGACGCAGCACCCGCCGCGGCGCCGCATCCGGTCCGGCTGCTGGTCGGCACGCTGGGCGAGGCCGCGGTGCTGCTCGCCAAGGCCGGCCCGCTGATCGACCGCCGCGGCGCGCTGACGAGGCAGCAATGCTGACGGAGCTGCACCTGGGCGGCGTGCTGTTCGCGCCGATCGTCGCCTATGCCCTGCTGGCGGTGCCGATCACGCTGGCGTTGCGTGCGCTGATCTGGGCCAGCGGGCTGGCACGCTGGACCTGGCACCTGCCGCTGCTGGAGTTCGCCCTCTACGTCTGCGTGCTGTCGCTGCTGGTGATGTACGTGTGAGCGGGCGCAGGCCCGGCAGCGGTCATGCGATTGCGGTTGCGGCCGGTTTCGCCGATCCTGTTCCGGGACACGATCGAGGGGACTGGCCATGGCACTGGCGGCACCGATACCGGCACCTCACGCCACCTATGCCGGCGGCGGCGCGGATCCCCGTGGCGACATGGCGGCGATCCGGCAGGACAACCGCGACGAGGCCTTCCTCGCGCTCGACGAGCAGACCAGGCCGGACACGAAGGCCATCGCGTTCGCGGCGGCGGACATCCTTGCCAGCACCCTGGCCATGGTCCCGGCGACCAGCGTGGGCAAGCCGGGGCTGGCGGATGCCGGGGCGCAGACGCTGTACCGGATGGGCTTCGACGCCAAGCGGAGGTCGAAGGACGTGGACGTGAAGCCGAACCCCTGGTTCGTCGCCAACGGCCATGTCGACAAGGAGGACACGCAGGACGCCGCCCAGGCCCCGCCCAGGCCCGCCGCGACCGCTTCCTCCCGGAACGCCAGCCCCGACACCTTCACCAACGACGAGACCAAGTCCCCGCTCACCCAGGCTTACCTGCGCAGCCGCGACTACAAGACGATCGGCAGCGGCATGATGGGGATCGGCGGCGGGGTGGCCGCGATTCATACCGGTGGCGTCAACGTCCCGACCACGACGCGCCACCTCAACGCCGCCGGATCCACGCTGATCCACTGGCTCAAGATCAGGGCGATCGCGCAGTCGGTGCCGCAGAAGAGCGCCACGGTCATCGGCTGGTGCGACATCATCATGAAGGCCAAGGCGGCCAAGGGAGGCAGCCGTGCGGTCGGGATCGTGGCGGCGGCGACGCCGGTGCCGCTCGCCGGCCCGATCGCCACCATCTTCGGCGCCGCCGCCGGGCTCGGGATCAAGATCGGCCTGGCCGAGGCCTGCTACCTCGCCGCCCTGGAGATCCACTGGCGCGCGTTCGGGGAGCAGGCGGTCGCCGCCGTGGCGGGACCCCGGATGCCGGTGAACTTTTCGCGGCCGTTCGCGCCCGGCACCCGACCCGCGCAGGGCAGGCCGGTGCCGGGAAAGGAGCCGGCGGCGTCCCTGGACGCAGGACCCGCGTCGCGCATCTTCGCCGAGGTGTTCAAGCGGCGCGGCATGACCCGGGCGCTGGGCGCCTACGACGTCGCGGGGCTGATCAAGGAGCCGGCCGGCTGGATGGCGCTGGGGGACCGCCTCGCCTCGACCTGAGGCGGCGCTTCCGGCCTGGCACCGCGTTTCCGACGTCGAACAACAGCAGCTCCTCCGGCACCGACCGCTGATCGGCAGTCGGTGCCTTGACGGCAGCGGCGGATCCCGTCACGGCCGAAGATTCCGCGCCGGCCGACCGGCCCGGCGGCACAGCAGGCAGTGCCGTCGTGAGCGCTGCCGCGACTGCCCCCGGGTTCGATCCCCAGCTTCCGGCCCGGGTCCGGACCCGGCCGATGGCGCATTGCGCCCCCGTCGTCTAAGTAACCGCGGCCCGGGGCAAGCGGTCCCGGCCGGTGCGGGGATCGCCGTGGCCGCGCGTTCCGGAGCCGGGAGCTCGTGATGATCGTCCTGCGCGCAGTGGTCCGTGTCGTCCTGACGCTCGTGGTGGTGGCGGCCGCGTCGGTGCTCGGCAGCAG
Source organism: uncultured Acetobacteraceae bacterium (assembly GCA_964247755.1). Classification (GTDB taxonomy): domain Bacteria; phylum Pseudomonadota; class Alphaproteobacteria; order Acetobacterales; family Acetobacteraceae; genus Lichenicola. The sequence goes on along the minus strand of CAXTVX010000009.1, from coordinate 41,897 downwards.
CCTGTGGCGCACCTACATGGTCTCGCCCTGGACCCGCGACGGACGGGTGCGGGCCTACGTGGTCGACATCGCGCCGGAAGTCTCGGGAACCGTGGTGGCGGTGCCGGTGCGCGACAACCAGGTGGTGCGCAAGGGCGACCCGCTGTTCGTGATCGACCCGACCCGGTTCCGGCTGTCGATCACGGAAGCGCAGGCGCGGCTGGAAAGTGCCCGCGAGGAGCTGCGGCTGCGCCAGTCCGACGTGAAGCGGCGCCAGGGCCTGGCCGGCATCGTGTCGGCGGAGGAACAGGCACAGTTCGCCTCCACCGCGGCGACGCAGCAGGCCGCCGTGGAGGCGGCACAGGCACAGCTCGACACCGCGCGGCTCAACCTCCAGCGCGCCACGCTGTACTCGCCGGTGAACGGCCCGGTGACCAACCTGCTGCTCCGGGTCGGCGACTACGCCACCGCGGGCCAGGCGCGGGTGGCGGTGATCGACGCGGATTCGTTCTGGATCTACGGCTATTTCGAGGAAACCAAGCTGGCCCGCATCCATGTCGGCGACCCGGCGCGGATCAAGCTGATGGGCTTCGCCCCGATCCTTGGCGGCCATGTCGACAGCATCGCCGGCGGCATCAACGACCAGAACGGCGGCCTGGACCGGGAAGGGCTGCAGGACGTGAACCCGGTGTTCACCTGGGTGCGTCTGGCGCAGCGCATCCCGGTCAGGATCGGCATCGACCACGTGCCGCCGGGCGTGACGCTGGCCGCGGGCATGACCTGCTCGGTGGCGGTGGGAGCGGAGGCGCACGACACGGGGCGGCTGCCGAGCTGGCTGCAGGATCATCTGTGACCGGTCGATGAGGATGGCCCCGGCCGGGGGGCGGCCACGGCATGCGGCCTGGCTGTCGGCCCTCCTGCTGCTGCAGGGATGCATGGTCGGCCCGCGCTACGGCCCGCCGCGCATGGCCGGGGTGCCGGCGAACTGGACCGAGCACGCCGCGAGCCCGGACGAGACCGCCCGCACCGAGGCGCAGATGCGCGACTGGTGGGCGGCCTTCCACGACCCGCTGCTGGACGCGCTGGTCGCGCAGGCGATTGCGGGCAACCGGCAGCTGGCGATGGCCGGGCAGCGCCTGCTGGCGGCGCGCGCGCTGCGCGACCAGATCAGGGGGCAGCTCTACCCGCAGATCGACCTGACGCCGGCCGCCGGGATCCAGCGCTTCAGCACCACGCTGGAATACCCGCCGCTACCCGGCATCAACTCAGACAACCGGTTCTGGCAGTACGGCGGCACCGTGTCCTGGCAGCTCGACGTGTTCGGCCGGCTGCGCCATTCGGTGGAAGCGCAGCAGGCGGCGCTGGAGGCCGGGATCGAGCAGCGGCGCGGCCTGCTGCTGACGATCCTGTCCGAGCTCGCCGGCGACTACGTGACCCTGCGCGCAGCCCAGCTGCAGCTGCAGATCGCCGACCGCAACGTCCGGGCGGCGGCGGAAGGGCTCCAGCTGAGCCGCAAGGTCTACACCCAGGGGCTCGGCACCACGCTGCAGGTGGCGCAGGCGCAGGCGGAGCTGGAAACCGAGCAGGCGACGCGGCCGCCGCTGCAGACCCAGATCGCCCAGCTCGCGCACGCCATCGCGGTGCTGTGCGGGCAGATGCCGGGCGCGCTGGAGGCACGGCTGACCGAGCCGGCGCCGCTTCCCGACATCCCGCCGTTGCCGGTGACGCTGCCCTCGATGGTGATCGCCAACCGGCCGGACATCCGCCAGGCGGAGCGGCAGTATGCGCAGGCCACGGCACGGATCGGCGTCGCGGTGGCGCAGCTCTACCCCAGCTTCACCCTGCCGCTGTCGTTCACGCCGCAGGCCAGCATGATCCACGAGCTGTTCACCGCAAGCAGCCTGGCCTGGTCGCTGCTGATCGAGGCGAGCGTCCCGGTGTGGCACGGCGGCAGCCTGTCGGCACAGGTGCGCGAGGCGCGCGCCGATGCGGAAGCGGCCCGGCTCGGCTACGAGCAGGCGGTGCTGGGGGGCTTCCGCGAGGTCGAGGACCGGCTGGTGGCCTATCGCAACGACGAGGACCGCACCGAAACCCTGCGTCGTGCGGCGGCGGACGACGCGCTGGCGCTGGACCGGGCGCGCCGGCTGTACGGGGCCGGGCTGAGCGGCTTCCTCGACGTGCTGACCAGCGAGCGGGCGACCTACGCTGCGCAGAACCTCGAGGCGTTGGGCGAGCTGTCTCGGCTCGACGACGCGATCGGGCTGTTCACCGCCCTCGGCGCCGGCTGGCAGGGGGTAGCGCTGACCGACACCACCCTGCCGGTGGACGCGGCCGAGCAGCGCCGCATGGCGGCGGTGGCGGGTGCCGCGGGTCGCTGAAGGTCAGGGCGCCACCCGGGTCTGGTTCGGCGTCGAGCCCGCGCCGCGCGACCGGAGCGAGCGGATCGACGGGATCGCGCGCCGGACGACGGGCTGGTCGGCGAGGACGCCGATCAGGATCACGGTGCCCATGACCGCGAAGTTGAGCGAGCTCGGGATGCCCAGGATGTTGACCAGGTTCTGCAGCACCTGGAGCAGGGCGGTGCCCAGCACGATGCCGATGATCGAGCCCTCGCCGCCGCGCAGGCTGCAGCCGCCGAGCACGGCGGCGGCGATGGCGTAGAGCTCGTAGAAGTTGCCGAACGACGAGGGCGAGACGGAGTCGGTGTAGAACACCAGGCAGATGGTGGCGAGGCCGGCCAGGCCGCCACTGATGATGTAGGCGCCGGTGACGATCGCACCCGTGCGTATGCCTGAGAAGCGCGCGGCCTCCTCGTTGCGGCCGATCGCGAACAGGTAGCGGCCGAACACGGAGCGGTGCAGCAGCACGCCCATGACGACCGCGACCAGGATCAGCAGGATGAACGGGTGCGGGATGCCCCAGCTTCGGCCCGAGGCCAGCCAGCCCAGCCAGTCGAAGTCGTCGGTGTAGCCGAACCCCATGGTGGCGTCGGTGGTGTAGTAGCGCGCGGCACCCCGGTAGATCAGCAGGCCGCACAGGGTCACGACGAAGGGCTGCAGCTTCGCCTTGGTCACCAGCAGGCCCTGCAGCGCGCCGAGCACGATGCCGCCCACCACGATGGCGAGGATGGCCAGCGGCCAGGGCACGCCGCGGTTGACCAGCAGGTCGATGAACACGACGCCGAGCAGGGAGAACATCGAGCCGACGGACAGGTCGATGCCCCCGGTAATGACCACCAGGCCCTCGCCGATCGAGAAGATGCCGAACAGGCCGATCAGGTTGGCCATGTCGAGCAGGTTGACCGCCGACAGGAAGCGCGGGTTGAGGATCGCGGTGATGATCCCCACCACGATCAGGAGGAGCAGGAGCCCCCAATCCTTTCGGGCCATCACACGGACTCCAGGTGCTCGGCCGGCTGGCCGATGGCGAGACGCAGGACGTTGATCTCGGAGAAGTCGGCACGGTCGAGCACGCCGCTGATCTCGCCCTCGTACATGACGGCGACGCGGTCGGACACGCCGATCACCTCCTCCATGTCGCTCGAGATCATGACGATGGCGACGCCGTCGTCGGCGAGTGCGCGCATCAGCGCGTAGATCTCGCCCTTGGCGCCGACGTCGATGCCGCGCGTGGGCTCGTCGAAGATGATCAGGCGCGGCGCCATCGAGAGCCACTTGGCGAGCACCACCTTCTGCTGGTTGCCGCCCGACAGGGTCGCGGCATGCACGGAAACGTCGGGGGTCTTGATCCTGAGCGAGACCTGCTGGGCGCGGGCGGTGACCGTCTCGGCGTCGCGGTCGACGAGGTTGAAGCGGGCGTAGCGGCGCAGGCTGGCGAGCGAGATGTTCTCCGACAACGGCATGTCGAGCACGAGGCCCTCGCGCTTGCGGTCCTCGGGCACGAGATAGATCCCCTGCCCGATGGCCTGCCGCGGAGACCGGACGGTGACCCGCTCGCCGGCCAGGCGGACCTCGCCCCCCAGGATCGGGTCGACCCCGAACAGGGCGCGGGCCAGCGAGGTGCGGCCGGAGCCGACCAGGCCGGCGAGGCCGAGGATCTCGCCGCGCCGGACGTCCAGCGATACGTGGCGGTCGGGAAAGGCGGTGGTGACGAGGCGGTCGACGACGCACAGCTCGCCCCCGGGCGGCGCGCGCGGCGGGGTGTAGAGGGAGCGGAGCTCGCGGCCGATCATGAGCCGGATCATCGCGTGGTGCTCGATCTCGTCGTGCCCCAGCTCGCCGGCGACGCGGCCGTCGCGCAGGCAGACCACGCGGTCGGCGCACTGCTTTACCTCGTGCAGGCGGTGGCTGATGTAGATCACCGACACGCCGGACGCGCGCAGCTCGGCGATGACCCGCAGCAGGCGGTCGGTCTCCTGCAGGGTCAGGCTGGAGGTGGGTTCGTCCATGATGATGACGCGGGCGTCGACCGACAGCGCCCTGGCGATCTCGACCAGCTGCCGCTGGGCGATGAGCAGCCGCGACACGCTGGTCTCGGGCCCGAAATCGGCGCCGAGACGCTGGAGCAGCGGACGCGCCTGGTCGTGCATGTGCTTGTTGCGGACCAGCCGGAGCGGACCGCCTGCGACTGCCTCGCGGCCGAGGAAGATGTTGGCGGCGACGTCGAGGTTGTCGAGGACGGTCAGTTCCTGGTGCACGAAGGCGATGCCGGCGCGGGCGGCGCTCGCCACCGTCATGGTGTCGTGGGCGACGCCATCGACGATGATGCTGCCGGCACTCGGCTGCACCACGCCGCCCAGGACCTTCATCAGCGTCGACTTGCCGGCGCCGTTCTCGCCGATGAGGCCCAGGACGGTGCCGGCGTCGACCGAAAGGCTGACCTCCTCGAGGGCTCTCACGCCGGCATAGGACTTGCTGATCCCGACCAGGGACAGCAGCGGCGAAGGAGACATCCCCTTTGGCTTACTTGGCGCTCAGCATCCGGCGCATGCTCTGCTGGAAGTCGTGCACGTTGTCCTTCTGGATGATGCGGGTGGGGATGATGATCAGGTGGTTGGCGGGGATGAACGACTTGTCGCCGTTGATGTACTTCACCAGGTCGGTCATGGACTGGTAGCCGAACTCGAACGGCTGCTGCACGATGGTCGACTGGATCGTGCCGTCGGCGACGCCGCGCAGGGTCTGGGCGTCCTCGTCGAAGCCGACCACCTTGATCTTGCCGGACATGCCGGCATCCTTCACCGCAGAATAGATCTGCGGCGTGTTGTAGTTGTAGAGGCCGACGAGGAGGTCGAGGCCACCCTTGGCCAGCGCGTCCTGGACGTTCGCCTTCGCCTTGGCGAAGTCGCCGCCATCGGTGCGGATGTCGACGATCTGGACGTTGGAGCCCTGCAGCCCCTGCCTGATCCCCTCGACCCGCTCGCGTGCGTTGTCGGCATCCATGGTGCCGACGAAGGCCATCATCTTGCCGCCCTGGGGCAGCGCCTTCCTGATCTCGCTGGCGGCCTGCAGGCCGGCCGCCTTGTTGTCGGTGCCGATGTACAGCACGCGGCTGGAGTTTGGGGCGTCGCTGTCGGTGGTGAACAGGACGGCGTGGCTGGCGACCTTGTTGAACTCCTCGGTGGAGTTCTTGGGGTCGATGGCGGAGATGGAGATGCCGGCGATGCCTGACGCGAGCAGGTCGTCGAGCTCGCGACGCTGCTCGGCTGCGGTCGCCTGGCCGGTGACGATGACCTGCATGGCGAAGTCGGGATGCTCGCCCTGCGCCTTCATGACGCCGGCGCGGGCGACGGTCCAGAAGTCGGCCGACACGTTGGTGATCAGGGCGAGGGACTTCTTCTGCTGCGCGCCCGCCGGCGCGCCGAGCAGGGACAGGGTGGCCGCGCCCACGAGGGCGGCCTGAATCAGGCGACGCATGTGTGTCCTCCGGCTTCTTGTTCTTGTGGTCGACGCTCTTGGCAGCGCCGGCCCGATGCTAGGTCATTCCGGAGCTGTATGATAGGTCGTCCCGGTGGTCTTGACGAGTTTCGGTCCGGAGGCCGAGGAGCGATGCGCAGGTGGCGAGGGTACGGGATCAGGTCCACAGCCTGATCATGCTCGCCGACAATGGCTTCGAGCGCCGACATGCAAGCGGCGTAGAACCTCGAAGCGATGCGGGAGCTGTCGCGGCCAGACGACGCACCGCCGGCCGAGGCGACAGGGGCGGACGGTAAGCGGCGCGTCCTCCGCGATCATTCCGAGACATCCGGTTCCGGCTGTGCCGCGTCATTGACCGACGCATTCCCCTCGCACAGGCTTCGCACCGACCGACCAGGACCAGCCCATGCGTCTGCCGCCGAGCCAGGTTCTCACGCTGCGCACGCCGATGCTCACCCTGTTGATCGGCCCCATGCATGCGCTTGGTGCCGTCCGTCTGGTTCTCGTGCTGACCGGTCGCACCAACACTGCTGCCGATCGCTCCGGCCGCCTGGCGCTTGACTTCATCCGCCGCGATGCCACGCAGATCGGCCTCCTGCGGGCATATCTGGTCGCCGCTGCGATCCCCGGCAGCATCGGTCCGCGCACGGACGCCGCGATTGGTGACGCCCTGCTCGATGCCCTGCGCAACGGCCGCCTTGGCGCCGTGGCGATCGGACCGCCGCAGACCGTACAGAAGCGGCTGGTTGCCCAGCCGGCAATGATTTTCTGCGTAATGCCGAACCCCGTTCCGCATGCAGGCGGTCCTGCGGCGTTCCGGCCCGCGTCGCCTCCTCCGCTCGATCTGACCGGCTGGTCGACCTCCAGGCGGCTGGAAGAATGGATCCACCGCATCCTGCCGCTTCTCGGCCCGGAGCTTGCCCGCCAGGTGCGAAGCCTGCTCGACCCGGCGAACCTGGCGTTGATGGTCACGGGATTGGTCCTGCTTGCCGGGCTGCAGGCGGTCGGCGTCGGGGAGGTGGCCGATGCCGCCTTTCTCGCCCTGGCCTATGCGGCCGCCGGCTGGAGCGGCTTGGTTGCGCTGGTGCATCTGGCCGAGGCCGCCCGCCAGGCTGCCGGCGCCACCGACGCGGCAACGCTTGACCGGGCCGCCACCAAGGGTGCCGCAGCCATCACCACTCTCGGCATCGATTTCCTGTCGGCTGTCGTGCTTCGCATGGCCAAGCGCAACACGAGCGGTGGCGGAACCGCGAGCGGCGGTGCAGCCGACGCCTCGCCTGCAGCCGAAACGGTGAATTCCAACCGTGGCAGTGGCGTTGGTCGAGGCGTTGCCATGCCCAACCCGCCGCCGCCGCCGCCGCCGCCGCCTCCTCCGGCCGACGTTCCGCCCGCTCCGGCCATGCCGCTGTCCCAGGCGGTGGGGGACGACAATGCGGCCCGCTGGATCGCCAAAGGCAAGAGCAACCTTGCTGAAACGCCGGTCTCAGGCGCCGAGGACCTGACCGACGACCAGATCGGGGCGATCCACGGTTATACCACGGACGAGGGCTACATGATGATCAACCCGGCTCTGCGTGGGCAGACCACGATGACGCCCGAGCTGCAGGGCTTCGCCGACCAGGCCACCTCCGGCCTGGACACCTTGCCTGCAACCGGGGCCACCACCTATCGCGGCGTCGACCTTCCTCCCGACGTGCTGTCGCAGTATCAAGTCGGACAGACCGTTGCCGATCCGGGTTTCTTCAGCACCGCTCTTGATCCGACCAAGGCGCTTGATGGCTCGGTCAACATGCAGGTGGACGGCGTGAGCGGGCGCAACATCGCTCCCTTCTCCGACTTTTCGGAAAGCGAGATCCTGTTCAAGCCGAACACCCCGTTCACGGTTCTCAACCGCGTGGATAATCCCGACGGCTCGACATTCCTGCACCTTCAGGAGGCTCCCCAGTGATCGACCTCCATGCCACTGATACGCAGCTTTTTCCTTATGTAATCCGCTACCGTCATCTGTCTCCACCGCTTCCAGATGGGATCCGGCGGCGATGGGCAAGCGAAGCGGGCGTGCCGCTTCCGGAGCCAAAGGACGCAGCCGACCAGCCGGCGGTGCCGCACTGGCTTGACGAACCGGTTTACCCCGATGCGACCGAGGCGGACAGGTGCGACCGCGCGGTCGGCGCGCTGCTGGGGCTGGCGGTGGGCGACGCGGTCGGCACCACGCTGGAGTTCCGGCCCCGCGACCAGGCCCATGTCGACGACATGGTCGGCGGCGGCCCGTTCGGCCTGCTGCCGGGCGAATGGACCGACGACACCAGCATGGCGCTCTGCCTCGCCGACAGCCTGGCTGCCGAGCGTCGGCTCGACCTGCCCGACTTCGCCAGGCGCCTGACGCGCTGGTACCGCGACGGCGAGAACAGCATGAACGGCCGGTGCTTCGACATCGGCGGCGCCACCCGCACCGCCCTGGAAGCCTGGCTGCGCGACGGCCGCTTCATCGGCAATACCGCACCCGACACCGCCGGCAACGGTTCGCTGATCCGCCTGGCGCCGGTCGCGATCCACAACCGCCACGCGCTGCGACGCAGTTGGGGGCAGGCTGCGTCCCAGTCTAGCGTCACGCACAATGCGGCGGATGCGAAGAACGCCTGCCAACTGTTCGCCGTGCTGCTGCACCACGCGCTGAGCGGGGCGAGCAAGGGGGACTGCCTAGCGCCGAAGGTCTTGTCGCTGTCGGCACGCAACCTCCTGATCAACGCAGGCGAGTACAAGGACAAGTCACGCGAGCAGATCCGTTCCTCGGGCTACGTGATCGACACCCTGGAAGCGGCACTCTGGTCGGTGTGGCACACCGACAGCTTCGAGGACGCGGTACTGCTGGCCGCCAACCTGGGCGACGACGCCGACAGCGTGGCCGCGACCGCCGGCCAGCTCGCCGGCGCGCTGTACGGGGCGGGCGGCATCCCGGCCCGCTGGCGCGACCGGCTTGCCTGGTCCGGCCACATCGCCGGGCTCGCCGACGCCCTGTTCACGCAGGCGCCACCACGCGACTAGACCGCAACCGGTTCACGTTCGTTCACCGGTCGCGGTCTGGCTCTGCGTTTCAAAGAGCATTCTTGCCGATCAGGTGACCACACCTGATCCGGTGATGCTCTGGATCATCTTCACCGACCAGGTCGCGTGACGGCGCTGCCGGTCACGGGAAGCGGATGGTCACGGAAAGCTTGTGACGGTGACTGGCACGTCCGGGTTGGCGCCGGTCGAGGAGCCGCCAGTGTTGTCGACGACGTTCAGGATGCCGCCCGACGAGGCCGGGTTCAGGAACACCGTCAGCAGGTCGTTCAGGCTCCCCGCCGGCAGGCCGGACGGCACCTCGAAGGCGTTGGCGGCGAGGATGTTCACGCCCAGGTCGAAGTTGCTGTAGCTGCCCATGCCGTAGCCGTGGAAGGAGCGCACCCCGTCTGCCACCTTGAACGCCGCCCAGCCATCCACGCCGGGCGCCTCGCTCCAGGCGGCCTGGCTCGGCGGGTCGTACGGCATCTCGTTCTGGAAGAAGATGTCGGTGCCGTTCTGGCCGTTCCAGGTCACCTCGTACTTCTGGAAGTGCTCCACCGCCAGGCCGTAGGCGGTGACGTTGTTGCCGTTCACGGCCAGGCCGGTGTCGGCGGTGTTGAGGGTCCAGCCGACGCCGGTGCCGTGGTCGGCGCGCCAGGCCCACACGTTGTCGATCAGCGCGTTGTCGGCATCCACCACCAGGGCGGTTCCGGCGCTGCCGGCTTCCGCGCCGCCGATGCGGAAGAACACGTCGAACAGCGCGGACGGGTCGTCTGCCGTGTTGCTGCCGAGGAACGGGTCCACGATGTTGGCGAGCGCGGTGCCGAGCTGGAGCAGCACGGGCGAGCGCGTCGGCCCGGCATCGACGATCACGCCCTCGATCAGCACGCCGCGGCCGTCGAGCGAGGCCAGGGCGGGCAGGCCGTTCTGCGGGATCAGCGTCGCCATGCCGAGTCCCAGCACCACCGTGTCGGGCCGGGACACGAGGATGGTCTCCTGGAGGTGGTAGATCCCGGGCGTCAGCAGGAGGTTCTTGCCTTCGGCCAGGGCGAGGCTGATCTGCGCCGCGTTGTTCGCCGGCGTGGCGACGAAGAACTGGCTGAGGGGGATCGAGCGGCCGGCGGGCGCGCCGCTGCCCCAGCTGATGCCGGAACTGTTGCGCTGCACGGCCGGCACGAACACCTGGGCGTTGCCGCTGGCGTCGGTGTACAGGTAGGGCGCCTCGCGGGTGACCGGGCTGGTGGGCAGCGTGGTGTAGGGGCCGCCGCACGAGGTCTGCGCCGGGAAGCAGGGGGCGGGCGCGCCGGTGACGCCGGAGAACACCTGGTTCCACACCCCGTTGGACCAGCCGTCGAGGACGCTGTTGCGGGTCATCCACTGCTGCTGCGAGCCGCTGGTGACGCTGCCGCCGCTGAACCGCGAATCCGCGATGAAGCCGCCGCTCGCGTCGGACGGGGCCGTGCAGTAGTCCATCAGGGTCGCGTTGCCGTTGACCTGCACGCGCCGCAGGGGGGCTGCCTGCGAGACGGCCCAGAACTCGCCCGCGTAGCAGCCGGACGCGGCGTTGGACACGTTGATGGTCAGGTTGGACAGCGAGCGCCAGAAGTTGTCGAGCGCGTTGCAGCTGCCCCCGCTGCACTGGTTGTAGACGTTGATCGAGCCGTTGATGACCACGTCGCCCGGCGACTGCCCGAGTCCGGCGACGGTGGTGTAGAAGCCGACCTGGAAGTTCAGCGGCGTGGCGGCGGAGCCGTACGTGCCCGGCTCGAACAGCAGGGCGTAGCGCTGCGTGCCGAACTGGTTGGACACCTGCTGGGTGGCCAGCGCGTTCACCGTGGCCAGGATCTGGCTCACCGGCATGGCGGGCGTGAAGACGACGACGTTCGGCCCCAGGTTCGGCAGGGCCGCGGCCCGGGCGGCCCCGCCTGCGGATGCCAGGAGGGCCAGCCCCAGCGCCAGGCCGTACAGGGCCCGACCGGCAACGGTCTCGAAAAGTCGACAGAACTGCATGATGCGTTTCCCCAGGCGGACCGGCTTTTTGCGTGGGCGGCTTGCAAGCCGCCCCGCGCCGTTCGTTGTCACCAGGCCGGCCAGCGGCGGTCGGCCCGGTGCGGTCGCAAGGTCGGCGATCGGGTGCCGGTTGGCAAGAGTTCAAGCAAGAACTGGAGACTTGGGCGGTGCCGGCGCACGGGAATGTCACCGCGGGATCCGCCTCCTCCGGCCCGACGCGGACCCTCAGCTCCGGTCCGCGATCTCCCAGCCGCCGCCGAGCGCGCGGTAGAGCGCCACCAGGTCGGTCTCGATCTGCGTGTTGCTGTTGGCCAGCGTGCTCTGGTTCTGCAGCACCGCGTTCTGCGCCGCCAGCACGTTGAGGAAGTCGACCGCACCCTGCTGGTAGCGCTGCCGCGACGCCTCCAGGGCCAGCCCGCTTTGCGTCACCGCCTCCGCGACGCTGTCGCGCCGGTGCTGTTCTTCCACATAGGCGGTGAGCGCGTTGTCAACGTCCTGCCAGGCCTGCAGCACCGTGCTGCGATAGGTGATCGCGGCCTCCCGCTGCTGCGAGCGGCGCAGATGCAGCGTCGCGCGCAGCCGGCCGCCCTCGAAGATCGGCACGTCCACCGTGGGCCCGACCATGTAGTAGCCGGAGATGAGGTTGAACACCTGCGGGAACTGCAGCGCCTGGGTGCCGATCTGCCCGGTCAGCCGGACGTCCGGGTAGAAGTCGGCGACCGCGACGCCGGTTTCCGCGGTCGCCGCATGCAGCCGCGCTTCCGCCTCGCGCACGTCAGGCCGTTGGCGCACCAGCTCCCCCGGCAGCCCGATCGGCACCTCCGGCGGCACCAGCGGCTGCCTTGCCGGCCCGAGCTCGCTTTGCAGCGCGCCGGGCGGCTCGCCCAGCAGGTAGCCCATGGCATTGACCAGGTTCGCCTCCGACGCCCGCAGCGTCGGCAGGTTCGCGGCGATCGTCGCCCGCTGCGACCGGGCGTTGGCGATGTCGAGCGTTGTGCTGGCACCCTGGGCGAACTGGTCGCGCACCAGCAGGACGTCGCGGTCCGCGTCCGCGAGGCTCGCCTCGGTGATCGCCTCGGTCGCCTGCGTGCCGCGCAGCTCCATGTAGTCCTGCGCCAGGTCGGCGATCGCCGACAGGGCGATGGCGTGGCGCGCCTCGATCGCGGCCTCCGTGTTGGCCCGCTGCGCCTCGACCTCGCGCCGCACCCGGCCGAACAGGTCCACCTCCCACGACGAGGACAGGTCGTTCTCGTAGAAATCGAACTGCGTCGGTGCGCCGGGTGCCGGGACCACGAGCGCTGTCAGCAACGGCGGCGCCGTGCGCACCCGGTTGTACAGGCTGTTCGCGTCCAGGTTCGGCAGGCCCCGCGAGGCGGCGATCCGCCGCTGCGCCCGACCCTGCTCGACCCGTTCCGCGGCCGCCTGCAGGTCGAGGTTCTGCCGCGCCAGCCGCTCCACCAGCGAGGACAGCTCCGGATCCCCGAACCGGGTCCACCACGACGCGTCAACCGCGCCGCCGAAGGTGGGCACGCTGGCCACCCCGTTCGGGGCCGGTCGCCACCACCGCTTCGGGGAATAGCCCGCCGGCCGGTGGTAGTTCGGCCCGACGGTGCATCCGGCGAGAACCGCCAGTGCTGCGGCGGCCAGGATCGTCGGTGGCGTTCCCATGGTCAGCGCGCTGTCAGGCGCTGCGGCGTCGCGTTCTGCTCGCCCTTCACGTCGACCTGCCCGGTATGGATGGTGATCTCCACCGAGAAGCCGATCCGCAGCAGCTTCGACTCGTTCTGCCCTGGCGAGACCACGATCTTGACCGGCAGCCGCTGCACGATCTTGGTGAAGTTGCCGGTGGCGTTGTTGGGCTGGATCGGCGCGAACGCGGTCCCGGCACCCGGCGGCACGCTGTCGACCACGCCGTCGAGGTCGAGGTTGTAGGCGTCGACGTGGATGCGGGCGTGCTGGCCGGGCAGCACGTGGGCGAGCGACACCTCGCGGTAGTTGGCGACGATGAACACCCGGTCCAGCGGCACCAGCGCCATCAGCGCCGCACCAGGCGCCACGAAGTTGCCGACCTGGACCTCCCGCTCCGCCACGTTGCCGTCCAGCGGCGCCAGGATCCGGGTGTAGGACAGGTTCAGCCGCGCCTGCTCCACCTGCGCCCGGTCCGAGCGGATGGTGCCGAGTGCCGCCTGGTAGCGCGCCTGCAGGATCGGCAGCTGGCGACGGGTCGAGCTGACCTGGGCCTGCGCGCCGTCGACCGAGGCCTGTGCCTGGCGCAGCGACATGTCGGCCTGCTGGCGTTCCTGGAACGAGCCGGCGCCGGTGGTGGACAAGTTGCGGTAGCGGGCGTCGTTCTGCTGCGCGAACAGGAGCTGCGCCGAGGAGGACAGGACGTTCGCCTGCGACTGCGCGACCTGCGACGGCAGCCGGTCGATCTGCGCCTTGATGTCGTCGGCCTGCGCCTGGTCGCGCGCCAGCATCGCCTCGTCGGTGGCAAGCGTGGTGCGGAAGTCGCGGTCGTCCAACGTGGTCAGCACCTGTCCTGCCCGCACCGTCTGGTTGTCCTCCACGTCCACGCTCGCGACCTGGCCGGAGATGCGCGGGGCGATGGTGGCGTAGTGCGCGGTGACGTAGGCGTCGTCGGTCCAGACCGCGTCCGAGGGCGCGTAGATGATCACCAGCACGCCCGCAACGAAGCCGACGACGAGCACGCCGACCAGCAGCCACGGCCAGAGCGGGCGGCGCTTTTTGTCCGTGCCCTTGTCGTCATCGGGCTTGTCCTGTTTCTTGTCCTTCTCCTCGCCCTTCTTGGCATCCTGTTCCTGCTTGTCGTCCTTCTCGTCGGCCACCGCCCGCTCCTACTTTTTGGCCAGCGCGATGCGCGGCGGATAGGTGCGCTCCGGCAGCACGGCCAGAACGATCATCAGGAACACGACGAGGGCGCCGAACACCACGAAGGTGTCGCTCAGCGTCAGCACCGTGGACTGGATCTGCACGTCGGCCATGAATGCGTCCAGGGCTCCGGGGACCCGTGGCTGGCCGTTGGCCAGCAGCGGCGGCGGGTTGCCGGGGATCAGCGCGGGTCCGGCGACCACGCGGAACCCGCCCTGGGCGGACTGGTCGACGATCCGGTTATAGTGCAAGGCGCCACGCCAGCGCATGATCAGAGCCAGCAGCCAAGTCCCGACCGGCTCGGCCAGGCCGCGGCAGGTGTTGATCAGCGCCGAGCCCAGCGGCCCTTCCTCCGGCTTCCTGATCTCATTGGTCGACATCATCAGCAGCGGCAGCACGATCATCGGCTCGCCCACCGCCTGGAGGCCCTGCCAGACCAGGAACCCGCCGCCCTGCACCACGCTGGTCAGGAACACGTTGCCGACGCACGCGGTCAGCACGCAGGCCATGCCGGCGAAGCTGACCAGGCGCGAATCGACGTGGCGGAAGTTCAGCAGCACGGCGACCAGCGGCAGCAGCACCAGCTGCGACGCCGCGATCACCAGCGTGACAGCATAGGCCTGGATCGGGCGGAACCCCTGGACGTCGGTGAGAAAGGCGACGGGAATGGTCGAGGCGGACTGGCCGACCAGCAGAAAGGTGAACAGGGTGATCAGCCCGTAGGCGAGGTTGCGGCGCTTGAGCAGCGCGAACCCGAACAACGGCGAGGCGACCAGGAACTCGTTGGCCACGAACAGCGGCAGCACCACGACGCTGACCAGCGCCAGCACGCAGATGGTCTTGGAATTGAACCAGTCGTAGCGGTCGCCCTGTTCCAGCATGGTGATCAGCGCGCTGAAGCCGACCGCGCCCAGCAGCGCGCCCGACCAGTCGAACAACGGCAGCCGCTCGTATTTTGGCGGGTCCTGGTCGACGCCGTACCAGACCAGCACCGCGGCCACGGCGCACAGCGGCAGGGTCTCGAAGAACACGAACTGCCAGGCGACGACGTCGGTCCAGAGTGCTGCCAGGGTGGTGGACATGTTCGGCCCGAACGTGGCGGTCAGGGCATACAGCGCCAGGCCGTACAGTCGGATCGGCGGCGCCAGCACGCGCAGGCCCACGATCAGCAGGCAGGGGATGATGAGGCCGCCGGAGAAGCCCTGCAGGAAACGCTGCATGTAGAGCAGGGACAGGTTGGTGGTGAACGGGATGAAGATCGTCGCGACGCAGCACAGGCCGATCGCGAACAGCACCCAGCGGCGGACGGTCAGGGTCACCGCCCACCAGGGCGACAGCGACATGCCGATGACCTGGCCGGTGGCGTAGAGGCTGGTCAGCCAGGTGCCCTGGTCGAGGTCGATCCCGAGGCCGCCGCGTATGTCCGGCAGGGCGGCACCCGACACGCCGTCGTTGAACTCGGCGGTCAGGGCGGCGATGACCACGCCGAGCAACCCGAGAAGTGGCCTGATCTCCATGCACGGTTCCCGCCAGCCTGCGTCGCGTCCTCCGGCGTCATCGGGCGCGGCTCATGCCGCCCGGAGAGCGACGTGAACATGATCATGCCTATTAGCCGCGGAGCGCCGCCGTTGCCTAGCGCACCTCACGCCCGGACGGAGGCCGCGTGACCCGCCTCGCCGGCCATCTGGTGCTGCCGGGCAGCGTGGTGCCGGGCACGATCGGGTTCGGCGACACCATCGGGGAGATCGTCCCGTCCGCCGCGGTGCCGGACCGCTACGTGCTGCCGGGCTTCGTCGACGTGCACGTGCATGGCGGCGGCGGCGGCGACGTGATCGACGGGCCGGGCGGGATCGAGACCCTTGCCCGGTTCCACCTCGCCCGCGGCACCACCACCCTGCTGCCCACCACCATCACCCGGCCCTGGCCCGAGGTGATGGACATGCTGCGCGCGGTGGCGGAGGTGCGTCGGGCGGGGCTGCGGGGAGGGCCGCAGGTTCCGGGCGCGCATCTGGAAGGCCCGTTCCTCAGCCCCCGTCGCCTCGGCGCGCAGCCGCCCTTCGCGATCGCGCCTACCCCGGCGCTGCTGCGCGAGGCGCTGGCGCTGGACGTGGTGCGCGTGGCGACGCTGGCGCCCGAGATCGACGGCGCCGACGACGCGATCGACGCCTTCGCGCGCGCCGGCGTGAGGATCAGCCTCGGCCACACCGGTGCCGGCTTCGAGGCCGCGGCACGAGCCCTGGCACGGATCGCGGCCGCTGGCGGCGTGGCCGGCGCCACCCACCTGTTCAACGCGATGGACGGCATCGCCGGGCGGGCACCGGGGATGGTGGGTGCGATCCTGCTCGATCGCGCCGCCCATGCCGAGCTGATCCTCGATACCCACCACGTGCATCCCGCCTCGTTCGCGCTGGCCCGGGACGCGCTCGGCGACCGCCTGCTGCTGATCACCGATGCGATCCGCGCCACCGGCCTCGGCGACGGGCCGAGCACGCTGGGCGGTCAGGCAATCGCTGTCAGGGACGGCGTCGCCCGCCTCCCGGACGGGACGCTGGCCGGCAGCGTGCTGACCATGGACGCGGCACTGCGCCATGCGTTCGACGCCGGCACCACCCTGCCGCAGGCGGCGCGGCTGACGGCAAGCAACGCGTGCGCCTATCTCGGCCTGTCCGACCGCGGCCGTCTCGAGCCCGGCCTGCGCGCCGACTTCGTGGTGCTGGACCCGGCCATGCGACCAGTCGAGGTCTGGGTTGGCGGCCGGCAGGTGGCGTAACGGCCACCTTCAGGGCGTGAGCTTGTAGCCCTTCCACAGCCACGCCAGCGCCGCGGGCAGGGTCTGCGCCTCCGTCGCCGGGTCGACGTGGCCGGCGTTGCGGGAGAATACGAACTGGTACTGGTAGTTCTTGGCCGCCAGCACCGCCGCCATGCGCTCGTCGGCCAGCGTCCAGTCGTGCATGCCGTCCGCCATGTTGCGTACGTAGTAGAACAGGTCGCGGTCGCCGGTCTCGAACCAGAACCGGATCGGCTTGGCCGGGCTGTTCGGGATCAGCGGCGACCCGGTGGGCTCGGTCGAGGGCGCGACACCACTTCCTGACACCATGAGTTCCGGCCGGTGCGGCCCCGGCCACGGGTCGTGGAACTCCCATGCCCCGCCCGGCAGCGCCGGGTCGTGCGGCCATTGCTGGTTCACCATCGTCGGCGAATAGGCCAGCACCCGGTGGTACAGCTCCGGATGAAACCATGCCATGACGAAGGCGGCGGATCCACTGGAGCTGAACCCCATGGTCGCGCGGCCGTCGGGATCGCGCGTCAGCCGCACCCCGGCGCTGCGCTCGACCAGCGGCAGCACCTCGCGCTCGACCCATTCGGCGTAGGTGCCGGACACGGTGTCGTACTCGCGGCCACGCTCGCTGCCCTGCGCGTCCTGGCCGCCGGCGCCGATGCCGATCGCCACCATCGGCGGCAGGCGACCGGTGCCGATCATGTTGTCCAGGATGGTGAACAGCATGTGCTCCTTGAAGAAGCCGGTCGGGCCGCCATCGCCGAACACGATGAAGGGCGCGTCGCTGCCCGGACGGTACTGCGCCGGCACATACACGTCGACCTGGCGGGTCCAGCTGCCGGCATGGCTGGCCGCGACCAGCAGGTTGGACGGGTCGCCGGGCGCCGTCGCCGCGGTGTTGATCGCGGCGTTGCGGCAGCCCTGCGGCAGGTCGTCACGGATCACCCCGGGCCGGTAGATCACGCTGTCGGTCGACGACATAGTGAACGAGTGCACCGCCCCATGCGGCAGGTCGGGCCGGAGCATGGTTTCGGGAGCAGGGGAATGCGTCGGGCCGATGATGAAGTTGCCGTTCCGGTCGGGCGGCGGCAGCGCGCCGTCGGCCAGCGCGATGGCCGGAGGATAGGCCGGGTTGGCCGGATCGCGGGTCGGCGGCGTGGTATGCAGGTCGAGGCCGGCGGTGTCGACAAAGAAGGGTGCCGCCGGGTTTGTCGTGTTGGCGCCGGGCGGGACCGACGCGTTGCCCGGCGGGCACGCCGCGAACGCGTCGGGGAGGATGAGGCCGGACATCAGCACTCCGATCAGGGCCACGTGTCGCATCGCCGGTCTCCTGTCGCGCCTGGCCGTCAGGCCTGCAGCGTCTTGGCGCCGACCACGTCGAGCTTCGTCACCTGTGCCGGCCGGGCCAGCAGGGCACTGGACTGCCGAATCAACAGCGCTGCCCCGGCACCGGCCAGGTGCGCGCGCCGGCCCGCCTCGTCGGGAAAGACCTCGAAGATCTGGAACACCCGGCGGCTCAGCCGGGTGCCGTACCAGGGCAGCGTGTCCGGCTCCTGCCGGGCCTGGTCCAGGATGCCGAGCAGCAGTTGCTCCACCTCGGCCTCGCGCCCCTTGCGCGCCTCGAGGCGGATGTGCAGCGCCTTGGCCGTGCTGGAGCCCTTGCGTCCGGCGATGCGCACCGGCCGGTGCCCGCCGCCGCCGAACCAGCGCGACAGCAGGAAGCTGGTGCCGGCCAGGATGGCGCCGGCGGCGACCGGATGCAGCCGGGCCTCGGTGTAGAGGCTGACCTTCTGCACGAAGCCCTCGTAGTTGCCGCGCTCCGACAGCACCCCGGTGGCGGTGTCGAGGTTGCTGCGGTCCCGCGGCCGGCGCGGCGCCCGGCCGGTGGGCGTGCCGGGGATGATCGTCTTCTCCATGAACCGGTCGGTCAGGCCGGGGGCGATGTGGCCGAGTGCCGCCACCACCCGTCCGCCACCGCCGACATACACGTCGCGCACCGGGTTCTCGGCCGCATGCAGGATCGCGCGCGCCACCGCGTCGGGCGCGTAGACCAGCGGAACGTGCTGCGGCTCCGAGGCGAGGTAGTTCCTGGCGTTGGGGACGAACGGGGTGTCGATCTGCGCCGGCTTGATCAGGGTGACGGAGATCGGGACGCCCTCGTCCTCCAGCTCCATGCGCAGCGCCTCGGTGAAGCCCTTGATCGCGTGCTTCGACGCGCAATAGATCCCCTGCAGCGGCACCGCGCGCTCCGACACCTCGCTGCCGAGGTTGATCAGGGCGCCGCCGCCGCGCTGCCTCAGGTGCGACAGGGCGACGCGGGAGCCGTTGACGATGCTCCAGAAGTTGGTCTCGAACAGGGCGCGCATGTCGGCGATCGACACGTCCTCGGTCGCGCCGTAGAGGCCGACGCCGGCGTTGTTGATCCAGGTGTCGTAGCCGCCGAAGGTCGTGATCGCGTGCTGCGAGATCGCGTCGATGCCGTCGGCGGTGGACACGTCGGCGACCACCGCGCTGGCGGTGCCGCCTGCCTGCCCGATCTCGGCTGCAAGCCGCGCCAGCGCGTCGCCGCTGCGCGCCGCCAGCACCACGCGGGCACCGCGCTTCGCCGCCAGGCGTGCAGTCACGAGGCCAATGCCGGACGAGGCGCCGGTGACGACCACCGTCTGCTCCGAGAGCGGCTTCAGCGAAACCTTCATCTTCATGGCGTGGGCATCCTGGTCCGGGGCTGCGGCTTCGATGAACGCCGGAGGCTATTCGGCATCCTCGAAGGTGACCGCCACGTCGGCGTTGGCGGACAGGCGCACGGTGCCGTCCTCGATCTCGGCGACCAGGGCGGCCGGGATGAAGTGGTGCTTCCCGTCGCTGGAATCGTTCCTGGTCAGCTTGATCCGGTCACCCTGGAGATGGTCGACGGTGCCGACATGCACGCCGTCGGCGCCGATCACCTCGGCATGCTCCTTGATCTGCGACAGGTCGGTCATGGCGCGATACCCTTGCGTTGATGCCGGGCCCAACGCCCGGTGCGGCGATCCGGTCGATCAACCTGTCGTGTCGGCGTCGCAGCGCGGGCAGCGTCCGGACCTGTCGCGATCTACCGGGCCTCGGCCAGCAGGTCCGGCCGGGCGCGGCTGTTCTCGTTCAGGTCGGCAAGGCTGATCGGGTATTCGCCGGTAAAGCAGGCGTCGCAGTAGAACGGCCGGGCGGCATTGCGGCCTTCCGGGCGGCCCAGCGCACGGTAGAGCCCGTCCAGCGAGATGAAGGCGAGGCTGTCGGCGCCGATCAGGCGCGCCATCTCGTCGCAGTCGTGGTTGGCGGCCAGCAGCTTGCCGCGCTCCGGGGTATCGATGCCGTAGAAGCAGGAATGGGTGGTGGGTGGCGAGGAGATGCGCATGTGCACCTCCGACGCACCGGCGGCGCGCACCATCTCGACGATCTTGCGGCTGGTGGTGCCGCGCACGATCGAATCGTCGACCAGGATCACCCGCTTGCCGGCGATCATGGCGCGGTTGGCGGAGTGCTTCAGCTTGACGCCCAGGTTGCGGATCTGGTCGGTCGGCTCGATGAAGGTGCGGCCGACATAGTGGTTGCGTATGATGCCGAGTTCGAACGGGATGCCGCTCGACACCGAGTAGCCCATCGCCGAGGGCACGCCGGAGTCCGGCACCGGCACGATCACGTCGGCCTCGACCGGGCTTTCGCGTGCCAGCTCCACGCCGATGCGCTTGCGCGCCTCATACACGCCGTAGCCGTCCAGCACAGAGTCGGGGCGGGCGAAGTAGATGTACTCGAACACGCAGAACCGGGCGTCGCGCTCGCCGAACGGGCGGATCGAGCGCACGCCGTCGTGGTCGATGACGACGATCTCGCCAGGCTCCACGTCGCGCACGAACTCGGCGCCGACGATGTCGAGGGCGCAGGTCTCGCTCGCCAGTACCCAGGCCGGCCTGGCGTCGGGCTGCCCTCCCTTGTCCTGCCCCTCCTTGTTCTGATCGATCCGCCCCAGGATCAGCGGCCGCACCCCGAGCGGGTCGCGCACGCCGATCAGCGCTTCCTGGCTCAGCACCACCAGCGAGTAGGCGCCCATCACCTGCTTCAGCGCGTCGGTGAGCCGGTCGGTGACGGTGGTGTACAGGCTGATGGCGATCAGGTGGATGAACACCTCGCTGTCGGTGGTGGACTGGAAGATGCAGCCGCGGCGCACCAGGGCGCGTCGCAGGCTGGCGGCATTGGTGAGGTTGCCGTTGTGGCCCACCGCCAGGCCGCCGAACTCGAACTCGGCGTAGAGCGGCTGGACGTTGCGGATCAGGGTGGCGCCGGTGGTGGCGTAGCGGTTGTGGCCGACCGCGGCGTGGCCGGGCAGGGCGCCGATGATGCGCGCGTCGCCGAACACGTCGCCGACCAGGCCGAGGCCCTTGTGGGTGTGGAAGCGGCTGTCGGGACCGTCCTCGGAGAAGGAAACGATGCCGGTCGCCTCCTGGCCCCGGTGCTGCAGCGCGTGCAACCCGAGCGCCGTCATCGCCCCGGCATCGTGCGCGTTCCAGATCCCGAACACGCCGCATTCCTCGTGCGGGTGGTCGTCGTCGTGCAGGCCGGTCGGTTCGCCGATCGAAGCGGTCATGTCGGTCTCCTGCCGGCTGTCGGATGCACGGCTCATGGGGCGCTCGCGTTCGTGGATGGTGGCGGGGCGAGATCGGGGCGGAACCGCTCCGGCAGGCGGACCGCGACAAAGGCGGCACCCGCGCGGACGTAGGGCAGGGAATGGCTGGCAATCAGCGCGTGCGGCCATCCGGCCTCGGGCAGCAGCGGCACCGCCACCAGATAGGCGATCGCCAGCACCGCGAAGCCGCGCAGCACGCCGAACCCGAAGCCGGCCAGCCGGTCCAGCCCGCCGAGCAGGGAGCCGCGCACCAGCCCGCCCAGCGCCGCCGCGACCAGCAGGAAGGCGATCAGCAGCACCCCGAACACCACGAGAAACGCCACCGGATCGGCGATCGACGCGTCGCCGATCAGGCGGCGGGCGAACGGCTCCACCTCGGGGCTGAGCCGGATCGCCAGCAGGGCGGCGGCAATCCAGGCGCACAGCCCCAGCGCCTCACGCACGAGGCCGCGCAGCAGCCCGACCAGCGCCGACAGCAGCAGCAGCGCCAGCACCAGCAGGTCGGCCCAGTTCATGCGCCAGGGTCCGTCAGGCCGCCGGCGCAGCGAATCGGGGTTGGCGGGAGCGCGGTCCGGACTGGGCTGGGGAGGAGGATCACGATGGCGGCTATATCGCCCTGCCGGTGCGCTAGCGCCAGTCCCGTGTTGCCGCGCCGGCTCAGGGCTGCCCCTCGTCTGGAGCGCTTCGGGCGGGGCGGAGCGGCTCAGGGCAGCTTGGTGCTGTCCACCCGCCATGGCTTGAGCAGGCGGCGCGGCACCTGGTTCTGGGCCTGGTTGAGCTGCATCAGCAGGCTGCCGAGCTGCTCGCGCTTGTGCAGCTCGATCCAGATCTCGTCGGGCGACAGGCCGCAGGCCGCCCAGAGCGACACCAGCGTTTCGAGCAGGTCGGCGCTGCGCCGCACCACCTCCGCGCGATGGGCGCCGAGCGTGTCGGCCACGCACTGCATCGCCTGCTCGCCCAGCGCCTGCGCGAGCTGCCTGATCCGGACCGGGTCGGTCGGCGGCGGCGCCGCGCCGGCCGGTCGCGCGTCCTGCCACAGGGCGGACAGGACGCTGTCCGCGTCGGGGTGCTGCCGCATCTGCCGCCTCCGGTTGCCGTCGCATCCTGTTCCATCCGCGTCGTCCTGGCGACGCATCCGCGTGACGGACGCGTGGTGCCCATGCTCCGCGTGGCAGCGGAGCGGCGTCTGGTCGCGGGTCGGCGGTCGCGGCAATGGGATCCTCCGGCACCGGCAGGACCGCGTTCGGCAATGCCCGCACGATGCGGCATCCGGGTCGTGCCGTTCCCGACGGCGTGCAGATGCCGCACGACGGGGCTCGAGTGGCCGGTCCTGGCGACCGTGCTCGTGGTGGACGGCAGGATCCGGACATTCTCGTCGACAAGGGCTGTCATGCGCTCGGCGCCTCGAACGGCCGGCAGTTCCGACCCCGGCCTGGTGTTTCTCGACGACATGATGTCCCGGCTCGACGGTACCGAAGTGCCGCAAGCCGTGGTGCAGGGCCCGCTGCTTCAGGCGTTTCCGATGCGATGCCGGAGGCGAGCGTGCCGGGCGCTACGCGGGCTGCGCCGTGTTTACGTGCGAGCCGTTCCGGGCCGCTGCCACCGATGCGGCAGGCCGCCACCCGCCGGAGCGCAGGGCCTGTCCGACCCGACGCGTCCGCCCGCTCAGGCGGCCAGCCTGGTCTCGTCGCGATACAGCATGGTGGCGGCGAGGTGGATGTCGAGCACGACGTCGCTGTCGGCGCGCGGCAGGTCGAGCTCGGCATTGCCGTCGGTCCAGCGCGCACCCTCGCCGCTGTGCCAGCCGCGCAGCGCCCGGCCGGCCGCCGGCATCACCTGCTCGTCCAGCCCCGTCCACAGCACCAGCCTGTCGACGGCGACTCCCAGGGTGCGGCGGTCGTCGACGAACGGACCGACCGTCTCCGCCGGCACCGCGGCACGCGACAGCAGGCGGAGCGGCCGGGCGCCGCGCGGCAGGCGGAACATGTGCCGCTGCGCGTCGTGCCAGCAGGCGCCGAGCTCGCTGCCGTCCTCGAGCAGCAGGCGGAGGTCCGGTTGGTCGGTCAGCGCGGCCACGGCGCAGTCGACGTGCAGCCCGAGGGCGACGGCGCGGTCCAGCAGGCGGCGCCAGATCGGCTCGACCACGTCGCGCGCGACCACCAGGGGCGCTGCCATGACGGCGTCGCGTCGCAGCACGGGAACTGGGCCCGCTTGCGTGAACAGCGCGCGATTGCCGGTGTCGAGGTAGCTTTCCGTGGCCAGCCCCTCGGACAGCAGGATGCCGTGCCGCTCCAGCTCGACGTGGAAGAAGTTGTATTCGGGCACGGTGCGGTCGACCAGGATCGAGGCGCCGTTGACCAGCATGCGGGCGGGCGTGAGGCCGGCCTCGGTCAGGATGCAGTGCTCCGGCGTCACCAGCAGGTCGCGGTGCGGCACGTTGTCGGCGAAGGCGTCGCGACGGATGCGGACGGGATACGCGGCGTCCTGCCCGTCATGATCCGCGACGCGCATGGCGCGGCCGCCGACCCAGGCGACAGGACGCGCCACCGGCTCCCCGGCCTCGATCGCGGTCACTAGGTCGCCCGCGCGCAGGTCCTCGACCGCCACCTCGCCCAGGGGCGTGGCGATCATGGTGCCACGCAGGAAGCAGGTGGCGAAGCCGATCACGAGGTTGCCGGCATAGGTCGAGCTGTTGCCGCCCTCGACGGCGGCCGTGTTGCCGATGGTGAAGTTGCTGGCCGTCACCGTGTTGGCCATGCCGGCGAAGCCGATCGTGGCGGTGACGCCGTTGTTGGAGAAGGTCAGCACGCCGTTGCTGTAGCTGACGATCTTCGCGCTGGCGGCGGTGACGCCGTTGAACACGATCTGGTCGCCACTGCCCTGGAAGTTGTTGATCGATGACAGCAGCCCGCCGCTGGGCAGGGCGCTTGTGTCGAGGACCAGCGTGTTGTTGACGCCGGCGAAGTTGACCGAGTCCGCGATGCCCGCCGACACGAGTCCGCCGCCGATCTCCAGGGTGCCGTTGCCGGTCGCGGTGTTGCTGGGTCCGACCGTGGTGGTGGCCAGCTTGTTGGCAGCCGACGTGTAGTAGCCCGCGCCGCCATTGGTGCCGTAGCCGATGTCGAACGCCGTGCCGAGCGACAGGCTGGTCGAGGTCAGGATCAGGTCGCCATAGGAGCCGGCGTTGATGACCGACAACGCGCTCAGCGTCGGCGCGATGGTCACGGTGACGATCGTCGTGCTGAGGGAGAAGGCACTGTATACCAGCTGCGTGCTTTGCCCGAAGGTGAGGCTGCCGCTGTAGTTCTGGTCGAACTCGACATTGCCGGTCAGAACATAGGCCATCGTTTCCGCCTTCGCGCTGGATGGCCCGCCTGTGCGTGCCGGATGCGCAAGCCATAGGACGGGCGGAAACCCTTGCGCAACGAAAAAGTAACGACTTGCTATACAGCCGCCTGTCAAGCAACGCGGCGCTATTTTTGATCCGCCTCAAATTGTGGACACGCTTCAGATCGAGAAATACTTGGCGTTCCGGTTGAACAGCACCAGCGCGCTGGTCGACTGCTCCGGATGCAGCTGCCAGCCTTCCGACAGGCTCACCCCGACCCGCTCCGCCTGCAGCAGCTGCAGCAGCGGCTCCTGGTCCTCCAGCTTCGGGCAGGCGGGATAGCCGAACGAGTAGCGCGAGCCGCGGTAGCCCTGGGACAGCAGCGCGTCCATGTCGCGCGCGTCCTCGCCGGCATGGCCGAGCTCGGCGCGCATGCGCTTGTGCGCGTACTCGGCCATCGCCTCCGCCATCTCCACCGACAGGCCGTGCAGGTACAGGTAGTCCTGGTAGCGGTTGGCCTCGAACCAGACCCGGGCGATGTCGGACGCCTTCTGCCCTACCGTCACCACCTGCAGCCCGATCACGTCGCGTCGGTCCGGGCCGTCGCCCACATCGCGCACGAAGTCGGCGATGCAGGCGCCGTCCTCGCGGGGCTGCCTGGGCAGGTCGATCCGGACGAGCTCGGTGATGCCGTCGGGTTCGAACAGGATCAAGGCGTTGCCCTCGCCGGCCGCCTTCCAGTAGCCGGTGATGGCCTGCGGGCGGAGGATGTCCTGCTCGGCGCACAGCGCCAGCATGCGCCGCATCACCGGACGCAGCTCCTGCCTGGCCCAGACGAGGAACTCCTCCAGGGAGCGGCCCTGCTTCCGGAAGCCCCACTGGAACTGGTACAGGCTGCGCTCGTTGAGGAACGGGATTACCGCGTTCGGGCTGGCCTCGATCACACGCGACCCCCAGAACGGCGGCGCCGGCACCGGCTCGTCGTTCAACCGCCGCCTGCGCGCCTGCGCCGCGACGAGGTCGACCGGCGCGAAGCCGCGCACCTCCGCCAATTCCGGAACCCGCTTGGTCGTCCGCCCCTTGCCCTTCCGGCGGGACTGGATCGCGCCGAGATAGGTGTCGAGCTCGCCGCTCTCCACCTTGTCCATCAGGCCGAGCCCGTCGAACGCGTCGCGGGCATAGGCGACGCGGCCCCCCCCACCGTTGCTCGAGTAGGCAGCGACGCACTCCTCCTCGACGTAGTTGCGTGTCAGCGCCGCGCCGCCCAGCAGCACCGGGATCTCCAGGCCCTGCCTGGCCATCTCCTCCAGGTTCTCGCGCATCACCACGGTGGACTTCACCAGCAGCCCGGACATGCCGATCGCGTCCGCCTTGTGCTCGCGCACGGCTGCGATCATGTCGGCCAGCGGCACCTTGATGCCGAGGTTGCACACCCGGTAGCCGTTGTTGGTCAGGATGATGTCGACCAGGTTCTTGCCGATGTCGTGCACGTCGCCCTTCACGGTCGCGAGCACGATGGTGCCGCGGGTCTGGCCGGTGGCGCGCTCCATGAACGGCTCCAGGTGCGCCACCGCGGCCTTCATGGTCTCGGCCGATTGCAGCACGAACGGCAGCTGCATCTTGCCGGCGCCGAACAGCTCGCCCACCGTCTTCATGCCGTCGAGCAGCACCGTGTTGATGATGTCGAGCGGCGGCATGGTCTGCCGCGCCTCGTCCAGCTCGGCCTCCAGCCCCTTGCGATCGCCGTCGACGATGCGGTCGCGGAGCCGTCCCTCCACCGTGTCGGCCCGCTTCTTCTTGACCGCCTCGGACGCCTTGCGGTCGGCGAACAGCTCCAGCAGCCGCTTGAGCGGGTCGTAGCCCTCACGCCTCCGGTCGAAGATCAGGTCCTCGGCGACCTCGATCTCTTCCGCCGCCAGCAGGTGCAGCGGCCGGATCTTGCTGACGTGCACGATGGCCCCGCTCATGCCGGCGCGCACCGCGTGGTCGAGGAACACCGAGTTCAGCACCGCGCGCGCCGCCGGGTTCAGCCCGAACGAGATGTTGGACAGGCCCAGGATGATCTGGATGTCGGGAAACCGCTCGCGGATCAGCCGGATGCCCTCGATGGTCCAGGCGCCCAGGGAGCGGTCGTCCTCGACCCCGGTGGCGACGGTGAAGGTGAGCGGGTCGATCAGCAGGTCGGACTGCGGCAGGCCGTGGGTGTCGCAGGCGAACTCGACCAGGCGGGTGGCGATCCTGAGCTTGTCCTCCGGGGTCTTGGCCATGCCGACCTCGTCGATGGTCAGCGCGATCACCGCGGCGCCAAACTTGCGCGCCAGCACGAGCCGCTCGCGGGCGGCGTCCTCGCCGTCCTCGAAGTTGATCGAGTTGATGATCGGCTTGCCGCCATGCAGCTTCAGCGCGCTGGCGATCACCGGGGTCTCGGTGGAGTCGATCACCAGCGGCGCGTTCACCGAGGCGGTGAACCGGCGCACCACCTCGTCCATCTCGCCGACCTCGTCGCGGCCGACAAAGGCGGTGCACAGGTCCAGCGCGTTGGAGCCTTCGGTGGCCTGCTCGCGGCCGACGGCGACGCAGCCGTCCCAGTCGCCGGTCTCCTGCAGCTCGCGCCACTTCCTGGAGCCATTGGCATTGCAGCGCTCGCCGATGGAGAAGTAGCTATTCTCCTGGCGCAGCGGGGTCTGGCCGTACAGGCTGGCGACCGAGGGGATCCACACCGGCCGTCGCGCCACCGGCGCCGGGCGGCTGTTGTTGCCGGCCCGGCGGCGCAGCATGGCGTCGAGCGCCTCGATGTGCGGCGTCGAGGTGCCGCAGCAGCCGCCGACCAGGTTGAGCCCGTCCTCGACGATGAAGCGCTCGATCCAGCTCGCCATCTCGGCCGCGCCCAGCGGGTAGTGCGTCCTGCCGTCGACCAGCTCGGGCAGGCCGGCGTTGGGCTGCACCGAGATCAGCCGCGGCCAGTTGGCGGCGAGCCAGCGCACGTGCTCGGACATCTCCTGCGGCCCGGTGGCGCAGTTCAGCCCGATCAGCGGCACGTCGAGAGCGTGGATCACGGTGGCGGCGGCGGCGATGTCGGGACCCACCAGCAGGGTGCCGGTGGTCTCCACCGTGACCTGCACGAAGATCGGCGTGTCGGTGCCGGCCGCCGCCCGCGCCGCCTTGGCGCCGTTGACGGCAGCCTTGATCTGCAGCGTGTCCTGGCAGGTCTCGATCAGCAGCGCGTCGACGCCGCCGGCGATGAGGCCGCGGCACTGCTCGGCGAGCGCCGCTTCCAGCGGGTCGTAGCCGACGTTGCCGAGCGAGGGCAGCTTGGTGCCGGGCCCGATCGAGCCGACCACGTAGCGGTGCCGCCCGTCGGAGAAGCCGTCCGCCGCCTCGCGGGCAAGCTCGGCTGCGACCTTGTTGATCTCGTGGGTGCGGTCGGCGAGGTCGAACTCGGCGAGCGTGATCGGCGAGCCGCCGAAGCTGTTGGTCTCCACCATGTCGGCGCCGGCGGCGAAGTAGCCGCGATGGATCTCGCGCACCAGCTCGGGCCGGGACAGGTTGAGCACCTCTGTGCAGTTCTCCCGGTTCCAGTAGTCGCGCTCCACCTCGAGGTCGAGCATCTGCACCCGCGAGCCCATGCCGCCGTCGCAGAGCAGGACCTGATCGAGGAGGGCGTCGAGAAGGTGGGGGCGGGTCATGACCATCCTGCAGGCGGCCGTGCCGCGCCGGCCCGGACGGGGTGGCTGTCGGAAGGGCCGCGCCTCCATATGTAAGGCGGCGACGCTTGTCACAAAGCCGGCCGCCGCTGTCCAGCATCGGCGGCCAACCTCGGAGACCGGTCATGCGCCTCGACGCCCGCATCCCGGTCCACGTGGTGCCCTCCGTGACGAGGCTGCCCGAGGCCGACCCGCAGGCCCTGCTTCTGGTGGTGCAGCCCGGTCCGCCGGAGCGGGTGGCGAGCGGGTTGGCGCGCTGGATGGCGGTACGGCACCTCGCGGGGGATGCCGCCACGGCGGCGCCCCACCCGGCGGGCTGCCCGTGCTGCGTCGTGCGTGGCCCGCTCGCCCTGCTGCTGTCGTCGCTGTTCGAGCAGCGCGCCCGTGGCACGCTGGGCCTGTTCCGGCGGGTCTGGCTGGTGGTGCCGCCTGCCCTGGCCGAAGCGGTTCCGGCGCTGCTGGCCGCGGATCCGCTGGCCGCCGGGCGCTACCGGATCGGAGAAAGTTAGCCCACCTGTGGATTTTACATGCTATGGTTGTCGTGAGAAGCCGTTCAAGCGGCTAGCCATGTCTTGCGCCCGGGGGGTGAGGTCGGAACCCTGCGGCGTCCTGGTGTAAGGAGATCCTGTGGATCAACGCAACGACGCCGGCTACGGTGGCTCGCCCGGAGGCCATTCTGCCGGACCCGCAAAGGCACCCGATCCGTTGACCATCCGGTTGCGGGCGGCGATGGCGGCTGCCAAGTATCACGGCATCGAGCTCGACCTGAAGACCTTCCAGGCGGAGCCGAACGAGCGTTCGCCGTCGCCGGCCACGCTGGTGCGCTGGATGGACGACCAAGGCCTGGTCGCCAAGGGTATGCACTTGAAGTGGCGCTACCTGGTGCGGATGCACAACACCCCGCCGATCGTGCTGATGTTCAAGGACGGCTCGGCCGGCCTGTTCATGTCGGCCGACACCCACCGCGGCGTGGTCTGGCTGCGCGACCCGATGGGCGGCGAGAGCGATCCGCTGGTCGCGGTCGACGAGCTGCGCCTGTCCCAGGTCTGGACCGGCGACGTGCTGCTGCTGCGACGTGCCCGTGCCGGGGTCGAGGCGGAAGCGCCGGTCGACATACGCTGGCTCAGCCGCGTGGTGATGCGCGAGAAGAGCGCGCTGCGCGACATCACCCTGTCCTCGATGGTGCTGTCGATCCTGACCATTCTGCCGGCGCTGATCATCATGCAGGTGATCAACAAGGTGGTCGGCCAGCATTCGCTTGCCACCCTGTTCTCCATTTCCATGATCCTGATCGTGCTGACCTTCTACGAGACGCTGCTGAGCTACGCCCGACGCGAGTTGGTGCTGGTGATGACGGCACGGATCGACAGCCGGATCAGCATCCACGTGTTCAACCGGCTGCTCGCCCTGCCGCTGGAATATTTTGAGCGGCAGCAGGCCGGCAACGTGATCGGCCGGGTGATGCAGATCTACAAGGTGCGCGACTTCATGACCGGGTCGCTGCTTCGCACCTTCCTGGACATGTTCACCCTGGTCATGATCCTGCCGCTGCTGTTCTTCCTAAGCTCGACACTGGCCTGGATGACGCTCGCCGGCGCCGGCGCGATCGGCCTGATCGTGATGATCTTCATGGGTCCGGTCAGCTACTACATCGGCCGCGTGACCGCTGCCGAGATGCAGCGTGGCTCAGTGCTCTATGAGTCAATCGCGGGCATCCGCACGCTCAAGACGCTGGCGCTGGAGCCTGCGCGCAAGCAGGAATGGGACGAGAAGACCGCCGAGGTCACGCGCTGGAAGCTCGCCGCCGGCCGGATGAGCAACTGGCCGCAGACCATCATCATGCCGATCGAGATGTTCATCAGCCGCGGTGTGCTGCTGGTCGGTGCCTACCTCGCCGTGACCGACACCACCGGAACCGGCTCGGTCGGCGCCGGCGGCCTGGTCGCGTTCATGATGCTGGGCGGCCGCGTCGCCGCCCCGCTGGTCGGCTTCGCCAAGCTGCTGGAGGACTTCACCGAGGTCCGCGCCTCGCTCAGCGAGGTCGGCTCGGTGCTGAACAACCCGACCGAGACCAGGGCGCTGACCACCGGCATGCGCCCCAAGATCGTCGGCGCCCTGTCCTTCGTGGACGTGAACTTCTCCTACCCCGGCGCTCCCACCAAGGCGCTGGACGGGGTCGACTTCCAGATCCCGGCCGGCACTTCCCTCGGCATCGTCGGGCGCTCCGGCTCCGGCAAGTCGACGCTGACCCGCCTGCTGCAGGGCGTCAGCCGCAACTACAGCGGCTACCTGAAGCTCGACGGCATCGACATGCGCGAGATCAACCTGAACCACCTGCGCCGCTCGTTCGGCGTGGTGCTGCAGGACAACTTCCTGTTCCGCGGCACCGTGCGCGACAACATCACCGCCGGCCGGCCCGGCCTGACCCTGGACGATGTGGTGCGCGCCGCCCGTCTCGCCGGCGCCGAGGAGTTCATCGAGCGCATGCCGGCCGGCTACGAGACCTTCATTGAGGAAGGCTCGACCAACATCTCCGGCGGCCAGAAGCAGCGGCTGGCGATCGCGCGCGCGCTGATCTCGGACCCGAAACTGCTGATCCTGGACGAGGCCACCTCGGCGCTCGACCCGGAGTCGGAAGCGCTGGTCAACGCCAACCTGGCCCGGATCGCCAAGGGCCGGACGATGGTCCTCGTCTCGCACCGCCTGTCCTCGCTGGTCGACTGCGACCAGATCCTGGTGATGGAACAGGGCAAAGTGGACGACATCGGCCCGCACAACGTCCTGGTCGAGCGCTGCGCGATCTACCGCCAACTCTGGCTGCAGCAGAACCGGCACATGAACGCCGACCGCAATGCCGGTCCGGCACCGATGCTGGCCGAGGGGGACTGAACCATGAGCGGTTCGAACGAGATCGTCCCGCAGGGCGAGACGCCTGCGGGCAAGCCGGTCGCGCTTCGTCGTCCGGGCAACAACGACGACATGCCGATGGCGCTGCTCGAGTTTCACTCGCCGAGTGCCGCCATGGCGGCGATGCCGCCGACCGCGACCGCCCTCTACACCACCTGGATCGTGTCCTCTCTGGCGCTCGCCAGCCTGCTGATGATGGCGCTGTTCCCGATCGACCGCGTGGTGACGGCGACCGGCGCGCTGGTGCCGACGGTGCCGATGGTCGTGGTGCAGCCGCTGGAAACGTCCATCATCCGCTCGATCGACGTCCGTGAGGGCGACGTGGTGCACAAGGGCCAAGTGCTGGCGCATCTCGATCCCCGCGTGACCAACGCCGATGTCAGCAGCCTCGGCCTGCAGACCAGGAGCCTCCAGGCGGAGGTCAACCGGCTGATGGCGGAAGTCACCGGCAAGGACTATGTGGCCGATCCGTCCGATCCGGCCTCGACCCAGCAGGCCGCGACCTACCTGCGGCGCAAGTCAGACTATGAAGCCAAGATCCAGGACTACGACCAGCAGCTCGCCGGTCTGCAGAGCGACGTGGTCGGCTACGAGGCCAGCGCCGCGCTCTATGCCGGGCGGGTCAAGGTCGCGTCCGACGTGCACAACATGCGCGAGCAGCTGCAGCGCGACCAGGTCGGCAGCCGTCTGGAGTCCCTGTCCTCCCAGGACGAGCTGATGGAGATCGAGCGCTCGCAGATTACCGCGCAGCAGAGCGCCACCAGCGCCCGCAACAAGCTCAACGCCATGATCGCTGAGCGCGAAAGCTACATCCAGAACAGCAAGGCGGAAACCTACCAGTCCCTGACCGACGCGCAGCGCAAGCTGTACGAGGCGGCCGGCGCCTACGAGAAGGCCAACCTGCAGAAGAGCCTGCTGGTGATGCGCGCCGACCGCGACGCGGTGGTGCTGAACATCGCCCACGTATCGGTCGGCTCGGTGATCACCACGGCGCAGGAGTTCATGACGCTGACCCCGCTCGACGCGCCGCTGCAGATCGAGGGGCGCCTGCCGGTCGGCCAAGCCGCCTACGTGCAGCTGGGTGACAAGGCCCAGGTCAAGTTCCTGACCTTCAACTATGTCCAGTATGGCGGTGCCGAGGCGGTGGTGACCAACATCAGCACCGCCAGCTTCTCGACGTCGGACTATCAGGCGGAGGCGGCCAATGCGCCCGCCAACGGCTTGGCTACGCCCGGGGGCGGGGACGGGTTCTACCGCGTCCGGCTGCGGATCACCCACTACTCGCTGCACAACGTGCCGAGCTACTTCAAGCCGACCGCCGGCATGGTCGTGAGCGCCGACATCAACATCGGCAAGCGGACCATCCTGCAGTACCTGCTGAGCACCGTGATCCCGACCGCCACCGAGGGCATGCGCGACCCGTCCTGACGGAACCGGCCCGGCGGGTGCGTCCCGCCGGGCCGCGCGCCGCCGCCTTTCCACCGTCCGCCCAGACCGTACCCAGGGGTTTTGCAGGACCTGATGGCGAACTTCCTGAAGCAGCGCGTGGCCTCCCTGTTCTCGCCGCGTGGCAAGCTGCGCTATGCGCTCAGCCTGATCGAGGCGGGCGAGGTGGGCCGTGCCTTCGCGCCGCTCAGCGCCGCCGCCACCGCCGGGATTCCGGAAGCGCAGTTCCGGGTCGGACGCGCCTATCTCGACGGTGCGGGGGTCCCGGTCAGCCGGGAGGAGGGTGCACGCTGGATCGAGCGTGCCGCCGAGGCCGGCTGGGTCGAGGCGCAGGTGGTGCTTGCCACCCTGCACCTGTTCGGGCTGGTTTCCAGCGGCGGATCGGGCAGCGCGGTGTTCTCGGCCGGACCGAGCCAGCAGGACGCCAAGCCGGACTACGAGCACGCCGCGCAATGGGCCGCGCGTGCCGCGGAGGCCGGGTCCCCGGACGGGCAGGCCCTGCTCGGCTACATCCTCACCTCCGGCCCTGCGGAGATGCGCGACCTCGACACCGCCGACGGGTGGTATGCGCGCTCCGCCGAAGCCGGCTGCCCGCAGGGTCATCTCGGCGTGGCGCTGGCGCAACTGCGCAACGCCCTCGACGCGGAAGGCCAGCAGAAGGCCGCCACCAGCCTGGCCAAGGCGGCCGAGGGCGGCCTCGGCACCGCGCTCTATCTGCTCGGCGTAATGACCGAACGCGGCGCCGGCGTGAAGCAGGACGTCGCCGCCGCCACCGAGCTGTACCGGCAGGCAGCCGAGAGGCGGGTGCGATCCGGCGAGGCGCGCTACGGGCTGGCGCTGATGGAAGGACGTGGCGTCGAGCGCAACACAGCGCGCGGCGAGTCCTGGCTCCGCCGTGCGGCCCTTGGCGGCGACGCGGAAGCGGCGGCGCTGGTCGGCGACCTTTATTCCCGCGGCGGCGACCTGCCGCCGAACTACGCCGAGGCGGCGAGCTGGTATGGCCGTGCCGCCGCGGCCGGCCATGCAGCCTCGGCCCGTGCGCTCGGCCTGCTCTACCTGACCGGGGCCGGCGTGCAGCGCGACCCGGAAGAGGCGGCACGCTGGTTCCGCCATTCCGCCGAGCGCGGCGATCAGCTCGCCCATGTCGACCTCGGCAACCTGGTGCTGTCCGGCGGCGGCAGCGAACATGACCGCACCGCGGCCCGCGAGCGCTTCGAGCAGGCGGCCGAGACCGGCGACCTGGTGGCGGCGTTCAACTTCGGCGTCTGCCTGGCCGAGGGCGTCGGGGTGGAGCGCAACGACCGGCAGGCAGCGCTCTGGCTGCGCCGTGCCGCAGACGGGGTGGTGAACGCCCAGTACTGGTACGGCCGCATGCTGACCGAAGGGCGTGGCGTCGAGATCGACCTCAAGGAGGGCCGGTTCTGGATCTCCAAGGCCGCCGAGGCCGGGCTGCCGGATGCCGAGATGGCCTATGCCGAGCTGCTGCTGAACGGACGCGGCGGCGTGCGCGACCACGCAGCCGCCCTTGAGATGTTCGAGCGCGCCGCCAGGCAGGGCCACATCAACGCCATCTTCTCGGTCGCCGCCATGCATGGCGGTGGCCACGAGGTGGCGGAGAACCGTCCGCTGGCGCAGGTGCACTTCCGGCAGGCGGCCGAACGCGGCCACGCGATGGCGCAGCTGATGCTCGGCCGCTATCTCGCACGCGGCCTGGCCAGCGAGACCAACCCGGCCGAGGCCAGGCTCTGGCTGCAGCGTGCCCGGGCGCAGGGACTGATCGAGGCCGATGCCGAGCTGGCCCGTCTCGGCGCCCGCCCGCAGCCGCCCGCGGCGCCGGTCGCCCGTGCCGCCAGCCAGAACTAGGCCGCCCGCGCACCCTCCTTCCGGGCTGCTGCCGTCCAGGCCGGCCCCCGCCCCGTCGCCGCACCGTGTCACGGAGGCCGACCGGGCCGAATGGCGGGAATGGGCGCGGCTGCGGGCGCAGGACTCGTTCCGGCTCGGCCGGATCGCCACCGAACGCGGCCAGTCGGACCTCGCCCTGCGCTGGCTCGAGCGGGCCCACCGCCTGGCGCCGGAGGCGGCCACGGTCAGCTTCCCGCTGGCGATGGCGCGCATGAGCTGCGGCGACCCGCATGGCGCGATCGTGCTGCTGCTGCCGCTGCTGCAGCAGCACGACTTCCGGGAGGGCTGGGTGGCGCTCGCCGCTGCCCGCCGCGCCGCCGGCTCCCATGACGAGGCCGCCGCGGCGATCGGCGAAGCCCTGTCGCGCAATGCCCCGGACGAGGCGGTGCGCAGCCTGCTGGGTGAAATCGCCCGCGCCGCCGGCTGGCCCGGCTGGTGCGGCCTGTCCGGCGACGGCACCCTGCACCTCGACCGGCCGCCGGCACCCGGTTCCGCCAGGACCGGACGCGACGCCCTCGCGGTCCGGCTGGACGGGACGCCGGTCCGGCTGCGCACCCGGAAGAACCGGACGGTCCTGGAGGGTGCCTGGCCGCAGGGGCGGCGGCTGGAGGTGTCCCGCGGCGGCCGGCCGCTGCTGGGCAGCCCGATCGACGTCCGGGCGATCGGGCGGATCGAGGGGTTCGTCGAGGTGCAGGACGACCGCCTGCACGGCTGGGTGTGGCATCCCGGCGAGCCCGAGCGCATCCCGCTGCTGACCCTGATCCCGGCCTCCGGACCTCCGGTCGTCGCGGCGATGGAGCGGTTCGCCGAGGTCGTGTCGTCGGACGTCCCCCTGGCCCGGCCGCGGCTGCTGCACTTCGCCGACCTCACCGCGGCACAGCTCGACGGCACCGTGGAGGTGCGTGGCGGCAACGGGCAGGCCCTGACCGGAAGCCCGCTCGATCCCGGTCTGGAACGGCGCGCGGGTGCTGCCGCAGCACTGCTGCAGGCGCGGTTCAGCCGGCGCCTCCGCAGCGCCGCCGACGAGGGCGCTGTCACGATGCAGGAGCTGCCGCCGTTCCTGCCGGTGTCGGCCTCCACCGTCGGCAGGTCGCCGCGGATCGGCCCGTCCCGACCGGTCGGCGTCGTGGTGCCGGTCTACCGCCACCTGCGACGCACCCTGGACTGCCTCGACAGCGTGCTGGCGAGCATCCCGCCCGGCACGGTGGTGGTGGCGGTCGAGGACGCGTCGCCGGAGCCAGCCCTGGTCGAGGCGCTGGAAGCGATGGCGCGGTCAGGCCGGATCCAGCTGGTCCGCCGCACGCAGAACGGCGGGTTCCCGGCCAGCGCCAACGACGGCATCGCCGCCTGCCCGGACCGCGACGTGGTGCTGCTCAACAGCGACACGCTGGTCGCACCCGGCTGGCTGGAGGCGCTGCGCCGTGCCGCCTATCATGCGCCGGACATTGGCAGCGCGACGCCGCTGTCCAACGACGCGAGCATCCTGAGCTATCCCGACCACCGCGCGCGCAACAAGGTGCCCGACCTTCCCGCCACCAGGCGGCTGATGGCGCTGGCGCTCGGTGCCAACGGCGACGCCGTGCACGACATCCCGACCGGCAACGGGTTCTGCCTCTACCTCCGGCGCGACTGCCTGGACCAGGTCGGGCTGCTGCGCGAGGACCTGTTCGCGCAGGGCTACGGCGAGGAGAACGACTGGTGCCTGCGCGCCCGCCACCTCGGCTGGCGCCACGTCGCGGCCCTGGGCGCCTTCGTCGCCCATGTCGGCAACGTGTCGTTCGGTGCTGCCCGCACCGAGCTCATGCGACGCAACCTGCTGATCCTGAACCGCCTGCATCCCGGCTACGACGAGATGGTGCTGGCGTACATCGAGGCTGACCCGCTGGCCCCGGCGCGCCGCCGGCTGGACCTCGCGCGCTGGGTGCAGGCTCGCCGGATGCGTGCCGGCCGCGACATGGCGCCGCGCGCGGTGCTTCTGGTCACCCATGCCCAGGGCGGCGGGGTGGAACGGGTGGTGGGGGAGCGGGCGCGGCTGCTGCGCGTCCAGAACATCCGCCCGATCGTGCTGCGTCCCGACCCGGACGGGGTGGCGCTGTCCGACGCCGCCAGCGAGGAGGCCTTCCCCAACCTGCGCTACGCCCTGCCGTTGGAGCTGGACGCGCTGGTGGCGCTGCTGGGCGCGGAAGGGGTGCTGCACGCGGAATGGCACCACCTGCTCGGCCACCACCCGCAGGTCCGCGCCCTGTGCGTCCGGCTGGGCATCCCGTTCGACGCCTATGTCCACGACTATGCCTGGTTCTGTCAGCGCATCGCCCTGGTGGGCCCCGGCGGCCGCTACTGCGGCGAGCCCGACGTGGCCGGCTGCGAGAGCTGCATCGCCGTCCAGGGCAGCAACCTGCTGGAGGAGATCACCATGCCGGCGCTGCTGGCGCGGTCCGCCGCCGAGTTGAAGGCGGCGCGCCGGGTGGTGGCGCCGTCGCAGGACGCGGCGAACCGGATGGGCCGGCATTTCCCCCGCCTGCGCGTGGAGGTGGTGTCCTGGGAGGACGACCGGCCGGACCTGTCGCTGGAACGGCTTGCCGCCGTGTCGTCCCTGGGCCCCAGGCCGGGCAGCGCCTCAGGCCGCGCCGCCGCCGGGCAGCCCCGGCCGGCCCGGATCGTGGTGATCGGCGGCATCGGCCGCGAGAAGGGCCTGGAGGTGCTGCAGGCCTGCCTGGCCGACGCGCGCGCGCGGCAGCTGCCGATCGAGTTCGTGGTGGTCGGCCACACCCCCGACGACATGGCGCTGATGGAGGCCGGCTGCGCGTTCGTGACCGGCGAGTATCGCGAGGAGGACGCGGTGGCGCTGATCCGCGCCCAGGACGCGGACCTGGCGCTGCTGCCGTCGGTGTGGCCGGAAACCTGGTGCTTCACCTTGGGCCTCGCCTGGCGCGCGGGCCTGCCCGTCGCCGCCTTCGACCTGGGCGCACCCGCGGAGCGCATACGGCGCACCGGGCGCGGCGCGGTGCTTCCGCTCGGGCTGCCGATCCCGGAGCTGAACATGGTGCTGCTGCGCCTGTGCCAGCGTCATTCCGCCGTCATTCCGCCACCATCCGCGTCCACGCAGCCCATTGCGGTGCGGCGTCCGCCGTCGCACCATCGCGCGCCGGCACGCTGAAGCCGGCGCCGGGCAGGCAGGAACGGAACACCGCCGATGTCGCAGACCAGTCCGCCACCGAACCGGAACATGGTGACGGAGCTCAAGGTGTCCGCCCACCTGATGCTGCTCGATCCTGGGCTGTTCTGCGTGTTCCACAGTCCCGGCGGGGCGCCGCCGGATCCGCAGACCGGGCTCCCCGGGGTGCGCATCACCCGGCCACCCGCCACCCACGCGGACTCGCTGTCGATCAGCACCTTCGACTCCGATGGCTGGCTGGGCGGGGAAGGAAGTGCTGCCCTGGTGCGCGTCAGTTCCGTGCCGTCGCAGGTGCTGGTGACGATCTACCAGACGGTGAACAGCGCGGCCGAGGCGCCCAAGCTCCAGGTGCTGCGGTTGAGCGAGGCGCCGGCCGCCCCGGCGCAGGCGAACCTGCAGGCGCCTTCGGTCGCACCCCCACCTGCGGAACCCGCTCCGGTTGTGGAGCCGCCCGGCAAGCCCGAAGTGGCCGCCCACGTGCAGCGGCGTGGCGACGTGCTCACCCGGCTCGGCGACTGGATGGGCGTGCGCGGCAGCCAGAACTGGATCGAGGGCTTCGCGATCGCACCGAGCCGCTTCGTCGAGCCGACCGACATCGAGTACCAGGCGGTGCTCGGCAAGGGCTGGCTGTCGCCCTGGGCGGAAGGCGGCAGCTATTGCGGCAGCCGTGGCATGGCGCTGCCGATCCTGGGGCTCCGCGTCCGCCTGAAGGGGGACGCCGCCGAGCGTCACGAGGTCCGGCTCAGCGCCACCTTCACCGACGGCACCGCGATCGGTCCGGTGGACGGCACGGAAACTGCCGAGGCGCCGAGCCTGGCGCCGCTCGAGGCCTTCCTGGTGGAGATCCTGCCGCTGGCCGACGCGACCGCCGGCGAGGGCATCCTGTCCGAGCCGGAGCCACCGGCGCGGGTCAAGGCGGTGCGCCCGCCGGCCCGTGCCGAGCCGCCGCGTCGGGCTGCCGCCAAGGCAGCCGAGAAGCCGCTTCCTGCCGCGCCGCCGGCACGCGGCGTTCCCGTCCGATCCGCAGCGCGGAGCGGGCCGATGGCGAAGGCGGGCGCCGGCAAGGGGCGGCGCTGATCCGCATGCGCCGCCGGCATCCGTGGCATGATCCGTTCCCTTCGGCTCGCGGATCACGCTCCGGCAAGTCGACCGGGCCGGTTGGTCGCATGCCTCGGCTTGTTTCGGCGAGCATCCTCACCCGATCAGGTGATCCACCCGGTCGGGATCCGCTCTAGGCGACGGACGCGTTATCGGTTCATAAAGCCGCGCATGCGCTGAATGCTGCGTTCGTCATGTGCGTTCCAGGTCGAGGCGCGACCCTGTCGGTTCCGCCATCGAACGAGTGTCAGGCCGTTTCTTGCGATATCTGTTTGTCCACCAGAACTTCCCGGGCCAGTTCCTGCACCTGGTTCGTCACCTCACCCGACAGGGCGAGCACGAGGTGGTGTTCATCAGCGAACCGAACAGCAACGTGCTGCCCGGGGTGCGCCGCGCCTTCTACAAGCTGCCGCGCGGCGTGACGCCGGGCACCCACCCGGCGGCGCAGGAGTTCGAGCTCGCCGTGCTGCGCGCCGAGATGGTCGCCCAGACCGCCCGCAGCCTGAAGACCCTCGGCTTCGAGCCGGACATCATCATCGGCCATCACGGCTGGGGCGAGCTGCTCAACCTGTCCGACGTGTATCCGGACACGCCGATGCTGGGCTACCTCGAGTTCTACTACCACACCGACAAGTTCGATGTCGGCTTCGATCCCGAGTTCCCGGACGACCCGGCGATGTTCCCGCGCGTGCGGGCCAAGAACGCGGTCAACCTGCTGGCCCTGAACAACATCGGCCACGGCCAGACGCCGACCCTGTTCCAGAAGTCGACCTATCCGGACTGGGCGCAGGACCGCATCTCGGTGCTGAAGGAGGGCGTCGACCTCGCCGCCTGCGCGCCAGACCCGACCCTGGCGAAGAAGGACTTCCTGCTCCGCAACGTTCTGGTCTCGCCGGGCGAGAAGCTCGTCACCTACGTGGCGCGCGACCTGGAGCCGTATCGCGGCTTCCACAGCTTCATGCGGGCCCTGCCGCGCATCCTCGACCAGCGGCCGGACGCGCGGGTGATCGTGGTCGGCGGCGACGGCGTCAGCTACGGCGCTAGGCTGGCCTCGGGATGCTGGCGCGAGATCCTCACGGCACAGCTGGGCGCACGGCTCGACCTGTCGCGTGTGCACTTCGTCGGCAAGCTGGACTACCTCAGCTACGCCGACCTGCTGAAGCGCTCGGACGCGCACGTCTACCTGACCTACCCGTTCGTCGCCTCCTGGTCGCTGCGCGAGGCGCTGGCCTCGGGGTGCGCCATCGTCGGCAGCGACACCGGGCCGGTGCAGGAGTTCATCCGGCACAACAAGAACGGGCTGCTGGTCTCGTTCCACGACCCCGAGGCGCTGGCCGACGGCGTGCTGGAGATCCTGGAGAACAGGCCGCTGTCGCAGCGCCTGCGCCGCGCCGCCCGCAAGGACGCGGAGCGCACCCTGTCGATGGGCGACTACTTGCGCAACTATGAGGCGCTGATCGAGCAGACCATCGCGGCGGCGTAGGGTTCGAACTCCGCCAGGCGTACCGCCGAGGTTGGTGGTGAGCGGACCTTGCCTGCCGGACGAGGCTCACTCCCTCATGCTGGTCACGGAGTGGAGGATGGCGTGTCGCAGAAGGTCATTGGCCTCATCGGCGGGATGAGCTGGGAAAGCTCGGCCGAGTACTACCGGATCATCAACCAGATGGTCCGGGCTCGCCTGGGCGGCCTGCGCTCGGCCCGCTGCCTCATGTGGTCGTTCGACTTCGGGGAGATCGAGGCGCTGCAGCATGCCGGACGCTGGGACGACGCCGCTGCCGAGATGATCGCGGCGGCGCGGCGGCTGGAACGCGGCGGCGCGGATTTCGTGGTGATCTGCACCAACACGATGCACCGCATGGCCGATCAGGTTCAGGCGTCCATCGGGCTGCCGTTGCTGCACATCGCCGACCCTACCGCGGCACGGATCAAGGGCGCCGGACTGAAGACGGTCGGCCTGCTCGGGACGGCCTTCACCATGGAGCAGGATTTCTACAAGGGACGGCTCGCGGACCGGCATGGGCTGGACGTGCTCGTGCCGGGCGGCGACGACCGCGCCCTGGTGCACCGGGTGATCTACGAGGAGCTGGTCCAGGGCCGGGCAGAACCGTCCTCGCGCCAAGCCTACCGCGAGGTGATCGCCCGGCTGGTGGAGCGCGGCGCAGAGGCCGTGATCCTGGGCTGCACGGAGATCATGCTGCTGGTGAGGCCCGAAGACAGTGCGGTGCCGCTCTTCGATACGACGGCACTCCACGCCGAGGCTGCGGTCGATCTGGCCACGGCGGGGGTCTGACGGGCTTCAGCCTTTGGGCTGGTGGACACGGCCGATGCGCGAACGCCCCAGGTCCGCTGCGGGGCGGATGCGGACCCGGCTGGGTTCCGGGCCCAGGGCCTACGTCCCGAACGCGGCGAGCGCCTCGCGGATCACCTGGCCCGCCTCCTCGCGGCCGGCCCAGCCGGTGACCTTCACCCACTTGCCGGGCTCCAGGTCCTTGTAGCGGGTGAAGAAGTGCTCGATCACCTGCCGGGTGATCTCGGGCAGCTGCATCACCTCGGTGATCTCGGTGAACTGGGTGTGCATCTTGTCGTGCGGCACGCAGACGATCTTCTCGTCCATGCCGCTCTCGTCCTCCATCTTCAGCATGCCGATCGGGCGGGCGCGGATCACCGCACCTGGCACCACGGGTGCCGGCGCCAGCACCAGCGCGTCGGCCGGGTCGCCGTCTGCGGCCAGGGTGCCGGGGATGAAGCCGTAGGCGGCCGGATAGGCCATCGGCGTGAACAGGAACCGGTCGACGAAGATCGCGCCGCTGTCCTTGTCGAGCTCGTACTTCACCGACGACCCCTGCGGGATCTCGACCACCACGTTGATGTCCCAGGGGACGTCCTTGCCGGGGCTGATCTTGGACACGTCCATGTCGGGTGCTGCCTTGCGTTTGATTCGGGGGGCGACCGTATCGGCGGCCACCCACCTTGCCAAGCGCGGCACCTTGCCAAATCCCGGCGTTTGCGCGATCTGATGGCAGCCCTGTGCGCCCGTAGCTCAATGGTTAGAGCGGGCCGCTCATAACGGCTTGGTTGCGGGTTCGAGTCCTGCCGGGCGCA
>CAXTVX010000008.1:0-79042 GCA_964247755.1 uncultured Acetobacteraceae bacterium | reverse complement strand
CCTGGTCGCGGTAGCTGCTCATCCAGGCGCCGGAGCGCTTGTCGCCGCGCGCGAAATGGTCGGCGAGGAACAGCCCGACCAGTCCGTCGGCGTCCCGCACCTCGTAGGCGCGCACGTCGGGATGATACGCCGGCACGTCGGGGCGGGCGATGAAGCTCAGCCCGAACAGGCGGCTGGCGGTGTCGAACGCCGCCTGCTGCACGGCCTCCAGCACGAAGAACGGCTTGATCTCCGCCTCGTCCAGCGCGTAGTCGGCGCGGCGCACCTTCTCGGCGTAGTAGCGCCAGTCCCAGGCCGCGAGCGGCCCCTCGAAGCCCTCGCGCTGCGCCACCGCCAGCAGCCGGTCCCGCTCCGCCAGCGCCTTGGAGCGTGCCGGCGCCCACACCGCCTGCAGCAGCGCGTCGGCAGCCTCCGGGGTGCCGGCCATGGTGTCGGCCAGCCGGAACGCGGCGAAGTCCGGGTAGCCGAGCAGCCGCGCCTTTTCCGCCCGCAGCGCCAGGATCTCCGGGATCAGGGGCCGGTTGTCATGCGCGCCCGGATGGGTGCCGCGCGCGATCCAGGCCTGGTAGGCTGCACGCCGCAGGTCGCGCCGGTCGGAGAAGCACAGGAACGGCTCGATCAGCGACCGCGACAGGGTGATCGCGTAGCCGGGCAGCCCGCGGTCGACCGCCGCCTGCGCGGCACCGGCGCGCACGAACTCCGGCAGCCCGTCCAGGTCCGCCTCGGTGATCGCGAGGTGCCACTCCTTTTCGTCGTGCAGCACGTTCTGGCCGAACTGCGTGTGCAGCACCGCCAGCCGTTCGGAGATCGCGCTCATGCGCTCCTTTTCGTCCGGCCCCAGTGCTGCGCCGCTGCGCACGAAGCCGCGATGCACCCGCTCCAGCAGGCGCAGCTGGTCCGGGAGCAGGCCGAGCGCGTCGTGACGCGCGTGCAGCGCGTCGACGCGCCGGAACAGGGCGGGGTCGAGCGACACCCGCATGCCGTGCTGCGCCAGCAGCGGCGACAGGGTGCGATCGATCGCCTCCAGCTCGGGACCGCCCAGGCTGACGGACAGGTTGGAGAACACCGCTCCCACCCGCGCCAGCGCCCGGCCGCTGCGCTCCATGGCCTCGATCGTGTTGGCGAAATCGGGCTCCGACGGATCCGACGCGATCACCGCGATCTCCGCCAGGTGCTCGGCCATCGCCTGCGCGAAGGCGGGCTCGAACTGTTCCGGCTGGATCCGGTCGAACGGCGGCGCCCCGAACGGCGTGGTCCAGGGAGAGAGAAGGATGTTGCTGTCGGTCATGGGCTCGAGTCGGTGCAGAACCCGTCCGTCCGGTCAAGCATCCGGTCCGCCTGCCATCTCCGGCATCGCGCCGTTGCGGCGATCACCGGCGCCGGGTGCGCAGCCGCAGGGCCCGGGCCTGGCCCTGCACGGACCGACGGCGCTGGCGGGAAGGCGCCCCGTCGGCTGACCGGTTGCCGATAAGGATGGCGGTCCGGCGGCCAGGCGCGCATTGGAGGTGCAGCCGTTCCGGCGCGAGGACGTCCCGCATGCATCTCGCCTTCATCGCGGCCACCGCGGCACTGGGCGGGTTGCTGTTCGGCTACGACACCGGCGTGATCTCGGGCGCGCTGCTGTTCCTGCGCACCGCCTTCCACCTGTCTCCGCTGATGATGGGCGTGGTCACCAGCATCGCGCTGGCAGGGGCCGCGATCGGGGCCGCGGGCGCCGGACGTCTGGCCGACCGCCACGGCCGGCGTCCGATCCTGCTGGCGACCGCGGCGATCTTCGTCGTCGGCGGCCTGGTCTCGGCGCTGGCGGGCAGCCTGGGCGTCCTGCTCTGCGGCCGGCTGCTGGTCGGCATCGGCATCGGCGGCGCCTCCATGCTGACGCCGCTCTACCTGG
Source organism: uncultured Acetobacteraceae bacterium (assembly GCA_964247755.1). Taxonomy (GTDB): domain Bacteria; phylum Pseudomonadota; class Alphaproteobacteria; order Acetobacterales; family Acetobacteraceae; genus Lichenicola. Next base: position 77,151 of record CAXTVX010000008.1, on the reverse strand, counting down.
CCGAGATCGCGCCGGCTGCCCGTCGCGGCGCGCTGGTCTCGTTCAGCCAGCTCGCCGTCACCGTGGGCATCCTGGTCTCGTATCTGGTCGGCTACGCCCTGTCGGATGCGGGTGCCTGGCGGTGGATGCTGGGCCTCGGCGCGGTGCCAGGCGTGATCCTCGCCGTCGGCATGCTGCTGCTGCCGGAGACGCCGCGCTGGCTGGCCGGACACGGGCACGTCGACCGGGCGCAGGCAGCCCTGCGCCGGCTGCGCGGGCCCTCGGTGGACCTGGCGGCCGAGATGGCGCAGCTGCGCGCCGACCTCGTCGCTCCGGTCCGACGCCTGCCGCAGAGCCGGCTCAGCCACGCGGCGGCCAGGCTGCCGCTGATCGTCGGCATCGGCCTGGCGGTGTTCCAGCAGGTCACAGGCATCAACACCGTGATCTACTTCGCCCCGGTCATCTTCCAGGCCGCCGGGCTGTCCTCGGCCTCGGCCGCGATCCTGGCGACCGCCGGCATCGGCGTCGTCAACGTGGCCATGACGCTGGTGGCGATCCGGCTGGTCGACCGGGTCGGCCGCCGTGTGCTGCTGCTGTCCGGCCTGGGCGGGATGGGCATCAGCCTGTGCCTGCTGGCGCTGGCGTTCCTGCTCGGCCACGGCTCCTCCGTGGGATGGCTCACCGCCGCCAGCCTGACTGCCTATGTCGGCTGCTTCGCGATCGGGCTGGGCCCGGTGTTCTGGCTGCTGATCTCCGAGATCTTCCCGCTCGCGCTGCGCGGACGCGGCATGTCGGCGGCCACCATCGCCAACTGGGTCGCCAACCTGGTGGTGGCCCTGACCTTTCTCGACCTGGTGCGGGTGCTGGGCCGCCCCGGCGTGTTCTTTGTCTACGCGGCGCTGACCTTCGGCGCGCTGGTGTTCTCCAGCCTGCTGGTGCCGGAAACCAGGGGCCTCAGCCTGGAGGACGTCGAGACGCTGTGGCTGAAGCGCGCCGGGCCGCACGCACCCGATGCCGCATCGTCCGGCGGCGGTCGCAAGGCCACCTGATCCGGACTCGCCGGACCTGGCCGGTGACGTCTCGTGCCCTCTGCGCGCCCTGCTACGACGCCAGCAGCCGGATCTCGCGCAGCCGCTCCGCCAGGTAGTCCCCCGCGGTGATCGGCTCGGGGAACAGGTCGCCCTCCGCGCCGATGCAGCCGGGCAGGGTGGCGATCCGGTGCTCCATGTTCGGCGCCAGGAAGAACGGCATCGAGTAGCGGCTCTGACCGGCCGCCGCCCCTCGGGGGTTCACCACCCGGTGCGTGGTGGACGGATACGCGCGGTTGGTCAGCCGCTGCATCATGTCGCCGACGTTGACCACCAGCGTGCCGGGCTCCGCCTGCACCGGCAGCCAGGAACCTTCGCGGGTCAGGATCTCGAGCCCGGACGCGGTGGCGCCGACCAGCAGGGTGACGAGGCTGATGTCCTCGTGCGCTTCCGCCCGCACCGCCGGCAGGTGTTCGGGATCGATCGGCGGGTAGTGCAGGGCGCGCAGGATCGAGTCGCCGTGGTCCACCACGCCTGCGAAGAAGTCCGGGGCCAGGCCGAGGTCGCGGGCGATCGCCGTCAGCACGCGGCCGCCCGCCGCCTCCATGGCCTGGAACAGCGCGGTCGCGTGCGTGCGGAAGCCCTCCACCTGCCCGGGCCACACGTTCGGCGGCAGCACCGGGTCGTCCTCGCGGCCGATGTGGAAGAACTCCTTGAGGTCGGGGATCGTGCTGGTGCGGGCCGTCTCGACCCGGAACCCGACATAGCCGCGCCCGCCGCCGCCCGGCGTGCGCACGGTGCAGCGGGCCTTGGCGTCGGCGGGCAGGGCGAAGAAGCGGGCGAAGTCGGCATAGGCCGCCCCGATCAGCTCGGGCGGGATGCCGTGGTGGTCGAAGCAGCAGAAGCCGAACCGGCGGTAGGACGCGCCGAGCTCGGCCGCGAACGCGTCCGGATCGGTGTCGAGACGGCGCAGGTCGAGGGTCGGGATCCGCTCGGTGCTCACAGCATCCCCTTGATCCGCAGCAGCCCGAAGGCCGCGATCGTCACCATGCAGGTGATCCGTCCGTCCGCGATCATCGCCTCGACCTCTGGCAGCGGGAACGCACGCGCCACCATGTCCTGCTCGCTCGCCTCGCGCGCCACCGCGGTGCGGCTGAGCCCGGTTGCCAGGAACACGTGCCCCTTCTGGTTGGAGTAGCCCGCCCCCTGGAACAGCGTGCCGGCGTGGCGCATCGCCGACGCCACCAGCCCGGTCTCCTCGGCCAGTTCGCCCGCGGCGATCTCCCCTGGGCTGGCGTCCGGCCGCTCCTCCCACATGCCCATCGGCAGCTCCCATAGCCGCCGGCCGATTGGATAGCGGAACTGCTCGACCAGGGTCAGGCTGCGCCCGGCTCCGGTCCCGTCCACCGCCGCCACCACCACGAAGTCGTCGCGCTCGATCACCCCGTACAGCCCGTCGGAGCCGTCCGGGCGTCGGATGATGTCCTCGCGCAGCCGCAGCCAGCGGTTCTCGTAGGCGGTCCGGCTGGACAGGGTGGCATAGCCGCCATCGTCCGGCACCGGCCGCCCGTGCTCCTGGTCGTCGCGCATCTGGGCCGTCGCCTCCTGCTGTTGTAACATCGCCTCGCGACGTTCCCCGCCATGCCGCCGGGCCACGATAGCATCCCGCCCGGGCAACAGGAGCCACCGGCCGCATGCCAGCCTCGCCGCTGCCCCGGGTGATCCGCGCCAGCCCGACCTGGCGGATCGCCAGCACGGTGTACCTCACCCTGCTGTGCTACATCACCATCGGCCTTCCGCTGGCGGTGATCCCGGTGTTCGTGCACCACGTGCTCGGCTTCGACGCCGTGGTGGCAGGGCTGGCGGTGAGCCTGCAGTACCTGGCCACCTTCGCCAGCCGGCCGTTCGCCGGACGCATGACCGACACGGTCGGCCCGAAGCGCGCGGTGCTGCTCGGCCTGTCCGCCTGCGCTGGCGCCGGGCTGCTGCTCCTGCTGTCGGGGCTGGCCAGGCATCGGCCGTCGCTCAGCCTGCTGCTGCTGCTGCTGTCGCGCGGCCTGCTGGGCTGCGGCGAAAGCTGCACCGGCACCGGCTGCATCACCTGGGCGATCGGCCGCGTCGGCATCGCCCGCACCGCGCAGATCATCTCGCTGAACGGCGTCGCCTCCTATGGCGGCATCGCGCTGGGCGCGCCGCTGGGCCTGGCGATCGCCGGCACGCGCGGCACCGTGCCGCTCGGCCTGCTGACCCTGCTGCTGGCGCTGGCCGGCCTGGCGCTGGCCCGCGCCAAGCCGGCGGTGGCGGCGCAGGGCGGCGGGGTGCGGGTCGGCTTCCACCGCATCCTGCGCAGCGTGGCGCCGTTCGGTGCCGCGCTGGCGCTGGGCTCGGTCGGCTTCGGCGTGCTGGCCGCCTTCGTGACCCTGTTCTACGACGCCGAGGGCTGGCGCCGCGCCGGGATCACCGGCCCGGGCGCGGCGCTCTCGGTGTTCGGGCTCGCCTTCATGCTGATGCGTCTGCTGCTGGCAGCCCGGATCGGCCGGCACGGCGGCCTCGCGGTCTCGATCGCCTCGTTCGCCGCCGAGACCGCCGGCCTGCTGCTGCTGTGGCAGGCGCCGACCCCGTTCGTCGCCGTGCTCGGCAGCGCCCTGACCGGTGCCGGCTTCGCCCTGGTGTTCCCGGCGCTGGGCGTGCTGGCGGTGGCGCGGGTGTCGCCGAACAACCGCGGCTCGGCGATCGGCGCCTACAGCGTGTTCCTCGACATCTCGCTCGGCCTCAGCGGTCCGCTGCTCGGGCTGATCGCCAGGAGCCATGGCTACCGCAGCCTGTTCCTGTGCGCTGCCGCCGCCAGCCTGGCGGCGCTGGCGATCTGCCTTTGGCTGCGGGCGCGGCCGCCCGGCCTCGCCTCCCCGGCCGCGGTCGGATAGCCTCCGGACCTGCCCTCGACCGCTTCCGGAGCGCCCGCGATGCCGACCGTTCTCTCGTCCGTCGCCGTGTTCTGCGGCTCGCGCTTCGGCAGCAACCCGGCCTACGCCGAGGCGGCCGAGGCGATCGGGCGCGGCCTGGCCGAGGCCGGCATCCGCCTGATCTACGGCGGCGGCAAGGTGGGCCTGATGGGGATGGTGGCGGACGCCGCACTCGCCGCCGGCGGCGCGGTGCACGGCGTGATCCCGCGCTTCCTGCAGAACCGCGAGGTGATGCATGACGGGGTCGAGGACCTCCTGGTCACGGACTCCATGCACAGCCGCAAGCAGAGGATGTTCGAGGCGGCCGACGCGTTCCTGGTGCTGCCGGGCGGGCTCGGCACCTTCGACGAGCTGTTCGAGATCCTCACCTGGCGCCAGCTCGGGCTGCACGACAAGCCGATCGTGATCGTCGACGTGCAGGGCTGGGCGCAGGCCTTGATCGCGACGGTCGACCGCGCGATCGCCGACGGCTTCGCCGACCCCTCCGTCCGTGCCCTGTTCGAGCACTTGCCCGACGTCCCGGCCGCCCTGGCCCGCCTGGCTGGGCTCGGCCGGACCCGTCCCACGGTTCATGCCGGCGATCCGGCGATGCTGTAGCGACCCTTGCCACCCCCGGTCCCGGCCTGTAAGACGCGCCCCATCGGAGTGTAGCTCAGCCTGGTAGAGCACTGTGTTCGGGACGCAGGGGCCGGAGGTTCGAATCCTCTCACTCCGACCAGTTGAGCCGGGATCCGGCCGCCGCCACCCGGCTCGACGGCTGTCCTGATCCGCCGCATCGGTTCTGCCGGTGCACGATATCTGGCTGTCTCTTGAAGGCCGCAGCGGCATTGTAGGAGTCAGGCGGCAGATGACCCGCGCCGGTCGGACCGACGCGCCGCGTTGCCGCGCACCGGCAGGCCGACTAGGTGTGGCGCATGCCGCACACCATCCTCTGCATCCGCCATGGCCAGTCCACCGCCAACGTCGCCTATGACGAGACCGGCATCGATCCCGGCATACGGGATGCCAGGCTCACCCCGACCGGGGAGGCGCAGGTGCGCGACGCCCGGGAGACGCTGCGCGATCATCCGGTCGACCTGGTGGTGGTGACGCCGCTGACGCGCGCGCTGCAGACCGCGCTCGGCATCTTCGAGGGGCACCGCTCCAGGCCGCGCTTCGTGGTCCAGGCGCTGCACCGCGAGCGGCTGGAGGGCAGCGGCGACGTCGGCCGTGCGCCGGCCCATCTCGTGGCCGAGTATCCGGCGCTCGATTTTGCCCACCTGGACGAGGTCTGGTGGCATGCGCAGGGCGAGGCCGACGTGAACGGCCTCCAGGTCGAGCCGCTGGAGACGACGCTGGCGCGGGTCGAGCTGTTCCGCGCCTTCCTGGCCGGTCGCACCGAGCGTCACATTGCCGTGGTCGGGCACGGGACGTTCTTCTTCCACCTGACCGGCGTGTTCCTGCCGAACTGCGGCATGACCGAGCTCGTGCTGTAGGGCCGGCGACGGGACGCTCCGCCAGGCCCGGGGAAACCGGACCGCCGGACAAGCCCGGCGGAGCCGCGACGGGCCATCATCGCCATCGGGCCTCGATCCACGACCTCTTCCCGGATGTAACCGAAGCAGCCTTCCGGCTGATCGTCCTGAACCGTTCCAGCGTTGTCGGCTTTGCCCTGCACGGGGTCAGCCCGCCGTGGATCACCGGCGTCATCGTGACAACCGGCGGCCTCGGCCTGATGCTGGGAAGCTGACGGCGCCCCGAAGGCCGCACCGACGCGGTTCGGCCGCATCCTGGACGAGGACCAACCATGCCAGACACCCAGCCCGCCCCGTCACCCGAAGCCGTCTCGCGCAACCCCGCCACCGGCGTGCTGATCGAGCGCTTCCCGTTCCAGACCGAGGACGAGATCCAGGAGCTGCTGCGTGCGGCCCGCAGCGCGTTCGAGGCGTGGCGGGACGTTCCCGTCCCGGAGCGTGCCGCGATCTATTCGAGGTTCGGCGACGCCTTGCTGCTGCGCAAGGACCGCATCGCGCCGGTCATCACCGCCGAGATGGGCAAGATCCTGAAGGAGTCGGTCGCCGAGATCGAGAAGTGCACCGCGACCGCGCAATGGTTCGCAGAGCACGGTCCCGGCCTGCTGGCCGACGAGCCGGTCGAGGTCGAGGGCGACGACACGGTCCACGTGTCCTACCTGCCGATCGGGTCGATCCTCGGCATCATGCCGTGGAACTTCCCGCTCTGGCAGGCGGTGCGCGCCTGCGTGCCGATCATGCTGTCGGGCAACGGGTTCATCCTGAAGCCGGCGCCGAACACCATGCGCTGCGCCTACCTGCTGCAGGAGGTCTGGGAGACGGCCGGGCTGCCGAAGGGACTGTTCTGCGTGCTCAACACCGACAACGACGGCATCAAGGCCGTCCTGGAGGACCGCCGGGTCGCGGGCGTGAGCCTGACCGGCAGCATGCGCGCCGGCTCCGCGGTGGCGGCGCAGGCCGGCCGGCTGATCAAGAGGTCGCTGCTGGAGCTGGGCGGGGCCGACCCGTTCATCGTCCTGGCCGATGCGGACATCGACAAGGCGGTCGCCGCCGGCATCCTGGCCCGCTTCAACAACACCGGCCAGGTCTGCCTCGCCGCCAAGCGCTTCATCCTGGAGCAGCCGATCGCAGCCGAGTTCACCGCGAAGTTCGTGGAGGCGGTGCGACGGCTGAAAGTCGGCGATCCGCTGGACGAGGCGACGACCCAGGGTCCGATCGCCCGCTCCGACCTTCGCGACGGCGTGCACGACCAGGTCGTCCGCTCGGTGGCCGGGGGCGCCAGGCTCCTGCTGGGCGGCAGCAAGGTGGATGGGCCCGGCTACTTCTACGAGCCGACCGTGCTCGCGGACGTCGAGCCGGGCATGGCGGCGTTCGACGAGGAGATCTTCGGGCCCGTGGCGGCCCTGATTCAGGCCCGGGACGCGGAACACGCGATCGAGCTCGCGAACCACAGCGACTACGGGCTGAGTGGCAACCTGTGGACCGCCGACCTCGACCGCGCCCAGGCGATCGCCCGCAGGCTGGAAACCGGCGGCGTGTTCGTCAACGGCTTCACCGCGTCTAACCCGCGCATCCCGGTCGGCGGCGTGAAGAACAGCGGCTACGGGCGCGAGTTGTCGCATTTCGGCATACGCGAGTTCACCAATGCCCAGGCGGTCTGGGTCAAGCGGGTCTGAGGCAGGCCAGCTTGCGCGGGGTGGCTGGGATCCGGCCTGCCGGCCTGGCTATTCTTCCGGCTCGGTGGTGAACAGCAGCGGGTAGCCCTTGCTGCGCGCCATGTCGGTGGCAGCGGTCGCCTTGGCCTCGGCCACATCCTTGGTGAACACGGCGACGACGCAGACCCCGCGCTGGTGCGCCGTCATCATCACCCGGCTGGCCTGTCCCTCGTCCATGCGGAATTCCGTCTTCAGCACCAGGACCACGAACTCGCGCGGCGTGAAGTCATCGTTGACCAGCATGACCTTGTAGAGCCGTGGCCGCTCGACCTTGATCTCGAGCTGCACGCGCGGCGGGGCGGTCGTCTCAGGCATCGGCAACATCCCTCAAGGGCCAAGAAACCATGCCCCGTCCGGATGGCGTCCGGACCACGCTCTGTTCCTGCTGCCTCAACCTTCCTGGTCCGGTTGCAGTTCGACCAGGATGGGCCGGTGGTCGGAGCTGCCGAAGGCGAGCGCCGTGGCGGCGGTGCAGCGCAGCCCTCGCAGGAGGCAGCGGTCGAGCCGGAGCGGCACGAAACCATATGCCCAGTGCGTCGTGCGACGCGGTCCGGCGTCGTGGAAGCCGGCCAGGCGGGTCGGGCCCAGCGCGTTGAAGTCGCCGATCACCAGGTCGAGCCCGGGCAGGTGGTCCAGCAGGTGGCGGAGCTGGCGTCGATTGGCGCGCTGGCCGTGGTCCAGGTGCACGTTCGCCACCTCCAGGCCGTCCTGCCGCACCACCAGGGCGAGGCGCGGCAACACCGCGCGGAAGATCGGAACCGGCAGGTCGAGCCGGCCGGCGCAGGGGAGCGCCACCGCCTCGACCTCGAACGGGCGCGGGCTCCAGGCCGCCGGCCCGTGGTCGCGTCCCGGCATCGCCCGGCAGGCAAACTGACCGCCGAGCAGGCTCGGCAGCGCGTCGACCGCAACTGTGGCTTCCTGCAGCAACAGGAGGTCGGGACGGTGCCGCTCCACCAGCCGTGCGATTTCCGGCACGCTGGCGCCGCCGGTCTTGAGCAGGTTCCAGCTCAGGACGCGCATCGGCCCTGCCATCCAGCCCGGATCGTCAGGCGACGCGCGACGACGCGTCCGCGGCGGTCGGAGGCAGCGAGACCACCATCAGCCCGTCCCGCACCGCCACCGGCAGCACCGTGATGGAGCAGTCCGGCCCCACCCCGGTGCGCAGGTCGAACACGCGGTCGTGCAGCGGGCACATCACCGTGTGGCTGCCGGTAAGGCCGTCCGCCAGCGGGCCGCCGCGATGCGGACAGGTCGGCTGCGTGGCATAGACCTCGCCGCCATGCAGCCGGAACACCGCCAGCGTGCGGTCGCCGACCACCATGTTGCGCCCCTCGCCGACCGGGATCTGCTCCAGCGGGCCGATGACGCAGGACGCTGGTCTGGTTCCGGTCATGTCAGGGCACCCCTTCCGGCACCACGACGTCGGCGAACTGGTTGGCGGTGCGTGGCACCGTCGCCTCCTGCCAGGGATCGCGGACCGCCGCGATCGACCGCTCCATCGCCGCGTCGAGCCCGGCCACGATGTTGTCGCTGTCGTCGACCACCACCGCGCGGATCCGCTCGAGCCCGATGCGCGGGATGAAGCTGTAGGTGCGCTCCTTCCACTTCGCGTTCTCGCGGTAGTACTGCATGAAGCGCGCGGTGATCGCCATCACCGCGTCCTCGCCGTCCACGGTGCAGAGCAGGTCGCCCTTGCGGATATGCGCGCCGGCGGCGCCGCCGACATAGATCTCCCAGCGGTCGTTGCCGATCGCCACCGCGCCGATGTCCTTGACCATCGCCTCCGAGCAGTTGCGCGGGCAGCCGGCGGTGGCGAGCTTGAGCTTGGCCGGGCTGTCCACGCCGCGGAACCGGCGTTCGATCTTCGTCGCCAGGCCCATCGAGTCGCCCAGGCCGAAGCGGCAGAACTCGGTGCCGATGCAGCTCTTGCAGGTGCGGTAGCTTTTTCCGTACGCGTGGCCGGACGGCATGCCGAGTTCGGCCCATACCTTGGGCAGGTCCTGCTTGGACACGCCGACCAGGTCGATGCGCTGCCCGCCGGTGAGCTTGACCAGCGGCACGTTGTATTTCCGTGCGACCTCGGCGATGCGGATCAGGTCGGCAGGAGTGGTGACGCCGCCCGGCATCTCCGGCACCACCGAGAAGGTGCCGTCCTTCTGGATGTTGGCGTGCACGCGGTCGTTGATGAACCGGGCGTCGCGCTCGTCCTCGTACTGGTCCGCCCACACCGTGATCAGCAGCGAGGCCAGCGCCGGCTTCGACGCTGCGTCCTCCTGGCCGCCGCCAAGCTCCCGGAACACCGAGGAGACCGAGCGCAATCCTCGCGCCTTTACCGCCGCCACCAGCTCCGGCTTGGTCATCGGGACCGTCGGCACGTAGTAGTGGACCGACGGATCCTCCTCGACCGTGCCGCCGCAGAACCATTCCACCACCTCGCCGACCAGCGCCTTGCACGAGCCGCAACCCATGCCGGCGCGTGTCGCGTCCATCACCGCCTTGGTGGAGCGCTTGCCGGCCCCCACGCAGACGCCGATCGCCCCCTTGGTGACGCCGTTGCAGTTGCACACCTGCGCGTCGGCCGGCATCTCGTCCAGCGTCACCTTCTGCGACGGCGTGCCGAGGTCGAACAGCAGCGACAGCCGCTCCTCCGGCAGCGGACTGTCGCGGTCGAAGCACTGCATCAGGTAGGCAGCCTTGGAGATGTCGCCCATCAGGATGCCGCCGACCAGCCGCCCGTCGCGCACGATCAGCTTCTTGTAGGTGCCGCTGCGCGTCTCGGTGAACCGGATCACCTCGTCGCGCTCCTCCTGCGGCTCGGTCAGCCCCATGGAGGCGAGCTCCACGCCCATCACCTTGAGCTTGGTCGCGAGCTTGGAGCCGTGATAGGCGGAATCGAGGTTTCGCTGCGTCACCTGGTCGGCGAATACCTTCGCCATGTCCCAGAGCGGCGCCACCAGCCCGTACACGTGCCCGCGATGCTGCGCGCACTCGCCGACCACGAAGATGTTGCGGTCGTCCAGGCAGCGCATGTGGTTGTCGACCACGATCGCCCGCTCCACCGTCAGCCCGGCGCGCTGCGCCAGCTCGACGTTCGGCCTGATCCCGGCTGCCACCACCACCATCTGGCAGGCGATCGTGCTGCCGTCCTTGAGCCGCACGCCGGCGACCTGGCCGGCGTCGTCCAGCTCGATCGCGCGCCCCTGCTGGCCGACATGGATGGCAATGCCCATCGCCTCCATGGCAGCGCGCAGGATGAGCCCGCCTTCCGCGTCGAGCTGCGCGTTCATCAGGTGCTGCCCGCTCTGCACCACGTGCACCGACGGTCCGTGCGTCATCAGCCCGCGCGCCGCCTCGAGCCCGAGCAGGCCGCCGCCCAGCACCACCGCCGCCTGGCTCCGCTTGGCCATCGCCATCATCGCGGTGCAGTCGTCCAGCGTGCGGAAGCCGAACACGCCGTGCCGGAGTTCGCCGCTTGCGTCGCGTATGTTGTCCATCGGCGGGATGAAGGGTCGGCTGCCGGTGGCGATCAGCAGCACGTCGTAGCGCACCTGCAGTCCGTCCGCCGCGGTCACCACCCGCGCCGCGCGGTCGATCGCGGTGACGCGGTTGCCGCTGTGCAGCGTGACGGCGTTGTCCGCGTACCAGTCCAGCGGGTTGATGTAGATGTCGTCGATGTCCTGGGCGCCGCACAGCACGTTGGACAGCATGATGCGATTGTAGTTGCCGTAGGGCTCGTCGCCGAACATGACGATGTCGTACAGGTCCGCGCCGCCGCGCGCGAGCACCTCCTCCACCGCGCGGGCACCCGCCATGCCGTTGCCGATGACGACCAGGGTCTGTCTTGCCATCGCCGTTCTCCTCAGACTTCCATCAGGCCCATGTCGAGCACCACGTGCCCGGACACGCCCTCCGCGGCGGCGACGTGCACCGTGACCACGGTGTCCGGGAACAGGTCCTCGACTACCGACAGCGGGACGTGCAGGCTCGACCGGGCGCCGATCGGGAACAGCCGCATCGGTGCGCCGTCGCGCATCAGCACCAGCGTCACCAGCGCGTCGGCCGAGTTGCCGGCGCGCAGGTAGATCAGCTGCGCGCGACGATCCGCCGGCACGGTGTAGGCGGCCACCCCGTCCAGCGGCACCGCCTGGTGCAGCCCCATCCCGGTGAAGGCGAAGATGCCGGTGATGATTCGCGGCGTGGATTCGATCATGCGCGGTTCCTCATGGGATGGCGGCCTTGATCCGGGCGGCGCAGACCTTGAGCTCGGGCATGCGCGAGATCGGGTCGACCGCGTCGATGGTGAGCAGGTTGGCGTTGCCGGCGCCGCCCCAGTGGAACGGGACGAACAGGGTGTCGCGCCGTATGTCGGGAGTCAGCCGCGCCGCCAGCACCACGCTGCCGCGACGCGTGGTGACGCGGGCCAGGGTGCCGGCGCGCAGGCCCAGCGGGAACGCGGTGTCGGGATGGATCTCGACGAAGGCGGCGGGCTCCGCCTGGTCCAACTCGGCGACGCGACGGGTCTGGGCGCCGCTCTGGTAGTGGGTCAGCACCCGGCCGGTGGTGAGGTATAGCGGATAGGACCGGTCCGGCTCCTCGGCGGACGGGCGTCGGCTGACTGCGGTGAAGCGAGCGCGCCCGTCGGCATGGGCGAAGCGATCCAGGAACAGGCGCGGGGTGCCGGGATGGTCCGCGCCGGGACAAGGCCAGAACAGCCCCTGCGCCTCCTCGATCCGTTCCGGCGTCATACCGGAATAGTCCGCCGCACCGCCGGCGCTGGCGCGACGCAGCTCGGCGAACACCGCTTCCGGCTCGGCCGGGAAGGCGGCCTCGCAGCCGAGCCGGTCGGCCAGCGCCGCGATGATCCGGGTGTCGGTCCACACCCCCGGCGGCGGCGCCTTGGCGGCACGGCGCCGGATTACCCGTCCCTCCAGGTTGGTCATGGTGCCGGTCTCCTCGGCCCATTGCGGCACCGGCAGCACCACGTCGGCCAGCGACGAGGTCTCGGTCAGGAACTGGTCCAGCACCACGAACAGCTCCAGGCTGCCCAGCCGCGCCACCAGCCCGGCGGCGTCCGGCGCCGAGACCACGATGTTGCTGGCCGCCACGATCAGCCCCTGCACGCCGCCGGGCTGGCCGAGTGCCTGCAGCATCTCGATCGCCGGCATTCCGGGTGAGGGCAGGCTGTCCGGATCCACGCCCCACACCGCGGCGACGGCGGCGCGATGCTCCAGGTTGTCGAGCCTGCGGTAGCCCGGCAACTGGTCGTTCTTCTGCCCATGCTCGCGGCCGCCCTGGCCGTTGCCCTGGCCGGTGAGGCAGCCCCAGCCGCAATGCTTGCGCCCGGCCTGGCCCAGCGCCAGGGCCAGGTTGATGAAGGCGGTGGCGTTGGCGGTGCCCTGGGCCTGCTGCTCCGGGCCGCGGCCGCTCAGCACCATCGCCGTCGCCGCCTCGCCCAGCATGTGCGCGGCCCGCTCGATGTCGCGCGCCGGCACCCCGGTGATCCGCTCGACCCGGTCCGGCCAGTCCGACGCCACCGAACGCCGCACTGCCTCCCATCCCGTCGTCCGGTTGGCGATGAACACCGGGTCGATCAGCCTGGCGCGGATCGCCACGTGCAGGATGCCGTTGGCAAGGGCCGCGTCGGTGCCGGGAGTGAGCGGGAGGTGCAGGTCGGCCAGCCTGGCGGTCGCGGTGCGGCGCGGGTCGGACACGATCAGCCGGCCGCCGCGGGCGCGCTGCGCCTCGAAATACTGCATGATCGGCGGCATCGTTTCGGCCGGGTTGGAGCCCGCGATCAGGATCGTCTCGGCGCCCGGGATGTCCTCCAGCGGGAACGGCAGGCCGCGGTCGAGCCCGTATGCCCGCAGGCCCGCGGCGGCGGCGGAGGCCATGCAGAAGCGGCCGTTGTAGTCGATGTTGCCGGTGCGCAGCGCCAGCCGGGCGAACTTGCCGAGCAGGTATGCCTTCTCGTTGGTCAGGCCGCCGCCGCCGAACACTGCCAGGGCTTTCGGGCCGTGCCGGCGCTGGATCGCCCGGATCCCGTCCGCCACCCGGTCCAGCGCCTCGTCCCAGCTCGCCGGACGCAGGCTGCCGCCCTTGGCCGGGCGGACCAGCGGCGTGGTCAGCCGGTCGGGATGATCGATCAGCGCAGCCGCGGTCCAGCCCTTGCGGCACAGCCCGCCCTTGTTGGTCGGGAAGTCGCGCGCGGACACGCTCCAGGCCCCGGCGGCGTCGCGGTCCAGCATCATGCCGCATTGCAGGGCGCAGTAGGGGCAGTGCGTGGCGGTCGCGGCAGCCGGGCCGGCTGGGGGCATGGCCTCCGGGCGCAGCGTGTCGGTGGCGGCGCCGTCCGGCATCAGGTCGCGGGCGCGCCGAGGCTGTCGTGGGGCGCGGCCGCCACGCCAGGCTCGTATCGGCCCTGCCAGCCCGGCTCAGCTGCGGGCCATCCCAAAAATCGCTCACCTGTCGCCATGCGGCCAGGGATACCACAACCTGGGCCGATGCGAAGATCTTGTGCATCGCGACGCCCGATGTCAGCTTTCTGCCGCTCGATTGGTGAAAAAAACGGCAGATGATGCGGTAACGGTGCCCGCTTGCGGCATCGCGCTCATGTCTTGCTGCCCATGGAGGCGACGCCGCGACGCCCCGAGCTCCACCCGTTCTACACCGGCCGGGCGGCGCGGCCGTCGCCCGACAAGGCCATCTGCGCCGAGGCTCGTTGCGCCAGCGCCTCGTCATACAGCACACGTTCGGCCGACCGCGTCGCGGCCGAGAACCGCACCGCCAGCGCGCAGAAGGCGAGGCAGACCACCGTCACGCCGAGGATGGCCAGGCAGGTCCGCTGCGACGGGATCTCGCGGTTCAGCAGCGCCGCCAGCACCGCGCCGACATTGCCGCCGGCGCCGATCACGCCGCACACCCCGCCCATGACCCTGCGGTCGATGAACGGCATCAGCGAATACACCGCGCCCGCCGACATGTGCAGGAACACCCCGAAGAACAGCATCATCGCCACCGCGACCGCGGCACTTGGCGCGCGGCTGAACAGCATCAGGCCGGCCCCTTCGCACAGCATCAGGCCGAACAGCAACCAGGTCCTGCCGTCCAGGCCGAAGCTCCGGGCCGACAGGTCGCTGAACACCCCGCCCAGCGGGCGGGCGAACAGGGCGAGCAGCCCGAACGCGCCCGCCGCCAGACCGGCGGACTCGAGCGACAGGCCGAAATTGTGCACGTAGTAGGTGACGGCGATGTTGTGGATGAAGATCTCGATGCCGAAGCAGCCGCCGTAGCAGACCGCAAGCATCCAGACCCGGTAGTTGCGGCCGGCCTGCGCCATCGCCGCCAGCCCGCCCTTCTTGGCCCCGTCCGGGGTGAGGCCGGCCCGGCGCACGTCGTCGAGGTTGCCCTGCGGCAGGTCCTGGGTGAACCGCGCGTAGAGGAACGACATCGCCAGCATGGCGAGGCCCGGCACGAACAGCGCCACACGCCAGCCCCATTGCTGCTCCACCCCCAGCGACACCGCGAGCGTCGCCAGCAGCGGCATCACCGACTGCGCGACGCCTGCGCCGGCATTGCCCCAGCCGCCGACGGTGGCGTTGGCGGTGCCGACCACGTTCGGCGCGAACATCACGCTGGCATGGTACTGCGAGATCACGAACGAGGCGCCGATCGCGCCGATCAGCAGGCGGAAGAAAAGCAGCGACGCGTAGGACTGCGCGAAGGCCAGCCCGAACACCGGGATCGAGCCCGCGATCAGCAGCCACACATAGCTCCGGCGCGGGCCGAACCGGTCGCAGAGCGGGCCGATCACCAGCCGCCCGGCCACCGTCACCAGCACCGCGGCGATGTTGATGTTGGCGACCTGCAGCGCGCTGAGGTGGAATTGCCTGGCGATCACCGGCATCAGCGGCGCCGCCGCGAACCAGGCATAGAAGCACACGAAGAAGGCGAGCCACGTCATGTGGAACGCCCGCATCTGCACGGTGGCGAAGCTGAACAGGTCGATCCGGGTGGCGCGACGGGCGGACGCGTCGACGGCAGGGCGCATGGGCGCGGCTCCGGCTGGCTGGGATCGGGGGCGCCGGGGATGGCCTCTAGCCATTGCACGCCCCGTGCCATCCGACGGCCACCCGCGACCGGTTCCGGTGGCTGGCCTGCTGGCTGGTTCCGGTCCTACGCTGTTCGGCAATCCGGCAGCCGATCGTCCAGACCGGGATCATGAAGGGAGGACCAACGATGTCAGGCGCCACAGCCCTGGATCCGCAGCAGCAGGCCCTGATGGACCGCGCGGTCAGTCACCTGGTGAGCCACCACAGCCCCAGCGGCCAGCGCGTTGGCTGGCTGATGATCGCCTCCATCCTGGTCGAGGCGTGGGACCTCTACTCCATCGCCTTCATCCTCATCTTCCTGCGCGAGCAGTTCCATCCGTCGCCGGCCCTGCTCGGCCTGGCCGGTGCCGGCACCCAGGGCGGGGCGATCATCGGCGCACTGCTCGGCGGCTGGCTGTCGGACCGGATCGGCCGCCGCGCGATCTTCCTCACCACCATGGTCATGTTCGTGGTGTTCGCCCTGGCCCAGGCCTTCGTGCCGAACATGGCCTGGCTGGTGGCGGTCCGGCTGGTCCTGGGCATCCCGCTCGGCAGCGACATCTCCAACGGCTACGCCTACATCATGGAGTTCCTGCCGCGCGGCGAACGCGAGGTGATGGGCAACCGCTGGCAGTTCATGTTCGCGATCGGCGAGGTGTTCGCGCTGGCGGTGATCGCGCTGCTGCTGTGGATGGAGCTGCCGCACTGGCTGGTCTGGCGGCTGACGCTGGGCTTCGGCGCGGTGCCGGCGGCGATCATCTTCGCGCTGCGCTACAACCTGCCGGAAACCGCGATCTGGCTGATCCGGCGCGGCCGCTTCCGCGAAGCGAAGCAGGTCTCGGCCAGCATGTACCACGACCCGCTCGACTTCCTGCCCGACCGGGACGTCCTGATCCCGCAGCCGCGGGCGCGGGACTTTCTCGTGCACATCCGCCGTGACCCGATCCGCTGGCGCGCCACCCTGTTCGGCTGGATCGCCTGCTTCGCCCAGGGCAGCGAGTTCTCCACCTTCGCCTTCTACATCCCGGTGCTGTTCGTGCTGGTCGGCGTGTCCGGCGTGCTCGGCACCGACCTGGTCACGCTGCTGCTCTACGTCATCGCGGCGATCTCCGGCTGGATCGGCCCGCTGATCACGCCGCGGATCGGCCAGCGCGGCCTCAGCATCGCGGGCTTCGGCATCGTGCTGGTGTCGCTGCTGGTGGCCGGCTTCGCCATCAAGACCGGCCACACCACCATCCTGCCCTTCGCGGCGGCGGCGATGCTGTGGGGGCACTACTGGGACGCGGAGAACGTGGTCACCATCCCGTCCATGGTGGCGAGGCCCGAATACCGCGGCATCGCGTCCGGCTTCGCCTACATCTTCGTCAAGCTGCCGTCGTTCCTGGCGATCTTCCTGTTCCCGGTTCTGTTCACCGCGATCGGCCACGGCAACGCGACCCTGTTCACCGCCATCTTCCCGCTGATCGGCCTGCTCGCCGCGATCTTCATCCTGCCGGAGGTGTACGGCTACGGGGACGACTAGGCCCGGGCCCACGCTCCCTTGTGCCGGTCGCGCGATCTGGTCTGATCGGATGGTCATGCCGGAAAGGGTCGGGGGATGGACCGAACGTCGGATCGGACCGGAGGCGCCGTGCCTCCCTGCCTGAGGGTGGCCCCCGATGGTCGTGGCCGGGTCAGGGCCGGGCTGCGCTTCGGCCTGGACATGCTGTTCGTGGCGATCTTCGTCGGCCTGGCACTCACCATCCTCGAGGCCGTCCTCCACATCCATCCCGACCAGAGCGCCCTGCCTTCGATCGGGCTGCTGCTGGCCTCGCAGTCCGTCGTCGTGCTGACGACCGTCGTGGTGCCCACCGCGCTGATGGTGGCGATCACGCACGACGATGCGACCTCGTTCGGGTGGGGAACCGGCAACCGGATCCGGCATCTCGCGATCGGCGTGGCGAGCGGGTTGGGCGTCATGGCGCTCCTGGTCGGCTCCATCGCCGGTCTGCACGGGGCGAGCGTGCACCTGACCTCCTCGCCGCCCGGGGAGGTGGTCCGGCACGGGCTCGGCTACCTCCTGGTGTTCGCGCTGGTCGCGATCTCCGAGGAGGGCCTGCTGCGTGGCTACCCCCTGGTCGCACTCAGCCGGGCGATCTCGTTCTGGCCAGCCGCTGCGATCAGCAGCGTCGTGTTCGCGCTCCTGCACCTCCCCCACCCGGGCGAGTCCCCGGCGGGCATCGTGGGCGTGGTCTTCTCGGGGCTCGTGCTCGCCTACAGCTTCCGGCGGAGCGGCGGCCTGTGGTTCGCATGGGGATGGCATGCCGCATGGGACTTCACCGAGACCTTCGTGTTCGGCGCCCCCGACAGCGGCATGCCGGCCCGCGACTCCCTCCTCGTGACCGACCTGCACGGCCCGATCTGGCTGTCGGGCGGTTCCGCCGGGCCGGAGGGAAGCTGGCTCGTGCTGCCGATCCTGGCACTCGTCGCGGTCATCATCCGCCTGACGCTCGGGCAATCGCCGCGCGACGCGCGCCGGCGGCCCGGCCTCACGCCGGCGGGGACGGATGCGAGGTCGGCCTGAACCCCCGCTTCATCGAGCTGTGCATGATGCCGGCTCCACGACCCACCGTGGCAGCCGGAAGGCGACGACGGCTGCGATGCGGAGAGCCGGGAAGGTGCGAGCGCGTCGGCATGTGGCGGGTCGCGACGCGGCACCAGCCCTCGGACGCGGCCAGGACGCTCCCGATGCGGTGCCGCCGGCGATGGAAGGTCAGGTCCGGAAGCGTGTGCTGTCATCGCCTCGGTCTGCGACCGGCCCGGGAGGATGCAGGCATCAGGCATCCGTCCCGGAAGCCGGGCGTTGCCCTCCCGTATGCACGGGAAGGTCGGACCATGAACCTCGATCGGCGCCGGTTCCAGGCCCTGCTCGCGAGCCTCGGGATCATGCTGACGCGGACGGGTGCGGAGGCGGCGGAGCCGGACGGGAAGGTGGAGTCTTTCCTCCTCGCCCGGAACGGCTGGGTGCCGAACAACGACCGTCTTCCGGTGATCCTGTACCGGGCGGCCTTGCCGGTGGCGGGCCCGGATCCCGCGTCCTCGCACGAGGCGCTGTTCACCCGCAACGGCTGGCCGCCGCAGTGGCGCAACGGCGTGTATCCGTTTCACCACTTCCATTCCACCGCGCACGAGGTGCTGGGTTTCGCCGGAGGCTCCGCGCGCCTGATGCTGGGCGGCCCGGACGGGCGCATCGTCGACGTGCGCGCCGGCGACGTGGCCGTGCTGCCCGCCGGCACCGGGCACTGCAGGCTGGATGCGGATGACGACTTCCTGGTGGTTGGCGCCTATCCGCCCGGCCAGAGCTGGGACATCTGCCGCAGCCCGCTGCCGTCCGACGCCCTGGCGCGCATGGAGCGCCTGCCGTTTCCGTCGACCGACCCGCTCGCCGGCGCGCACGGCCCGCTCACGCAGCTCTGGCGTCACGCCTGACGCATCCGGCACGGCGGCTGCAAGCGACGTCGCGTCGTCCGGCGATGCAGCCGATCCCGGCCATCCGTCCCTGCCGGTCCGCAGCCGCCGCCGGCAACGGGCCGGCTCCGGTCATCCCGCAGCACCCTGGGGTCGATCGCAACGCCGCTCGCGCAAGCCTGGCGGTCAGGATAGGCGAGCCTGGCGTCCGACGGGGATGATTCGGCGCATCGCCGCATAGAGCACGACGCTGGCGACGATCACGGCGACGAGCCCTAGCAGCTCGTCGCGCGGCGCCACGCAGGCCAGCAGCAGCATCGCCGTCATGCCGCACAGCGAGGCCGCCGGCAGCAGCCGGAAGCTCACCGGCTCGCCGAGGGTGCGGGTATCGCGCCGGTGCAGCACCCAGGCCGCGCCGCAGGCGAGGAAGTACAGCCCGGCGGTGTTGAGCGTGGAGGCCACGATCAGGCCGGTGAAGCTTCCCGACAACGCCAGCCCGGCTGCGACCGCAGCGTGGACCAGGATGGCGACGTCCGGCGCATGGCTGCGCGGGCCGGCGCGGCCCAGGATGCGCGGCAGCAGCCCGTCCCGGGCGAAGGCGAACAGGATGCGCGGCGCTCCCAGGATGTCGCTGCCCATCCAGCCCAGCATGGACAGGCCGGCCCCCGCCACCAGCACCGCCCGCGCCAGCGGCCCGGCCAGCGACGCCGCGGCGGCGAGCGGCGCCGGCTGGCCGATCAGCCGCAGGCCCAGCAGGCGCTGCGACACCAGCTGGATGCCGACATACAGCACCAGCACGAACCCCATCGCCCCGAACACCGCCCGCGGCACGGCGCGATGGCCGTCGGCAACCTCGCCGCTGGCGGCGAGCGGCGTTTCCATGCCGCTGAACGCGAAGATCCCCAGGATCACCGCATCCGCCAGCCCAGCCCCGTGCGTCACCGGCAGCGGCGGCGGGCGCGGCACGCCGCCCGCCGCCAGGGCCGCAGCACCCACCGCCACGAACAGCAGCAGCGGCACCAGCTTGACGGCCGTGATGGCGGAGACCATCCAGGCCGCCTGCCGCACGCCGCGCAGGTTGATCGCGGCGATGGCACCGATCGACGACAGGATCACCGCCGCCCGGCCCGGTCCCGACGCCAGCGCCGGCACCACGGTGCCGACCGTGCCGGCCAGGGCGCCGGCGATGCCGCCGCAGGCCAGCACGCTGGCCATCCAGGTCAGCATCCCGCACACGAAGCCGGCCATCGGGCCGAGTGCTGCCGTCACCGTGCCGTAGACGCCGCCGCTGGTCGGCAGCCGGCTGCCCGCCTCGGCGAAGCACAGCACCACCGCGCTCATCGCAGCCGCGCACAGCAGGAAGGCGAGTGGGGCACGCGCACCGGCCGCCTGCGCCATGGCGGCGGGCAGGGTGAAGATGCCGGCGCCGACCACGCCGTTCACCACCGCGGCCGCCAGCGCCAGCGGGCCGATGTGCCGGCGCAGGACGGCGTCGCGCTGCACCTGGTTGGTCATCGGCCGAGGCTGCACGCCCTCCGGTGGCGGCGCAACACGTTTCGCCCGCGGTGGCAACGGCGCCCTCCGGTCGCTTTGGCGTGCATCGCGCGACGGACCGGCGCATCGTGCCATCAGACCGGGACGCGCACGAGGGGACGGGTGATGGGGGACAACAGCCACGACAGGACGATCGGCGACCGCGTGCTGGCGCCGGAAACGCTGATGCTCGGCTACGGCTACGACCCGTCGCTGTCGGAGGGCTCGGTCAAGCCGCCGGTGTTCCTGACCTCGACCTTCGTGTTCGGCTCGGCCGAGGAGGGGCGCGACTTCTTCGACGTGGTCGCCGGACGCAAGCCGGTGCCGGACGGTGGGGCAGGGCTGGTCTATTCCCGGTTCAACCACCCCAACAGCGAGATCATCGAGGACCGGCTGGCGATCTACGAGGCAGCCGAGGCGGCGCTGGCGTTCAGCTCCGGCATGGCCGCGATCACCACCGCGATCCTGGCCACCGCGCGACCCGGCGACGTCATCCTGCACAGCCAGCCGCTCTACGGCGGCACCGAGACGCTGCTGGCCCGCACCCTGGCCAACCTCGGCATCACCGCGCACGGCTTCCCCGACGGCGGTGACCCCGAAGCCATCCACGCCGCCGCCCTCGCCGCCGGCCGGCTCGGCCGCCTCAGCCTGATCATGATCGAGACGCCGTCCAACCCGTTGAACACGCTGGTCGACATTGCCGCGGTGCGGGCGGCGTCGGACCGGGTGGGCGAGGCGACCGGGCTGCGTCCGCTGGTGCTGTGCGACAACACCATGCTGAGCCCGGTGTTCCAGCAGCCGCTGCGCCACGGCGCCGACCTGGTGGTGGCGTCGCTGACCAAGTACATCGGCGGCCACAGCGACCTGATCGGCGGCATGGTGGCCGGCGCCCAGGCGCTGCTGCGGCCGATCCGCCTGCTGCGCAGCGCGATCGGCACCCAGCTCGACCCGCATTCCTGCTGGATGGTCGGCCGGTCGCTGGAAACCCTGGCGATCCGCGTGCACGCCTCCGCCAGCCACTGCGACGCCGTGATCCGCGCCATGGACGTGCACCCGAAGGTGGTCGCAGTGCACGCGCTCGGCGCGGAGCGCGGGTCCGAGACGGTGCGCCGGATCTACGCCGCGCAGTGCACCGGCCCGGGCTCGACCTTCGGCATCGAGATCGCCGGCGGGCAGGCGGACGCGTTCCGGGTGCTGAACCGGCTCAGGCTGTTCAAGCTGGCGGTCAGCCTGGGCGGGACCGAGTCGCTCGCCTGCCATCCCGCCTCGACTACCCATTCCGGCGTGCCGGCCGAGCTGCGCGCCCGCATCGGCGTCACCGACGGGCTGATCCGGCTCAGCATCGGGCTCGAGAACGCGGACGACCTGGTGGCCGACCTGACCCAGGCGCTGTCGGTGCTGGACTGAGCTGCCTCCCACCCCGGCCGGGCCGAACGATGAGACGGTGAGGCGCCTTCGCTGCTTCAGCCCGGCAGACCCTCCGCCCTCAGGATCTCCGGGATCGCCGACTTCATCTGGAAGAAGCCGCGGCCGGCATGCGGCCAGCTCAGGCTGTCCCAGCTGCGGCGGAGGCGCAGGCAGGGCGGCAGCGCCGAGGCGGACGGACCGACCGGCGCCCAGGCCGCCAGTACCGGAAGATCCTCCGCCCAGCCCTCCGTCGCCAGCCCGGCGGGACAGCCGAAATGCGCCTCCGCTCGCGCCAGCGCGTCCGTCATCGCCTCCTGGTTGGCGGCCACGACCCGCGCCGAGGCGCCCTCCGGATGGGCGAGCAGTCCGCCGGCCCGGCGCACCCGCGCCTGGCCCAGTGGCAGCGTTTCCGGGTTCAGGTCGTCCCCGTGCAGCAGCAGCGCCACGTCGCCCTGCGGCGCCGCGTCCGGCGGCGGCAGCGGCTGCATGCCCACAGTCGTCTCCTCCTGCAGCGCCGTCGGGTTCTCCACCAGCCCGACCGGATCGTACCGGCCGTCGGTGTAGCGCCGGATGTTCTCGGCGCGCGCCGCATATGGCTTGCCGCGCGTGTGCAGACCGGCCACCCAGCGCCAGGACAGCGTGTTGCTGGCCGGATCGCCATCGATCAGCCGGCGCATGAACAGGTCGGCACCCAGCGCCCAGGGCAGCCGCAGGGTGAAGATCCAGATCGAGGCGAACCACATGCGGGCGTGGTTGTGCAGCCAGCCGGTTTCCGCGAGCTCGCAAGCCCAGTCGTCGAACCCGTCGATGCCGGTGCGTCCCGCCGTCGCGTCCTCGACCGCGCGGCGCAACCCGGAGCTGGTCGCCATCCGCGCCCGGCCCTCCGCGACCAGGCGTCCGTAGTCGGTCCATAGCGCCGGCCGTGTTTCCAGATGGCCCTTGAAGTAGCTGCGCCAGAACACCTCGTGCACGAACCGCTCGGCTGCATCGGGTCCATGCGCGCCCAGCGCCGCCGCCGCCGCCTCGCGCTCCAGCAGCAGCCGGCGGCGCAGGTAGGGCGACAGCGCCGAGGTGGTCGCTTCCTCGTCCGGTCC
Source organism: uncultured Acetobacteraceae bacterium (assembly GCA_964247755.1). Lineage (GTDB taxonomy): Bacteria > Pseudomonadota > Alphaproteobacteria > Acetobacterales > Acetobacteraceae > Lichenicola. The sequence continues at coordinate 54,387 of CAXTVX010000008.1, read as the reverse complement.
GCGATCGGTGTTGCGGCCGCCGGCATAGGCACTGCCCATGCTGGCGGCGAACTCGGAAAGACGGGCGAGCCCATCGGCGCGGGTCAGGGGGAAGCTGCGATCCATGGGAGCCATATGGGGCGTCGCCAGGAACCGGCCAGCCAACGACGGCGTGTCCGCCCGAAGCGGCTGTCGGGGCCGCGATCCGTGGCGGTGCGCGCACCTGCGGCAGGATGGGCTGCCGCCATCCGCCATCCGCCAGCCGTGTCCGCGGCAGCGACGCGGCCGAAGCGCGACGGGCCGGTCAGGATGCGGGGACGGTCACGCCGCTGGCTGCCGCGCCGGCCTGGGCTGCCCGGCCAGGCAGCCCCGCAGCACGGTGTCGGACAGCGCGCTCGACCAGGCGGCATCGAGGGGCTGGCCGAACAGGAGGCGCAGGTAGATCGCACCGACCGCGGCATCGAGAACCACCGGCACGTCGAGGTCGGCACGAAACGCGCCGTGCTCGATGCCGCGCTTCAGGAGCCGCGCGCTTTCCTGACGCAGCGGCTCCGAGAACGCCTCCAGGAACATCTGGCGGATCGCCGGCTCGCTCTGCGCCTGCGCGATGACCGAGGCGGCGACCCTGCCCGCCGGTCCGCCCAGCGCCCGCGCCAGCGAGTCGATCAGCAGCCTGAAATCCGCGGCGACGTCATCGGTGCGGACGTAGGCGAGTTGCGGCCTGAACGCGTCGAGGAAGCTTTCGATCGCGAGCAGCCCCCTGCTGGGCCACCAGCGATAGATCGTGGTCCGCGCCACCCCGGAGCGCGACGCGACGGCCTCGGTGGAGAAGCGGGCGAGACCCGTCTCCACCAGGATCGCATAGGCGGCGTCCAGCACCGCGCGCCGCGCGTCCTCGCTGCGCGGCCGGCCGGCTGGACGCGCAGCCTTGACGACCGGGCCCTCGGATCCTGTCCCCGGATCCTCCGGCAGATGCTGCATCGTTGAGGCTCCGCGCGATCTTGAAGTGGCGATATATTACGCTACGTCATGTATCGTAATTGACATCCGGTTCTGCGGGAGGGTGCCGAACCTCCTGCTGCGACTGTGGGTGTCACGAAGGATCGATATCGATGGCACTCCGCGGAACGTCCGACATCAACTTCGTGCGGACCGGCCCGAGGGGTGGCCGCCCCGTCGTGCTGCTGCATCCGGTCGGGCTGGACCTGACGTGGTGGGGCGCGCAGTTCGAGGAGTTCGGGCGCGATCACGACGTCATCGCCCTCGACATGCCGAACCACGGCCTGTCCGGACAGCTGGACGCGCCGCCCAGCTTCGACCTGCTGGCACGACACGTCGAAGCCGTTCTCGCCCATCTGGATGCAGGCCCCGTCCACCTGGTGGGAATGTCGGTCGGCGGCATGATCGCCCAGGTGGTGGCGCTGCAACGTCCCGACCTCGTCTGCTCGCTGTCCCTCGTCACCACCCTGTGCACGTTTCCCGAGCCGGTCCGCGACGCGTTGCGCGAACGCGCGCGGGTGGCGCGCACCGAGGGCATGGCGAAGATCGCGCAGCTGTCCAACCAGCGCTGGTTCACGCCGGCGTTCCGCGAGCGGCGGCCCGACATGCTCGACCGCGCGACCAGGAGCCTCCTGCTGCAGGACCCGGAGTTCCACGCCTCCATGTGGGAGATGATCGCCGGGCTGGACCTGCAGGCGCAGCTTCCCTCGATCGCCTGCCCGACCCTGGTAGTGGTTGGCGGCGCGGACGTGAACGCGCCAATTTCGGCCGGCGAGACGATAGCCGGCCTGATCAGGGGCGCGGTGCTGCACGAGATGCCCGGGCTGGGCCACTTCCCTCCCTTCGAGGCGCCGGCACCGTTCAACGCCCTCCTCCGACGCTTCCTGGCCGAGGCAGGCCGGCCGACCATCCGACAGGCCCTCTGACCGCCGCACCGGATACGCCATGTCCCTATGCCAGGCCACCGGAGGTCGCCGACGATCTTGCCGATGCGGCGGAACGAAGGTCACCACCGGCGGCCGGAGAGCCGGCCGGGACATGCGGTCTCCCTTCAGGAACCGGAAGCTCCTCCGGGACCGCCAATCCTGCTGCCCGACGCCGTCGCTGCCGGCGCCGCGCTCGGCAGGCAGCGGAACGTGGCATCGAAGGCGGTGGGATAGTACGGCGTGAACGGATCGCCATCCGGACGAAGGTCCAGGATCTGGGCCACAGTGCCCTGCCGCCGGCAGAACCCGTCCGCCTCGGTCAGCACCGCCTTGTGCGCCTCGAAGCCGCCGCCCAGCACCGGCGCCCGCTGCTCCGCCAGCACGTAGAGGTTCGGGCCCACCAGCACGATCCCCGTGCCAAGGCTGCATCCCGTCACCGAGGCGAGGATCAACAGCGGGATCCAGGAAACGCGCATCCCTCGACCTTCCGCTTCCGACCGGACGCCACGAATGCTGCGGCTCGACGACGGACGCAAGACGCTGCCGTCGCTCACGGTCATCGCGCGCCGCGCATCGGCAGCTGGGCCGTGAGCCACGTGTCGATCAGGTCGATCACCCGGTTCTCGATCCCGTCATAGCCGTGCGGACTGCGCGATCCGCAGGGCCGGTCGGACCGACCGCCGCCGCTGACCTTCGCCACGTCGACCCGCGGCGCGGCGGTGAAGGCGGCGGCGATCCGTCCTGCTGCCTGTGGCGGGGCGACGTCGCAGGCGTCGTCCTCGTTGGCGACGATCAGGGTCGGCACGCGGACCGCGTTGGGATGGGCGTCGAACACGGTCTCCGCGCTCAGGCGACCGCCCCTCGACACCGTTTCCGTCAGCACCAGCGCGGCGAGACCCGTCGGACCGGCGTCCGGCGCGCTCGACGCCGCACCGTTGGTGGCGGCGATGGTGCCTTGGCTGGTTCCGAGAAGCACGACCGGAACGGGCGCCAGCCGTCGGGCATATCGCACCATCCGCTCGACCACGGCGCCGTAGGATGGCGTGGATCGCGAACCGCGCAGGTCGACCCCGCCCGCGGCGTCGGGGATCAGCACGGCATATCCACGCGTGGTCCAGGACAGGCGGGTGCGGACGACGAAGTTGTCGCCGTGCGCAAGGGAGCCGTCGGGCCGGATGCCGATCCTGCCGATACCGCCCGGGAGCATCACCAGCGTTGCGCGGGGGTGGGCCGGCGACAGGTACAGCATCCGCCCGGTCCCGCCATCCGCCGCGCCGGGATCGACCACCCGTGTGATGACCGGCACGGCCGGCAGCGGACTGGCATCGGCCACCTGCTGGATCGCCGTCAGCCAGGCCGCCGCAAGCAGCCACGTCGTCACCAGGAGACGGCGCCCGCGCAAGGACTCCCGATCGGACCGGCAGCCCGGAAGGAACACGTGCATCGTCAGGCAGGCCTCATCGGCAACGCCACCGGCGCCTGCGCTGCCGATCCCCGGCGTTCGGAAGGGCAGGGACGCCCGGCTGCCGCGGCATCAGCCACCGAGTGACCCGCCCGGGATGCCTACAGGCTCGGGAACTGGCTGGTGACCAGGCACTGCGCGCCGATCCCGTCGCCGCGCCCGAAATAGCCATCCTGGTAGCTGGGAACCTGCTTGATGCTGATCCGCCTGGGCTCGATCGACAGCAGCGCCGACAGCCGCGCCGTCATGTCGTCGTGATGGGCGCCGATCGGCGGCGAGGCGGCGAGGATGGTCAGGTCGAGGTGCATGATGCGGCCGCCGCGCATGGCCACCAGCGACACCGCCTGCCGGACGAAGAAGTCCGAGCTCTTGCCGCGAAAGCTGGGCTTGTCGGGCTGGAAATGCGTGTTGCCGTCCGCCTGGCCCACCGTGCCGAGCAGGGCGTCGGTGACCGCGTTGAGCGGAACGTCGGTGTTGGAGTCGCGGGCGATCGACTGGCTGTGCGCGATCGGGATGCCGCACATGACGACCTGGTCGCCCGGCGCGAAGGTGCTGAAGTCGAAGCCCCAGCCGACATGGTTCTCCTGCCGCCCGCGCTGCAGGATGGTCTCGGCGCGGACCAGGTCGCGCTCGGTGGTGATCTTGAAGTTGTCCTCCGTGCCCTCGATCATGGCGACCTTCAGGCCGTACTTCTCGATCACCATGGAGTCGTCGGTGAGGTCGGCATGCGTCGGGTTGCTGTAGTGCACCTGCTCGTGCGCCCGGAGCAGGTCGCCGAAGGCGAAGCCCTGCGGCGTCTGCGCGCGCCAAGTGTTGGTGCGGTCGACGGTCTCGCCGATGTATCCGTCGGTGCAGCGCTTCAGCGTGTCCGGAACGCTGAGGCCGGTCACCACGGCGGGCCCGCGATCGAGTGCGGCGATCACCGCGCTGATCGTCTCCTGCTCGACGAAGGGCCTGACCGCGTCGTGGATGATCACCTTGTCCGGCGGATCGCCCGCCAGGCTTTCCAGCCCGAAGCGGACAGATTCCTGCCGCGTGTTGCCGCCGATGATCGGCGGCGGCAGCGACAGGTCCGAGGTCGCCGCGGTGTAGAGATCCAGGTCGGCGGGATGGATCACCGACTGCACCTGCCCGATCCCGGGATGGCGCAGGAAGGCGAGCAGCGTGTGGCGGATGATCGGGATGTTGTCCAGCATCCGGTACTGCTTGGGGATCGGTCCGCCCATGCGGCGCCCGCGGCCGGCGCCGACGATGATCGCTGCGGTCATTCCCCTGGTTCCATGGGCTGCAGCCAACCAGCCCCGCCGCGGGTGGTCAAGCCGGTCGTCCGGGCCGACACCGGTGCCTGATCGGGCGGAGCCGGGGAAGACGGGCGGGGTCCGCGTCGGGCGGCGGCCGGCCAGGCCGCGGCCGGATCAGGCCGCCGCGATCCCCTCGCCGTACTCCACCACCGCCTTCTTGGCCCGCGGGATGAGCGAGACGCTCATGCTGAGCTCGGTGACGCCCATCGCCAGCAGTCGGGGGATGAGCAGGACGTCACCGGCCGCCTCCCCGCACACGCCCACCCAGATGCCGGCCTCCAGCGCGCCGGCACAGGCCAGCTCGATCATCCGCAGCACGGCGGGATGGTCCGCCCGGTTCAGCCGGGCGAGCCGGGCGTTGGTCCGGTCTGCCGCCATCGTGTACTGGGTCAGGTCGTTGGTGCCGATCGAGAAGAAGTCGACATGCCCGGCGAGCTCGCGGGCGCAGAGCGCCGCGGCCGGGGTCTCGATCATGATTCCGACCTCCACCGGCCCCGTCTCCTGGCCCTCCGCCTCCAACGCCGCCCGGCACGCCGCCAGGCTCGCCTTCGCCGCCAGCACCTCGGAAAGGTCGCTGATCATCGGGAACATGACCCGCAGCCGGCCATGCACTGCGGCCCGCAGCAGCGCGCGCAGCTGCGGGTCGAACAGGTCCGGCTGGTCGAGGCACATGCGTATGCCGCGCCAGCCCAGGAACGGGTTGGCCTCGACCACGCCCGGAACGCCGGACAGCGGCTTGTCGCCGCCGATGTCGAGCGTCCGGATCACCACCGGCCTGGGCGCGAACGCTTCCAGCACCTTGGCGTAGGTCCGGTACTGCTCCTGCTCGCTGGGCAGTGCGGCACCGCGCATGAACATGAACTCGGTCCTGAACAGGCCGACGCCCATCGCCCCGGAGGACAGCGCCGCGTCCACCTCGGCGGCCGAGCCGATGTTGGCGGCGACCTCGACCAGCCGCCCGTCCCGGGTGCGCGGCTCGACATGGGTGAAGCGCTCGACCGCCTGCCTCGCCTCGTCGGCCTTCGCCTTGCGCTGCCGGAAGCGCGTCTGCGTGTCCGCATCGGGATCGGCGATCGCATAGCCCGCGGTCCCATCCAGCGCCAGGCTCCGTACCGCGCGCAACGTTGCGGCCGTGGCCCGGGCGCCGACCACCGCCGGGATGCCGAACGCACGGGCGATGATCGCGACGTGCGAGGTCGGGCCGCCCTCGGTGGTCAGCAGGCCGGTCACCAGCTGCATCGGCAGCCGCGCCAGGTCCAGCGCCGACAGCTCGCCGGCGACCAGGATCGACGGCTCGGAGAAGCTGGCGAGATCGACCTCGCGCCGGCCAAGCAGGATGTCGCAGAGGCGGCGGGTGATGCCGCGCAGGTCGTCGGCCCGGGTGCGGAAATACGCGTCGTCGATGCCGGCGAACCGGTCGGCCAGGGCGGAGCCCACCTCGAAGGTCGCCGACGCCGCATCCTGGCCAGCGCCGACCCGCTCCTCGATCGGCCCGACCAGCTCGACGTCCTGCACCAGCTCCTTGATCGCCGCGAACACCTGCGCGTCAGTGGACGCGGCGCCCTCCGCATCCGGCTCCGCGGCCGCGTCGAGCGAACGGCACAGCGTCAGGACCGCGTTGCGGAACCGCAGCAGCTCGGCCGGCACCTCGGACGGCCCGATCCGGCGCGTCGGCGGCACCTCGCGGTCCGGCAGGTAGACGAACGCCGGCCCCACCGCCACGCCCTCGCTGCCGCAGACGCCGGTGATCCGGTCCTCTTTGTCCGCCGGTGCGGGCGCCGCGGCGGCGGCCGGGACCGGTGCTGCCGCCGCCACCTCCGCATCGCCGCCGAGAAAGGCGCACAGCTCCGACACCGCTGCCGGCGCGTCCGCACCGTCTGCCCGGAGCAGGATCTCCTCGCCCTCCTTCACCGTCAGCAGCATGATCCTGACCGTGCTCTTGGCGTTGGCCGCCCGGCCGCCCTTCACGATGTCGATCTGCGACTCGAAGCTCTTCGCCATCTGCGCCAGGCGCGCGGCCGGACGGGCGTGCAGCCCCTCGTCCAGCATCACCGTCACGCGCTGCTCCAGGATCATCCCGTCCTCCGTAGGCGTCGGCGGGCTCTAAGACCGCCCGATCACTTCCAGCGTCGCACCCGGCTGCAGCAGTGCCTGCAGCCGCTCGGGCGCCACCGGCTCGACACAGATCTCACCGGGCCTTTCCGCAACCGCGGCGCCGTTGAACGAGAACACCACGTGGCCGATCTCCGACACCTTCTGCCACGCCGTGTCGCCGACCGCGGTGATCCGGAACCGGTCCGCGCCGATCCGCACCGCGTCACCCGGGGCGGGTGCGGCAGCGGCCGCGTCCTCGACCTCGTGCAGCACCGACACCTCCGCCAGCTCCGGCGGCGCGCCGGCCGCGAACAGGATCAGGATGCCCTGGTCGAGCAGGTCCGGCGCTTCCACGCCCACGTCGCGGATCGTCGTCCGGTAGAGCGTCGTCATCGCGATGATCCCGTCAGTAGAGGCCGAAGCTCAGCAGCCAGGCGATCACGACCGCGATCGGGCCAGTCGCCTGGCGGCTGATCAGCACCGCCGGCACGCCGATCCGGATCGTCTCCGGCTTGGCCTCGCCGAGCGCCAGCCCCACGGGGACGAAGTCGCAGCCGACCTGGGTGTCGAACGCGAACAGCGCCGGCAGCGCGAATTGCGGCGCGATGGTGCCGTCGCCGATCTGCTGGCCGATCAGCACGCCGATCACCTGCGCGATCACCGCCCCCGGGCCCAGCACCGGCGACAGGAACGGCAGCCCGCACACCACCGACAGCACCAGCAGCCCGGGCAGGCTGCCGCCGAGCGGGGTGAGCACGTGGGCGATCACCGAGCCGAGCCCGGTCGCGTTGATCACGCCGATCAGCATGGTCACGAACGCCATGAACGGCAGGATGGTGCGCAGCACCTGGTCGATCGCGCGCCGTCCGCTCTGGAACAGCACGTTGACCACGCCGCCCATGACGCGGCCGATCCGGGCGATGAAGCCGGTGAACCCGGCGTCGTAGTCCGGCGGCGGCGGCGCGGCCGGCTTCTTGACGAAGGGCGAGCTGATCCCGGCCGGCGGCCCGGCCTGCTTGCCCACGGCCGTCGCGGTCGCCTCGCCGTCCACCAGGATCAGGTTCTCCGGCTTCACGCCGGACACGTAGATGTCCTCGGTGATGAACTGGGCCAGCGGCCCGGATTGCCCGACCGAGGTCAGGTTGACCGTCGGCAGGCGTTTGCGCGGGTATACGCCGCAGCGTGCGGTGCCGCCGCAGTCGATCACCACCGCCGCGATCTCGCTTTCCAGCGGCGGCGAGCGGAACCCGTCGACCGCGGTGGCGCCGGTCAGCTCGGCCAGACGCAGCGCCACCGGCGGGATGCCGCCTCCGGTCACGGCGACGATCTTGTCCCGTTCCCGGGTCGGCAGGATCACCAGCGGCCCGCCCCAGCCCTGGCTGCCGCGTTCCACCCGGACCGCCCTGAAGGCGCCGGTCCGGGTCAAGTCGGTTTCCTGATCCATGTCCATCCCCGTGCTGGCCGAGAACTGCGCCTCGTTGCCTGTGTCGTGCGACGATCAGAAGGTGACGCGCCTAAAAGGTGACGCCCTGGCGCCTGGCGAAGAACATCGTGATCCGCTCGGTGACGATGCCGCGCAGCAGGATCACCAGCAGGCCGGCGATGAAGTAGCGCACCGCCAGCGGCCCGAGGGGCAGGTGTAGGCGCGTCAGCCCATGCGCGACGCCGAGCCAGACGAACAACTCGCTGGAGTTGCCGTGCGGGAACAGCCCGGTGATCGGATGGCAGAACGACACCGCGGAGTCGTAGAACGCCGGCTTGTGCCGTTCCTCGATAAACACGCCGAAGGTGTAGGCCATCGGGTTGGTCAGGAAGAACATGGAAAGAACCGGAAGCACGGTATACCGGGTCAGGGCGTAGCGTCCGGCGAAGCGCGCCAGGTTGTGCACGCGATTCTCGCCGACCAGCTCGATCACCGCGTACACCGCGGTCAGCAGCACGATCAGCGTCGGCAGGATCCCGGTGACGAACGCGACAAAGGTCCTGCCGCCTTCGTTGAAGACGCCGATGAAGCCTTCGGCGAAATGCGAGAGCATCAGCATCGTTGTTCCTCCTCCATCGGCGGCCTTGTGACCGCTCTAGTGCTCCGTCACGTGGCGGGCAGGGCGGGCCGCTGCGTCGACACCTTCTCGATCTGCTTCAGGCACTGCGCGAGGGCCTGCCCCAGCCGGGCATCACGCTTCCCGAACACCCCGCCCTCCTGGCACCGGGCGATGTCGAGCCCGACCAGTCCCGGCATCGGCTTGAACTTCGCCCACACGGTCCGGCCCTGCATGACCAGCGCGTCGCGCACGATGCCGGCCGGCGACACCACCAGGATCATGATTGCCCCGCGCCCGAAACGGGCCCTGGCACTTCCCGAACCGACATAGCCGTCGGTCCAGCGCGTCTCGAGCGCGCCCAGCACCCGTCGGTAATGACGCATCTGCAGCATCGTCCCGGCGATCTGCAGCGCCCAACAAACGGCGAACAGGAGCAGTCCGGTCTTCCAGGTCATCGTTTCCTCCTGCGCCCGGTTCGTGCCGCTCCTGGCACGACTGGAACATTTATCAAGACAGGGGTCAAGTTGTTCCCGCCCGTCAGGCGCTGAAACCCAAGTAATTCTGCCAACGCCACTGCGGATATTGTGCAATGCAAAACAAAGGGGCTGACGAGCACACCGTGACGGCTTCCTCGGCTAGACATGTGAGCAAGCAGAGAAACAAATGTGTTGACCGTCAGGGAGATGTGCGGTCTAGGTTCCGTCGCGGGCGCACCGCCATCAGAACAGGACCTCGTCCCATGGACCTTTCGGAGGATCTCGCCAGGCGGGCCGAGCAGCGACGCCCGGTCCGGGTCGGGCTGATCGGCTGCGGCGAGATGGGAACCGACATCGTCACCCAGCTCAGCCTGATGCCGGGCATCGAGCTCGCGGTGCTGGCCGAGATGCGCGTCGACATGGCCTGGGCGGCGCTCGACATCGCCGGCATCCCGCGCGAGGCGGCCCGGCTGTGTTCCACCGGTCCGGCGGCCGAGGACGCCATCATGGGCGGCAGGATCGCCATCACCCCCGACGCCACCATCGCCTGCAGCGCCAGCCCGGTCGACGTCATCATCGATGCGACCGGCAATCCCGGGGTGGGCGCCGAGCTGTCGCTGCAGGCGATGGCGCACGGCAAGCACGTGGTGATGATGAACGTCGAGGCCGACGTCACCGTGGGCGCCATGCTGCTGCGCGAGGCGCACCGCGCCGGCGTCGGCTATTCCCTGGGTGCCGGCGACGAGCCCAGCGCCGCCATGGAGCTGATCCGCTTCGTGCGCAGCCTCGGCTATCCGATCGTCGCCGCCGGAAAGGGCAAGAACAACCCGCTCAGGTTCGACGCCAGGCCCGCGGAGTACGAGGAGGAGGCGCGCCGGCGGCACATGAACCCGCGCATGCTGGTCGAGTTCGTCGACGGCTCCAAGACCATGATCGAGATGTGCGCGATCGCCAACGCCACCGGCCTGCTGCCAGACCGCCCCGGCATGCACGGCCCCGCCGCGACCCCGGAGATGCTGGCGACCATGCTGGTGCCGGAGGCCGATGGCGGGCTGCTGTCGCGCTCCGGGGTGGTGGACTATTCGGTCGGTCCCGGCGTCGCTCCCGGCGTGTTCGTGGTGATCAAGGCGCCGCATCCCCGCGTCCACGAGCGGCTGCGCGACCTCAAGATGGGTCCCGGCCCCTACTTCACCTTCATCCGACCGTACCACCTGACCAGCCTGGAGGTGCCGCTCACCGCCGCCTCGCTGGTGATCAGCGGCACCCCGCACATGCAGCCGCTCGACGAGCCGGTGGCCGAGTGCGCCTGCGTCGCCAAGGAGCCCCTTGCCCCCGGCGTCACGCTGGGCAGGATCGGCGAGGACCACTACCGCGGCTGGCTCACCACCGCCGCCGACGCGCGCGCGGCCAGGCTGCTGCCCATGGGCTTGGCCGAGCGTGCGGTGGTCACCGGCCCGATCGCCGCCGGCGCCTACCTCACCTACGACAACTGCCGGGTCGACGAGACCATGCAGATCGTCCGCCTGCGCCGCCAGCAGGACGCGATGCTGGCCCCAATGGTGCAGGAACGGGCGGTGCGGGAACGGGTGGCATGACGCTGCCGGCCGCGATCGAGACCAGGACCAACCGCCCCCCGGTCTACGACCGCCTGTCCGTCGCCGAGCTGCGCGAGGCGCTGCGTCGCATGCACCTGATCCGCCAGTTCGAGGAAGGTGCAGAGCAGGCCTACATGCGTGGCCTGATCCACGGCACCATGCACCTGTCGATCGGCCAGGAGGCGAGCGCCGTCGGCGTCTGCGCGGCCCTCGGCCCGCAGGACAAGATCACCTCCACCCATCGCGGCCACGGCCACTGCATCGGCAAGGGTGCCGATCCTGCCCGGATGTTCGCCGAGTTCTTCGGCAAGGAGGACGGCTACTGCCGCGGCCGCGGCGGCTCGATGCACATCGCCGACGTCGCACAGGGCAACCTCGGCGCCAACGGCATCGTCGGCGGCGGCCTGCCGATCGCGGTGGGTGCCGCGCTGGCGATGCGCCAGCAGAAGCGCACCGACGTCGTGGCCTGCTTCTTCGGCGACGGCGCCTCCAACGAGGGCGCGTTCCACGAGGCGCTGAACATGGCGGCACTCTGGAAGCTCGGCGTCGTGTTCGTGTGCGAGAACAACCAGTACGGCATGTCGACCTCGACCGAGCGGTCGATGTCGGTGTCGAACGTCGCCGACCGCGCCGTCGGCTACAACATCCCGGCCCGCATCGTCGACGGCAACAGCTTCGCCGACGTCGCCGATGCGGCGTTCGAGGCGGTCGACCGCGCCCGCGCCGGTGGGGGCCCCAGCCTGGTCGAGTGCAAGACCTACCGCATCCGCGGGCACTCCCGCAGCGACCGCAACCGCTACCGCACCAGGGACGAGATCGAGGCCTGGTCGGCACGTGATCCGATCACCCGCTTCGAGACCGAGCTGCTGGAGCTCGGCATCCTCGCCGACAGCGACATCCGCGCGATGCGCGAGGCGGTCGATGCCGAGATTACGGCCGGCATCGCCTTCGCCCAGAACAGCCCGCCGCCCTCGGTCGCCGAGCTGCTTCGCGACGTCCACTCGGGATGACCGCCATGGACCGGCCGGCAGTGCGCGAGCTGTCCTATGCGCAGGCGCTGCAGGAGGCGATGGCGCAGGCGATGGAGGCCGACGACCGCGTGTTCCTGATGGGCGAGGACATCGGCATCTACGGCGGCGCGTTCGGGGTCACCGGCGACCTGGTGGAGCGGTTCGGCGCCGAGCGGGTGATCGACACCCCGATCGCCGAGCTTGGATCCGCGGGCGTCGCGGTCGGCGCCGCGTTGTGCGGCAGCCGGCCGGTGCTGGAGTTCCAGTTCTCCGACTTCGCCACCCTGGCGATGGAGCAGATCGTCAACCAGGCGGCGAAGATCCGCTACATGCTGGGCGGCGCCGTGTCGGTGCCGCTGGTGATGCGTTTCCCCGCCGGATCCGGCACCGGAGCGGCGGCGCAGCACAGCCAGAGCCTGGAAGCCTGGTTCGCGCACGTGCCCGGCCTGAAGGTGGTGCAGCCCGCGACGCCGGAGGACGCCAAGGGCCTGCTGCTGAGCGCGATCGACGATCCCGACCCGGTGATGATCTTCGAGCACAAGCTGCTCTACAAGATGAAGGGGCCGGTCCCGCCCGAACCGTACCGCACGCCGATCGGCAAGGCCGTGATCCGTCGCGCCGGGCGCGACCTGACGATCGTCGCCACCGCGATCATGGTGCATCGCGCGCTCGAGGCGGCCGCCATCCTGGCCGATGACGGCATCGAGGTCGAGGTGATCGACCTGCGCTCCCTGCGGCCGCTCGACCGCGCCACCCTGGTCGACAGCGTGTCCCGCACCACCCGCCTGCTCTGCGTCTACGAGGGCGTCAGGACGCTCGGCATCGGCGCCGAGATCAGCGCGCTGATCGCCGAGAGCGAGGCGTTCGACCGCCTCGACGCGCCGATCGGCCGGCTGGGCGGCGCCGAGTGCCCGCTGCCGTACAACCCCGAGCTGGAACGCGCGGCGGTGCCGCAGGTCGGCGACATCGTGGAGAAGGCACGCGCGCTCGTGCGCGGAACCGTCTGACCGTGGCGACCGAGATCATCTTCCCGCGCGTCGACATGGACATGAGGTCCGGCCGGTTCAGCCGCTGGCTGGTCGAGGAGGGCGAGCCGGTCGCCAAGGGCGAGCCACTGTTCGAGATCGAGACCGACAAGGCGGCGATGGAGATCGACGCGCCGGCGAGCGGCATCCTGCGCGGCGTCCGCGCGGCCCGCGGCGAGGAGGTTCCCGTCGGCGCCGCGGTCGGCTGGATCGTGTCGGACGGCGAGGCGTGGCGGGATCCGATGCCCGGCCAGCCGGCGGCAGCGCCGCCGGACCTCGTGTCGGAGGCCGCGGTGTTGCCGGCCGGGATCGCGCCGCCCACGGTTGCGGCCGACCCACCGGTCGCCCTCCTGCGCGCGACGCCCCTGGCCCGTCGCGAGGCCCGGCGCCTCGCCATCGACCTCCATGCGGTGCCGGGCAGCGGTCCCCGCGGCCGCGTCCTCGCCGCCGACCTCCTCCGCGAGCAGGCCGCCGCGGTGCTCCCCGATGCGGCGGCTCCGACCCCCCGCCGCACCGGCCTGCATCGCGAATGGCGCGGCCAGCCGAAGCACGCCACCGGCCTGCCGCTGGTGTTCCTGCACGGGTTCGGCAGCGACCTGTCCGGCTGGCGTGCGGTGTCGTCGCATCTGGACGCCACCCATCGCCTGCTGCTGGTCGACCTGCCCGGCCATGGCCGGTCCGAGGCTGCCGGATCGCCTGGCTTCGACGACCTGGTCGACGCCGTGCAGGCGGTGCTCGACGAGGAGGGCGTTTCGCGCTGCGTCCTGGTCGGCCACTCGCTGGGCGGCGCGGTGGCGCTCGGCCTGCTCGACGCCGGCACCGTCGAGATCGCCGCCCTGTGCCTCGTCGCACCCGCCGGGCTGGGCCCCGACATCGACGGCGGCTTCCTGTCCGGCCTGCTCCGCGCCCGCTCGGAGGCGAGCCTCGCCCCCTGGCTCCGCCAGCTGTTCGCCGACCCGGCGATCGTCACGCCGGCCTTCGTCCGCGCCACCCTGCGCGGACGCACCGGCGACCACCTCGACTGCCAGCGAAGGCTGACCGAGAGGGCGTTCCCGGACGGCACCCAGGCCGTCTCCCTCCGGCACCTGCTGGGGCGTGTGACGATGCCCGCCAAGGTGATCTGGGGCACGCAGGACACGATCATCCCGCCGCGGCACGCCGCCGCCCTGCCGGGCCGCATCGCACTGCACCGGATCGAGGCCGGGCACATGCCGCACGTCGAGGCGGCGCCGCTGGTCTCCGCGCTGATCGCCGAGCTGGCCCGGAGCGTGCCGGCCTGATCCGTGCTAGGGCGGAAACCATGAGCGATCCCGATCTGGACGAGGACCTGCGGATCCGGGCGGCCTGGCTCTACTACATGGAGGGCCTGACCCAGGACCAGGTCGCCCAGGAGCTCGGCATGACCCGTGCCCGGGTGCTGCGCATGCTGGCCGCCGCGCGGCAGGACGGCACCGTGCAGATACGGGTGCAATCCTCCCTGACCCGCTGCGTCGAGCTCGAGCGCATCATCGAGAAGCGCTACGCGATCGAGCGCGTCATCGTGATCCCCTCGCCAGGCGACGAGACCAAGCTTGCAAGCATCCTGGGCGCGATGGTCGGCGCATACATCGCCGACGCGCTGGCCGACAACATGAGCATCGGCCTCGGCTGGGGCCAGACCCTCAGCGCCGCGCTGTCCTCGCTGCCGAAGCGGCCGTACCAGGGCGTCCGCGTGGTGTCGCTGCTCGGCGGGCTGACGCGGGTCAGCGCCTTCAACCCGTCAGAGTTCGCCTGGCGCTTCGCCGACCAGATCGCCGCCGAATGCTACCTGATGGCCGCCCCGGTGTTCGCGCCCGACGTGCACACGCGCGCGGCCCTCATGCACCATACCGGCATGCAGGACCTGTCGCGCCGCGTCGCCCAGCTCGACCTGGCGATCGTCAGCGTCGGTGACCTGTCGCCCCGCTCGACCATCGCCAAGTTCGGCCTGCTCGGCCAGGCGGAGCTGGCCTCGCTGGAGGAGGCTGGCGCGGTTGGCGACGTGCTGTGCCGCTTCATCGACGCCGACGGCCGCATCGTCGACCATCCCATCAACGAGCGCGTGGTCGCCATCCACCCGGACGACCTGTCCTCCGCTCGCAAGCTGGTCCTGGCGTCCGGCGGCTGGTACAAGTTCACCGCCATCCTTGCCGCGATCCGCCTGCTTCGTCCCGACGTGCTGCTGACCGACGAGGTGGTCGCGGAACGCCTGACCAAGACCGGCCTGTGATCAACGGATCCGGTCGCCCGCTCACCGCCAGCCGGCCAGCTCCCGACGCACCAGGCGCTCCAGCATGTCGATCGCCTCGGCGCTGTCGTTGAGGCAGGGCACGGTGGCGAACTTCTCGCCGCCCGCGTGCTCGAACGCCTCGCGCACCTCGTTGCCGATCTCGTCCAGAGTCTCGATGCAGTCGGCCAGGAAGCCCGGCGTCAGCACCACGATCCGCCTGACCCCTGCCGCCGCCAGCTTCTTCACCCGGGGCTCGGTATAGGGCCCGAGCCAGCGGGTCGGCCCGAACCGGCTCTGGAACGTCAGCGGCAGCTCCCGCGGCGTCATACCCAGCTCCGCCCGCAGCGCCGTCATGGTGCGCGCGCATTCGGTCACGTACGGGTCGCCGCGCTGCACGTACTCCACCGGCAGGCCGTGGAACGAGGCGATCAGCACCTCCGGCGTCCAGTCCAGCTCCGCCAGGCGCCGCCGCACGCTTGTCGCCAGCGCCTCTATATAGGCCGGATCGTCGGGAAACGACGGCATCGTGCGCAGCGCCGGCTGCCGTCTCAGCCGCATCAGCGCGCGGAACGCTTGGTCGTTGGCGGTCGCGGTGGTGGTGGCGGAATACTGCGGATACAGCGGCAGCAGCAGGATGCGGTCGCAGCCGCGGCTGATCAGCCGGTCGATCGCCCCCGCGGTGGTCGGCGTGCCGTACCGCATACCCCATTCGACCGGGATTCGCTCCGCCTCCAGCCGGGCGTCGAGCTGCTCCGCCTGGCTCCGGGTATAGGTGCGGAGCGGGCTCTCGTTCCGCGCCGCGTTCCAGATCCGCTTGTAGTTGGCGGCACTCTTGCGTGGCCGCGTGTTGAGCACGATGCCGCGCAGGATCGGCTGCCAGACCAGCGGGTTGGCCTCGATCACCCGGCGGTCGGACAGGAACTCGCCGAGGTAGCGCCTGACCGAGCGGTTGTCGGTCGCGTCCGGCGTGCCGAGGTTGACCAGCAGCACGCCCGCCGTACCGGGGCGCACGCTGGCGGTGGCGGTGCCGGCATTGCCGGTCCGGCGGTTCCTGGCGTCGATGAAGCTCATGGTCACAAGGTAGCGCGGACCGCGCCGGTCCGGGAGTAGGCGGCGGCCCGGCTAGTCGGGCGTCGCTCGACCGTGATCCGACGGTGCGCCCGTCTCCGGAGCCGGAGGCCCATATCAGGATAACCTATCGACTTTGCCAGGGCGATAGAGGTCTGTTATCGACCGGCGCGGACGGAGCATCTTCCATGGCACAGCAGCATCTCACCGGCCTGTCGCTGCGCGACCTCGACTACGCCATGGCGGTCGCCGAGCAGTCCCATTTCGGCCGTGCTGCCGACAGGTGCGGCGTCAGCCAGCCCGGCCTGAGCGAGCAGATACGCAAGCTGGAGTCCCTGCTCGGCACCAGGCTGTTCGAGCGTGGCCGCGGCGGCGTCAGCCCGACCGCGTCGGGCCAGGTCCTGCTGCGACAGATCGCGGTGGTGGTACGCGAGGCCCGTTCGCTGATGGAGATGGCGCGCAGCCAGGCCGGCGCCCTGGACGGGCCGATCGACCTTGGCGTGATCCCGACGCTCGGCCCCTACTACGTGCCGCTGGTGCTGCGCGACCTGCGCCTGCGGTTCCCCGGACTGGTGCTTCGGCTGCAGGAGAACCGGACCACGGCGCTGCTGGACGCGCTGGCCCGCTTCACCCTGGACGCTGCACTGGTCGCCCTGCCGGTGGAAGGGGACGGCCTGGTCGCGCGACCGCTGTTCTTCGAGCCGTTCCGCGTGCTGCTGCCGGCGGGACACCCGCTCGCAGGCCAGGGGGAGGTGGCGCTGTCGGCGCTCGGCACCGACGACCTGCTCCTGCTGGAGGACGGCCATTGCCTGCGCGACCAAGCGATGTCGCTGTGCCGCGTCCCCGATGGCGCCCGCTCCGGACGCAGCACCCCGCGCACCGCCACCAGCCTGGAGATGCTGCGACATATGGTCGCGGCCGGCGAGGGCTACGCCCTGATGCCCGCCCTGGCCACGCGGGAAACCTCCGAGCTCAGCGGCCTGGTGCGCCTGCGCCCGCTGGACGCCGCCGAGGCCGGTCGCACAGTCGGCCTGGTCTGGCGCGCCACCGACCCGCGCGGTCCCGACTTCGATCAGCTCGCCACCCTGCTGCACCGGAACGCCCCGCCGGAGATGCGGGCCGCGCCGGGGTAGTGACCACGCCTGATCCGGTGACGCTCTGGCCCGGCTGCCCCGGGCTACCGCGCCGCTGCCGTCGCGCGCAGCTCACCGATGTGGCTCTGCACGATCTTGTGGGTTTCCGCCGCGAACGCGCGCAGCTTCGGGTTGGTGCCGTTCCGCGCTTCCGCCGCGAACGCCGCGCCGTCCTTGGCGTGAACGTCTTCCATGTCCTTCAGATACATCGAATCGAAGGCCGGCCCGGAGAGCGCCTTGAGATCGTCCAGTTCGGTCTGGAAGACCGAGTTCAAGGTGCCGGGCAAAGTCATGCCGGCGTCGGACACGATCGAGGTCAGCTTGTTTCCGACCAGCTTGTGGTCGTGCGCTTCCGTATTACCCTGGTCCTTGATCACCTGCGTGCTGCCCTGGTCGGCAGCCGCAGCACCCGCCTGCACCTCGAACATGCCGCCCTGGCTGACCATGGCAACGAACTTCTTGTCGGTGGCCGACATGGCATCGGCGGCGCGCGCCGCCTGCACGCCGCTGCCGGCCAGCAGGCCGGACAGCATGAGCATGGGGATCTGTCGCATCGGGATGTCCTGTTCCTCGTTCCGCACGACAACCGCCCGGCACCGCCACCGGTTCCGGCCGCGCCCGCTTCAACGCGGCCGCGCGTTCGGCTCCAGCACCGCAGGCGCCGGCGCCGCCCCGCACAGCGCCGGCGTCCAGCTGCGGATCAGCGTGCGGATCCGCGTCCGGAGCGCGTCGCGCTCGGCCAGGATCGGCCGCGTTTCCGCCGTCCGGTCCCGCTGCGGCAGGGCGGCAAGCGGCGCCAGGCGCTCGGAGGCGACCATCGCCGGCACCTCCGACAGCGCCACGAAGCTGAGCGGCAGCACGATCTCCTGGGTCTGTCCGCGGGTGGCCGACGCCGTCGCCCCGAGCCCGACCACCGCCGAGCCGACGGTGAAGCCGCCGGTGGCGGAGAACGAGCCGGTCAGGTCGAGCGACAGGTCATGCGCCAGCAGCGGCACTTCCGGATCCGCCTGCTGCGCCGTGCACTGCGCCGCCCGCGCTGCGGCGGCGAAGCGCGCCGGGTCGGCACCGACCGCACTGACCGCACCGGCAGCCCCCAGCTCGCGCTGCACCTCCGCCAGCGCCTGCCCGATGGTGACCGGGGCGCTGCTGCGCGCGCATCCGGCCAGCGGCATGCCAGGCAGCAGCGCCATCACCAGGTGCTGCAACAGGCGGGGAACCACCCGATCACGGCGTCGCCGTCCTTCCGTCCACATCGCCTTGAGCATCATCCGATCGAACCGGCTCGGCCGATCGGATGAAGATGCTCGACAAGACGACGTGCTGGAGCATGCTCCGTGAGCCAACGCGGACGGATCATGCTCTAGAAGCCAGGCGTCCCGCCGGCAGCGCCATCGGAGCCGGCATTCACGCCGGCACCCGGAAGCCCGCCGACGGTCCCGCCACGATGCGGCCCGTTCGGCAGTCCGTTCGACCGCGCCGGGCTCGGCGACGGGCCGGGATCGTCCGACAGGTCGAGAGCGCCGCGCGGATGGTCCGGCGCGGACGCGCAGCCGGCGATCCCGAGAAGAGCCACAACGGAGAGGATGGAGGGGAATCGCATTCCTCCACCCTAGCCGGATCGCGCCCGCGCATGCCAGCGCGCGCCATCAGCGGCTGAATGAACAGGTCGCCTTGAGCATCATCCGATCGAACCGGCTCGGTCGATTGGATGATGTCCTAGTTCCGTGGCGCCCGCTGCAACGGCTTGCGTTCCATCTCTTCCGGTTCCGGCGACATCTTCAGCACCACCCGGAGCAGTGCTGCACGCGACGATACGTCCAGCCGCCGGTACGCGCGCAGGATCGCCCCCTCGTCGAGGGCGAGCAGGCCGAGCGCGCCCTGGTCCTCCTGCAGGAACTCGGGCGGAACCGGAGCGTCCGGATCGAGCCCGATCAGGTAGGACACCGAGGTTTCCAGCGCGTCGGCCAGCTTCACCAGGCGCTGTCCGCGCGGCAGCGGTGCCTGGTCCGCCAGGATCCGACGCATCAGTTCGGCCGGCACGCCGGCAACGCGCGCAGCCTGATCGGGCTCCAGCCCGAGCCGGTCGAGGCGTCCCTGCAGCCGCGCTGCGATGCTCAAGACCCGATCAGGCCTCGGCGTCGTCGAGTTCCACCGGGATTGCCTCGGCCTCGGCCGCCGCGTTCCGACGCCCGCGCGCCGGTCTCGGCGCGGCCGCCGCCCGCCTCGGCTTGCGTTCCGGCACCGGCTCCGGTGCGGGTGCCGCGGCGGCTTCCTCGGCTGCCTGCTTCAGCGCCGCGTTCTGCTTGCGCAGCCGGGCCACGGTGCGCTCCAGCTTGACCAGCTGCGCTTCGAGTTCCGCCTTGCTCAGCCGCGGTGCGGCCGGAGCCTTGCGGGTCGCCCGTGCGGCACTGGGCGTCGCCTTGGCCGGAACGCGGTTCTTCGATCCGGGCGGCCGTCCGAGACGCTTCCTGGGTGCCGGCTCGGCTGCACGCCTGGAAGAGGAGCGGGTGGGTGTCGTCGTGCGAGCCATGCTCGATGTCCTTCGATACGTTCGGCGGTGATTTCGGGAGGCCCTAGCCTCCATGACCTGATGCGCGGCGGCTGGCAAGTTTGCAAGTCACCGTTGCCTTGCTCGTATCGCAAGCACCCGGTTGATGGGAACAACGGATCGTCAATGCTGTTCATCCGCTGCAATCATGCCGTGACACCCGACCACGTGATCTGTGACGACAGGGTCCTGCGGCAGTTCCCCGTTCCTGCGATATTTGCGCGTGTTCCATCCGACCGCCGCAACCTGCTGTCGATACAACCATTGCTCGTGCCGGTATTGTCTCCTGCCTCCGACCCGCGCCCGCGACTGGATCGGTCGGGTTGACGATGCGCCCGAAGCAAGCCACAAAAAGCCGCGCGTGGCCGCGCGCCCGCGACCGGCAGCCGATCCGGTCCCTCGGCGCCGGATATGACGCCAGCGGGAGTCGACACCTCGCCGGGTTAGCACAGTGGTAGTGCAGCGGTTTTGTAAACCGAAGGTCGGGGGTTCAAATCCCTCACCCGGCATACCTGGTCGCCGAGGGGCTGATCTTCCTGGAAGCCAGATCTGCCGGCTGTCTGAGGTGTTCCTGGCCACACCGGCCATGGCGACGATCCACATGAGCCAGCCCCGGGAGGATCCGCGAACGGCGTCCTCCACTTTCGCAAGAACATCCCATCGCGCATCCGGGCTGCCTCCGGGCAGTCATCCGACATCATCAAGATCACCCTCGGGACCCCCGATGGAAACACATGGCAAAGGCTTGGGCGGACGCACTTACGCGCTGGGCAGGACTAGGAGCGGAACGGGAACGGCGCCTTGATGTGACCGCTGTGGCGCCCTCCAAGGCACAGGAAATGGCAGCGCGTTGGGCGTGGATCGTTGCCGGCTCCGATCGCTTGGATCGAGCTGATGAAGGCTGGTCCATTGTCAATGACAGCGCGTTGGACGACCCTCTGGAGACATCGTCACGGCGCTCGGCAGGTCCGAATCCTGAAGCGCGACTTCGGAGATGCCAGAAATGTTCGGCGGCATGGGTGCATGCGCAACCTCATTTCGTAGCCTCTTCAGGCTATCAAGCGCACTGGGAAGCGGCGTCTCCAGGCGCGGCTTTGTCGCAAGCCGACCTGGGGCCATATGGTCCCCCGCCTTGATGTCGCGCCTTCGGTCTGCGGTCCAGAGGGAAGCCCCGACCCGATCCCGACTGACTTCTATGAGCGCGCGGGGCGCAGCAGGGTCGTTGTCAAAGCAGCGAAATGGATCGAGCTTCGGCGCTTCGACCAAGGCAGCACCCATTGCCCGCACGAAGCCGCTGCAGTCGTTCTTATGACACCCTACTTGAACTCAGCGATCCCCAAGACTGGAAATCTGCTTTGCGGGCTGTGGGCGGGAGCCAGGACGGGACCTCATGCGGGTCGTTACGGTCGATGAGGCGCAGCATCCACAGCGGCGACAACCGGTCCTCAAACTGTGGTCGGACCGCCAGGCCGGGTGCATCGAGAGGGCCGCAACGACTCCCCTTAAGCTTCTTCTTCCTCTAGAGGTCTGGAGATGGACGTCGCCCGGTCGTCGGGCGGCTCATTCCAATGCTTGTCGCGGCAGCGCCGCCCTAGTCACTTGTGGTCCGACCAACTGGCGACGATCCGATCAAGCACCTCCTCGTAAGCCTCGGGGAGCGTCACCACGCTCTCGTCCCGCAGGGTCAGCAGGGTGGAGTCGGTTTCATCGTCATCGGCAGAGATGCAGAAGATGTCGGCAACCGACACCATAACCCAGGTCCCAGCCGCATTGCGCGCCTTGATGGCATCGTGGAGCTGGGCGGTCATCGGTCAGCCTTCAGCAGCAGAGCCGCCCCCGTGCTCACCCGCCTCAGTGCGACCTCGTGATCCTCCCGCCTGAAGCAGAACTGGATGCTGTCGGCGGTCAGGCGAGCCATCAGCGCCAGGAGGTCGTTCACGGTGCCCCCAGCCTCCCGAACGTCCATCAACAGGTCGCAGAGGAGCCTCTGACCAATGCCGCTGGCGATGACGGTCATCCTGTGGTCCAGGGCGGGATCGTGGGGTACCGGTTGTGCACGATGCTGACGGAACACCTCCAGGCTGTCAGGCATCGAAGGTCCTCCTCTCGTTCAAGGTGTGAGCCTCGCCTAATCAAGTTGAGAAACCGTGAAGGACCGCCGACCGAAGAGGCCGGATTCATGCTCTAATCGCAACGACTCCCCGGCATCTTCTTCATCCTGCCGGGAGGTGGCCGTGGTAGGGTCTTTGCGTGGTCCTTCTATGGAACCCACCCAGGACTTGCGAGGAGGTGTTCCGTGCTGTTCGGGATCTTGTGGAAGGTAGGACCACGTCGGGCCGCCGGGATTTCCAGGCGCAGAATGCAGGGTCCTCTGTCCTAGGCAGCTGGCGATTCTACTCCGGGTTTTGCGAAGCGTCGAAACGATGGACGATCATCGCGCCCCCGTTTCGTCTTGCAGCGGTCGTACTGCCATCACCACCACGATGCCAGGCTGCACCAGATCCAGCAGGATGGCGCACAGCATCATTGAAATAGGTGTTAGATGATCGCAGCGCCGAGTGACCCGGTCCAGCTGACGGACGACCATCGTTGCGATCGACCGCACAATCATCCAACGATGTGCCACCCTGACGTTACGTCGTCATCAGCTGTCCATCCATCGTCTTGACGTTTTGCTGCGGTGTGGCAGCGCGCGATGTTTCGATCGGCGCGTTTGTAGCCCGGTAGCGACCCTCCCCTGGACGGTTTCAAGAAGACGTGTTGAACGTCGCAAGCGTGGCCGGTATCACGAAGCGGATCCCCCCGCATCTTTCGCTCCGAGATCGAGAGGAATGCCAGAGGGTTCCTGCAGACCTGGGCGGGCTTCATCAAGGACCGGCTACAGGACCATCCGGACGGCGTATGACGTCGCCCTTGATCGGATCCCAGCGCTCGAATCGAGCAAGGCGCCCAAAGCAACAATTGCATAGTGGTTCATGAGGCCGCCAAGCGCAGGACCTGGGTCAGAGTAGCCGGTTCGTGTCGGAGGCGCAGCCACATCCTGAAAAGCCCGGAAGGAACATGGACATAAGAAGTGGTCCTGCCTTCACCACCGATCGACCCTCTGCCACGTCAAGCACATCCGCATCACGCAGAAAATCATCTCATACAGCGCTTGCTGTAGGGCTTGTCGTGTTCCGATCGAAGGCATCAAGCGCAAGCTGGTGTTGCCGTTCCCTCCCGTGCCGCTTCCATGGAGCGGTAGATGATGGACACGATCTCATCTTCCTCATGCTCCGCGCAGAAACCGTCGTCCGACCCGCATCTCTTCAAGGAGACCGTTTCGAGAAACGTATGAACGTCCTGATGACCCGTTGCGAGCTAGGAATGTCAGTGGCGGCGCCACCGACGATTGCAGGAAGATCACTCAGCCTGCCATTCCCTGGCTTCGACCACCACCTTGCTCGGAATTGATCCACGACGCTAAGCGCCGCTTGCCAAGAGACCAGAGGCCTACCAACCTATTTTCTATCGTGACTTGTCATAAGTGATAATATGGAAGCAAGATCAGGCTGAACAAGTCGTTGTCTTTGCTCCGGTTGAGTTGATCGTCCTCGTGACCCTCACCGTGCATCGGTCACCGACGGCGCGTCGAGCTCCCCACACCCCGACCGATGATCCTGCGCTGCCGTGGTCACCGCATCCCCAGGCCCTCCCATGTCCCTTCCGGTCCTCGAAACGCCCCGCCTGATCCTGCGTCCGCCCGTCGACTCCGACCTCGCCCGCTGGATGGAGTGCAGCGCCGATCCCGAGGCCATACGCTTCGTCGGAGGCGCACAACCTCCCTTCGCCGCCTGGCGCTCCATGACCTCGACCGCCGGCAGCTGGGCGCTGCACGGCTTCGGCATGTTCTCCGTCGTCGAGCGCAGCACGGGCCGCTGGATCGGCCGGGTCGGACCCTGGTGGCCCGCGGACTGGCCAGGGCCGGAGGTCGGCTGGGCGCTGCATCGGGACGCCTGGAAGCGCGGCTATGCCGCGGAAGCAGCCATGGCGGCCATGCACTGGGCGTTCGAGGCGCTGGGCTGGCCCGAAGTGATCCACCTCATCGACCCGGAGAACGCGGCGTCGGTCGCCGTGGCCGGGAAGCTCGGCTCGACGCGGCGAGGACCGGTGCAACTGCCGGCACCGTTCAACGACCGCTCGACCGATCTCTACGCCCAGACGGCGGCGCAATGGCAGGCGAGGCGGCAATCGTGACGCCCACCCCACGGAGGACACCGCCGATGCCGGTCAACGACACCTCGGACAAGGCTGCCGTCAGGCCGCAGGCGCCACCGACAGACGGACCGGCCGCCCTCCGTTCGCGCGACGGTGCACCCCGGATCGGCAGGCGGCCACCGCCGGCCGTGCAACCGGAGCGTGACATGAGACCGCTCCTGTTCGACTCCGACTGGTATCTTCGGCAACACGAGGACGTCGCCAGGGCGCAGCTCGATCCGGTCCAGCACTACCTCGACCATGGCGCAGGGGAGGGCCGGAACCCGAACGCCTTCTTCGACACCAGGCGCTACCTCGCCGCGAACCCGGACGTGCGCACCTCGCCCCTGAACCCGTTCCTGCACTTCATCCTCTACGGCTTCCGCGAGGGTCGCGATCCATGTCCTTCGACCGGTGCGCCGGCCGACGCGACACCCGAGCCGGCCCCGCCCAGGACCATGGCCGATGCGGCCCCCGCGGAAGCGCCCGCTGAGGAGAAGCTGCGCCGGACGCTTCTCGCCGCCATGTTCGCCGCGGCGGCCGAGGCCGAGGCCGGCGACGACCGAAGCGATGCCGCGCGAGTGGCGCCCGCCAAGGCTTCCGCAAAACCGACAGGAAAATCCGGGCCGGGGGCTAGGAAGAAGCCGCGACCTGCCTGACACCGCCGCTGCGGACGGCATCCGGGAGCGCCCGCTTTCCATCGATCGCGCGCTGCACGGTGGACACCCGCGCGGTCCCGGACCCCGGAACCCCGTCTCGTGGACCGGCGTCGGGATCACGACGGGATCGTCGCGGCCGCGATGCGCTCCATCCCGTCACGCCATGCCGGAATCGCAGCAACCGCATCCACGTCGGCCAGGATGCCATCGGCAGCCAAGGCGGCACCCACCGGAACACCTGCGTCGCCATTCCGCGATGGCCACGCCGCCGCACCCCGGTTGCCGGGGCCGCGCCTCAGCGCCGGATCGACACCACGTAGCCGGCCGAGATCAACGCTTCCGCGAGCAGTTCCGCCACCACCCCGTTCAGCGCGTTCGTCATTGCATCCCGTGCCAGGCCGGTCCGGCGCAGCGCGAGCGCGTGCTGCAGCGCCTCGGCGGTATCGCGAAGGCCGAGCGGCAGCAGGGGCGACGGACCGGCTTCGTCTGGCATCCCTGACCTCCGGCCTGTCCATCCACCCGACGGGACATCATGTTCACCTCCTATACAAGAACACAACAGGAACAAAAGCAAGCGCTGCCACGAAGTCCACCCGGATCGCGCCGCTCCCCTGTCGCCATGTCCGCCCGAACCGGCCATGATCCGCCCGGTCTGGTTGAAGGCTGGCCTGGCGGAAGGGGTGATGGCGTGTCTAGGCAGCGCGCGCGCGAGGCAACACGTTCTCCGATCCTGATCACGGTGCTTCTGGCACTGCTGACCGCGGTCGGCCCGATCTCGACCGACATGTACCTCCCCGCTTTTCCTGCCATCAAGGCGACGCTCGAAGCACGGCCGGGCGAGGTCCAGCTGACGCTCGCCGCCTGGTTCCTCGGCTTGTCGTTCGGCCAGATCACCCACGGCCCGCTCGCCGACAGCTACGGGCGGCGCCTGCCGCTGTTGATCGGCACCGTCGTCTACACCCTGGCCTCGATCGGCTGCGCGCTCGCCGACACCATGACCCACCTGTCCTGGTGGCGGCTCTGGGCCGCGGTGGGCGCCGCCGCCAGCTTGGTGATCCCGCGCGCGGTGATCGCCGACGTGGTCAAGGACGGCGCCGAGGCGGCCCGCATGATCGGCCGCATGGTGATGGTCATGGGCGTGGTGCCGGTGCTGGCGCCGACCCTGGGGGCGCTGATCGCCCAGCACTGGAACTGGCGCGCCATCTTCTGGATCGCCGCCGCCTACGGCCTGCTGTGCTCGGTGCTGATCTACCGCTTCCTGCCGGAAACCCTGCGCCCGCACCAGCACGGACGGCTGCGGATCGGCAACACGGCCGTCGGCTACATCATCGCCTGGCGCGGCCGTTCCTTCCGCACCCACGCGCTGGAAGGCGGCTTCGGCACCTTCAGCCTGTTCTCCTTCCTGGCCGGGGCGCCGCCGGTGTTCCTGGGCCACTACCGCCTCAGCCCCACCACCTTCGGCGCGGTGTTCATCCTGAACGCCATCGGCTACATCGTCGGTACCCAGGGCAATGCCCGCCTGGTCGCCCGGATCGGGCTCGACCGCGCCCTGACCTGCGGCAGCCTGGGCCTGGTCGCCGCCGCCACCGCGATGCTGGGCATGGCGATCACCGGCGGCGGCGGCGCGCTCGGCCTGGCGTTGGGCATGATGGCCTGCATGGCCTTTCTCGGCCTGCTGCTGCCGGGTGCAGCACTCGGCTCGGTGCTGGGCCATGGCGGCGCCGCGGGAGCCGCCTCGGCCCTCTATGGCACCACCGTGTTCTTCATCGGCGCGCTGAGCACCGTGCTGGTCGGCTGGACCGCACCTGGCAACCCGGTGACCATGACCGCGCTGATGCTGGCCGGCGCCATGGCCGCCCTGGTCTGCGACCGGCAGCGGCCGCGCTGACCGGTCTGGCAACGGACGCGGCAGAATCTGCCGACCTGCAGTTCTCGCCAGGTATATATTGCCCAGCCCGGCCATCTATATTTGCCTGGACTTTGAACCTCTGCCGCGTTATTGTTCCGTCATCAAGCAGAACCAGGAGGCAGCCATGTCGAGTTCGGCCGTGTCGGGGGGTGGCCATCAAGCCCGCTGGCAGCAGTTGCAGGAGATGCAGGCCCAGACCCAGAAGACGAAGGCCTCCGCGGGATCTAGCGCGCCGTCCTCGGACCTGACCGACATGCTGTCCGGCGCCGATCCCTCGCAGGCGAGCGCACCGCCGCTGCCCTCCACCGGCTGGCCGTCGCACGGCAAGTCGAACAGCATTCCGGCCGGCAGCACGCAGACGGCCACCACCCAGACCGCGAGCACCCAGTCTGGAAGCACCCCGGCCGGAAGCTCCCCGATCGGCACCGCCGCCTCCGCCCTGGTCTCGGGCGTGCAGTCCATGCTCACCGGCCTGCAGTCCGAACTGTCCGGCAGCGGCACCGCAACCACCCCTTCTGGCGCCTCGACTGGTACCTCGACCGGCACTGCGTCCGGCACCGCCGCTTCGGGCAGCGCCACCACCGACGAGGCCAGCACGCTCAGCCAGATCATGCAGATGCTGCAGGCCTACGGCGCGCAGTCGAGCGTCACCTCCGCCTCGACCAGCATGAGCTCCGTCCTGACTGCCTGACCGCGTCGCTCTCCGGGCGCGGCGCATGGCCGCCGCCCGCCGCCGCGCCCTGGACCGCCCGCCGCGCCGTCCCCATGTCCAGGCAGCCGGCGGGGACTGCGTCACCGCGTCCGGCGTACCTACGCGGGACCGCCGTGCGTGGCCGGGCCGTCGTCCCGCGAGTCCGGAGGTTCCGATGGACCAGGCCCTGACAGCCGAGGCGACGGGCGTGCTGCGCTTTCCCGTCGACGGGATGCACTGCGCGTCCTGCGTGCGCCGCGTCGAGCAGGCCATCCTCGCCGTGCCCGGGATCGCGTCCGCCCGCATCGACCTCCTGTCCGGACGCGCCGAGGCATCGGTCGCGGCCCCGGCGTCACCCGGCCTGGCCGCTGCCGTCGCCGACGCGATAGCCGCCACCGGCTTCACCGTCCGCGACGAGATCCTGCGGCTCGAGGTCGAGGGCATGCACTGCGCCTCCTGCGTGCGCCGCATCGAGACCGCGGTCACCGCGGTTCCCGGCGTGCGCGACGCTGCGGTCAACCTCGCCACCGGCCAGCTCACCGTCCGCCTCGCCGCCCGCCTCGCCACCAGCCCGGACGCCCCCGGCGGCGTCACCACCGAGACCGCGATCGAGCGCGCCATCCGCGACACCGGCTTTGCGCCCCGTCCGCTCCCCGACGACGCCGGGCTTGCAAGCCCGGACCCGCAGAAGCCGGACCCCGCCGCCGTCGCGCTGCGACACGACCTCCTCCTGTCCGTCCTCCTCACCGTGCCGCTGGTCGTGCTCGCCATGGCCGGCCCGCTGCTCGGCCTGCCGGACCGGCTCCCCATCGCCCTGCTGTCGTTCGCGCTGGCGACCGCGGTGCTGTTCGGACCAGGCCTGCGCTTCGTGCGCGGCGGCCTGCGCACCCTGCGGCAGCGCGCGCCCGACATGGACGCGCTGGTGCTGCTCGGCACCGGCGCCGCCTGGGCCTTCTCCACCGTCGCCCTGCTGCGCCGGCTGCTTCTCCCGCAGACCCCGCCCGGTCCGCTCTATTTCGAGGCCACCGCCGTCATCGTCTCCCTGATCCTGCTCGGCCGCGTCATCGAGGCTGGCGCACGCGGCCGCGCCGGCAACGCCGTGCGCGCCCTGCTCGACCTGCAGCCGCGCACCGCCCGCGTCCTCCGCGACGGCGTCACGCAGGAGTTGCCGGCCGCCGCCCTCCGTCCCGGCGACCTGATCCTGATCCGCCCCGGCGAGCGCCTGCCCGCCGACGGGGTGGTGACCGACGGCGCCTCCCACGTCGACCAGTCCATGCTCACCGGCGAGCCGCTGCCGGTGTCCCGCACCTCGGGCGATCCGGTGGTCGGCGGCACCGTCAACGGCGCCGGCAGCCTGACGGTCCGCGCCACCGCGGTCGGCCAGCGCACCACCCTGGCCGGGATCGTGCGGATGGTGGAAGCGGCGCAGGCCGGCCGCCTGCCGATCCAGGCGCTGCTCGACCGGGTGACGCAATGGTTCGTGCCCGCGATCATCGCCTGCGCTCTCCTCACCTTGGCCGCCTGGCTGCTGGCCGGCGCCGGACCCGGCGCATCGCTCGGCTACGCGGTGTCGGTGCTGATCGTCGCCTGCCCCTGCGCCATGGGGCTGGCCACTCCGGTCTCGATCACCGTCGGCACCGCACGCGCCGCAGCGTTCGGCGTGCTGTTCCGCCGCCCGCTGTCGCTGCAGCGCCTGGCCGAGGCGACGGCCGTGGCGCTGGACAAGACCGGTACCCTGACCCTCGGCCGCCCCACCCTGGCCCCCCTCGTGCTCCCGGACGACGCCGTGCTCGACGAGCCCACCCTGCTCGGCCTCGCCGCCGCCCTCGAATCCCGCTCCGAGCACCCGCTGGCCCGCGCGGTGGTGCAGGCGGCCGAAGCCCGCTTCCTCGCCCTGCCGCCGGTGCAGCACTTCGAGTCCCGCCCCGGCCTGGGCGTGGTCGGCGAGGCCGGCGGACACGCGGTCGCGGTCGGCTCCCCGCGGCTGATGCAGGCGCTCGGCCTCGACCCCACCTTCGCGCCGGCGATCCACCATCTGGCAGGGGAGGGCGGCTCGCCGATCCTGCTGGCGGTGGACGGACGGGTGTCCGCCCTGCTGCCAGTGACCGACACGCTGCGCCCCACCGCCGCCGCCACGGTCGCCGCCCTGCACGCACGCGGCCTCGACGTCGCCATGCTGACCGGCGACGACTCGCGCACCGCCCACGCCGTCGCTGCCCGCCTCGGCATCCGCACCGTGCGCGCCGGCCTGCTTCCCGCCGACAAGCCGACCGCCCTGCGCGCGCTGCGCCGTCCCGGTGCCACGACCGTGTTCGTCGGCGACGGCATCAATGACGCCCCGGCGCTGGCGGCTGCCGACGTCGGCATCGCCATGGGTACCGGCACCGACATCGCCATCGAGACCGCCGACGTGGTGCTGGTGCACGGCGACCCGGCGGCCCTGCTCGCCGCCCTGCACCTGTCGCGCGCCATCATGCGCAACATCCGGCAGAACCTGTTCTGGGCGTTCGGCTACAACGTGCTGCTGATCCCGGTCGCCGCCGGCGTGCTGCATCCGCTCACCGGCGTGTCGCTGTCGCCGATGCTGGCCGCGGCCGCGATGGCGCTGTCCAGCCTGTTCGTGCTGGGCAACGCCCTGCGCCTGCGCCGGACCACCGTGCCGCTTTCCTGACCGACCACGCATCCACATTCGGCTTCCCGCAGATGCGGCGTGGGCACCGTCCACGCCTCATCGCCCAGCCGGTCCGACCCGTTCATGCCGATGCTCCCGACCGGTACGGGGAGCAGGGCCATCAGGGATCAACGGTTCGATCGAGTTGCCGGGTTGTGCCTCTGTGGCCCGGCTGGTCGCCATACCGACCCGGCAGTGCTGGTTCGGGTTGCATCTGTCGGCGCATACACGTTGCAGCATGATGCTGGGCAACACTGATCCACTCTGCAATGATCCTTTCATGCAAAGGAAAGGCGAGGGGAGATGAGGACGGCTCTGGTTGCAGGGGCTCTTCTGCTGCTCGCATCGCCTGTGCTCGCCGCGGATCCGGATACGCCGGCAGCAAACGAGGCGGTGATCAGGACGCAGCTGGATGAAATGAACCACGGAGACTGGAAGACCGCGCTCGGCCTTTATACGCCCGACACGCGCAATTTCGGCAGGAAAGTCGGAAAGGCCGTGATGGCGCAGATCTTCGCGGACATCTACACGACGTTTCCCGACTTTCAGCAGAAGATAGTCGACATCGTCGCGGTAGGTGACAGCGTCATCGTGCGGGAGAAGATGAGCGGCACCCACGAGGGAACCGGTCGTATCCCGGCGAATGGCGGCATGCTCGTGGGCGTGCCACCGACCCACAAGCATTACACGATCGACGCGATCCACTGGTACACGCTGAAGGGCGGCAAGATCGTCGACCACTATGCCGTGCGCGACGATCTGGCGATGATGCAGCAGCTCAGCCTGTCGCCTCGGCCGAAGCCGTTCGACTGGGGGAAGTTTGCTGCAGCCGCTAATGGGCATGCTGCTGGAGGAGCCGCGCCGGCACCCTGATGCGGCCGCGGCCATCTGGCCAGCGGCTGGAGCATGCTCCGCCCGCGTTGGCTCACGGAGCACGCGCTAGCTTATTATTTTATCGAGCATATTTATCCGATCGATCGGGTCGGTTCGATCGGATGATGCTCTAGCGTATGCTCCGTTCGCGTCCGCTCACGGAGCATGCACTAGCTCGTTGTTTTATCGAGTATCTTTATCAGATCGACCGGATCGGTTCGATTGGATGATGCTCTGGTCCGCAGACTTCCGCCGGCGTGTGGCCGAGCGCTACCGGGAAGTCGTGCCAATATCGGCTGGCACGCGGGCTGTGCGTTCCCGATCCCAAACCGGTGCAGGTCGGGCGCAGCAGGGCCCGGAGCGACTACGATCTGCCGGCCCGACTTCGCCAGCCCGACTTCGCCGTGCCGATCGATCAGCCCGGGCGACCCTTCTTCATCGTAGCAATCAACGCATGCGTTGATCCCGGTCACGCAGCGTCCGCCGATCCATCCCGGCGCCTGCGCTGCCTCGGTGCGCGACGCCCCCTCCAGCACAGGCGCCAGCATGCGCCGCCTTGCAGCGACATCGCGGGAGCGGCGTGCCGCTCGGCGCAGCCCAGCCGCGTCCGGATCGTCCCGGGTGATGGTGATCGGCAACGCCATGCCGGGCTCCGCAAGCTGGTCCAGACCACAGCGGATCACGTCGCGATCGGTCAGGAGATCCCTGGCGAGCCAGCCAATCCGGCCGCTCGTATCACATCGCCTACCTGCCGGGAGGCCGTGCCGGACCGGTTCGGCATCGAGCCGTCGTTCCGGCGCTTCGATCGGATCACGTCGAAGTCGGACGATGCCGCTCCATCTGGACCGCCGGCTAACGTCCGTTCACCGGTTGCACTCCAGCTCTCTGTCCTGACGAGCATCTTCACTGGCCAGGTGACCACACCTGATCCGGTGATGCTCTGACAGGCCCCGGCCGTACCATCGGCCGGTGGAGAAATCCGTCGTGGTTCCGCCGTCGACTGCCTCGGATCATGCCCGACCCGACCGGCTCATGCAGCGAGGATCCGGATCGTTCGCGACGGGTCAAGGCGTCGGCAACGTGCGCCTGCCGTCATTCCGCCTGGTCCTCGACATGCTCCACGCGCTGAACACGTCCGGCGTGGAGCGACCGGCGTTGGCGGGGCGAGTACCGCCGCGATGCCGGACCGCGGGAGGCCCGGCCTGCGGGTCTCGGCACGGCCTGCCACCTGCCGCCCGGCAGAACCTTCTCCACCGGACGGCCGCCAGCCGCCGACGCGTCCTCCACCCGGAATCTTAACCACCCTGCTCCAGACTACCGTCCATCCCCCGCCGCGGCCTCCCGGCCTTGCGGCACGCACCTCTCGACGGAAGGCTGACCATGCTCGACGACACCGGGCCCGATCGCGTGACACCCATCGACCTCGGCGCCGAGAACCTGGGCCTCGACGCGGTCTGGGACGTCGCGCACCGGCACCGCCCGGCCTGCGTCGGCCCCGCCGCACGCGCCCGCATGGCGGGAGCCAACGACTGCCTGGCGCGCATGGTCGCCGAGCGCCGCCGCATCTACGGCGTGACCACCGGCTACGGACCGCTGGCCTGCCACTACGTGCTGCCCGAGCACGCGGCCGAGCTGCAGCGCAACCTGCTCTACCACCTGGCGACCGGCGTCGGCCGGCCGCTCGGCGGGCCGCAGACACGTGCGGTGATGGCGGCACGTGCCAGCAGCCTGGCGCGCGGCTTCTCCGCGATCGAGGCCGACACCTTCGACCTGCTGCTGGCCTGCCTCGACCGCGACGTGGTGCCCGTGGTGCCGGAGATGGGCACCGTCGGCGCGAGCGGCGACCTGACCCCCCTGGCCCACGTCGCCCTGGTCCTGGTCGGCGAGGGCGAGGCGGTGGTGGCCGGGCAGCGCATGCCGGGCGCCGCGGCACTGGCGGCCGTGGGCCTGCGCCCGGTGTCGCTCGGCCTCAAGGACGGGCTGGCGCTGGTGAACGGCACCTCCGCCATGACCGGCATCTCCTGCCTGAACGGCGTCGGCGCGCGACGGGCCGCAGCCTTCGGGCTGCGCCTGGGCCTGCTCTACGCCGAGATCCTGGGCGCCCCTGCCGAGGCCTTCGACCCGCGGCTCGGCATCGCCCGGCCGCATCCGGGCCAGCAGGAGGTGCACCGCCTGCTGGCCGGACTCGCCCGCGGCGGCACCCGCCTGGGCGCCACCGTGCAGCCGCCGCCGCGTCTCCAGGCGGAGGAGGAAGCGCAGGACGGGGTGCTGGTCGGCCGCGCGCTGCCGCAGGCGCCCTACACCGCGCGCTGCCTGCCGCAGGTGTTCGGGGCGATCTGGGATCTGATCGACTTCCACGACCGGGTGATCGCGACCGAGCTGAACAGCGCCACCGACAACCCCCTGGTGTTCGCCGACGACGAGGCGGTGCTGCACGGCGGCAACTTCTATGGCCAGCACGCCGCCTTCGCCGCCGACACGCTGCAGCTGGCAATCGGCAAGCTGGCGCTGCACGCCGAGCGCAGCCTGGCGCGTCTGTGCGACCCGCTGCTGAACGGCGGGCTGCCCCCGTTCCTGCAATCCGGCCCGGTCGGTCGCAACAGCGGCTTCATGGGCGCGCAGGTGACCGCCACCGCCCTGGTGGCGGAGCTGCGGGCGAAGGCGCATCCCGCCTCCATTCAGTCGATCCCGACCAACAACAACAACCAGGACGTGGTGACGATGGGCACGATCGCCGCGCGCAAGGCGGCCGAGCTGCTCGACCTCGCCTGGCACGTGCTGGCGATCCACGCCATGGCGCTGGCGCAGGCCTGCGAGATGCAGGGCGGTCCGGAGGCCGCCGGCTTCGCCCCGGCCAGCCGGCGCCTGTGCGCCTGGGTGCGGGCGCGCGTGCTGTTCCTCCATCGCGACCGCCCGCTGTCGCTGGAGATCATTGCCCTGGCCGCGTCGCTGCAGGGGGAGGACTGGCGGGAGGGCTGGGGCGAGGACGACCCGTCGTCAGGCCGGGATTAACCGGCTAGCAACCATCGCAGTGCACAATTCTTCCGAGCCGCCCACCGGGTACCGTGCGGCACGGGCCCTGGGCGGCGCAATCAAGGACGGAGCAGGAAACATGGACGGCGGAATGGCCCTGGTTGGGTTCGGCAAGGACGACATCGCGAACACGCTGTCGAACATGAAGGCCGGGGAGATCGACAAGCTCGCTTTCGGTGCGGTGCAGCTCGACGCGTCGGGCAGGATCCTGGCCTACAACGCTGCCGAGGGTGCGATCACCGGTCGCGATCCGAAGGCGGTGATCGGCAAGAGCTTCTTCACCGAGGTCGCACCCTGCACCAACACCCCGGTGTTCAAGGGCGCGTTCGACAAGGGCGTGAAGAGCGGCGACCTGAACGCGATGTTCGAGTACACCTTCGACTACAACATGAAGCCGACGAAGGTGAAGGTCCACATGAAGAAGGCCCTGGTCGGCGACACCTTCTGGGTGTTCGTCAAGCGCCTGTAGCCGCGTCGGAGGCGCAGCCTTGGATCCCGCGCGCATGGGCTGGTGGCAGGGCGGCGACGCCCTGCACCGCTTCCTGGTGGACCTGGTCGGCGCCGAGGCCAAGCGCCTGCGCCCGGGCGGCATCGTGCCGCCCGGGCCGTGGGCGCCCGACACCCGGCTCGACGAGGCCGGCCTCGGCTTCGACAGCCTGGAGCGGCTGCAGCTCGGCGCAGCACTGTGCGAGGCGCTGCACCTGCACGAGAGCGGGCTCGAGGACTACCTGCTGGCGCAAGGCGGCCTCGACGGCTGGTGCGCGCTGTCGGCCGAGGCGCTGCGCCGCTTCTCTGCCACCCTGACCTTCCGGACCTCCGGCAGCACCGGCGTGCCGAAATCCTGTCCGCACCCGCTGGCGGAGCTGGAGCGGGAAGCGGACGCGCTGGCAGCATTGCTGGCCCCGCAGGCCGAGGGCGCCCGCGTGCTGGCGGCGGTGCCCTGCCACCACATCTACGGCTTCCTGTTCACCGTGCTGCTGCCCCGTCGGCTCGGCGGCCTGCCGGTGCTCGACCTGCGGCAGCACGCGCCCGGCGCAGTCCCACGCACGGCACGGCCTGGCGACGTCGTGGTCGGCCACCCCGCCTTCTGGGCCGCGGTGGCGCGCGCCGCCCCTGGCTGGCCACCCGGCGTGACCGGCGTGACCTCCACCGCGCCGTGCCCGGCCGATACCGCGACCGCGCTGCGCGCTGCGGGGCTTCACCGCCTGCTGCAGATCCACGGTTCCTCCGAGACCGCGGGCCTCGGCTGGCGGGACGCCCCCGACGCCCCCTACACGCTGCTGCCGCACTGGCAGCGCGGCGACGGCGACGGGGTGCAGCGCCTGCCCACTACCGGCGGCCTGCCCGCGGCCGCCGACATCCCGGACCGGCTGGACTGGTTGGACCGTCGCCGCTACCGCGTGTGCGGCCGGCAGGACGGCGCGGTGCAGGTCGGCGGCACCAACGTGTTTCCGGCCCGCGTCCGCGAGGTGCTGGGCAGGCACGCCGACGTCGCCGACGCCGCGGTGCGGCTGATGCTCCCTGCCGAGGGCACGCGGCTGAAGGCGTTCATCGTTCCGCAACATGCCGACGCCGATCCCGACGCGCTGCGTGCCTCGCTCGACGCCTTCGCCGCCCTGCACCTTTCGGTACCGGAACGTCCACGCAGCTACAGCTTCGGACCCCTCCTGCCGGTCGGACCCATGGGCAAGGCCGCGGACTGGCAGCTGCTGCCGGCCTAACCCTGCCCTTACGCCCCGATCCATTCTGCCGACAGGCCGGACCCGTCGAAGCGGCCGGCGGCCCGCGTCTGCGCGCCCTCCGGCCCGAGCCGCAGCACGTCGACGCTGTCCGGCGACACCAGGATCACCGCGAAGCACCGGAACTGCTCGTCTTCGGGCAGGTGCGTCCGGTCCTCCGGATCCTCGATCCGCCGGCCCGGATCGCTGCGCAGCCCGTATGCATTCCGCCCGTTGGGCGACAGCGCGTCCCAGCGCTCGCGCGCGACCTCGTCGTCCCGGTGCAGCCGGGCGGTGCCGTCGAAGCGCAGTTGCAGCTGCTCGTCCGCCGACCACGCCAGCACGCTGACCCTCCCGTCGCCGGCCACGTCGCGCGCCTTGCCCGCCCGCGCGTCGGTGTGCATCTCCAGGCAGGCCGACCCCCGCTCGAAGCCGCGCAGCACCACGGTGCGAAGCCCGGGCCGTCCGTCCGGCGACAGCGTCGCCAGCTGTACGTTGCGCAGCTCCGATCCACGCTCATGCAGCGCGTGCTGCAGCGCCGCCAGCGCGTTTCCGACGAACGACAAGGCCGAGTCTTCCATGTGATGCTCAAGTCGCCTTCCGGTGCCCCGGTTGCCTCCGACCGCGACGCCTCATCGCCACCGCCCCGCCAGCAGCGCCACCGCCACCGCCAGCCCCACCTCGCGGTTGCCTCGGAACAGCCGCAGGCAGATCGCCGGCTCACCGATCTCCAGCGCCCGCACCTGCATCGCGAGCAGCCCGGCCGGCAGAAGCAACGCTGGCCAGAACCAGCGCCCGACCCCGGCCAGCCCTCCCGCCAACGCCAGCGCTGCCAGCATCAGCGCGTAGCAGCCGCCGACGAACCGCCGCGGCCGCGCCGCCACCAGCCGGGAGGTCGACTTCACCCCCACCAGCGCGTCGTCCTCCATGTCCTGGAACCCGTATACGGTGTCGAAACCGAGGTCCCACAGGATCGCGCTTGCATAAAGTGATAGCGCAATCCCGTCGATCCGCCCGGTCGCCGCCGCGTAACCCATTGGCGCCCCGAAGCCGAAGGTGAACCCCATCACCAGCTGCGGCCACCACGTCACCCGCTTCGCCAACGGATACAGCCCCACCAGCACCAGCGAGCCCGCCCCCAACGCCCAGCACAGCCGGTTCAGCGACAACAGCACCCCGAGCCCGAGCAGCAGCAGCAAGCCCAGGAACCATGCCGCCTGCCGCATACGGAGCGCGCCGGACGCCAGCGGCCGGCCGCGCGTGCGCGCCACCTGCCGGTCCAGGTCGCGGTCCCACATGTCGTTGACCACGCAGCCGGCCGACCGCATCACCACGCTGCCGACCGCAAACAGCGCCAGCAGCCGCAACCGCTGTCCCATCGCCACGCCGCCCGGCAGCAGGATGCCCCACGCCCCCGGCAGGAACAGCAGCCAGGTGCCGATCGGCCGGTCCAGCCGCGCCAGCAGCGCATAGGGCCGCCACCTTGCAGGCAGATGCCGGATCCAGCCGGTGGCGACGATGTCGGTATGGGCCATGAACTCCTGCTATGGCCGGTCCACCCCCCGGTCAACGGAGCGCTCCGGTGCAGGACCTGCCCAGACTTCACGCCGAACCCCTGTCCGCCGACCTCCTCCTGCCGATGACGGAGGGTCAGGCGCACTACCTCGGCGCCGTGCTGCGCCGCCAGCCGGGCGACGGGGTGCGTCTGTTCAACGCCCGGGACGGCGAGTGGACCGCCACGGTCGAGTCGCTGCGCAAGGAGCGCGGCCGGTTCCGCCTCCGGCAGCTTCTGCGCCCGCCGGCGCCCGAGCCCGGACCGACCCTTCTGTTCGCGCCGCTCAAGCGCGACGCCACCGACCTCGTGGTGCGCATGGCAACCGAGCTCGGCGCCGAGGCGCTGCACCCGGTCATCACCGAGCGCACGATCTCCGCCCGGATCAACGCCGGGCGCTGGACCGCGATCGCGACAGAGGCAGCGGAACAATGTGAGCGGCTGAGCGTGCCGGCGATCGCGGATCCGGTCCGGCTGCCCGAGCTGCTCGGCGCCTGGAACACCGACCGGCCGCTGCTGGTGGCACTGGAGCGCGCAACGCCGGAGGACGGGGCCGGCAGCCTCGCCGCCTGGCGCACCCGCACTCCCAGGACGCCCGACCTCCAGCCCGGTCTGCTGGTCGGGCCCGAAGGCGGCTTCTCCCCCGCCGAGCGGGCCCTGCTGCGCAGCCGCCCGTTCGTGGTCGCTGCCACCCTGGGGCCGCTGATCCTGCGCGCCGAGACCGCCGCCCTGGCCGGGCTGGCAGCGCTCGCCGGCTGACCCGCGAGGTTGCCCCAAGCCGGCGGCAGCGCCATAGACACTGCCGGACAACCGGCGGCCCGTCCCGAACGGTTTCCATCCTCCCAGGAATGCGTGCGCCCTCGATGTCTAACCCCGGCGACCAAGACGACACCCCGATCGAGTCGGTGGACCAGCTCGCGGCGCATCTCGCGGCCGGCGCCAAGCCGCGCGCGGCCTGGCGGATCGGCACCGAGCACGAGAAGTTCGGCTTCCGCTGGCCGGATGCCGCGGGCGGTGCCGCGTGGTCGGCGCCGGCCTACCAGCCGCGCGGCATCGCCGACCTGCTCGCCGCCTACGCCGCCGATCCCGCCTCCTGGGAGCCGATCACCGATGCCGGCCACCTGATCGGGCTGAAGGGGCAGGGGCCGAACAAGGGCGGCTCGCTGTCGCTGGAGCCGGCTGGCCAGTTCGAGCTGTCCGGGGCACCGCTGGCTACCCTGCACGACACCGAGGCCGAGCTGCTGGCCCATGCCGCGGGCCTCCGTCCGCATGCGGACGCGCTCGGGCTCGGCTTCGCCCCGCTCGGCTACCACCCGGTCGCGACCCGCGCCGACATGCCGTTCATGCCGAAGAGCCGCTACGCCATCATGCGCCGCTACATGCCGCTGGTCGGCCGGTACGGCCTGGACATGATGCTGCGCACCTGCACCGTGCAGGTGAACCTCGACTACGGCTCGGAAGCCGACATGGCCGCCAAGCTGCGCGTGTCGCTGGCGCTGCAGCCGGTGGCGACCGCCCTGTTCGCCAACTCGCCGTTCGAGGAGGGCCGCCCGAACGGGCTCCTGTCCACCCGCGCCCGGGTCTGGACCGACACCGACAACGCCCGCAGCGGCATGCCGCCCTCCTTCTTCGAGCCAGGCTTCGGCTTCGGCCGCTACGTCGAGTGGGCGCTCGACGTGCCGATGTACTTCGTCAACCGCGACGGCGCGATGATCGACGTGGCAGGCGGCTCGTTCCGCGCCTGGATGGGCAACCGCCAGCCCGGGCTCGAGCACCTGCGCCCGACGCTCGGCGACTTCGACGACCACCTCACCACCGTGTTCACCGACGTGCGGATCAAGCGCTTCCTGGAGATGCGCGGCTCGGACGCCGGCTCGATCCCGATGATGCTGGCGCAGTCGGCGTTCTGGACCGGGCTGCTCTACGACGACGCGGCACTGGCGGCCGCGGACGCGCTGGTGCGCGAGCAGCCGTGGGCGGCCTACGCGGCGTTGCGCGCCGCCGTGCCGGTGCAGGGCCTCGACGCCCCGTGGCCGGATGGCGCCCCGGCGGGCACCGTACGCTCCCTCGCCGCGCGCCTGGTGTCGATCGCCGAGGGCGGCCTCGCCGCGCGCGCCCTGCACGACGACCGGGGCCGCGACGAGCGGCGCCACCTCGATCCGCTGCTGCCGATCGTCGCCGGCGCGCCGACCCAGGCCGAACACTGGCTTTCGCGCTATGCTGGCGCGTGGAACGGCAACGTGACGCGGATCTTCGCCGAGGCCGCGATCTGACGGTCAGGACCGACCGGATCTTGCGACGCAGGGTCATCCCGGAGATGGGCACAGGGTTTTCGATGCCGATGGACGCGACGCCGCGGGCGAGGTCGGGACGCCATGGCGCCCCGGCCGCTGCCGGCGCCACGTGGCTGCGGAGTCACCCATGACCGACGCGGCACCCCTCGTGAGGCTGCGGCTGCTCGAAACCTCCGACCTGCACATGTTCGTCTACGACTACGACTACTACCAGGGCCGTCAGGACAACACGGTGGGGCTCGCCCGGGTCGCGACCCTGGTGGAGCAAGCGCGCGCCGAGGCGTCCAACACGCTGCTGTTCGACAACGGCGACATCATCCAGGGCAACCCGCTCGGCGACTACATGGCGTTGTCCGGCAAGCTGACCGAGCAGGACGGCCACCCGATGGTCCGGGCGATGAACCTGCTCGGCTACGACGCCGCCACCGTCGGCAACCACGAGTTCAACTACGGGCTCGACTTCCTGCACCGCGCCCTGCGCGACGCGCGCTTCCCGTTCGTCTGCGCCAACATCGAGACACCGGGCGGCACGCTGCTGCCGCCCACCGCCGTGCTCCACCGCATCGTTACCGACGAGGCCGGCACGTCGCATTCCTTGCGGATCGGCGTGATCGGGCTGGTGACGCCGCAGATCATGGTCTGGGACAAGGCGCGCCTCGACGGCCACGTGGACACGATCGACATCGTCGACGCGGCAACCCGACACGTTCCGGTCCTGCGTGCGCGATGCGACCTCGTGGTCGCGTTGTGCCATTCCGGGATCTCGGCGCAGCCCCGACGAGGCGGCGAGGAGAACGCGTCGCTGCATCTCGCCGCGGTGCCCGGCATCGACGTGATCCTGGCCGGCCACGCGCATCGGGTCTTCCCCGGCCCGGACTATGCCGGCCTCCCCGGCGTGGACGCCGTGCGCGGCACGCTCGGCGGCATCCCGGCGGTGATGCCCGGCTACTGGGGCAGCCATCTCGGCCTGATCGACCTCCAGCTGGAGCGCGACGCCGATGGGTCCTGGCAGGTCGCGGCGTTCCGCACCGAGGTGCGGCCGATCTGCCGGCGCGAGGGGCGGCAGGCGCTGCCGCTGGTTCCCGACGACGCCGCCGTGCTCGACTCTGCAGCCCCCGAGCACCAGGCGACCCTGCGCTGGATGGAACAGCCGGTCGGCAGCACCGCGGTGCCGATCAACACCTACTTCTCGCTGCTCGGCAACGACGCCGCGTTGACGCTGGTGAACGACGCCCAGCTCTGGTACGCTCGTCCGCTGATCGCCGCGACCCCGCACGCGCACCTGCCGCTGCTGTCGGCGGCCTCGCCGTTCAAGGCGGGTGGCGCCGGCCCGGACTCGTTCGTCGACATTCCCGCCGGTCCGCTGGACATGAAGGCGGTGGCCAACCTCTACATGTTCGCCAACACGGTCTGCGTGGTGAAGCTGGACGGCGCCGAGCTACACGAATGGCTGGAACGGTCCTGCGCGATCTTCAACCGCATCGAGCCGACTCTCGGCCTTGCGCCGCAACCGTTGGTGGCGCCGCGCGCCGCCAGCTACCTGTTCGACACCATCGCCGGCCTGTCCTACGAGATCGACCTGTCGCAGCCCCAACGTTACGACGCCAAGGGCCGGCTGGTGCGCGCCGACGCCAGGCGGATCGTGTCGCTGACGCATGCGGGCAGGGCGGTGACGCCCGCCGACCGCTTCCTGATGGTGACCAACAACTACCGCGCCGACGGCGGCGGCGGCTTTCCCGGCACTGGCGGCGAGCATCTGGTGCTGCAGGCGCCAGACCTGAACCGCGACGTGATCGTGCGCTACGTGCTTCAGCATCGCGAGGTGACGCCCGTGGCCGCCCCGGTCTGGCGCTTCCGGCCGTTCGCCACGCCGGTCCTGCTCAGCTTCGACGGCAACGCGGAAACCGCGCGCCATCTGTCCGGCCAACCGGCCGTCACCCGCCTCGGCGACGGCAGCGGCGGCTTCGTGCGCTACGGCCTGACGCTGCGCTGACGCGGCGAAGCTAGCCGCCCGCCTTCGGCTCGTGGATCGGGCAGCCGTTGTGTTCGGAGCGGAACCTGACCGAACTGGTATAGGTCGTGTTCCGCGCCCGCATCACCGAGCCGAGCGGACGATGCGCGGCAAGCCCGTGCCAGGGACTGAACGCGGTGCCCTCGTCGATCGCCGCCACGCCATCGGCGCTCCACGAGTCCTGCGGTGCCACGGTCAGCCGCGCCACCGGCACGTACGGACTCCTGTCCTCCGGCCAGATCACGCTGGCGTCCTCGATCGGCATGGTGTCGAGATCGGTGCAGAGCTGCACGCAGAAGTTCCATTCGCCGCCGTGGCTGGCGAAGTACTGCGATACCGCCGTACGCAGGGCGTCTGGATCGCTGGTATCGATCGGAGCCCCGGTGAGCAGCGACAGGTCGAACACCGGCGTCGCGCTGAACTTGGCGACGTAGTCCCCGTACAGGATCGGCACCTGCGAGTAGAAGGTCTCGCCCAGGATGTGGGTCTGCTTCTGGCCGCCCATGGTGGTCAGCGTCGCGCTCTTGCCGCCGAACGCTTCCAGCACGCTCTCGGCGGTCCGGTTGACCGCCGAGACCGCCTTCTTCAGCCCTTCCGCCTTATCGGTGGTGGCGGCCATCATCTTGAGGTTGCCGAGGAACTTGGCCGCATTCGGCGCAGCGAACGCCGGCGCGTTGACCATGATGAAGTCCTGGGTGGAGTCGGCTTCGCTGCCCGGCAGGCGGGCGCCTTCGACACCGACCACCTTCACCGCCAGGCCGCGCGGCGTGGACACGCTGTCGTCCAGGATGTCGCCGGGAAGGGTGGAGAAGCGCAACGCGGCGCGATGACTGGCCGGCCTGGCGAACAGCCCTTGCGCGTATTCCGGCGGCAGGCGGTCCAGCACCTCGAACGTTCCGTGCACCACGCCGTGCGCCTTGGCGTGCACCGAGCGGATGGCGTGGCCGGAATGCTCGAACGTAGTCTGGCTGATCCTGTTCAGTGCGTCGATCAATCCCTGGTTGGTTTCCGCCTCGTTCGCGTCGGGAGTTTCCATCGACGGGGCGAAACGCAGCGGCGAGGTGACGAATTGGGTGGCCGACATGTCGACTCCGATCGGGAAGCGGAAGCGTGGCGCCGTGGACCAATCCCCGGCATGGCGCTGCCAACGCCTGGAGCCCGGTCTCCTTTGCCTCGGTCGCGCCGGATCTGGACGATCGGCGGCTCAATCTGGACGTCCGGCCTCCATCACCTTGTCCAGGCTGCCTGGCTCGCGCGGGTCGTCGACACCCGCCCGGCGATAGCCGACCGGATCGATGCCGTAGGACAGCCGGAACGCCCGTGCCAGCGCGGCCGGACCGCCATAACCGACGCCCTGCGCGATCACCTTGACGGGAAGCCTCGTCGTCGCCAGCAGGCGTGCCGCCGTCCGGAGGCGCACCGTCTGGACGAAGTCCATCGGCCCGTAGGGAAATGCCCGCGAGAAGTGGTCGGCGAATGACGCCCGGCTCATCCCGACCGCCGCCGCGAGGCTCGCCACGCTGTGCCGCCCGGCCGGGTCCTCCAGCACGGCCAGCACCGCACGCGCGAGGCGCGGATGGTGCAGCGCCGCGGCCAGCCCGTTGCCTGCACCCTCCTCCAGATGTCGGCGCAGCAGGGCCACGAGGCACTGCTTCATCAGCAGCTCCGTCATCGCCTGCGTGCCCAGGCCCGGCCGCGCCAGCTCGGCGCGCATGAGCGCGAAGGCCTGGCCGGTGACGGGATCGGTCGACACCGCCTTGACCAGGGGTTCCCGCAACAGGTCGAACAGCCCGAGCGCCGACGCATAGGAGGCCGAGATCGTCCCGCACAGCAGCAGGACGTCGCGGCTCCCGTCCCCGGCGGTGAACGTGACCAGTCCGTCGCCCAGCAACGAGCAGCGGTCCTCGGCCCGCACCGACCCCGCGACCGGTCCGGTTCCGCCCACCTGGTGCGCCTGGCGCGGCGGCACCACCAGGATGCTTCCCGAAGCGAAAGGCAGCCACGGTCCGCTGCCGACGCTCAGGGCCCCGGCGCCGTCCAGGACGTAGTGCACCGTGATCGCCTCGAAGCCAGGGAACTCGAGACGCCAGTGTTTCTGCAGCGCGCACACGGAGAACGCGTGCAGCCGGACCGACAAGGCTGCCAGGAGCCGATCGAGGACGTCCAATGTCACACCCATGATCCCCGCCTTACCGCACGGGAGGGTAACCCCGTTCTCCGTCACGGCGTTCCGGACCGGCCGGCGGCCGGGGCTCATGTTGTGGGCAGCCCTGCCTCCATGCCAGTCTGACCGCGGCAACGCCTGGTCGGGTGGACGCGAAGGGTTTTGACGCTGGACACCCTGCCTTTCCTCGTCGACCACCCGATCCAGCACCAGGCCGACGGGAT
Source organism: uncultured Acetobacteraceae bacterium (assembly GCA_964247755.1). Classification (GTDB taxonomy): domain Bacteria; phylum Pseudomonadota; class Alphaproteobacteria; order Acetobacterales; family Acetobacteraceae; genus Lichenicola. The sequence continues at coordinate 10,446 of CAXTVX010000008.1, read as the reverse complement.
GCACCTGCGCATCCCGGGCCGGGCGCCGATCCTGCTGACGAGCGGCACCGACCCGGTCCGCAGCTTCAACCCGGGCTGGCAGGCGGAAACGCTGTTCACCCTGCTCGATCCGGTCTGGGTGCTGGTGCTGCGTCACGAGGACGGCAGCGTCGCCTGCTGGCACGTGGAGAACAATGGCCGGCTGTGCACGCCGCCGCATACCCGTCCCGAGCGCGAGCGCCTCCTGTTCGCCGGCCGCCTGGAGGGGATCGGGCTGTGGCTGCGCCATGCGCCGGGCCGGCGGATCCGGGTCACGGTGCCGGATGCGGTGCGCGCCTGGCTCGCTCTCCCCGCCACGGTGCAGCGCGAGCTCGACGCCCTGCTCGAGGCCGATCCGCTGGTCCTGATCCTGCCCGACCCGCTCCTGCTGCGGCACAGCCTCGAGGACCCGCCGCCGCTCCGGTTCGCCCCGGTTCCCGACACCAACGGCAGCCTGATCGGCAACCCCGGCGAGATGGTGCCGCTGGTCGCCGGGGAGGCGCTCGCCGAGCTGCTTCCCGGCTGGGCGATCGCCTCGGTCGAGACGGCCTTCACGCCGCTCCTGGCGGTGATCCTGCGTCACCGGGACGGGCACGAGGCCACCTGGTTCATCGACCTGGATGGGCGCCTGGTAAGCCACGCCACCTCCCTGCTGCCGATGCACTGGCAGCGCCACCTGGCACGCCTGGCCGACCCGCTGCTGTCGGCGCTCTGGACCGGCCTGGCGCTCGGGATGCCGGACGTGCGGCTGCCGGAGGACGGGGTGACGCGGCTGCCCTCGGCGGACCTGGTCTCACTGGTGTCGCTGCATCTGGAGCAAGCCGGCCATCCCGTCGACACCCGGGTCTGGACCCTCGACGTGCCGCCGCCGCCGGGGCTGGCCTACGTGGTCCCGGCCGCGCATGGCCTGCTCGCGCTGGACACGGAAGCGGTGGCCCGTGCCCTGGGGCACAGCCTCCACGCCGAGATGGACCGGCTGCTGCGCGACGGCCGGATGGTCTGGCCGTCGCCTGCCGGCGGCACCCCGGTGGAGAGCGACGGCTTCGCGTTCCTGCTCGACCAGAACTGCTTCGCCTACCGGTTCCGGCACGCGGAGAGCGGCCTGGTATTCCACGTCGTCTGCACCGGCACGTATTTCTACAACCACGCGCTCTACTTCCCCACTGCCGACTTGCTGGTGGCGCGCACGCCCGACCTCGCCGCCGCCTGCGGGCATCTCGCCAGGGGACGGACTGCCCTGCTCGGGCACTTCCTGGCCCATCGCGCAGCACTCGGGACCGGCGCCCGGCTGCCGCCCGATCCGATGGTGCAGCACTTCTTCGGTGCCTGCGCGATCCATATCGGCCACTACGTCTGGCAGGACCTGGCCGGGCTCGCTTTCCTGCTTCGGCACGCCGGGCAAGGCCGCCTGCCGCAGCTGCAGATGTTCAGCAGCTTCGTCATCCAGGCCTTCTTCGGTCCGGAGGAGCGGATCTTCCCGGCACTCGACGGCCGCATCACCCGGCACGAGCACGGCTTCGACGCCCACATCCCCGCCTTCTACCGGTCCGGCCAGCGCGTGATCCGCTACAACGCCATCAGCATCCCGGCCGAGCTCGGCCCGGCGGTGGTGGCGGCCGGCAACGCCACGCTTTCGCTCCGGGACGACTGCGCCGCCGCCGACGCGGCGCGGGCGGCGGGCCCGGTGATCCTGTTCGGATTGCGGGTCGGCAACCGCACCCTGGACGACTTCGCCGACTTTGCCGCCGACCTTCTCCGCCATCTCGGCCGCACCGTGCCGGGCTGTACCGTGGTGCTGGATGGGCTGAACGACCAGCACGACCGCGGCGCCGCCATCCGCGATGTCGAGGCCGCCGGCGACCTGGCACAGGAGTTCGCGCTGGCGTCCGCGATCGTCGCGGCAGGCCGCGAGGCCGGAGTGCCCGTGGTCGACCTCGTCAACCGCTCGGCGCTGTGCAGCGTGGTCTGGTGCGCGCGCGCCGACTGCTTCATCGCCCCGCTCGGCGCAGCACTCGCGAAGTACCGCTGGATCTGCAACACCCCCGGCCTGGTGCTGTCGAGCCGGTGGAACCTAGAGCATCGCGCCGACCTGCACATCTACGACGCGCCGGCCGCACTCGAAGGCAGCTCGGAGATGCTGTTCAACCGCACCGACGAGGTGCGGGACTGCACCCCGGACCGCGATGCGGGCGGCGTGGACGGACGCGGCAACTTCGTCGTGTCGCGTCCGGCGATCTTCGACCGCCTCGTCGACCTCGTCCACCGCCACGCAGGCGCCCGTTCCCGCGGATCATAGAACGGCGGAACACACACCATCCGCCTTCTGCCGAACGGCAGCCGCATCCGCGGCAACTGGCACGCGGGTGCAATTCCTTTCGGCTACGTATTGAGCCAACGTATCATGTCGCCACAGCCGGTCGATCCCGGTCGCCAGAGTGGAGATCCCATGACGCGTTTGCCATTCGTGCTCGCATTCGTTTCGATGTCAACCGTTGTGCTGCCCGTTGCCGCGAAGGCCCAGCCGATCTTCAACCGCGCCGGCGACGTGTCCGCGCGCAACCTCAGCATCACGAGCCTCAACGGCGCTGCCACCGTCGGCGGCACCAGCCTTTCCTCGATCGCCTCGCAGGCGGCGGCGGCGCTGCCGACCTCGCAGCTCGCGGCCGCAACGCCGCTGCCCTCGCTGGCGCTCGCGTCGCGCTCGCTCGCCACCCGCTTCTCCGACAGCCTGAACGTGCGCGACTACGGCGCCAAATGCGACGGCAGCACCGACGACACCGCAGCCTTCAAGGCCGCGATCGCGGTCGCCACCGGACAGCTGCCGAGCGGCGGCACCGCCAGCCAATTCGCCGGCACCGTCGGCATCGGCGTCAACAGGAACGGCAGCGTCAGGATCGTGGTGCCGTCCGGCGCCTGCATGCTCAGCGCCACGCTGAGCGCGACCATGCTGACCAATTCCGGTTTTGCCATGGTGGGCGAAGGCACCTCGCACACCGAGCTGGTCTGGAGCTCTGCCGGCGACGGGCTCGACGTCACCTTCGCCGCCAACCCCAACGGCAACGACATCGTCCACAACGGCGGCACCTATTCGGGCCAGGCGCTGTACATCAAGGGGATCAAGTTCTCCACCGCCTATGCGGGTGCGTCCAACACCGGCGTGGCCCTCAACATCAAGGGCATCCCGCTGGTGCTCTCCAACGTGGCGCCGACCCAGGTGATCGAGGACGTCGCCTTCACCAACCGCGCCGGCTGGAGCGGCAGCACCCAGGCCTGGGCCACCGGCCTGCGCTTCACCGACCCCGACTTCCTCTACATCAACCGCGCGATCGCGGTCGACCTGCGCGAAAGCAAGACTGCCGGCTTCCAGATCGTCAGCGACACGCCCGCCGCCGGCACCGGCCACGGCAACATCATCTGCCAGGACTGCACCTCCTACGGCGGCAGCGCTTTCTTCGACATCAGCGGACGCGCGATTCAGGCGGTCTGGCTGGAGCGCCCGTTCTGGGTCGAGGTGGCGACCGGCATCACCTGGCTGTCAGGCGTGCAGCAGGTGAACGGCTCGCTGTCGATCCATGCCGCCTCCGGCGGCGCCTCGGTCGCCAACGTGCACGTGTCCAACATCGGCACCGTGTTCAGCCAGGGCAACTTCTACTACCCGAACAACAACGTGGCCGGCACCAACTGGTACGGCGAGTGGCTGGACGGCGTCGACTGGGTGAACGTCAGCGGCGACACCATCACCGCACCCGCCGCCGGCTACCAGGGAAGCGGCGCCACCACCTACAATTCCTATGGCCTGGTGCTGAACCAGGGCGCCAACGGCTCCGGCGTCTACGACGGCCTGCCTTCCATCGTCGGCAACGTATCCGTCGCAGGCTCCGACTACGGGTTCTCCGCCCAGGGCCCCAACGTGCTGGTCGACAACGACGAGTGCGCGCCCAACACCAGCAACAGCCGCAGCACCAGCTGCTTCCAGAACACCTATACCGGCAGCGACGTGCGCTTCAATCCGCACTTCGAGAACATCGTCACCACCGACAACATGATCTACGCCGATGCCGGCCACGATACCGTCGTGCACGGCTCCTACGGCCAGTACTTCGCCGCCGGCTTCGAGCTCGGCATGCCGGGCGTCACCATCCCCGGCGTCGGTCCCGGCTACGCCGGCACCATCGACTTCCACAGCCTCGCTTCTTCCACCGGCACCTTTCTCGGCCTGAACGACTACGATTGCCGGTTGGGCGGCTCCGGCGGCACGGCGGGGACGATGGGCATGGGCACCCTGAACCTGACCTGCAAGGGCGGCCTGGTCACCAACGGCGGCATCGTCGACAGCTCGCCGGTTCCGACCGGCGCCACCGCCGGCGTCACGATCACCGGCACCGACAACACCGGCGGCCAGATCCTGGTCTGCGCCTCGACCTCCACCACGCTGGCGACCCTCACCATGGTGCTGCCGGCCAACCCGCGGCCCAAGCAGACCTTCCACCTCACCGCCGAGTGCGCCATCACCGCGCTCACCGTGACCGGCGGCACCTCCACCTCCGGCACCACCGCCACCGTGCTGGGCGCCCCCGCCGGCATCACCCCCACCACGCCGGTCACCTTCGTCTACGACAACGACCGCAGCCTCTGGACCCGCTGGTAGGCAGCCGGCCCGGGTCCGGGAGATCAGCTCCCGGACCCGGCCGGGGACCGGACGAACGACAAGCGGCGGATGGCGTTGGGGACCCTGGTGATACCGCACAGGACTCCGCCGATGCCCATCCCCGACCAGGACTTCCAGGACGTCTCCACGCTGGGCGCGAGGATCGCCAACCTCCGCATCGACCACGGCACCGCGCTCGGCCTGGAAACCCCGGACGGGATGCTCGACGTCGGCGCCACCGCCCGCGCCCTCGGCCTGCCGGCACCGCGCGACGTCGACGACCTGCTGCAGAACGGGCTCGGCCCGCAGCTCCGCGCGATACGCGACGCCGTCCTCCGCAACCCAGCCCGCGCGGTGCTGGTTCCCGCCGCGGAGGTCCGCTTCGCGCCGCTGGTGACCCGTCCCGGCAAGATCATCTGCGTCGGCTTCAACTACCGCGAGCACGCGGCCGAGACCGGCACCCCGGTGCCGAAGCAGCCGCCGCTGTTCGCCAAGTTCCCCAACGCGCTGAACCACCACGACGGCACCGTCACCCTGCCCACCGCGATCGACGACCGGTTCGACTTCGAGACCGAGCTGGTGGTGCTGATCGGGCGCCGGTGCCGGGACGTGCCGGAGGCGGATGCGCTCGACTGCGTCGCCGGCTATGCCACCGGCAACGACATCAGCGCGCGCGGCATGCAGATGGCGACCACGCAGTTCCTCGCCGGCAAGACCTCCGACGGTTTCGCGCCGATCGGCCCCTGGCTGGTCACCCGCGACCGCGTCCCGGATCCGAACGACCTGCGCCTGCAGACCCGCGTCAACGGCGTGCTCCGCCAGGACTGGACCACGCGCGACATGATCTTCGACTGCCGCAAGTTGATCGCCTTCTGCACCCGGATCATGACCCTGCAGCCCGGCGACATCCTGTTCACCGGCACGCCGCAGGGGGTGATCCTCGGCGAGAAGGTGCCGCCCGAGCAGCGGCGCTGGCTGAAGGCCGGCGACGAGGTGGTGTCCAGCCTCGAAGGGCTGGGCGAGCTTCGCGTCCGGCTCGCCTGAGCCGGCACCGGGTCGCCCACGCCCCGCACACGCCCCCCCCCCGCACACGCCGACGTGCGACGCCGTCGGCCGGAAGCGGGGTACTTCCGGCACGACCCGGACGTTGCATCCCGCCACCCGCGGAAACGCGCAGACTGCCATGGTGGCGGCGCAGGAGCGTATTCATGACCTCATCGAAGCATCCGAAGACACCGCCGGCCGGGCCGGACGATCTCGGCGCCGACGTCCCGCGTCCGCCGGACGACCTCGAGCGCAACCCCGGGATCGGCGCCTCCAAGGGCGCCTTCGCCGCCACCGGCAACGATCCCGAAACGATCGAGGGCGACAACACGATCGAGGGCGACGTGGCGAACGACGTCGACAGGAGCGGCGGCCTCAACCCGAACAGGCTAGGCCGCACCAACAAGTAGCCAGCCGGTCTTGAGCCCCCGCCGCCGACGCCCCGATCCGTCACTGATGCGGCGGCGGGTTTCCCGACCCGTTGACGGGCGCGCCGACCGCCCGGTTGGTCGTCCGCATCGCGCCGGTGTCGATGTCCCCGACCGCTCCGCAGCCGGCGATCGCCAGCAGCAGCGCAGCGGCGAGGGGACGGATGCATGCGGTCATCGGCGGCACTCCTGTCGGATGCGGGTCGACCGTCGAACGCCACCGTCGCCGGGGCGGTTGCCCCGCCAGTCATCCGTGGACCGCCATCGACGGCGCGCCGCACGAGCACGCCCGCATCCCCGCCCGACGGGAGGCGACCAAGTTTCCACAACCGGACCCGCACGGGACCGGCGGCAACCCGCCATCCCGTCTGCCCGCCCAACGGCACGCGGATGAGCAGCCCCGCCATCCTGGCCGTCAGTGCCGCACAGGGCCTGCCGCGCTGGCTGACCCTGCTGCTGGCGACCGCCTGCGGCCTGATCGTCGCCAACATCTACTACGCCCAGCCTCTGGTCGGACCGATCGCCGCCGCGATCGGCCTGCCGCCCGGATCGGCCGGACTGATCGTGACCATGAGCCAGCTCGGCTACGGCGCCGGCCTGCTGCTGGTGGTGCCGCTGGGCGACCTCCTCGAGACCCGGCGCCTGGTGCTGGCGAGCCTGTCCCTGGCCGTCCTGGCCCTGCTGGTGGCGGCGGTCTCCACCGCGGCGACGCCGTTCCTGCTGGCCTCGCTGTTCATCGGCCTCGGCTCGGTCGCGGTGCAGGTGCTGGTGCCGTACGCGGCCCACCTGGCTCCGGAAGCGAGCCGCGGCCGCGTGGTCGGCAACGTCATGAGCGGCCTGATGCTGGGCATCATGCTGTCCCGCCCGGTGTCCAGCGTGCTCGACGACTTGCTCGGCTGGCACGCGGTGTTCGCGATCTCGGCCACGGTGATGGTCGTGCTCGGCCTGGTGCTGCGCCTGGCCCTTCCCCGCCTGCAGCCACCGCCCGGCCTGTCCTACCCCGCCCTGCTGGTTTCCATGGCCGCCCTGGTCCGGCACACACCGCTGCTGCGCCGGCGCGCCACCTACCACGCTTTCCTGTTCGCCGCCTTCAGCGTGTTCTGGACCACCGTGCCGCTGCTCCTGGCCCGTTCCTTCCACCTGTCGCAGACCGGCATCGCCGTGTTCGCCGCCGTCGGCGTCGGCGGCGCGGTGTCCGCTCCTCTGGCCGGCCACGCCGCCGACCGCGGCTGGCTCCGGTCCGGCACCATGCTCGCCATGGGGGGCGTCGCCCTCGCCTTCGTCGCCATGCTGACCGAACGCTGGCTCGAACCCCGCCTGGCCCTGGTCCTGCTCGGCGCCTGCGCCGTGCTGCTCGATTTCGCCGTCACCGCCCACCTGGTGTTCAGCCAGCGCGCGCTGTTCGCCCTGGGCCCCGCCACGCGCAGCCGCCTCAATGGCCTCTTCATGGCCACCTTCTTCTGCGGCGGCGCCGCCGGGTCCGCCGCAGGCGCCTGGGCCTTCGCCCATGGCGGCTGGACCTCCTCCTGCCGGCTCGGCCTCACCCTGCCGATCCTGGCCCTGTGCTGCGTCCTGACCGAGCGCCGGGACCGGGCTGCCCCGGCTACCCCGCCCGCTGGCCCTCGCCCCGGCTGATACCCAGCCTGAACGGGAAAGTCCGTCATGGCCAATCCGGTTGACCATGTGGCGGGCGGCCACCAACCCCCCGCAGCGGAGCTCGGCATGATTCGGCAAGGCGAATTGATCGACCGGCGCCGGAGAGGTCGTCGGAAGCTGGCAGGCGTTCAACGTGATCGACACGCCGCGCTGACGCATCTGACAGACGCGGCCTTCTCGCTTGTCGACATCATCCGCTCACATCCGCACCCCGGTCCGAACACTCCCCACGGACCGTATGGCCTCCTGCGGTCCGACGTTCCCGGTCACCGCGGCATCGGCGTCCGTTCCGGCAGGGCAAACGCAGCACGACCGACGATGCCATGCGCAGCATGAGCGACGCGCTCAGGAACGGCCCGTCATCGGCGATCGACGTGGTCCGGAACGATCCGGCCGCCGCAGGCACGCCAGGCCTTCGGGAAGCGTCCCATGCGCAGCATCGGTAACGCCGTCCTGGCGCTCCTGCTGTCGGTGCCGTGCCTGGATCGGGCCATGGCCGCCGGACGAGCCTGCTCCCCGACGCAGGCGGATGCCGCCGAGGCAGCGGCGGATCATCTGACGGACTGGGCCGCGGTCTCGGCGTACGTGCAGCGGTTCGGGGCCTGCGACGACGGCGGAACGGCCGAGGCCTCGTCGGAGGCGGTCGCACGACTTCTGGCCGACAGATGGACGACGCTGCCCGAGCTGGCTGGACGCATCCATCGGCAGCCGGCCCTGCGGAGCTTCGTCCTCGCGCACGTCAACGCAACGCTGGATGCTGCGGACATACGGAAGATCCAGGCCCTGGCCAGGACATCGTGTCCACCATCCGACACGGGCCTTTGCCGGTCCATCCAGGCCGCGGCAATCGACGCGCTCCGCTGAACCGGAGGTCGCATCCGCCGCCGTCAGGGAAACATCGACCGGGTCGCTGCCTGGCTCCGCAACCGGTCCAGCCAGAACCCGGCAGGATCCCCGGCCGGATCGGCAGGCGGCACGATCTGCGTCCACTCCCGGCAATCCACCATTACCCAGTCCGCCGTCGCGGACGGCGCGCCGAGCTCCGGCTCGCAGCGATCCGACGCGGCCAGCTCCGCGCCCTGCTGCCGGTCGCGCGCCCTGTCACGCACCGACAGGTTCTGCCAGCGCTCCCAGCGCGTGTAGCCGAGCTCGCGGGTGAAGTACATGCGCTCCAGATGCTCGGCGCCGTCCACGTCCTGGCCGCCAAAATGCTCCGACACCAGGGTCGACAGCGTGACCTGCCCGGTCCTGCCATCCAGGCTGTCCCGATACCTCAGGGGCTGGACATGCCAGCGCGTGAAGGCATAGCCCAGCCGCTGCGGACACCGGGCCGCGTTTCGCGTGATCCGCGCCAGCGTCTGCCCGGCCGGCCGCTCGGCGAAGCTCCGGTCGACGATCACCCAGCCGTCCTCCGGCGCACAGCCAGGCCCGAGAAAGAACTGCAGCCCGGCCCCGCCATCCTCGGTGATGCCGAACGACGCGGTGCCGGAACTGAGAAAGGCGACCTGCCCGCCATCGCCGTCGTCGAACTGTCCGAACGCCCGCTTGTCGTCGCCGAAATCGTAGCTCTGCACCACCGCCGGCCCGAGCGTGCTCGTCACCGGAAACGAGTCGCTCCGCTGGTAGCCGTCCGGGTGCGCCTCACGGTCCGCATCCCCCGGCCAGTCCTGCTTGTGGTAGGGCAGGCGCTCGCCCACGCGCAGCTTGCGCGGCCCGGAACACGCGCCGCCGTCGAGCGGACTCGCCCCCGCGACCGGATGGTCGCTGCCATCCGTGCACACGTCCTCGACCAGGAAGTCCCACGCGTTGCGCCAGGCCGACGGCACCACCTGTGCCCGCGACGGCAGCGTGGACAGGAGAACCCCAAGCACGATGGCGATCGAGGCGGAAATGCCGAGACCGCGCGTCATCCCTGGTGGCCTCGTTCCATGGTCTCGCTCTCGGTGAAGGAAGGACCGGCCCCGCCGCGAACCCGTGTCGGGATCGCGCGGCTTGCGTCCCGCAACCTCCCCTGTTCTGCTGGCGGCCGCGGGCGGGAGTGATCACCATGGCGGGAACGGCGTCCGGACGACCGGACAGCTACACGGCGACCGCGATGTGGTTCCACTGGATCACCGCCCTGCTGCTGGCCTCGATCCTGCCGATCGCCTGGGTGATGACCAACATGGGCGACAACAACGCCTGGAGGGGCCTGCTCTACACCCTGCACAAGTCGATCGGCCTGACGATCATCGCCCTCGTCGTGCTGCGCCTGTCCTGGCGCGCGGCCCATCCGGCACCACCGCTCGCCGGCCGATCCGGCGCCGCGATCGCCCTGCTCGCCCGGACGAACCATTGGCTGCTCTACGCCGTGCTGCTGGCGATGCCGGCCAGCGGCTACCTGCTCAGCGCCACCGGCCGCTTCCCGACCAGCTATTTTGGCCTGTTCACGGTGCCCGGCCTCGGCTCCCACCCGGCGCTGCATCAGGCCGCCACGACCGTGCACCTGATCGGCCAGTGGTTCGTCTACGCCCTGGTCGCGCTGCACCTGCTCGGCGCCAGCTACCACGTCGTGATCGCCCGGGACGGCACCCTGGAGCGGATGCTGCCCAGGCAGACCTAGAGCATTTTCGCCTTACGTGAACTCATACCCTGAGTTGGTGAGGTAGTTGC
>CAXTVX010000007.1:0-88175 GCA_964247755.1 uncultured Acetobacteraceae bacterium | reverse complement strand
GCGCCCAGACGATGAGCGACAGGCTGCCGAGCGCCACGTCGGCGCTGATCTTGCCCCCGGCGTCGCCGACCACGGTCTGGAAGGTGTAGAGCGGGCTGGTGCCCAGGTCGCCATAGACGATGCCGAGAGCCGCGATGCTCATCGCCGCCACTCCGGATGGCCGCCTCTCCGTCACGTGCTTGCCTTCATCGAGCGGTTCCACCTTGGACGTCATGCCGTCCTAGCCGCCTTGCGCATAAGGGCGACATTTCCGATCCGGGCCATGTCGTAAAGGCCGCATAAAGGCGGTCGTGCGGCGCGTCGGCCCCGTCGATGCCGTCCCGGCGCAGCCGACGCCGGTCCCGTCGCCCTACGTCCGATGGGCCGGCAACGGGTTGCCATCCGCCGACGCCGGCGGACGGTCGACAGGTCGTCGCGGCATCCAGGAGCGGATCAGGCGGCGCATCGGCACCTCGATCGCGGCATGGGTCGCCGCGGCAAGTGCCAGTGCCGCCAGAACGGTGCCCGCCATCAGGCGCAACGGGCCGGAGGTCACCCAGGGGCAATGGAACGCGATCAGCAGCACCGGCACGTGAAGCAGGTAGAGGGAATACGAGATCCGTCCGAGGTAGACGATCGGCGGCAGGGACAGCAGGCGCGACGCGACAGACCCGTCAGCGGACAGGCAGGCGATCAGGACGGGTGCCAGGAACACCAGGCGCTGACGCTCGACCAGGGTCGAGCCGCCGAACAGGACAAGAGCGACAAGAAGCAGGAGCAGCAGGTCGGCACCTAGGCGAAACAGAAGGCGGTTGGTTTCGCGGCCGCGCAGGGCGAGGAAGACCGACCAGCCCGCGACGAACATCGTGGTCGCGCGCACCAGGGCGACCCACCAGACCGGGCCGTACGGCATGGGCACCGTCTGGATGCCGAGCACCGCGGGAACGAAGAACGTCCTGAAGAAGAGGAAGTCGCAGGAAGCGCAGAGGAGTGCCAGCGCGAACCAGGGCCACGCCCTTCCCGCGGGGACCAGCCTGGTCGCGGCATAGAGGACCGGGAACACGGCAAGATAGCAGAAGGCCTCGGCCGACACGGACCAGGCGGGAACGTTCCAGAAGCCGCCCGTCGCCGGGATCGGCAGGGCACCGAGCAGCAGGAGCTGCGAGACGAACTCGCGTGCGAGCCGGGAGGGCGGGTCGGTCCTGAAGTTGTCGCCCTGCCAGTGGAGGAGCAGGACCATGACGAGCAGCAGGGCGAACAGGTACAGCGGATAGATCCGGGCAAATCTCGCGACCGCGTAGCGCCTGAAATCCAGCGGTCTCGCCGCACCCTTGAGGTAGGTCAAGCCGAGGACGAAGCCGCTGAGCGTGAAGAAGAAGTCCACCGCGACGTTGTGGAACACGATGCGGCTGACGGCAGACATGTTCGTCAGGTTCAGGTGTCCGATGACGACGTCGAGTGCCAGGACGCCGCGCAGCCCCGTCAGTTGTCGTATTTCCGTCGAATCGGTGTGCCGGGACAAGTACGCCATCCAGATGCGCCATCGGTGGCGACCCAGATACGTGAGCCGGTCGTCCATGCCTACCCGCGAGGGGCACACCGGGCCGCCGGCCGTGTTGGCGGCAGCGAGGCGGTGACCGCCGGCGCTGCCGACTCAGGAGGCCTTGGGGAAGCGTAGCCGGTCGGCGGGTGCTGCCAGCATCGACGGGTCGCGGTAGCGGGCGGCGAAGTGCTCGGCCGGCAGCCGCGGGTGCCCGGCGCCGAAGGTGCGCTCGCGCAGCGTTTCGCCGTCGGTGTAGGCGGTACGGAAGCGGCCGCGCCGGCGCAGCTCCGGCACCACCAGCTCGATGAAGTCGCGCATGGTCTCGAACGACAGGTACTGGCGCAGGTTGATGCCGTCGATGCCGTCCTCGTCCAGCCAGCGCTCGATCTCGTCGCACACCACGTCCGGTGTGCCGGACACGAAGAACCGGCCCTCGCTCAGGCCCGCCATCTGCCGCAGGGCGTCGCCCACCGTCTGCTCGCGGCGGAAGCGGCGGAGCAGGGTGTGGGCGTCCGGCTCGCCGCGGTCGATCAGCTCGCCGAGCGTCAGCTCCGGCGGAAAGGCGGTGATGTCGATCGCGGTCAGCGCGTGTGCCAGCGCGCCCTCCACGCTGACCAGCGACCGGTAGGTGGCGAGCTTGTCGGCCACCTCCGCGTCGGTGCGCCCGACCACGATGCCGGCCATCACCACGAACTTGACCGCATCCGCGCTGCGCCCGTGCGCCACCACCCGCTCGCGGACGCGGGCGATGTTGGCGCGCACCTGCGGCGTGGTGTGGCCACCGATGAACAGCACCTCGGCGTGGCGTGCCGCGAACTCCAGCCCGGCGGCGGAGCCGGAGGCCTGGTACAGCAGCGGCGTGCGCTGCGGCGACGGCTCGCTTAGGTGCGGTCCGGCAACACGGAAGTTCTCGCCCACGTGGTCGATGTAGCGAACCTTGGACGGGTCGGTGTAGATCCGCCGCTCCCGGTCCTGGATCACCGCGTCGTCGTCCCAGGAGCCTTCCCAGAGCTTGTAGAGCACGTCGAGGTACTCGTCGGCGATCTCGTAGCGGTGGTCGTGCGGCACCTCGTCGGGCAAGCCGAAGTTGCGCGCGGCGTTGGGCAGGTAGGAGGTGACGATGTTCCAGCCCACCCGGCCCTTGGTGAGGTGGTCGAGCGTGGACATGCGGCGCGCGAACGGGAACGGCGGCTCGTAGGTGGTGGAGAAGGTGGCGCCGAAGCCGAGATGGCGGGTGACCGCGGCCATGGCCGGGATCAGCAGCAGCGGGTCGTTGGACGGGATCTGCATCGCCTCGCGCAGCGCGGTCTCGGGGCCGTCGCGAAAACGGTCGTAGGTGCCGATCACGTCGGCCAGGAACACCGCGTCGAAGGTGCCGTGCTCGGCCATCTGCGCGGTCTCGGTCCAGAAGTCGAGGTCGTTGAACCGGTGCCGGTTGTTGTCCGGATGCACCCAGAAGCCGTGCATGATGTGGCTGACGCAGTTCATCTCGAACAGGTTGACGTGGAGCTGCCTGGGAAGCGGCATGGGGAACGATCGTCCTTGTTCAGGCGGCGGCGGAGGCGGCCAGCAGTTGCCGGGTGAAGGGATGGCGCGGGGCCGCGAACACGGTTTCCACCGGACCGGCCTCGACCACGCAACCCTGCCGCATCACCAGCACCTCGTCGCTGACGTGCCGTATGACGCCGAGGTCGTGCGAGATGAACAGGAGGGCGACGCCGAGATCCGCCTGCAGGTCCGCGAGCAGGTCGAGGATCTGCGCCTGCACCGATACGTCCAGCGCCGAGACCGGCTCGTCGCAGACGATGATCCGCGGCTCGGTGGCCAGCGCCCGCGCGATGGCGACACGCTGCCGCTGGCCGCCGGACAGGTGCAGCGGCAGCCTCCCGGCCTGGTCGGCCGCCAGCCGGACCCGGTCCAGCAGCAGGCGGATGCGCCCGTCGTGCTCGGGGCTTGGCACGCCGGCGGCGTCCAGCGCGTCGGACAGGATGCGACGCACGGTCCAGCGCGGGTCGAACGAGCCGAGCGGGTCCTGGTAGATCACGCCGATCGCCCGCCGCCGCCCCCGGCGCTGCCGCTCGACCATCCGGCCGGGATCGACCCAGGCGTTGCCGTCGAGCATGACGTGGCCTCCCTCCGGTTCGACCAGTCCGAGCACGATGCGCGCCGCGGTGGTCTTGCCCGAGCCGGACTCGCCGACGATGCCCAGGGTCTGGCCGGCGCGCAGGCTGAAGCTCACCCGGTCGACCGCCACCCGATCCTCCCGGTCCGGTCCGGGATAGCGCTTGAGGAGGTCGACCGCTTCCAGCACCACCGGCGCCGGCCTTCGCTCCGGCGCGCCGGGCTGCGGCCGGACCGCGTCCCGTCGCGGCCCGGCCAGGCGCTGGCCCTTGGGATGCGTGCCGGGCACGGCGTCAATCAGCGAGCGCGTGTAGGGATGGCGCGGCGCGCCCAGCACCTGCGCCGTCGGACCCTGCTCCACCGCGCGGCCGGCCTGCATCACGACCACCTCGTCGGCGAGCCTCGCGACCACCGAAAGATCGTGGCTGATGATCAGCAGGCCGCTGCCGCGTGCCTTGATCGCCCCGAACAGCTCGAGGATCTGCGCCTGCACCGTCGCGTCCAGCGCGGTGGTCGGCTCGTCGGCGATCACCAGCCCCGGCTCCATCGCCAGGGCGGCGGCGATCAGCGCGCGCTGCCGCAGGCCGCCCGACAGCTGGTCCGGACGCTGCCGGGCCCGGAACTCCGGCTCCGGAACGCCGACCTCCCGCAGCAGCTCGATCACCCGGTCCCGGCGGCTGGACCGCGTGCCCCAGCCATGGACGGCGAGCGCCTCGGCGATCTCGTGCCCGACTGGGCGCAGCGGATCGAGCGAGACCAGCGCGTCCTGCAGTACGAAGCCGATCTCGCGTCCGCGCAGGGTGCGCCAGTCCCGTTCCGGCAGGCTCCCGAGCTGGTGCGGGCCGAACGACAGGTGCTGCGCCGACACCGCCGCGTCGGGGCCTGCGAGCCCCACCAGGCTGCGGGCGGTGACGCTCTTGCCCGATCCGGACTCGCCCACCAGCGCCACCGCGCGGCCGGGCTCCACGGTGAAGGACAGGTCGCGCACCACCGACCGGTGCGCCGCCCCCGCGCCGAAGCCGACGCAGAGCCGCTCCACCACCAGCCGCTTGTCGCTCATGCCGGGCGTCCTTCCAGCCGGCGCTGCAGGGCGCGGCCCAGCACGGTGGTGGACAGCATGGTGAGCACGATGGCGAGGCCGGGGAAGAAGGTGAGCCACCAGGCGTTGGCGACGAAGCTCCGCCCCATCGACAGCATCGTGCCCCATTCCGGCCGCGGCGGCGGGGCGCCCAGCCCGAGAAAGGACAGGGCCGAGGCCCACACGATGGCGTGGCCGACCCCCATGGTGGCGGTGACCACCAGCGGCCGCATCGCGTTGGGCAGGATGTGGGCCCGCACGATGCGCAGCGGCCCGTGGCCGAGCGCCCGCGCCGCCTCGACATAGCCCGCGTCGCGCACGGTCAGCACCTGGCCGAACACCATGCGCGCGTAGCCCGGCGCGCTGCCGATTCCGGTCGCCGCCACCAGCGGCACGATGCCGTTGCCGAAGCTGGCGGCGAACAGCAGCGCCAGGATCAGCACGGGAAAGGAGAACATGACCTGCACCAGCCAGCCCACCGACCGTTCCGCCACCCGCCCGCACAGGGCGCCGACCAGGCCGAGCCCGATCGCCGCCGTCATCGCGATCGCGGTGGCGCCCAGCCCGACCAGCAGCGACTGGCGGGTGCCGTGCACGATGCGGGCGAAGATGTCGCGGCCGGACTGGTCGGTGCCGAACGGGTGCGCCCAGTCCGGTGGCCGGAACGCGTCGCGCGGCACGATCGCCAGCGGGTCGGTGCGCGACAGCAGGTCGGGAGCGATCGCGGCCAGCAGCAGGAGGGCGAGGAACAGCCCGGCGAGGACGGGTGCGGGACGCGGCAGGCGGCGCGGCCGGCGCGGCCGCGCGGTGGTCGGCGCCGCCAGCACGATCCCGCTCATCGCCGTGCCCCCAGCCTGGGATCGACCAGGACGTAGAGCGCGTCCGTCGCGAAGCCCGACACGACGTAGACCACCGACACGAACAGCACGATGCCGACCGTGAGCGGCATGTCCTGGTTGGACACCCCCAGCACAAGCTGCCGGCCGAGCCCCTTGCGGGAGAAGATGGTCTCGATCACCACCGCGTTGCCGATCAGGGCGCCGACCGCCCAGTTGGACAGGCTGATCCCGGGCAGCAGCGCGTGGCGCAGCACGTGGCGGCTGCGCACCGCCCAGTCGCCTAGGCCCCGGGTGCGGGCGGTCAGCACGAAGGGCTGGTCGAGCGCGATCTCGAACGCTTCGCGCGTCACCTGCGCCAGGAAGCCGCCCAGCGGAACCGCCAGCGCCACCGTCGGCAGCACCAGCGCTGCCACGCTGTCGCTGCCCGCCGGCGGCAGCAAATGGAAGGTGAACGCGAACAGCCACAACAGCAGCAGGCCCAGCCAGAACTGCGGCAGCGCTGCCCCCACCGTTTCCAGCCCCGAGCCGAGCGCCGACAGCCAGGACCGGCGGCGCACGGTTCCCAGCACGGACACGAGCGCCAGCACCCAGGCGAGTGCCAGGGCGGACGCCGCGAGCTCCAGCGTCGGCAGCACCTCCGCGCGCAGCACCGTGATCACCGGCAGGTGCTGCGAGAACGAGGTGCCGAGGTTCCCGTGCAGCAGGCGGAGCAGATAAAGGCCGTACTGCACCGGCAGCGGCCGGTCGAGGCCGTATTCCCGCACCGCCGCCGCGATCGTCTGCGGGGTCGGCGCCGCGGTGGAGCCGCCCAGGATCACGGTGACGATGTCGCCCGGCATCATGTGCATGGCCAGGAAGGTCACGGTCGCGGCGGCGAGCAGCACGCCGGCCGAGCCCAGGCAGCGCGACAGGACGCGACGCGCCAGGGCGTGCAGGCGGGTGGCCGCCGGCGCGGCGGCGGGAAGGGCGGGAAACAACGAGGCCTGGCTCATTTGGTCACCCATGCGTCGTAGAGGCTGGTCACCCGGAGCGACGGCTCCAGCCGCACGCCATGCGCGGTGCGGTAGATGCCGAGCCGGGTGGTCTGCGGATAGGTGGTGATCTGCAGGTACTGCGACGCGACGATCGCCTGCATCCGGCGGTAGATCGCGGCACGCTGCGCCGGGTCCTGCGTCCGGAGCGCCTGCTGCGCCAGCGCGTCGAAGCCGGGGTCGCTGAAGCCGGACCCGTTCTGGTGGCTGTGGCCGATGCCGGCAGCACCCAGGAACTGCGAGGAGAAGACGATCCGCAGCACGTCGGCGGTGTTGGTGTTCCAGTAGCCGAGGACGAGGTTGTAGTCCCAGGCGCCCTGCCGGGCGTAGACCGCGGCCAGGCTGGACGGCTCCAGGCGCAGGTCGAAGCCGGAGGTACGCTCGGTCGCCTGCACCTGCTCCCACAGGTTGCGGTCGGCCTCCCACAACGTGGACGATTCTGGAGCGTGCACCACCAGGCGCTGGCCGTTCCTGGTGCGGTAGCCGTCCGCGTCGCGCCCGGTCCAGCCGGCCTGGTCGAGCAGGATCGCCGCTCGGTGCAGGTCGTAGTCCTTGGAATGCTCGAACTCCGGGCTGTAGTCCGGCGTGGACGGGCTGAGCGGTCCGCCGGCACGGCGGTAGTGGTGGAAGAACACGCTGCCGAGCGCGCCGTCGATGTCGGCGGAGCGGGTGAAGGCCTCGCGCACGCGGATGTCGTCGAACGGCGGACGGCGGATGTTCATCGTGCCGCCGGTCGGGTTGCCGGGGCGGTCGGAATCCAGCAGCGACAGCTCGGGGTTGGCGCGGGCCGGGGTCTCGTCCTCCGGCGGCAGGTCGTCGATCACGTCCACCTCGCCCGCCTGCAGCGAGCCGAAGCGCACCGAGGCCTCGGGGATGACCTTCCACTCGATGCGGTCGAGCCAGGCCGGGCCGTCGTGGCGCGCGGTCGGCGGTCCCCAGTGGTAGGCGGGGTTGCGCTCGAACACGATCTCGTTCTGCCGGTCCCAGCGCACGATCCGGAACGGGCCCGACCCGACCGGGCTCTGGCAGTTCTCGTCGCGCGGCCGGCGCAGCGCGGTCGGCGACTCGATGCCGAGGAAGCCCTGCGCCAGCACGTCGAGGAACGCGGCATAGGGGACCGACAGGTGGACCGCGGCGGTGTAGCGGTCGACGATCGTGGTACCGGCATACTGCCGGATGTAGCCGCCCGCGGTGCTCGACTGCGTGGCCGGGTTGGCCATGTGGTCGAGGTTCGCCTTGACCGCGCCGGCGGTGAACGGGGTGCCGTCGGTGAAGACGACGTCGTGCCGGAGGTGGAACAGGTAGGTCAGGCCATCCGGCGACACCTCCCAGCTCGTCGCAAGCCAGGGGCCGATCCCGCCGTGCTCGTCCATCGACACCAGCGAGTCCAGGTATTGCTCTGCCACGAAGACCTGCGGCATGTCGCCGCCGACATGCGGATCGAGGCAGATCGGCTCGCGGTCGGTGGCATAGACCAGCGTGCCGCCGCGCACCGGGTGGCCGGTTGCCGCCTGCCGCGAGGCGGCCTTATGGCAGCCGCCGAGCAGAAGCAGCACGCCGGCGGCAGCAACGGCGGCGGCGTTGGCGGCGGCGTTGGCGGTGGGGGGCGTCATCGGAACCCGTAGGCGATGCCGCCGAACACGCCGAAGCCATCGCCCGGCTGCAGGAACGCGCCCGGCACGCCATGGTCGTCGAGGGTCGGGCTGACGACGGCGGCGTAGTGCTGGTTGGTCAGGTTCTGGAAGTCGACATAGACCTCGCGACCCGTCTTCTCGTCGTCGTAGCCGATCGTGGCGCCGAACAGGTGGTAGGCGCGGGTGTAGTCGGTGTTCGCGTAGTCGATCGGGATGCGGGACGAGACCTGGGTGCTGAACAGCGCGTAGAAGCCGTCCCGGAGGTCCAGCCGCAGCTGTCCCTGGTAGTAGTGCTGCGGCACGCCCGGAAGCTGGTCGGTGCCGAGCAGGGCGTCGTGCTTGAAGTTGAACTGGCTGAAGGTATAGGCCTGGCGCAGCGACACTCGGCCCCAGCGACGCTTGAGCAGGGTGGTGTCGAGCCCGGCCTCCACCCCCTGGTGCGTGGTCGGCGAGGCGTTGCCGTAGTTCACCGATCCGGTGGCCAGCGACGCCGCGGTGGAAACGTTGAGCAGCTCGTTGCGCACGTCGGAATGGTAGTAGTCGATCGACCACTGGTTGTTCCAGCGGTCGCCGGAGGTGCCGATCTCCCAGGTCAGCGCGGTCTCGTCGCGCAGCCGGTTGGCGCTGCCGTTGAGCCCCTTGAGCGGGCCGGTGGTGTAGACCGGGCCGGTCAGGTACTCCCAGTCGTTCGGCGGCTCGACGGTGCGGCTGACGTTGCCGAACAGCTGCCAGTGCGGCATCAGCACGTAGCGCAGCCCGGCGCGCGGGGCGAGGTTGAGCGACTCGTCGTAGAAGGTGGGGCCGGTCTGCACCGGGATCGTCAGGCCGGCGCCGCGCCTGGTGTAGACCACCGACAGGCCGCTGGTGAGCCACAGGTTGCGCCACACGTTGGTGTCGTTGCCGACGTGGACGTTGTTGTCCGAGCCCTGGTACTCGGCGCGGCGCAGCAGGGTGCCGAACGGCAGGCCGGCGGTGGCGCCGCTCGGGATCCGCACGGTGGTGTCCTGGAAGCCGTGGATGTGGGTGGTGGAGAAGGCGCCGATCGTGGTGTCGCTGTCGTGGCCGAACAGGATGTCGTTGCGCACGTATCGCAGCGACTCGGTGAAATCGTCGTAGCCCCACACCGCGTCGTAGATCGTCGAGCGGATGTCGATCGGGTAGTTGTGCCACACCTCGCTCACGTCGAGATGCGAGCCGTCGCCGAAGCGGACCGTGGTCGTGTTGCCGACCCAGGTGGAGCCGGGCTGGATCCGGTTGGCGTCGTAGCCGCGGTTGCCGTACGGCGCCTGCACCTGGGTCGGGTCCTGCGCGATCTGCGTGCTGGTCAGGTAGCCGGGATACTGGTTCTCGGTCTGCCGGTAGCGCAGGAAGAAGCGCGTGGTGACGTCGGGCGAGATCGCATAGCCGAGGTTGGCGACCAGGCCGGTGCTGGTGGCGCGCGTGTGGTCCTGGTAGCCGCTGCGATACGAATTGGTGAAGCTGATGAAGTAGTCCAGCGGGCCGATCACCTTGCCCGTGCTGAGCTGTTCCTTCTGGTAGCCGAACGAGCCGAACTCGTAGCGCACTTGTGCGGCCAGCGCGTCGTGCCCGGTTTCGGTCACGTAGTTGATGGCGCCGCCCAGGTCGACCGCGCCGGCGTCGAACGCGTTGGCGCCGCGCAGCACCTCCGTGTAGGCGAGGCCCAGCGGCTCGAACAGCTCGTACGGCGTGCCGCCCGGGCCGGTGACGGGAAGCCCGTCGAAGGTGATGTAGATGCCCTGGCGGAAATAGTTGGTGCCGGTCTGCAGGCCCGAGCCGCGGATCGAGATCTTCAAACCGTCGCCGCCGCCGGAGGACTGCGCATATACCCCGGGCTGGAAGTCGAGCACGTCCTGGTCGGTGAACACGCGCCCCTTCTGCACCACCGTCTGGTCCACCACGCTGGTGCCGCCCGGGATCGACTGGAGCTGGGCCGCCGCGGTCGCCGCCGCGGAGCTTCGCGTGCCGATCACGTTGACGTTCTCCTGCGCCGGCGCGGCGGGAGCGGGTTGGGAGGCAGGCTGCCGGGGCACGGCCTGGGCCATCGCCCGCTCTCCCACGTCGAGCACCAGCAGGCCGAGCGGCGCCAGCAGCAGGACGGCTGGCCGATGTCGGCCATCGCGTCGGGTTGTCATGAGTCGCGTGATCTCCGTGCCCGCCGGCGACGGCGGGTGAAACCGCATGGCGGTTGTGGGCCATCCGGGGGCGAGGAGCCGGCCCGGCTTGCGCGCGCAGTTCGTCGCCGGCGCGGCGATGGAACCTTATTCGGCGGCCGGAAGCCGCCACGCGTCGCCTGGCCGACAGGACGCCGAGCCGCTGATCGGGAACCGGCACGCAAAATGAACGCCGTTCACGTCGGGTCCCTGGCGATGGACGTCCTGGTTCATGGTCGCCCGCTCCTGTTCCTGCTCGTGCAAATTCCACGTATTGGGTTCGTTCTTACTCGCCTCGTTGCCAGCATTCCACACCAACCGGCTTGTATACGCAATACCTGTCGTTGTTTATGGATTTGACTCCCCTGTGCGTGATTTACACGATGCTCGGCAGCAGATTCGAGGCAGAACCGATGACCACCATCGTGTCGATCCCGACGCGGCCCGTTCCCGCCCTGTCCCCGGACGCCCTGCGGCAGCGCTTCGGCCCGATCTTCGCGCGGATTGGCGAGGGCGCGCTCGACCGGGAGCGGAACCGGACGCTGGCGCACGAGCCGGTTTCCTGGCTGCGCCAGGCCGGCTTCGGCGCGCTGCGTATCCCGGTGGCACTCGGCGGCCACGGCGCAAGCCTGCGCGAGCTGTTCGCCCTGCTGGTCGATCTCGCCGCCGCCGATCCCAACCTGCCGCAGATCCTGCGGGCGCATTTCGCCTTCGTGGAAGGGCTGCTCGGCGACGCGGATGCCGAACGGGGATCGCGCTGGATGCGCGTGGTGGCCGATGGCGCACTGTTCGGTGCGGCCATGGCCGAGCTCGGACCCGCCACCGAGATCAACACCCGGCTGACACCGTCGCCGTCGGGCGGCTGGCGCCTGGACGGCACCAAGTACTACTCCACCGGCACGCTCTACGCCGACTGGATCGTGGCGGCGGCGGCCGAGGGCGAGGACCGGGTGCTGCTGGCGGTGGAGGTCGGAGCACCGGGCGTGACCCGCGAGGACGACTGGGACGGGTTCGGCCAGCGCCTGACCGGCAGCGGCACCACCCGGTTCGAGGACGTGGCGGTCGCCGCGGACCGGGTGCTGCGCCGGTCGAGCCAGTCGCGGGCGCCGAGCGAGTCGTTCATGACCGCCTACTACCAGTTGTTCCACCTGGCGACGCTGGCGGGGATCGGCCGGGCGGTGCTGCGGGACGCGGTCGCCTTCGTGCAGCCGCGCACCCGCACATTCTACCTGCCGGGCAAGGCGGTGCCACGCGAGGACCCGCTGGTGCAGCGCGTGGTCGGGCGGCTGGCGAGCCTCGCCTTCTCGGCGGAGGCCCTGGCGGACCGGGTGGCCGCCGGGCTGGAGGCGCTGTCCGCCGACTGGCAGGCCGGCGACCGCGACGATCCCCGGTTCCTGGCAGTCGAGATCGAGGCGTTCCAGGCGCAGCAGGTGATCCTGCCACAGGTGCTGGAAGCGGCCACCCTGTTGTTCGAGGTCGGTGGCGCGTCCGCGGTCAGCGAGGCGCTGGGGCTGGACCGGCACTGGCGCAACGCCCGCGTGCTCGCCTCGCACAACCCGGCGATCCAGCGCGAGCGGATGATCGGCGACTACCTGCTGAACGGGGCGGTGCCGGGAGACAGCTGGAACCGCGCCCTCGAGCGGCAGCGGGCCGACGCGCGTCCGGCCGGATGAGCCGGACGCGCTCCTAGAGCAGACGCGCTCCTAGAGCAGACGGGCGCCGCCCGGCTCCGGCTCGCCTTCCCCCGCCTTGTCGGGCCAGGCCAGCATCCCGGCCAGCACCGCGGCGGCGAGCGCCCGGCTCACGCCGCGCCCCGAGGCCAGCGCCGTCTCGTCCAGCCGGCGCGCCGCCTCGCGCATGGCGCCGGCGGTGCGCGGCAGGCGCGGCAGCAGCCAGTCGATCACCGCCGGCGCCACCACCAGCTGCCGCTCCACCAGCAGGCGCATCAGCAGGATGCGCAGCAGCTCGTCGTCCGGTCGGCCGATCGCCACCGAATGGGTCGCGCGCAGGCGGCTGTCGAGGTCGGGCAGCGCCACCCCCCAGCGCGCCGGAGCGGCACGCGCGGTCAGCAGCACCGGCAGCCCGGCCTCCTGCGCCGCGTTCAGCAGGTGCAGCAGCGCCGGCTCGTCCGGGGCGGCGTCGGCGTCGTCCACCGCAACCGCCCGCGCGCGCTTCGGGCGACGCAGCAGGTCGGGATCGCGCAACGCCGTGCCGGGCAGCAGCAGCGCGTCGTGCTCGGCCGCCCACACGTGCAGCAGGTGGGTCTTGCCGGTGCCGGCCTCGCCCCACAGCGCCAGCCGCCGCTGCGGCCAGCCGGAACCGCTTTCGGGCCCGAGCCAGGCCAGGGCCTGGGCGTTGGAGCCGGCCCGGAGGAAGTCGGCGCGCTCGAAGCGCGGCCGGTGCGCGAACGGCAGGGCGAGCTGGCGCAGGCCCCGCTCCTCGTCCCCGTCATGATCGTGCGCCTGCACCGCCGACTCGCCCTCGCCCACCGTTCCGCCGCTTTGCGCGCCGTTCCGCCTGCCGTAAATGGTCCGGTTCAAGAGTCCAGCTTCGGGCGCGATCCGGTCCTTGCCGCACCGGGGCGCCGCAGCCGCGATCGAACCGGAAGGTCATGCCGCATGAACGTCGAACCGCCAGCCGGAGCGTCCTATCGCGGAGCCGGCGTGGACATCGAGGCCGGCGACGCGCTGGTCGAGGCGATCGGACCGGCGGCGAAGGCGACCGCGCGGCCCGGCACCATGGGCGGCCTCGGCGGGTTCGGGGCGCTGTTCGACCTCAAGGCGGCAGGCTTCCGCGACCCGGTGCTGGTGTCGTGCACCGACGGCGTTGGCACCAAGCTCCTGCTGGCGATCGAGACCGGACGGCACGAAACGGTGGGCATCGACCTGGTGGCGATGTGCGTCAACGACCTGGTGGTGCAAGGCGCCGAGCCGCTGTTCTTCCTGGACTACTTCGCCACCGGCAAGCTCGCGGTCGCCGACGCCGCCAAGGTGGTGCGCGGCATCGCCGAGGGCTGCCGGCTGTCGGGCTGCGCCCTGGTCGGCGGCGAGACCGCGGAGATGCCGGGCATGTATGCCCCCGGGCACTACGACCTCGCCGGCTTCGCGGTGGGCGCGGCGGAGCGCGACGCGCTGCTTCCCGGCCGGATCGGGCATGGCGACGTCATCCTCGGCCTGCCGTCCAGCGGGGTGCATTCCAACGGCTTTTCCTTGGTGCGCGCCATCGCGACGCAGGCCGGCCTCGGCTGGGACGCGCCGGCGCCGTTCGCCCCCGGCTTGTCGCTCGGCGAGGCGCTGATGGTGCCGACCCGCCTCTACGTGTCGCCGGTGCTGGCGCTGCATCGCGCCGGCCTGCTGAAGGGAGCGGCCCACATCACCGGCGGCGGCCTGCCCGGCAACCTGCCGCGCGTGCTGCCGGCGGGGGTGACCGCGGTGCTGGACGGCAGCGCCTGGACCATGCCGCCGGTGTTCCCCTGGCTGGCGCAGGCCGGACAGGTGGCGCCGGAGGAGATGCTGCGCGTGTTCAACTGCGGCATCGGCATGGCGCTGGTGGTGTCGAACGTGGTCAACGCCACGGCGCTGCTGGCCGAGCTCGGCGAGGCGTTCACTCTCATCGGGCGGATCGAGCAGGCGCCCAGCCCGGACGCGCCGCCCGCCTTGCGCTTCTCGCACGACCCCACCTTCTGATGCACCCGGAGCGCACCCGGGTCGCGGTGCTGGCCAGCGGCCGCGGCAGCAACATGACGGCACTGCTGGACGCCGCCCGCGACCCCGCCTACCCGGCCACGATCGCGCTGGTGCTGAGCAACAACCCCGGCGCCCCGGCGCTGCGTGTGGCGGCAGGAGCCGGGATCGCGTCGCGCGCGATTGACCACCGGCCCTATCGCGGCGACCGCGAGGCGCACGAGCGGGCGATCGACGCCGCGCTGGAGGAAGCCGGGATCGGCTGCGTGTGCCTCGCCGGCTACATGCGGCTGCTGACCCCCTGGCTGACCGGTCGCTGGGCCGGCCGGATGCTCAACATCCATCCGAGCCTGCTGCCGGCCTATCCCGGCCTGCACACCCACCAGCGGGTGCTGGAGGCGGGCGAGGTGCGACATGGCTGCACCGTGCACCTGGTCACGGCCGTGATGGACGAGGGCCCGATCCTGGGCCAGGCGACGGTGCCGGTGCTGCCGGGCGACACGCCGGACATCCTGGCCGCCCGGGTGCTGGCGCAGGAGCACGTGCTGTATCCGGCGGTGCTGGCTCGATACCTGGCGCAGCTCGGCGCGGTGCCGGCGGTCTAGGACGGGCGGGTGCGCCTGTGGTTGCCGAGGCCGGACCCGGTCATGATCCCGCGTCTGCTGGCGGCGCTGTTCTGCGTGTACGCCGCGGTCGCGGTGCCGACGATCGCGCTGCTGATGCCGCCGTTCCAGGCGGCGGACGAACTCAACCATGCCGAGCGGGCAGACCAGGTCGCATCCGGCGGGCTCGTCGCGGTTCGCCTCGACGGCAGCCGGGCCGGCGGCACCGTCGATCTCGGGCTGGACCGGCTGGCGACGACAGTCGAGGGGATACGCTTCCATCGGGAGATCAAGGAAACCCGCGCAATGGCCGATCGCGCGGCCTGGATCGGCTGGGGCGACAAGGGCGTGATGTCGTTCCCCAACACCGCGATCTACCCGCCGCTGCTGTATCTCCCCTCGGCACTGGGCCAGGTGGTTGCACGAACGGCCAGGCTGTCGGTGCTGCACGGGATGCTGCTGTCGCGTCTGCTGAACGGTGCCGCGAGTGCAGCGGTCGCGGCGGCCGCGATCGCCCTGTCCGGCGGCCTGGCCCCGCTGCTGTTCACCCTCCTCTGCCTGCCGATGGTGCTGGCGCTGTTCGGCTCGATGTCGCAGGACGGGCCGATGATCGCCCTGTCGGCGCTGTCGGCGGTGCTGCTGGTCCGCGCACCGGCGATCCGGCACGGCTCGGCCCTGGGCTGCGTGACGCTGGCGATCGTGGCGATGGCGCGGCCAGCCTACCTGCCGCTCTGCCTGCTGCCGCTGCTGTCGCCGGCTCCGCTGCGTGCCCGGCTTGGCGGTGCCGGCAGCGCGATCGGGGCGGTGCTGGGCTGGACCCTGCTCGCGGACCACGTCACCTTGCCGCACGTGGCGTCGTTGCAAATGGCGAGGCAGATGCAGGCCCTGGTCCTGCATCCCGGCATCTGCATCACGCTGCTCCGCACCACGATGCAGATCCAGTGGAGCCAGGGCTGCCCCTACTGCCGGCAGGCAGTGGGCGTGCTCGGCTGGCTCGACACCACGCTGCCGAACCCGTACTACGCCCTCACCGGCCTGGTGCTGCTGGCAGCCTTCTCCGTCTCGCGCACGCCGGGATCCGGCACGCGGCGGCGGATCGCCGTGACCGGCCTCGTCGCCGCCGCGGTCGGCGCCATCTTCGTGCTGCAGTACCTGAGCTGGAGCCCGATCGGCAGCCGCACGATCGAGGGAATACAGGGCCGCTACTTCCTGCCGCTGGTGCCGTTCCTCGGCCTCGCGCTGCCGTGCGGCCGGGTCCGGCTTTCGTCCTGGGCGATGGCAGGGCTGTGCTTCTATCCGGCGCTGTCGATCGCGGTCATGCTGCGGGCGATCGTGTTCCGCTACTACCTGTAGCCGGGCGCCGGCGCATCAGGACCCACGCGGCGCCGACGCAGAGCAGGTTCACCAGCGCCAGGTACCAGGCCGGCGACACCGGGTCGCCGGTGGAGCGGATCAGCGCGGTGAACACGATCTGCGCGGTGCCGCCGAAGGCGGAGATGGCGACGGCGTAGAGCAGCCCGAACCCGGTGCTGCGCACCGCAGGCGGGAACAGCTCGACCAGCAGCACCAGGCTGGCAGCGAAGCTGCCGACCTGGAGCACCGCGATCACGGCGACCACGACCGCGAACAGCCAGGGCGCCGGGTCGGCGTGCAGCAGCATCAGCATCGGCACGATCAGCAGCGCCAGCAGCAGCCGCGGCAGCAGGATCACCGCGAACCGGCCGGTGCGGTCGGACAGCACCCCGCCGGCCAGCGCCGCCAGCGCGCCGAACAGCCCGGCCAGCACGGTGCCGGACAGCGCGAGTGCCGCCGGCATGTGCAGCGCCACCAGGGCATAGGTGGTGATGTAGTTGAGGAAGTACTGGCTGACGGTGCCGGCCACCAGCAGCATCAGCGCGCACCCCAGCGACAACGCGCCGCTGCTGCCGAGCAGGGCGAGGCGGCTTCGACCGGACGCGGGCGGCAGCGGCGGTTCGCCGCCCAGCCCGGTGCGCAGCAGCAGTCCGACCGGCACCAGGAGGGCGCCGAGCGCGAACGGCACCCGCCATCCCCAGCCGGTCATCGCCGCGCCGCCCAGCAGGGCGGTGGCGACGAGGCCGATCAGGCCGCTGGCGAGCTGGGCCAGGCTCTGGCTGGCGGACTGCCAGGACGCATAGAGCCCGCTGCGGCCAGGCGGCGCATTCTCCAGCAGGAAGGTGGTGGCGGGGCCGACCTCGGCGCCCCAGGCCAGGCCCTGGATCAGGCGGGCCAGCACCAGCAGCGCGGGTGCTGCGAGGCCGATGCTGTCGTAACCCGGCAGCACCGCGATCAGGAGGCTGCCGAGCCCCATCAGCCATAGCGAGACCAGCATCCCGGCCCGCCTGCCGTGCCGGTCGGCGATCAGGCCGACCGCCAGCGCGCCGAGCGGGCGGGTGACGAAGCCGATGCCGAAGGTGGCGACCGACAGCAGCAGCGACACGAACGGGTCGTGGGCGGGAAAGAACACCCGACCGATCATCACCGCGAAGGTGCCGTAGGCGATGAAGTCGAACACCTCGAGCAGGTTGCCCGCCACCGCGGCTGCGATGGCGGACCAGCCCGCCCGGGGTGCCGGCACGGCCCGGGACGCTGCGGTCAGGGCAGGATTTCGGTGCCGGCGAAGAAGAACGCGATCTCGGCGGCGGCATTCTCCGGGCTGTCCGAGCCGTGCACCGAGTTCGCCTCGATGCTTTCGGCGAACTGCGCGCGCACCGTGTGCGGCTCCGCCTTCTTCGGGTCGGTGGCGCCCATCACCTCGCGATGCCTCGACACCGCGTCCTCGCCTTCCAGCACCTGCACCACCACCGGCCCGGCGGTCATCGACGACACCAGGCTCGCATAGAACGGGCGCTCCTTGTGCACGGCGTAGAACGCGCCGGCCACGGCGTCGGACAGCCGGATGCGCTTCTGCGCCACGATACGCAGGCCCGCCTCCTCGAACAGGGCGTTGATCCGGCCGGTCAGGTTGCGACGGGTCGCGTCCGGCTTGAGGATCGACAGGGTGCGCTCGGTCGCCATGATGGTGTCTCCTGGTGTGCGGGAACGGGTTGCGCGCCGCTTAGAGCAAAAACCGGGCGCCCGCCACTGTGACCGCCGATGGGCCGGCTGCTAGAACCGCGTCACGCCAGGACGCATCACGGAGCATCGCGCGGTTGAGCCTGCTGGTCATTTCCGCCCTGAGCCTGCGCATCGCCGGACGCACGCTGCTGGACCATGCCGACCTGTCGGTGGAGCCGGGTCGGCGGATCGGGCTGGTCGGGCGCAACGGCGCCGGCAAGTCCACCCTGCTGGCGGCGATCGCCGGCGACATCCAGCCGGACGGCGGCGAGATCCGCCTGTCCAGCCGGGCCCGGATGGCGCGGGTGCTGCAGGAAGCGCCGTCGGGACCGTTGTCGCTGGTCGACACCGTGCTGGCAGGCGACGCCGAGCGTACCGCGCTGCTGGCGGAGGCGGAGCACGCCACCGACGGCACCCGGCTGGCCGACATCCACGAGCGGCTGCGCGCGATCGGCGCCGACAGCGCCCCGGCGCGGGCCGCCGCCATCCTGTCCGGGCTCGGCTTCGACGCGAGTGCGCAGGCCCGCGCGGTGGACGACTTCTCCGGCGGCTGGCGCATGCGGGTGGCGCTGGCGACCGCGCTGTTCCTGAACCCGGACCTGCTGCTGCTGGACGAGCCGACCAACCATCTCGACCTGGAAGCGACGCTGTGGCTGGAAGGCTGGCTCGCGCGCTTCCCCGGAGCGGCGCTGATCGTCAGCCACGACCGCGGCCTGCTCGACCGCGCGGTGGAGGCGATCGCCCATCTCGACCGCGGCAGGCTCAGCCTGACCCCGGGCGGCTACGACGAGTTCGTGCGCATCCGCACCGAGCAGGCGCTGCAGCAGAACCGCGCCGCCGAGCGGATCGCGGCCAGGCGGGCGCACATGCAGTCCTTCGTTGACCGGTTCCGCGCCAAGGCGACCAAGGCGCGCCAGGCGCAGGCACGGATCAAGGCGCTGGAGCGGCTGCCCGCGATCGAGAGCGTGGTCGAGGACGCGCCCACCCGCTTCGCGTTTCCCGAGCCGGCGCAGCTCGCACCGCCGATGCTGGTGCTGGAACGCGCGTCCGCCGGCTATGACGGGCGGGTGGTGCTCGCCGGGATGTCGCTGCGGATCGACATGGAGGACCGGATCGCGCTGCTCGGCGCAAACGGCAACGGCAAGTCCACCTTCGCCAAGCTCCTCGCCGGCCGCCTCCCCCCGCTGTCCGGCACCGTCCGGCACAGTCCGAAGCTCAAGGTCGGCTATTTCGCCCAGCACCAGGCGGAGGAGCTGCTGCCCGACGAGAGCCCGGTGCAGCACATCGCGCGCGCCCTGCCCGCGGCGCTGCCGACCGCGCTGCGTGCTCAGCTCGCCCGGTTCGGGCTCGACGCCAACCGTGCCGACGCCCCGTCGCGCGACCTGTCCGGCGGCGAGAAGGCCCGGCTGCTGCTGGCGCTGGCGACCCGCGACGCGCCGCAGCTGCTGATCCTGGACGAGCCGACCAACCATCTCGACCTCGACGCCCGCGACGCGCTGATCCGGGCGCTTGCCGAGTTCGAGGGCGCGGTGCTGCTGATCAGCCACGACCCCCATCTGGTCGAGCTGGTCGCCGACCGGCTCTGGCTGGTGGGGGACGGACGGGTGCAGCCGTTCGAGGGCGACATGGCCGACTACCGGGCCTGGCTTGGGGAGCGGGCCCGCGCCGCTGCCCGCGAGGAGTCGGCAACCCAGCCGGCGCCGGCCCGTGCCGACGAGCGGCGTGACCGCGCCGAGGCACGGCGGGCGCTGGCGCCGGTGCGCAAGCGGGCGCGCGACGCGGAGACGCTGCTGGGCAAGCTGGCCGAGGAGCGGCGGGTTCTGGAGGCGGTGCTGGCCGATCCGGCTTCCTACGCGCCCGGCAAGACGGACGGGGTCACCCGTGCCAACACCCGCCTCGCCGCCATCGGCCGCGCGGAGGCCGCGGCCGAGGCGGAGTGGCTGGAGGCCGAGCAGGCGCTGGAAGCGGCGTCCTAGACCGCGACCGGTTCACGTTCGTTCACCGGTTGCGGTCCAGCTCCTTGTTTCGACGAGCATCTTCACCGGTCAGGTGACCACACCTGACCGGTGATGCTCTAGCGGAGCGGCTCAGCGCCAGTGCGCCGGAACCCAGAACGGGCGCGGACCACGGTGGTAGTCCCAGTGCCCGGGGACCCAGCGGCCGTAATGCGGACGCCAGGCGACGTAGTGGCCGCGCTGCCAGACATAGGCGGCGCCGTTCCATTCCCAGCCGCCGCCCTGCCACGCCAGGCGCTCGCCGGGCGGCGGGGGCGGGGGCGGCGGCTCGTACTGGGGCGGCGGGATCGGGGCATAGCCGTAGGGCTGGGCGGCCGCCTGACCGGCGGCGGCGAGGCAGCCAAGCAGCGCCAGCGCCGGGACGATCCGGTTGCGGATGCGCATGGTCGAGGTCTCCATCGATGGCCGCACCGTCGTGGCGGCACGGAACCGGCGCAAACTCGGCAGCCATGATGGCAGCAAGACGGCGGAACCTTTGACGGGCGCTTTTTTACTGAAATTTAAGCCGCCGCTGCCAGAATGCCGGCATCGCTTGCAACGAGACCCATGCAGATGGACACGATCTTTATCAGCACAGACAGCCGCACCGGAACGGGCTGCGCCGGATGCCAGGGCGACCGCTTCGACACCCCGATCGCGATGGCGTTCCAGCCGATCGTCGAGGCGACCGGGCGCGTGTTCGCGCACGAGG
Organism: uncultured Acetobacteraceae bacterium; assembly: GCA_964247755.1. Lineage (GTDB taxonomy): Bacteria > Pseudomonadota > Alphaproteobacteria > Acetobacterales > Acetobacteraceae > Lichenicola. The sequence goes on along the minus strand of CAXTVX010000007.1, from coordinate 67,713 downwards.
CGCTGGTGCGTGGGACCAGCGGCGAAGGCGCCGGCGAGATCCTGTCGCGGGTGACCGAGGCCAACCGCTATGCCTTCGAGCAGCTGTGCCGCATCACCGCGATCGACACCGCAGCCGATCTCGGCCTGCGCGACAGCGGCGCGATGCTGTCGATCAACTTCAGTCCCAACGCGATCTACGAGCCGGTGCGCTGCCTGAAGACCAGCCTGGCCGCGGCCAGGCGGGCCGGCCTGCCCAACCACATGATCCTGTTCGAGATCACCGAGAACGAGAAGCTGCGCGATCCGCGCCACCTGCGCGACATCGTGTCCAGCTACCGCGGCATGGGCTTCAAGGTGGCGATCGACGATTTCGGCGCCGGGCACTCCAACCTCGACCTGCTGGCCGGGTTCCAGCCTGACCTGATCAAGCTCGACATGCACCTGATCCGCGGCATCGACTCCGACCCGGTGCGACAGGCGATCCTGCGCAGCATGATCGGGCTGTGCCGCGAGCTCGGCATCACTCTCGTGGCGGAAGGCGTGGAGCAGGTTGCCGAATACCGGACGCTGCGCGCCCTCGGCATCGCGTTGTTCCAGGGCTACCTGTTCGCCCGCCCCGGAACCGGCGTGCTGCCGGCGCCGGTCATGCCGCCCGGCTGAACGACCAGCGCTCCGGGCAGCCGGCCCGATTTACAGCAGCATCCGGAGTGGCGCTAATGCGCCATGCCCTCCCCCTGCCCCGCCGGCCGACGCGCGTGAGCCGGCCCGCCCAGCCGCGTGTCGTCCTGATCACCGGCGCGTCCTCCGGCATCGGCCTGTGCAGTGCCGCCCTGTTCGCCGCCCGCGGCTGGCGGGTTGGGCTGGTGTCGCGCAGCCCCGAAGGCCTGGCCGCCGCCGCCGGCCTGATCGGGCGGCGGACTCCCGGCGCGGTTGTCGCCTCGGCCGTGGCCGACGTGGTCGATAGCGCAGCGCTGGGTGCAGCTGCGCGCGCGGTCGCCGCCGCACTCGGACCGATCGACGTCTGGGTCAACGCGGCGGGCAACGGCATATACGGCCACTTCCGCGACGTGCCGGAAGCGGAATACCGGCGCGTCACCGAAGTGACCTACCACGGCACCGTCAACGGCAGCCGGATCGCGCTGTCGCACATGATGCCGCGGGGCGAGGGCACGATCGTCAACGTGTGCTCGGCGGTGGTGTTCCACGGCGTGCCGCTGATGACGTCCTATGCCGGCGCCAAGGCGGCGGTGCGCGCATTCGGGCAGTCGCTGCGGATCGAGCTGCGCCTCGGCGGCAGCCGGGTGCGGGTGGCGACCCTGATCCCGCCTGCGATCAACACGCCGTTCTTCGACCATGCGGTCTCGCACATGGGTTTCCCGGCCCGTCCGGTTCCCCCGGTGTACCGGACGGAGGTGGCGGCGCAGGGGGTGTGGCTGTGCGCCACCGGGCGCGGCGGCGAGCTGCTTCTGACCGGGGTGGTGCAGGCATACTCGCGCATCGCCCGGCTGTCGCCGTGGCTCGCAGGCCACCTGGTATCGCGGAGCGACTTCGCTTCCGAGCTGCCGCGCGACGAGGCCGGACCACGCGACCGGGTGCCGTGCCTGTTCGCGACCCGCACGGACGGCCACTCGATGCACGGGCCGTTCGGCAACCGGGCGCGTGGCTGGAGCAGCCAGCTCCGGCTCGCCGGCGCCTGGCGCCGGCTCCAGGCACTCGGTCGGGACAGGATCAGTCCAGGCCGGCCAGTCGTTCCGTCGCCGCCAGCACGCGGGCCCGAAGCGCCGGATCGCGCGCCAGCCGGTTCGGTGCAACCAGGGCACGTCGCTTCAGATAACGCCCGCTGACGCCCTCGAGCTCCGGGGCCAGCGCGGCATGCAGCGGTGTGTCGGCTCCCTGCGCCTCGCTCAGCGCGACGCGCGCGAGCAGCCGCCAGGCCGCCTGGTCGATCCCGCCGCTGCGCACCAGCCCGGTCGCCACCAGGCCGGGATGAACAACGTTCAAGGTGACCCCGGTGCCGGCGGTGGTCCGTGCGGTCTCGATCGTGGTCATCAGCAGGGCGAGCTTGGACCGGGCATAGGCCCGTGTCATGCGCCAGCCGCGCGTCAGCTGGAGGTCGTCCGGATCGATCCCGGCCATGTCCGAGCTGGAGGAGCCGGTCATCACCACCCGTCCGCGCCCAGAGGCCTGCAGGGCGGGGAGCAGGGCGCGGGTGAGCGCGAACGGCGCCAGATGGTTCACCGCCAGCGTGAGCTCGTGGCCCTCCGCGGTCTCGACCCGCCTTGGCGAAAGCAGCCCGGCGTTGTTCACCAGCACGTCGAGGATGGGCGACAAGGCGGCGATGTCGACGGCTGCCCGCCTGGTCTGCGACAGCAGAGACAGGTCGGCGACGACGGTGAGCGGCGATGTTCCGGTCCGCCTATCGATCCAGCGGCAGGCGGCGTGCAGCCGCTCCTCGCTCCGTCCCACCAGCACCACACGCAGACCGGAGCCGGCCAGCCCGAGCGCGATCCACCGACCGAGCCCGCCGGTGCCGCCGGTAACGACGGCGGTCCGGGGGACCGGATCCGTCAGCGGCGGGCCTTGCGTGCGGCGTAGCGCGCGTCGCGCGCCGCCTTCTGCTCCAGCTTCAGCAGCGCCTCCTGACGCAGCGCGTCCGCGGCGGCCGCTTCCTCCTCCTTGCGTCGCAGCGCGTCGGCGGCCATCGCGGCCTCGCGCTCGGCGGCCTGACGGGCGGCTTCCGCTTCGCGCTCCAGACGACGCTCGGCCATGCGGGCCTCGCGCGCGTCGGCGATCGCCTTGCGCTCGGCCGCGCGGGCCTGGACCTCGGGATCGTCAGCGGCAGGCCGCGACTGGAACTTGGCGAGAATGGCGCGCTTGGCTTCCGCAGAATCAGTCTGCCGCTCGCCGAACTTGTTTCCCTTGAAGATGGTCGTAGCCCTCGATCGTGATGATAGAATCCGCGGCAGGCACCACAACAGGATCCCGCCGCTGTCAAGCCTTATAACAAGAACCGGCTTGCGCCGCGACAGGACGATCTCACATACCCGCCTGTCAGAAGCAGGGACGCCATGCAGCGACGACACGATGACGGGCCGCACGACCTCCTTCTGACCGGCAGCAACGGGTTTCTCGGGTCGCAGTTCGTCACCCCGTGGCTGCAGCGTCACCCCGCCTCCCGCGCCGCCTGCGTGGTCCGTGCCGCCGACGGTCCGGCTGCGGACGCGCGGCTGGAAGCGGCGCTGCGGCAGGCGGGCGAGGACCGTGACGCCCCGGCCGGGCTCGACGAGGCGATCGAGCGGGTCCAGGCGATCTGCGGCGACATCGGCGATCCCGCCGCCACTTGGCTCGACGACGTCCGGCACTGGCGCGACGGCAACGACGGGCGGCCGCTCCGGGTCCTGCACTGCGCGGCCAACCTGTCCTTCCGCCCGTCCGATCGCGACGCCGTGCGCGCCGTCAACATCGAGGGGACGCGGACCATGCTGGATGCCGCCAGCCGGCTCGGCGCCTCCGAGTTCAACTACGTCAGCACCGCCTACGTCGCCGGCGACCAGGAAGGCGAGATCCTGGAGGATGTCGTCACCGGGCAGCCGCCCGGCTTCAGCAACGCCTACGAGGAAAGCAAGTGGGAAGCAGAAGCGCTGGTGCGCGGCCATTGCGTCCGCACCGGCCTGCCGTTCCGCATCCTGCGCCCCAGCATCATCATCGGCCACTCGATCACCTACCGCCTGTCCGCGATGTCCGGGTTCTACAAGGTGGTGGAAACCATGCTGGCGCTGGGCCGGCTGCCGCGGACGCGCGGCAAGGTCATCCTGCTGCCGGTGCCGGACGGCTCGACCCTGGACCTGATCCCGGTCGACACGGTGGTGGGGGAGATGATGGAGCTGCTGGACGCCGGCCAGTCGACCCTCGGCCACGCCTTCCACCTGACCAGCGACACGCCGCTGCCCCTGGCGGACGTGCTGAGCGTGCTGTCGCCGCTGGCGGGACTCACGATCGGCCAGTCGGACGCGGAGGCGGCGCCGGTCGACAAGCTGGCCGAGCTGGTGATGCAGCGGCTGCGTCATTATGCGCCATATCTCGGCCAGATCCGGCACTTCGACCGGCGCAACGTCCGCACCGCCGGGATCGCGCCGCAGCCGTTGTTCGACGTCGAGGCCCTGCGCCCCTACGTCACCAGCTTCATCAGCCAGCCCGCCTGAACGGGACGGGGGTGCCGGCCCCTCAATGGCCGAACCGCGACGCCAGGCCGTCGGCAGTCGGGCTGGCGCCGGTATAGGCGGTGCCGAACGGCGCGATGTAGGCGCCGGTCTGGGCGTCGAAGCCGTCCCTGGTCGTCTGGTCGCCGGAAATCTTGTAGCGGCCCAGATGAGGTCCGGGCTTGTCCGGCGGCGGCCCGAGCGGCGCGCCCGGCACGGGTGCGGCCTCGAAGCGGTGGCGGCGACCCAGCACGGTGAGGCTCTCGTCCGGCGCGGGAGCCGGGGCGGCGGCGGATGACGTCGGCCCGTCCTGTCGCGCCCAGGCGGCATCCGTGCCCGAGAGTGCCAGCACCAGCGCCAGGCTGATCGCGAGGGTGCCGATCCGGCGCAACGGGTGGTGGTCGATCTGGGTCATGATGCCTCCCGGTCAACCACGGAGCGGCCGACCCTGCTGCTGTAGTCGCTCCGGCAGGTCCGGAACAAGGCAAGGGGGCGCGTCGCGGCCGCGGGTCCGGCACGGGCGTCCCACCTTCCAGCCAAGCAGCCAAGGAACCTGCGGCAGGCGGAACTTCGATCCGGACGGCACGCTGAGCATTAAAATCACGTCAAAGGTAGCAACCGCTTCATGCCCTCCCTGCCGGCCGGGATAACGCTCGTGCTCGTCCCGCTGCTGATGGCAGTGCTTTGCGGCGCAGCCCTCCGTCGGCAGCCGCACGCCTCGCTGCGGCTGCTCCTGCTGGCCTGCCTGTGTGCCGCCGCTGCCCTGGCGACGGCAGGGCCCGGTTCCCGCGCGGTGGCGGCGGTGGCGCTCGGCCTGCTGGCCTGGGGGCTGTGCTGGCAGGCCGGTGCCGGCCTGTCCGGGCGGCGGCCGCATCCAGGCTGGCTGGCGGCGGCGCCGGTGGCGTGGCTGGCGGTGTGCGCGATGCCGTGGACGCGCTCCGGGGTCGGGCTCCTGGTCGTGGCGCTGGTCATCGACCATGTGCTGACGCTGTGCTGCCTGGTCATGCTGGCGCGTGCCTCCCGGCAGGGCATCGGCGAACGCGGGCTGGTCGCGGCCACGGTGCTGCATCCGCTGGTCACCGGCCTTTATCTCGCGTCCGTGCTGCTCCCGGGCCGGGGCTGGATCGCCGCCGCCACCGCGATCCTGACGGCCGAGACCCTGGCGCGCGTCGTGCTGTGGCCGGGGCTCGGCCTGGTCGCGGTGTTGGAGATGGCGGGCCTGTCCGACGAGCTCGGCGGCGTGCTGAACCGGCGCGGCTTCTGGCGGGCGGCGGAGCGGCTGGCCGACCGCACGGTCCTGTTGTTCGACATCGACCACTTCAAGCGGATCAACGACACCTTCGGCCACGCCGCCGGCGACGCGATGATCCGCCGCTTCGCGAAACTGGCGAGCGGCGCGCTGGGACGGGACACCGTGTTCGGGCGGATCGGCGGCGAGGAGTTCGCCGCGGCCCTGGTCGGGGTGTCGCCGGTGCAGGCGCGCCAGCTGGCCGAGCGGGTGCGGATCGCCTGCGCGGGAACCAAGGGGGAGGTCACCGTCAGCGTCGGCATCAGCCCGCCCAGCCGGTCCGGCCAGTCGCTCGGCGACCAGATGGCGCTGGCCGACCGCGCGCTCTACCGCGCCAAGCGGTCGGGCCGGAACCGCACGGTGATGCACGTCGACGACCATGCCAACACGGTGGGCGGGCGAACCGACCAGCTCCGGCGGCGGGTGCGCGACCTGTGAGCCGGGCGCCTCACAGCGCCGCCAGCACCGAGTCGACGACGTGGCGCAGGTCCTGCGCGTCGAGCTCGGGATGCATCGGCAGCGCCAGGATCCGGCCGGACAGGTTCTCCGACACCGGCAATGCGGCACCGTCATGGTGCGGCCGGTAGGCCGGCTGCAGGTGCAGCGGCCGCGGGTAGTAGATCGCGGTCGGTACGCCGGATGCCCGCAGCGCTACCTGTAGCGCGTCGCGCGCGTCGGGCGACGGCAGCAGGACGGCATAGACCGCCCAGGCGCTCCCGGCGCCCGGAACCCGTTGCGGCAGCAGCAGCCGGTCGGTGCCCGCCGCCGACAGGCCTGAGTCGTAGGCGCAGGCGATCTCCTCGCGACGCCCAAGCTCGGCCTCGAACACGTCGAGCTTGGCCAGCAGCACGGCTGCCTGCAGCGTGTCGAGCCGGCCGTTCATCCCGGTGCGCAGCACTTCGTAGCGGGTCTCGCCCTCGCCGTGCGAGCGCAGGGAGCGGTACAGCCGGGCGCGCTCCGGATCGTCGGTCAGCAGCGCCCCGCCGTCGCCGTAGCCGCCGAGCGGCTTGGACGGGAAGAAGCTGATCGCGGTGGCGTCGGCCTCGCGTCCGAGCCGCACCCCGCCGAGGCTGCCGCCGAAGCTCTGCGCGCAGTCGTCGAGCAGGAACAGGCCATGGTCACCGGCGATCCGGCGCAGCTCCGGCCAGGGCGCCGGCTGGCCGAACAGGTCCACGCCGACGATCGCCGCCGGGCGCAGCCGGCCCTCGGCACGAACCTGGTCGATCCGTGCCTGCAGATGCAGCGGGTCGATCTGGAAGGTGCGCGGATGGACGTCCACGAACACCGGCGTCGCCCCCAGCACCAGCGGCACCTCGGCGGTCGCGGTGTAGGTGAAGGCGGGCAGGAACACGGCGCAGCCGGGCCCGATGCCCTCCGCCATCATGGCGATCTGCAGCGCGTCGGTGCCGGAGCTCAGGCCCACGCAATGCGCGGCACCACAGAACGCCGCGAGCCTCGCTTCCAGCTCGCCCACCTCCGGGCCGAGCACGAACTGGCAGTGTTCCAGCACCGCCTCCAGCCGCGCCCGCAGGGCCGGCGCGATCCGCGCCTGCTGCGCCCTCAGGTCGAGGAACGGAACCTGGCGCGGGGGATGGCTCATGGGATCGGGTCCTTCTCGGCGACCACCGCGTGGCCGGCACGGACCGCCGGCACCTGGCCATCCGGGTTGTGCGCGAACTCCGGCACCAGCCGCTTGAGCAGGGCAAGCGCCTCGTCCGGACGGCCGGCGCGACAGGCGCTGTCGATCGCGTCCAGCGCCTGCCCGAGGTCGTGCGCGTCGTCGGTGCGCGGGGTCGCCATCAGCAGGCCGGGGTGGCCGGTCGGCACCGGCGGCTCGCGGCCATGGAACAGCTCCTCGAACAGCTTCTCGCCCGGCCGCAGCCCGGTGTAGCGGATCGGCACGTCCTGGTCGGGCCGCAGCCCGGCCAGGCGGATCATCTGCCGCGCCAGGTCGACGATCTTCACCGGCTCGCCCATGTCGAGCACGAAGATGCCGCCGTCGCGGAGCAGCGCCTCGGTCTGCCCGTCGGCGGTGGCAGAGCCGACGGCACTCGCCTGCAGCACCAGCCCGACCGCTTCGGACACGGTCATGAAGTAGCGCTGCATGTCGGGATGGGTGACGGTGAGCGGGCCGCCGCGTTCGAGCTGGCGGCGGAACAGCGGCACCACGGAACCGGTGCTGCCCAGCACGTTGCCGAACCGCACGGTGACGCAGCGCAGACCTTCGCCGCTGCGACGGGCGGCGATGTCGAGCGACTGGCAGTACATCTCGGCGGCGCGCTTGGAGGCGCCCATCAGGCTGCTCGGGTTGACCGCCTTGTCGGTGGAGATCAGCACCATCTCCGCGGTGCCGGCGTCCCGTGCCGCGTCGGCGACCTCTCGGGTGCCGATGATGTTGGTCAGCATCCCTTCGGACGGGTTGGCTTCCACGATCGGCACGTGCTTCAGCGCGGCGGCATGGAACACGATCTCCGGGCGGTGTTCCGTGAACACCGTTCGCAGACGCGCCCGGTCGCGTATGTCGGCGACCACGCTCTGCCGGGGCAAGGCGGGGGTCAGCTCGGCCAGCTCCAGGTCGACCTGCCACAGCGCGAACTCGCCGTGGTCGAGCAGCACCAGCAGTCCGGGCGACAGGGCCGCCACCTGCCGGGCCAGCTCCGCGCCGATGGTGCCGCCGGCGCCGGTCACCAGCACCCGTCGCCCGGCGACCAGGCGCGCCATCGCGGCGCGGTCGAGCGACACGAGCGGCCGGTTCAGCAGGTCCTCGATCGCCACCGGGCGCAGCTCGACCCGGCTGGCCGGCGACAGCGCGGTCGGGTCCGGCACCCGGCCGACCGGGACGCCGAGCCGCTCGGCCGCGCGGATCACCGCGGCGAGATCGGCGCCGCGCAGCTCCGGGTCGGTGACGATCAGCCCGTCCGGGCGGCGCTGCTGCCGGTCGAGCCGGTCCAGCACCGCATCGGCGTCGCGCAGCGTGCCCAGGATCGGCACGCCGTGGATGCGCCGGCCCGGCTGGTGCCGGCCGCGTGCCAGCAGGCCGACCACGCGCAGCGGCGTGGCCCGCTCGCGGCGCACCGCGCGGATGAACAGGTCCGCCGCCTCGTCGGCGCCGACCAGCAGCACGCGCTGCGTCTGCACCGCGCTGCCGCCGATCGGGCGGCCCTGCGACAGCCGGTAGACGATGCGCAGGGATCCCAGCATCACCAGCAGGGTCAGGGCATGGATGATGGGAAAGGTGATGCTGGGCAGCCGGAAGCCGGTGCCCAGCAGCAGGGCGGCGAACAGCAGGGCGCTGGCCACCGAGGCGCCGGCGATGCCGAGCAGGTCGGCGACGCCGGAAAAGCGCCAGTACTGCTGTGGCATGCGGAACGGCACGCCGCCCACCAGCAGGGTGATGGCGCCGCCGGCCAGGAACCAGAGCGGGTGGATCAGGCCGCCCTGCGGATCGGCCAGCCAGCGCGCGATCGGCGCCGCCACCGCCGCCAGCGCCCCGTCCAGCAGGACGTTGACCAGGATACGGTTCAGCGGCCGCAGCCGGGCGCGGGCGCCGTCCGGCCGCTCCCCGCTGCCGGGAGCCGGCGCGTCGGGCGAGGCGCCGGTCGGGCCGCCGGGTGGGACACGTTGCGGGAGCATCTCCGCGCCCGTATAGCCCAGCGTCCCGTGCGCTAGAAGGCGGCGCGTCGCCTCCCCCGAGGGCGCTCCCCCGGCCCGGTTCCGCGGGACCGGAACACCATCATGTCGGAGAACGCTTCGGTGCCGATGAACGGCTGGACACCCGTGTGGCTCTCGGTCGCGTGCCTCCTGGCCGCGCTGCTGTCGGCCCTGGTGGTACGCGGGATGATCCGGCTGGCGGTGATGGACGTGCCGGGCGGACGCAGCGCGCATGACCGTCCGGTGCCGCGCGGCGGCGGTGCCGGCACCGTAGTGGTGGTGCTGCTCGGCGTGCCGGCGATCGTCCCGCCGCTGTCCGGCGGCCGGGCCCCGGTCGGCACGATCGTGCTGCTCGAGGCGGCGGTCGCGCTGCTGGCGACGGTGTCCTGGCTCGACGACCTGCGGCAGCTCGGATACCGCTCCAAGCTGTCGGCCCAACTCGCCGCGGCGGCCCTAGCGGTTGGCGCCGTGCTGGCCGGGCTGCCGGTCCTGCCGCCGTCCTTCCTGCTGTGGCCGGGGATCGTCGTGGCGTTCTGCTGGCTGATGCTTGTCACTAACGCGGTCAACTTCATCGACGGGATCAACGGGCTGGCCGCGGGCGGCGTCGCCGTGTGCGGGCTGTTTGCCGCCGTGCTCGGCTGGCGGACCGACGCACCGGTGGCGGTGGCGTCCGGGCTGATGCTGGCGTCGGGGCTGGCCGGGTTCCTTCCGTTCAACTATCCGAAGGCGCGCATCTTCCTGGGCGACGTCGGCAGCCAGGTCTGCGGCCTGTCCGCCGGCACGCTGGCGCTGCTGCTCCACGGCCGGGCCTGGACCGCGGCCGGGCTGGCCGTGCCGCTGATCCTGGCCGGCATCCTGTGGGACGTGCTGTTCACCCTGTGCCGGCGCCTGCTGGCAGGAGAGCGGCTGACACAGGCGCATCGCGGCCACCTCTACCAGGTGGCGGTCCGCAGCGGCATTCCGGCAGCGCGGGTCACGGCGATCCACTGGTCGTTCGCGATCTGGGGCGGGGTGCTGGCACTGGCGCTGCTGCCGCAGCACCCGGTCCCGGCTGGGATGCTGGCTGTGCTGCCGCAACTGGGCTGGACCGGGATGGTGTGGCGGCGGGCGGCGCGCACCGGACTCGGTCGCTGGTCGTGAGGCGCGGCGTCAGGCGGAGCCGACCGGGCTCCGCCTGATGGAGGGGGCTAGTGGCCGGCGGCGAGGGTGAGTTCGATGCCCTGTGCCGCACCGGCGAGACGTGCCCCCTTGGTGATGTCGTCGATGCGTAGCTCGACACCGTTGCCGTTCTTCAGGACGTTGCCGCCGAGCCCCTTGCCGACCGTGGCCTCGCCGTTGGCAGCCACGTAGGTGCCGTCGAAGTCGTGCAGGTGCTTCAGGTTGTAGACGCGGCCGTGCCCGACGATCTTGGAGAAGCCGACGGCGGCGACGTCCACGCCCTTCACGCTGAAGGTGTAACGGTGGCCGGCATAGCGCAGGACACCGTTGCCCCAGGTGGCGCCGATGCCGATGTCGGCGGCCTTGGACACGATGGTGACGGTCGCGTCCGGGCGGCCCGACACGCCGGGATCCTGGGCTGCCATGACGGGAAGGGCGAGGCCCACGGTGGCAAGGGCAAGGCTTATGGTGAAGGCGGCCATCCGCATCAGATTATTCCTTGGTCGACATGAGGGACGCCAGGCCGCGTGGCAGCAGCCCGACCGTCCGACATAGCGCCCGGGTGACGATCCGGTTGCGAGGCCGGCAGGCGCCGGATCAGCCGGCGCGACGGCTCGCGCGTTCCTCGCTGGCGCTCGACCGGCGGGCGACGCCGGACGCCTCCGACATGATCGACCGCAGTTCGCGCAGGTAGGCGGCACCCTTCAGGGTCCGCTGCACCAGGATCGAGCGGCGATCCATCGGGTCCACCTTGCGCCGGGCGAGATCGAGCTCACCCAACCGGTCCAAGGCTCGGGTGATCGCCGGCTTGGACACGTTGAGGTCGGACGCGAGGCCGCGCACCGTGTGGGCGCCTTCCTGGAGATAGCAGGTCAGGAACACTCCGAGCTGTCGGGCCGAAAGGTCCGGTCCGTCACGGCGAACCATGGAAACAACTGTGTCCCGCAGGGTCGCCACGAGATGGTCGGTCGTCGAGGCCTGAGCCATCCAGAAAATCCTTTCCCGATCGAGTCGAATCGGCAGATGGCCGCTTCGCCAGATCACCACGCCTTGATGAGGCCGCGTCCCCATCCGGGGATTTCTGGACGCGCAACCAACACGTGTCCAGCAGCGGTGACAACTAGAGATTATAATGCACGGAAATGGCTTCGTTCGTTCCCAATTACGTTACCAGAGTGTTCCGGTTCACCACGCAGGTTAAGAATCCGCAATGATCCATGGAACAACGCGCGCAGGCCAAGCGCTTCTCCGCCTTCCGGGCGGCCCGGGCGGGGCTGATCGTTCCAGGCGTAGGTGTCGAGATGGGCCCAGCGCACCGATCCGCTCACGAAACGTTGAAGGAAAAGCGCTGCGGTGACTGCGCCCGCCATCGGCTTCGACGACACGTTGTTGAGATCCGCGACCGTGCTGGACAGCCAGTCGTCGTAGCCGCCCCATAGCGGAAGGCGCCAGAGCGGGTCGTGCGATACAGCTCCGGCGTGCAGAAGGTGTCCGGCCAGCACGTCGTCGTTGCAGAACAGGGCAGGCAGGTCGGGTCCCAGGGCGACCCGCGCGGCGCCGGTCAGGGTGGCCGCGTCGAGCAGGAGGTCGGGCCGCTCGTCCGAGGCCTCCGCCAGCAGGTCGCACAGCACCAGGCGGCCCTCCGCATCGGTGTTGCCGACCTCGACGGTAAGTCCGCGCCGCGTGCGCAGCACGTCCGATGGACGCATCGCCTGGCCGGACACGCTGTTCTCGACGCAGCCGATCCGCAGCGACAGGCGCACCGGCAGGTCGCGGGCCATCACCGCACGCGCCAGCGCCAACACGATCGCGGCACCGCCCATGTCCTTCTTCATGCGCAGCATCGCCGCCGATGGCTTGAGGTCGTAGCCGCCGGTGTCGAAGCACACGCCCTTGCCGACCAGGGACAGCAACGGCGAGTCGTCGCCGGCGGCGGAACCGCGCCAGTGCGCGACCAGCACCTGCGCCGGACGCGACGAGCCGGCACCGACCGACGCCACCGTCGGATAGCGTTCCGCGAGCTCGGCGCCTGCGACGATGGCTGCCTGCCCGCCCGCCGCAGTCACCGCGTCCCGGGCCGCTTCCGCCAGCTCCACCGGGCCCAGCAGGTTGGCCGGGGTGTTGATCAGGTCGCGCGCCAGCCAGGTCGCGCGGGCCAGGGTCTCGCCCTCCCCGGCACCGGCCGGGCGAACCAGCCGGGCCGGTATCGCCGCCGGGGACGCGGTCGTGCGCAGGCGGTCGAACCGGTAGGCGCCGAGACAGAAACCCAGCACCGCCTCGTCCGCGGTCACGTCCGCGGGCAGGTCCAGCGTCCAGGCGCCGGCGCCGGACGGTTCGGCCAGACCGGTCGCGAGGCCGCCGAACGCGTGCGGCCCCTGGGTGCGACCGGGTGCCGGCGCCTCGCCCAGGCCCAGCACCGCGGAGGCGATTCCATCCGGACCGGGAAGGTGCCGCAGCTCGCCCGCCTTGGCGCCGAAGCCCTGCGCCCGCAGCCAGGCACGATCAACCGCCGGCAGCGCCTCCGACCACGCCGCCAGACCATCCGGACGCACGCAGCGTATCGGGCGTGGCGATGCCGCTCCGGCATCGGTCGGGTCGATCAGGCAGTCGAGCGGGCGGTCATGCATCGGGCGGCCTCGGGCGGGATGGGGATGCGGCGATGCTGTGACGGTTTGGCGCCCGCTTGCAAACCGTTGCCGCCCGACCAACCATCGGTTCCATGACGGGTGCATCCTACCGGCCGCAAGGCCCCCACGACTCGTCCCGCCCGGCCGAGCCGCGCTCCGGCGCGTTCGCGCCGCGGGTGAAGGCGGTGCTGGGACCCACCAACACCGGCAAGACCCATCTGGCGATGGAGCGGCTGCTCGGTCACGGCTCCGGCATCATCGGCTTCCCGCTGCGCCTGCTGGCGCGCGAGAACTATGATCGCATGGTGGCGGAGAAGGGCGCGGCGCGGGTCGGGCTGATCACCGGCGAGGAGAAGATCGTCCCGCCCGGTGCCCGCTGGTTCTCCTGCACCGTGGAAGCGATGCCGCTCGATCCGATCAACCGGGTGGAAGGCGGCGACATCCCCCGTCCGGAGTTCGTGGCGGTGGACGAGATCCAGCTCTGTGCCGATCCGGATCGCGGACACGTGTTCACCGACCGGCTGCTGCACGCGCGCGGCCTGGTCGAGACCATGTTCCTGGGCGCGGAGACGATCCGGCCGATGCTGCATCGGCTGGTGCCCACTGCCGAGGTCGAGACCAGGCCTCGGCTGTCGCAGCTGCAGCATGTCGGGCCGGTGAAGCTGACCAAGCTGCCGCCGCGCTCGGCGGTGGTCGCGTTCTCGGCCGCCGAGGTCTACGCCATCGCCGAGCTGATCAGGCGGCGGCGCGGCGGCTGCGCGGTGGTGATGGGGCGGCTGAGCCCGCGAACGCGCAACGCGCAGGTTGCGCTGTACCAGGACAAGGAGGTGGACTACCTGGTCGCCACCGACGCGATCGGCATGGGGCTGAACATGGACGTGAACCATGTCGGCTTCGCCGGCCTCAGCAAGTTCGACGGCGCCCGGCCGCGACGCCTGAGTGCCGCCGAGGTGGCACAGATCGCCGGGCGGGCCGGGCGCGGCATGCGCGACGGGACGTTCGGCACCACCGGCACCTGCCCGCCGATGCCCGAGGACATCGTGGAGGCGGTCGAGGCGCACCGGTTCGATCCGCTGGAGCAGCTCTCGTGGCGCAACAGCGCGCTCGACCTGTCGGGGCCGGACGCGCTGCTCGACAGCCTGCTGCTTCCGCCGCCGATGCGCGGGCTGGTGACCGGCAACGAGGCCGCCGACCTGCAGACGCTGCAGGCGCTGTCGCTCGATCCGGAGGTCAGGGCGCTGGCCACCGGCCGGTCCGCCACAAGGCTGCTGTGGGAGGCCTGCCAGATCCCGGACTTCCGCAAGATCGGCGACGACAGCCACACGCGCCTGTGCGCGCGCGTGTTCTTCGACATCATGCGCGACGGCCGGCTGTCGGAAGTCTGGCTGGAGCAGCTGCTGAACACCCTGAACCGCGCGGACGGCGACATCGACACGCTGATGCAGCGGCTGTCCGGGATGCGTGTCTGCGCTTATATCGCCGCCCGCCGTGACTGGCTCGCCGACGCCGCATCCTGGCAGGCGCGGGCGCGCGAGATCGAGGACCTGCTGTCGGACGCGCTGCACGAGCGGCTGACCGCACGCTTCGTCGACCGTCGCGCGGCGTCGCTGATACGCAGCCTGGACGAGGCCGAGCGCGGCGACGGACGCGACCTGCTGTCTGCGGTCACGGCGCGCGGCGAGGTGGTGGTGGAGGGCCATTCGGTCGGCCACGTGTCCGGCTTCGTGCTGATCCCGGATCCGCAGGCGGAGGGGCCGGAACGGCAGCTCGTGCTGCGTGCGGCACGGCGGGCGCTGCGCGAGGAGATCCCGCGCCGGGTGCAGGCGCTGGCGGCGGCAGGGGACGACCGGTTCGGCCTGGACGAGGACGGGCGGTCGGTATGCTGGGACGGCGCGCCGGTCGGGCGGCTGCGCCCGGGGGCCACGCTGCTGAAGCCGATGGTGGAGGTGCGCGACAGCGAGTTCCTCGACGGGACGCAGCGCGAGCAGGTGCGGGCGCGGCTGCAGGGGTTCCTCGACGCGCTGGTGGAGCACGGGCTGGAGCCGTTGTTCCGTGCCGAGCGGGCGGCGGCCGACGACCCCGAGCTGCGCGGGGTGGTGCACCGGCTGCTGGAACAGGCGGGGCTGGTGCAGGGTGCACAGCGGGCGCCGATCCCGCCGCCGTTGCGCACCAAGCTGAAGGCGCTCGGCGTGCGCGCCGGCCGGTTCGCGCTGTTCATGCCGGCGCTGCTGAAGCCGAAGCCGGCGCGGCTGCGCGCGGTGCTGCTGTCGATCCGGTCCGGCACGAGGCTGCCGCCGCTGCCGGCGGAAGGACGGATCTCGATCCCGTCGACGCTGCCAGGGGGGACGCCGCCGGAAGATATGCCGCCGGGGTTCCTCGGACGGCTGGGCTGGGTGTCCTGCGGTCCGGTGCTGCTGCGGCTCGACATCGCCGAGCGGGTGGCGGGCGAGCTCGGCTGGCTGACCAGGCGGCATCCGGTCGTGCTGCCGCCGGACCTCGCCTCGCGGCTGTCCGTGCGCGCGGAGATGCTGCCGCAGGTGCTGCCGGCGCTGGACGTGCGGCTGCTGCCGGAGGTTCCCCTGCCCGAGGGTGCGTTCGGGCCGCCCGCACCGCCGATGCTGGCGGCGCGGGGACAACGGGCACGCAGCCAGTCCCGTCAGCCGCGTCGGGAGCGGCGTCCTGTCCCGGCTCCCGCTTCGGACCCGGTGGCGAGGGTCGCCTCCATCCAGGTGGTGCCGTCCGCTGCGCCGGTCCTGGTGGAGGCCGCAGCACCGGCCCGTCCCAAGCCGGCCAGGCCCCTGCCGAAGCCGCCACCGCGCATGCCGGCGAGGCCGCCGCCACGGCCGGTGAACCCCGACAGCCCGTTCGCCGTGCTGGCCGGCCTCCGCTTCGGACGCTGATGCCGGAGGAGGATCGCGACTGGCAGCGGCTCGACGTTTGGCTGTGGTCGGCCCGGTTCCTCAAGGCGCGCTCCGACTGCCAGCGCCTGATCGCCGAGGGGATGGTGCGGATCAACCGGCAGCCGACCGACAAGGCGCATGCCCGGTTGCGGCCAGGCGACGTGCTGACCCTGCCGCTGCCGCGGATCGGGGTGCGGGTGATCCGCGTGCTGGCGCTGGCCGGGCGGCGCGGCCCGGCGGCGGAGGCGCGCCTGCTGTACGAGGACGTTCCTGGGTGAGCGGCGCACTCGGCTTGCGCTGCCTCCTAAACCCTCCCATATCTCGCGCCCGCCAAAGGCCCGCCCGGGCCGGGCCTTGCGGCATTCACACGTGGCCGGCGGATGTGTCTGCCGCATGATCGGAGATGGCGATGACCTACGTGGTCACCGAGAACTGCATCCGCTGCAAGTACATGGACTGCGTCGAGGTGTGTCCCGTGGACTGCTTCTACGCCGGCGAGAACATGCTGGTCATCAATCCGGACGAGTGCATCGACTGCGGCGTGTGCGAGCCGGAATGCCCGGCCGAGGCGATCCTGCCCGACAGCGACGACCGCGCCGGCGCCTGGGCAGAGGCCAACGCCAACTATTCCAAGAGCTGGCCCAACATCACCCGCAAGGGCACGCCGCCGGCGGATGCGGACGAGTGGAAGGACAAGCCCGGCAAGGCTGAGCTGTTCTCGGCCCAGCCGCACAGCTGACCGCCCCGCCGGTCCCGGACCGCACCGAGCCGCCCGGCTCCGCGCCGGGCGGCTTTCTGCTGTCCGGCGCCGCACGTCCGGCCGCGTCGCCGGTCGGGCGGCTGCTGCTGGCAACGCTGGTGTTCACGGCCCTCTACACCCTGCTGGTACCGGCAGCGCTGCTGGCGATCACCGCGCTGTTCGCCTGGGAGCTGCTGCGCTGGCTGCTGTTCACGGTGGTGCTGGTGCCGATGCTGTTCGGGCTCGGGCTGCTCGGGCTGCTGAAGGGGGTGGTGCCGGCCGGGCTGCTGATCGGCATCGTCGCCGCGCGCAGCCCGGACCGGCTGTGGCCGAAGCTCCTGGTCGCCTTCCTGCTGCCCCTGGTCGACCTGCTGCTGCTGCGCTCGTCGCTGCTGCCGCGACTGCTGGAGCGCGGCCTGATGCTGGTGATGGACCACCGCGCGCTGCTGGCCCTCGACACGATCGCGCCTCTGGCGGCCTCGGCGCTCGCCGCCCTGCTGGTGCCGCAGCGCCTGTTGCAGGCCTTGGTCGGGACCCGGTCCGGATGAGCCCTGCCAATCAGGCGCCGGCCAGGCCGTTGCCGACCAGGCCGGCCAGGTCCACCGCCCGGTCGAACACGTCCTCCCCCAGCAGGCCGGAGCGCAGCGCCGCTTCCTTGAGCGTCAGGCCGTGCTCCATCGCCTCGTGCGCGATCCGGGCGGAGGCGTCGTAGCCGATCACCGGCGACAGCGCCGTGACCAGCATCACCGAGCTCGCCAGGTGCTGCGCGATCCGGTCGCGGTCGAGGCGGGTGCCCTCGACCGAGTAGCGGCGGAAGTTGCGCACGCCGTCATGGAGGTTGCCGATCGAGCGCAGCACGTCGTTGATGATCACCGGCCGCATCGCGTTGAGCTCGAAATTGCCCTGGGAGCCGGCGAAGGCGACCGCGGTGTCGTCGCCGATCACCTGGATGCCGATCATCACGATCGCCTCGCACTGGGTCGGGTTGACCTTGCCGGGCATGATGGAGGAGCCGGGCTCGTTCTCCGGCAGAAGCAGCTCGCCCAGGCCGCAGCGGGGCCCCGAGGCCAGCCAGCGCATGTCGTTGGCGATCTTGATCAGCGTCACCGCGACGCCGCGCAGGGCGGCGGACACGCGCACGGTGGCGTCCAGCGAGCCCTGGGCCGCGAACTTGTTCGGCGCGGTGACGAACGGGCGGCCGGTCAGCTCGGCGATGCGCTCGGCGATGCGGACGCTGAAGCCCGAAGGGGCGGCGATGCCGGTGCCGACCGCGGTGCCGCCGGCGGCCAGCTCCAGCAGCCCGCGGCTCGCGTGGTGCAGGGCGGCGATCGCGTCGCGCAGCTGGTGCGCGTAGCCGGACCATTCCTGGCCCACGGTGAGCGGCACCGCGTCCTGCAGGTGGGTGCGGCCGATCTTGACCACGTCGTGCCATTCGGCGGCCTTGGCCTCGATGGACACGGCGAGCGCGTCGAGCTCCGGCAGCAGACGGTCCTCCAGCGCTTGGAGCGTCGCCACGTGCATGGCGGCGGGAAAGGTGTCGTTGCTGGACTGGCCCATGTTGACGTCGTCGTTGGGGTGCACCGGCACCTTGGAGCCGACCGCGCCGCCAAGGAGCTGGATCGCCCGGTTGGAGATCACCTCGTTGACGTTCATGTTCGACTGCGTGCCGGAGCCGGTCTGGTAGACGAACAGGGGGAAGTGGTCGTCGAGCCGGCCGTCGATCACCTCGTCGGCGGCGTGGAGCATGGCGGCGGCTTTCCAGGGCGGCAGCCGGCCTTCCGCGGCGTTGACCAGCATCGCCGCCTTCTTGACGATGCCGTAGGCGCGCGACACCTCGATCGGCATGCGGTCGCGGCCGATGGAGAAATGCTCCAGCGAGCGCTGCGCCTGGGCGCCCCAGTAGCGGTCCGCCGGAACCTCGATCTCGCCCATGGAATCGGTTTCCCGGCGCATGCCCGAGGCGGCGATGCCGATCGGCAGGTCGCGCAGGGTCGGCGTGTCGGTCTGGTCCGGCGGCATGGACGACATCTCCCTGGAACACCGCAGGGCGGCTTGCAGGGTACAACGCCCGGCGGGGGGATGCGCTTCATCCGCACGGTGCCGGGGAGCCGGACGGTCAGACCGCGGTGACGCGGATCCGGTGCCAGGCGGTGCCGAGGTAGCCCTTGATGTTCCACACCTCGTCGGGCGTCGAGGGCTGGGTCTGACCGGCGGTGTCCCAGGCACGCACCACCAGCTCGTGCCCGCCCGGCGGCAGGTCGATCGCGGTCCGCCACAAGGTCCAGCTCCAGGGGGAGCGGCCAGGCTCCAGGCGGGCCTGCCGCCAGTGCCGGCCGCCGTCGCCGGACACGTCCACCCGGGCGATCCGGCGCGACGAGGCCATCGCCCAGCCCTTCACCTCGGTCTGGCCGGCCGGCAGTTCGGCGAGGTGGGCCGGGACGCAGATCGCGGCGTTGACCGGCATCTCGTCGATGGTGACGCCGCGCAACCAGTCGGGCGCGTCCCCGGTCTCGTCGGGCGGCAGCAGCTTGTAGTCGCGCTGCTGGATGTGGTTGTCGGACGGTTCGCGCTGCACGGTGATCGCGGACAGCCATTTCGGACTGCGCACCCCGGCATAGCCGGGCACCACCACGCGCAGCGGATAGCCGTGCTCCGGCGTCAGCATCGCGCCGTTCATGCCGGTCGCGAGCAGAACCTCGGGCGCCATGGCCTTGGCGAGCGGGATCGAGGCGCCGTAGCGGAAGCGCTCCCCGTCCACCTCGCACCGGTCCAGGCACTGGAAGGCGACATGCAGGTCGGCGCCCGCCTCGACGCCGGCTGCCGCCAGCACGTCGGCGAGGCGCACCCCGCTCCAGTGGGCGTTGCCGATCGCGCCCACGCCCCACGGGTCGCCGGTGGTCGGACGCACCGGCTGCAGGTCGGCACGGCGGTTGCCGGCGCATTGCAGCACCGCCTCGACCTCGTGCGCGGCGAACCGCGCCGTCAGCTCGGCGACGGACAGGGAGAGCGTCGCCGCCACCTGCCCGTCGACGACGAGCCGGTGGGTGGGGCCGTCCAGGTGGGGGATGTCGCCGTGGCTGCGGACGTAGAAGTCCGGGATGCCGGTCAGGAACGACCGCAGGAGACGATCGGGCGACGGCTCGGCGTTGAACGGGGAGGTCGAGTGGACGATCAGGTTCGGCTTCGATGCCCGCGTCGACAGGCCGGTCATGGGCAGGCGCTCCTGGTACCGGATGGAAGCGCGTTGCCGGCGTCGCGGTTCAGGGCACCGGACGGCGACGTCCCGTCAGGGAGTGCCTGAACCGGCCGACCGTGCGGAGCGGGGCGGTCAGGCGCCAGGAGGTGGATCGCCGCATCGCGTCCAGCTCGCGCTGCTGCTGCTCGATCAGCGCCGTCACCGCCGAGACCGAGGAGGGCTGCGGCACGATCGGCGTCCAGGGTGCCGGCAGCTCATCGGACGCGGCGAGCTCCAGCACGTAGGCGCCGGCACGGCCGCAGCCAGGGAACGGATGGCAGGTGGTGGTCCAGCCGGCCCGTCGCGCCGCCTCGATCAGGAACGGCTGGGTGAAGCCCAGCTCCATCCAGCCCCATCGTCGCATGCAGAGCACCGACAGCGCGTCCAGCCTGGGTCCCCAGGGGAACGGGATCGCCGGGATCGGTTCGTCGACCACCGGCTCGCCACACAGGACCAGGCGCCCGCCCGGCTTCAGCCGTGCCTGCAGCCGCTGCAGCAGCGCTGGAAAGTCGAGGGCGTGGTGGAACGCCTCGAAGAACAGGATGGCGTCGAAGCGCTGGTCGCCGAACCCCTCGCCGAACTGTGCACGTTCCAGGGCGACCGGGAGGCCGAGCACCCCGGCCTGGCCGCGTATGCCGTCCAGCGCGGTCTGGTCGATGTCGACGCCATGCGCCTGCACGCCCATGCGGGCGAGCATCAGCAGGATCTGGCCGCTGCCGGGACCGTATTCCAGCACGCCCTGTCCCGGGCCCACTTCCAGCAGCCGGAAGATCTGCGCCCAGGAGAACAGGAACTCGGCCGACAGCTTGAGGTCTCGGAAGCTCCAGGGGACCAGCCCGGTCGACAGGTCGGCCGGGACGCGTCCTCCGCTTTCCGAGGCCTCGTCGCGCTCGGCGAGATAGCCGGCGTCGCCCTCGCGCGCCCGCAGGGTGGCGTAGAGGTCGAGCACGCCGTCCCGGTATTCGGTCGAGAACGGGTCCATCCTCGCCAGGGCCCGCGCCTTGGGATGGTCGAGAACCACCGTGGTCAGGCTCTTGTACTGTTCCGCGTCGGGATGCCTGCCGCCGAGCGATGCGATCGTCGCGTCGAACTCCTGCTGCGACCACACCGTCTGCATGCTCGATCCCCTGGGAAGGCGCCTGAACCCGCACCGATCGCCGCGGTCCCGCACGCAGCGGTATGGGCACAACCGGCCGCGATCGGCAACGGCGGGCAGGCTTTCACGGGTCCGGGCCTTCTGGCATAGCCGCCCGATGCCAGGGCTTCCGGTTCCAACGAGTCCAGGTGTTCTACCGCCAGCGGTTGCCGGATCCCGTGCTTCCGGCGCTCCGGCCGTGGCGCGATGGCATCTCGCCGGAGCGTTCGCCCTGGTGGTCGCCTATCTCTGGGGCTACGCCGGCAACTTCGAGACCCCCGGCAACAATCCCCGGTTCCCGCTCGGCTGGTGGGGCGCGTGGGACCAGTCGAAATACATCGACTCCGCCCTGTCGCTGGCTGCGGGCGAGCTCCATCCCGGGCATCACTGGTATCCGCTCGGCTATGCCCTGCTCGGCGCGCCGTTCGCTTCCGTGCTGCCGGCCGGGCATCTGTATCTCGTCGCCGACCTCGGCTGCCTGCTGGCCAGCTACGCCGGCTTCCTGGTCTTCGCCCGGCACGTCGGCGTCGCGGCACCGGCGCGGGTGCTGCTGTTCCTGCTCGGCACGATCACCTGTCCCGGCGTTCTCGCGGCCTGGGCGAAGCCGTGGAACACCAGCCTGTCGGCGGCGCTGATCTGGTGGCTGCTCGCCCTGACCGCACAGCTGCTGCACCCCGGCGCCGCCCGCTACCTGGTGCGCCGGCGCCTGGGCGTGGCGGCGATCGGCATGGCGGCGGCGGCGATCCCGGTCACGCGGCCGACCGACCTGCTGATCGTCGGCAGCTGGGGCGTGTTCGTGGTCGCGATCTCGCTGCTGCGGCGCCGGACGATGCGGGACGACCTGCTCTGGCTGGCGATCGGTGCCGGCCTGGTGCTGCTGCCGTTCGCGCGGCTGTACCTCCGCATCTACGGGTTCCACGCCACCGCCTACATGCTGCAGTCGAGGACCCTTGGGTTCCGGCTCGATGGGCTCGGATGGAAGGCCTACACGCTGCTGATCGATCCGCTGCCCTGGTTCCCGTACGGGTCCGGCGTGCTCGAGGCGATGCCCTGGCTCGCGGTGGCGGCCGCGGGGATGCTGATGCTGCCGATGCTGCGCGGCGAGGCGCGGGCGGCGCTGACGCTGCTGGCGCTGACGGTGATCCCCTACGTCGTGCTGTTCCTGTCGTATGTCGACCTGCTGCCGACCGGGCTGTGGCGCTACCACAACATCCACTACTTCAAGTGGACGTTGCCGGGCTTCGCCCTGTTCGCCTACGTGGCGCTGCGCGAGCTGGCGACCGTCGACCGACGCGGCCAGGCAGCCGGGTGCTTCGCCGCGGTCCTGGTGCTGCTCAGCCTGCGTCTGGCACCGGTTCGCGCCACTGCTGCGCAGCCGGCCCGGATGGTGCAGCTTCCGGGCGAGATCACCGGCTTCGACCAGGCCTATTTCGGCCAGACGACGATACGCGAACGGCAGGGCATCGGCCGCAACATCGTCGATTTCCGCCTGATGCCCGACGATCAGGGCCTGCGGCTGCTTGCGCTCGGACAGCCATTCCGGGACATGCCGACGATCCTGTCGGGCGATCCGAGACAGCATCCGGGCGGCGCCGCACCGGTCCGGTGGCGCAGCCGGCCGGAGCTGGGCTGGCCATGCTGGCTGCCGCCCTATGGCTGCGACATCCTGCCGGCTCGACCCCCGCCTTAGGGCTTGTCGATCCACCGACGATCCGGTTTCCAAAGGCCCGTGGCCTTTGGCGATCGAGCCGTGGAGCGGATCGATGGGCAGAGCCCAGCCTTCTGTCAGACCTCGAACACCACCCCCTGGGCCAGCGGCAGGGTGGTACCGTGGTTGATGGTGTTGGTCGCGCGACGCATATAGGCGCGCCAGCTGTCGGAGCCGGACTCGCGGCCGCCGCCGGTCTCCTTCTCGCCGCCGAACGCTCCGCCGATCTCGGCGCCGGACGGGCCGATGTTGACGTTGGCGATGCCGCAATCGGAGCCCTCGACCGACACGAAGCGCTCGGCCTCGCGCAGGTCCAGGGTGAAGATGGCGGACGACAGGCCGGCGCCGACGTCGTTCTGCGCCGCGATCGCGTCGTCCAGCTCGGCGTAGCGCATCACGTACAGGATCGGCGCGAAGGTTTCGCGTCTCACCACCTCCGGCTGTCCGGTCGTCCCGAGCAGGGGCGCCTCGACCAGGGCCGGCCGCACGTAGAAAGCGTCCTCGCCGCCGATCGCGATCCGCTCGCCGCCGGTGACGCGTCCGCCGGCCGCCTCCGCCTCGCCCAGCGCGGCACGCATGCCGGCATGGGCTGCCGCGTCGATCAGCGGGCCGACCAGCACGCCGGGCTCGCGCGGATCGCCCACGCGCACCGAGCCGTAGGCCGCCTTCAGCCGGGACACGAAGCGGTCGTAGACGGTGTCGTGCACGAACAGGCGGCGCAGGGTGGTGCAGCGCTGACCGGCCGTGCCCATGGCCGCGAAGGCGACCCCTCGCAGGGCCAGGTCGAGGTCGGCGCTCGGGGCGACGATGGCGGCGTTGTTGCCGCCGAGTTCCAGGATCTGGCGCGCGAACCGCCTCGCCAGCACCGGCGCCACCGCGCGTCCCATCGCGGTCGAGCCGGTGGCGGACAGGAGCGCCACGCGGCGGTCGGCGACCAGCGCCTCGCCGACGGCGCGGCCACCGATCAGCAGGCAGGACAGCCCGTCCGGCGCGTCGGTGCCGAAGCGCGCGATCGCACGCCCGACCAGCGCCTGCACCGCCAGCGCCGTCAGCGGCGTCTTCTCCGACGGCTTCCACACCACGCTGTTGCCGCACACCAGCGCCAGCGCCGCGTTCCAGGCCCACACCGCGACGGGGAAGTTGAACGCCGAGATCACGCCGACCACGCCGAGCGGATGCCAGGTTTCCATCATGCGGTGGGACGGGCGCTCGGTGGCGATGGTCAGGCCGTAGAGCTGGCGCGACAGGCCGACCGCGAAGTCGCAGATGTCGATCATCTCCTGCACCTCGCCGAGGCCTTCGGAGCCGATCTTGCCGGCCTCGAGGGTCACCAGCCGTCCCAGCTCGGACTTGGACTGGCGCAGCTCCTCGCCGAGCAGGCGCACGAGCTCGCCACGCCTGGGGGCGGGCACGGTGCGCCAGGCGAGGAAGGCGGCGTGCGCCAGCCGGACCTTGTCGGCCACCTGGCCGGCATCGTCCTCGGGGAGACGTGCGGTTTCCTCGCCGGTCAGGGGCGAACGCGCGAGGAGGGTGCCGCCGGACAGAAGGGCCCGGTCGACGCCGAGCCGCGACAGGATCTCGGCCGCTTCCGCGGCCACGGGGGGGATGTTCATCTGGTTCATGGTGTCATGTCCCTGGTCAGGCGGCGTGCCGGGCAGCCTGCGGCGCCGGATCCATCTCGGGATCGGCATAGTTGCGGCCGAACCGGTTGGCCAGGAAGTCGGGCAGCGCCACCTGCTCCTGTCGCACGAAGCCGTGCTGCGGCAGGCGGCCCTCGGCCAGCAGGTCTAGCACGGCGCAGATGCCGGATGCGGTGGTGATCTGGATCGCGCTGCGCATCGTCCCGCCCATCTCCGCAGCGCGGATGTGCCGGGCGTAGGAATGCTGCATCAGCCGGCCGCCGGACTGGCCGGTCACGGACACGAACACGATCACCACGTCCTGGGTGGTGGCCGGGATCGCGGTCTCCAGGATGTCCTTGAGCAGCGGGCGGCGGTCGCGCAGGCCGAGATCGTGCAGCAGCACGCGCATGATCGCGGCGTGGCCGGGATAGCGGATGGTGCGGTAGTTCAGGTTGCGCACCCGGCCTGCCAGGGTATCGCACAGCGAGCCGAGGCCGCCGGAGGTGTTGAACGCCTCGTACTGCACGCCGTCGAGGGCGAAGGCCTCCACCTCCTCCAGCGGCAGGGTGTGGCGGAGCTGGCCGTCGACGATCGCCTCGCAGGGCTCGCAGTATTCGTTGATGACGCCGTCGGTGCTCCAGGTGAGGTTGTAGCCGAGGGGGCCCACCGGGAACTGCGGCAGGGCGCCGACACGCATCCGCACGTCGCCGAGGCTGTCGAAGCGGTTGATCAGGTCATGCGCGACGATCGTGACGAAGCCCGGGGCCAGGCCGCATTGCGGGATGAAGGCGGTGGGGGCGCCGTCCGCCAGCGCCCGGACGGTGCGGGTGCTGGCGACGTCCTCGGTCAGGTCCAGGTAGTGCGCGCCGGCCTCGCAGGCCGCCGTGGCGATCCGCGTGGTCAGGTGGAACGGGCCCGCGTTCAGCACCGCGAACATGCCGGACAGCGCCTCGGTCAGGGCAGAGGGGTCCGCGATGTCGACCGCGGTGCGCGTGATCGGGCCGGACACGTGCAGCCGGCCAAGCTGCGCCGGGTCGCGGTCGAGCACGCTCACCGCGTAGCTGCCGCAGGAGGCCAGCATCTCGGCGATCATCGACCCGATCTTGCCCGCACCGACGATGGCGACCTTGCGCATGACTGCCTACCCTTCCAGTGACCGTCGCGCAGGGTGGCAGCGGCGCCCGGCAGACGCCACACGCCGATTGGCGGCCATGTTCCTGCCGCTCCGGCGGAACGACGGTCGGGGGTGCGAAACGCCGGACGGCCGGTCCTGTTCGCGACCCGCTCGGAACCGTAGTGGTCCGGCAACGCCGGGACGTGCGAGGTCGGCGACATGCGGGACCGCGCCGTGCTGCTGCGCAAGTCCCGGGACGAGCAGGCGCCGATCCGGGCGGTGGAGGCGGCCGGGCAGCCGTGACCGGCGGCGAACCGGTGCGATCGTTCCGCGTTGCGATGCGCTGCGGGCTGTGGTCCCGTTCACCCGGAGGCTGTGCCGTTGCCCGTATCCGCCCGTCGATCGTCCATTCTCGCGTCCCGGCTCCTGCTGGCGCTGCCTCTGCTCGCGGCGGCCTGCGGCAATGCCGGCGCACCGACCAAGGCCGACATCCAGCAGGTCATCCAGACCCGGATGCAGGCTGCCAACGAACGAACCTCCGCCAACACGCTCGGGCTGTTCAGCGGTCCGTATGACGTCAACGATTTCAGCGTGACCAACGCCGACTGCACGTCCAAGGACAACGGCGTCTACAGCTGCGCCGTCACGGCGGTGACCAAGAAGGGCACCAACACCGCCCAGCTGCAGTTCAAGAAGGTCAACGGCAGCTGGACCCTGGTCCAGTCCTGAGGCGGCCTAGCTTCCGGTCCATTCCACGACATGATCGGCCAGCACGGCGCGGCGCACCGGCGTCGGCGGGGCCGTGGGCGTGCCGACGAACAGGAAGCCGGCCAGCGTGTCCGGCGGGTGGATGCCGAGTGCTGCCTGTACCTGGCGGTCAGCGGCGTTGGCGCCGGTGACCCAGATCGCGCCGAAGCCCTCGGCGTGAACGGCGTTCAGGAGATTCATGGTCGCGGCCGCCACCGACATCAGCTGCTCCTGTTCCGGGATCTTGTGGTCGGGCCGGATCCGGGCGCCGAGCGCGATCACCAGCGGCGCGCGGAGGAACTTGGCCCGCTGCTTCGCGACCGCTTCGGCGGGTGCCGCGGGGTCGCGCAGCCGCAGCGCCCGAGCCACCACCTCGGCCAGGGCAGTCCGCGCCTCGCCCCTGATCAGCACGAAGCGCCACGGCGCGAGCCGCCCGTGGTCAGGTGCCCGCAGGCCGGTTTCCAGGATCCGGTCCAGCACGGCCCCGGTCGGCGCCGGCTCCTGCAGTGCCGACACCGAGATGCGGGTCAGCAGGGTGTCGAGTACGTCCATCGGGGGATCCTCAGGCGGGTCGCGCGAGTTCGCGCTCGATGGCCTCGCGCAGCGGCGACTCCTCGACGGTGATGTCCGGCGCGAAGCGCCCGGCCACGCTGCCGTCGCGCGCGATCACGAACTTCTCGAAGTTCCACAGCACGTCGCCCGGCGGGCCGTCGCTGACGCCATGGCGTGCCAGCCTGGCCCGCATCCCGCCCTCCGGCCGTTCGACCGCGTCCGGCATCGCCGACACCAGGGCGGCGTAGAGCGGATGACGCTCCAGGCCGTTGACCGCGATCCTGGACAGGACCGGGAACCGCACGCCATAGGTCGACCGGCAGAACTCCTGGATCTCCGCGTCCGTTCCCGGCTCCTGGCCGCGGAACTGGTTGCACGGAAAGCCGAGCACGGTCAGGCCATCGGCCTGGCGCGTCGCATACAGCCGCTCCAGGGACTCGTACTGCGGCGTCAAGCCGCACTTCGAGGCGACGTTCACGACCAGGATCACGCGGCCCGCATGCTCGGCGAGGGTGGTGCTGCTTCCGTCAGGCCGATGCAGCGGGATGTCCTTGAACGCCATGGCCATGCGGCGGGTCCTTGCGGTTGACGGCAGGCAGTGCGCCTGCCCGCCGAGACTAGTCTCACGGGGTGGCAGGATCGAGTCAGGCTCCGGTCCGGGTCGGGTTTGATCCGTGTCGTCACGCGTCGCCCGACCAGGTGACGCCAATCGGTCTGCTCCCTGCAGAGGCGACAGGCCGCGTCCGACCGACATACAGGATCCGGTGCGGCCGCAGCCGTTGCAGCAGGGCTGCGCGATGCGGGATGTCCGACGGCCGAGCCTGGAACTCCGGCAGCAGGAGAGCATGCGCCTCGCTCGCGACCCGTTCCTGCAGTGTCGGGCAGGCCGACGGCGGCAGCGCAGGGCCGATCCGGATCCTGCGACGCAGCGTGCCTGCGGCCGCCTGGACCGCAGCGGGGCCTGCGGCACGCCAGACTTGACGGCGCGTCGGCAGCCGCGTTCCACAGCAACGCCTTGTCCTGCGGGCTCGGCAAACCTTGCGGTGCAGTCGGCGTTGGGATGGCAAGGAGAGCCGTGATGCCACAGGACCAGCCGAGAGCGCACCCGGACCAGCCCACGGGAACCGACATCCTTGGCGGGACCCGAACTGGCGCCGAGAACGTGGAACCGGTCGGCAAGACCAGCATCCAGTCGGGTCCGGATGTCGAGACGGTGCAGCCGCTCGACCGGTCGCCGGCGCCTGACCTCACCAACCAGCACGGCGAACACGCGGAGCGGGCACCGGAACGCGACGAGCGCGGCCGGTCGTAACCGCGACTGGCCGACCGCCCAGCCGATGGCCGTTATCGGGGCGGCAGGTGCTGGGCGATGTAGGGTGGCAGGTTGAACGCCCCGACGTGGATTTCCGGCGTCCAGTAGCGGGTGGCACCGAGGATTCCGGCGCGGGCGGCGCGTGACGCTGTTGCTGCGGCATCGGGCCGGGTCGCCAGGACATCACCGTTGGCGGCGATGCCCAAGGTCATGAAGCCGCCCATGTAGGTCGGAACCGCGACGACATAGGCGGAAACTTCCGGGAAGAACCTCGATCGCCGCCTGCTGGTTTCGAACAGCTCGTCGCCTTGCATGAACGGGACGCCGCACTGGTTGACGATCAGTCCGCACGGCGTCAGCACACGGGCGCAGTTCTGGTAGAAGGCATCGGTGAACAGCGCCTCGCCGACACCGACCGGATCGGTACTGTCGACGATGATCGCGTCGAAGCTCGCAGGGTCTGCGTCACGGACATAGGCGATGCCGTCGCCGACTATGACTTCCGCCCTTGGATCGTGCCAGGCATTTCCAGCGATGTCCGGCAGGAACTCCTTCGACAGCCGGATCACCTCGCCGTCGATCTCCACCATCACCACGCGCGCGATGTTGGAATGCTGGAGCACGCGGCGCAACACGCCACCATCTCCTCCACCGATGATAAGAACGCGTTCCGGTTCCGGATGGATCAGCAACGGAACATGCGCCAGCATCTCCTGGTAGACGAACTCGTCGCGCTCGGTGATCTGGATGACGCCGTCCAGCAGCAGCACGCGGCCGTGCGTTTCGCTGTCGAACACCAGGATCTCTTGGAAGTCGCTGCGTACTCGCGCCAGCTCCCGACGGATCCGGAAGCGCTGTTCCCAGGCTGGATACAGGGTCTCGCTGATCCACGTCTCGGTCATTGCCGATGATCCGTCGTTCTGCATCGCGGGCAACATGAGCCGACCGCGTGACGCCCAAGAAAAAGGCCGGGATTGCCCCGGCCTTTTCGACGTCCGAGCAGGATCGGCTCAGCCAATCCGGCCGCGCCGCTGCTCGTCCAGCTCCACCCGCGACGCCTGGAAGGTACGCTGCATCACCGGGATCGCCAGATGCGGGTCGCACGAGCCGCACATGAAGATGTCGACCGCAGCGAAGTCGCGTTCCGGCCAAGTGTGGATCGAGATGTGGCTTTCCGCCAGCACCACCACGCCGGACACGCCGCCATTGGGCGAGAAATGGTGGAAATGGCTATGCAGGATCGTGGCACCCGCCGCGACCGCTGCGTCGCATAGCGCGCGATCAATTATCTCGGGATCGCCAAGGTTGGTCGCATCCCACAGGTCGACGAGAAGATGCGTTCCGGCAAACTTCATGCCGTCCTTCTCGACGAAATAATCCTTGGCCTCTTCCGCGATGCAAGCGGAAGAAACAGGGAACATCTGGATATTGCTCGGAGAATCCGAGACCATCCCCAGTTGAGCAAGTGCGTTCATCACGTACCCCAAAACCAGTAGACGGCCTGTTGGGCGGGATCGCCCCCTAGGGCCAAGGTCGCGGGAGATAGGTCCTGCTGCCCCCCGACGCAAGCCCAATGTGCCTCCGCAGCCCAAAAAAGCTCCGCTGTCTAGCTGCCGCTCCCCGCGTGCGTAGCCTGCAGGACTGAGAGGGCTTGGCGCGTCGCTGCAAGGTCATCAGCCGAGCGCGCAAGATCGCCGACCGCAGTGACCTGCGAGGCTGTGAGAAGGCGAAGCATGTCACGTCGCGCCGGATCGGGAAACCGTGGCGACCACAACGCGTCCAGCCGTCGCAGCGCGCCGGGTTGACCGGCATGGGCAACCGCACCGGCCAGACGAAGCACCAGGTCCTCGCCCGCAGCATCGAGCGGGCCTGAAGGGGACAATGTCGAGGCAGCCATGCGGGACAGCGCATCCGCTTCGCCCGCCCAATCGTGCTTTGCCGCCAGCTCCTGGATGCGCAGATCATCCGCCTCCTGGCCGTGCAACGGCGCCAGGATCCGCAGCGCGCCATCGGCATCGCCCTTAGCGGCAAGCACCTTCGCGTGCAGCACCGCGCGCGGTGCTCCGAGATCTGGCGGAAGACCGGCGGCCTCGGTGGCGTCGAGAGCAGCCCCCGCGGCCGAGGCGTTGTTCTGGTCGAGCTGGAGTTGTGCGAGCTCGGT
Source organism: uncultured Acetobacteraceae bacterium (assembly GCA_964247755.1). Taxonomy (GTDB): domain Bacteria; phylum Pseudomonadota; class Alphaproteobacteria; order Acetobacterales; family Acetobacteraceae; genus Lichenicola. The sequence continues at coordinate 37,584 of CAXTVX010000007.1, read as the reverse complement.
GCCAAGCCGCGCCCGGTCATCGGCTGAGCCGGCTTGCGAGATCGCCTTGCCCAGGAAGCCGGCCGCACGGTCAGGGAGATCCAGCTTGGCCAGTCGAGCGGCGAGATCGATGGCGACCCTGGCGCCCGCAGCACCCCTGGGCACGAGATCCTGGTTGGCTTCCAGCAGGGTCAGCTGCGCCATGGTGTCGACCGGCGCCGCAGGCGCGATGCCGGCCGTCGGCGCCGCCATCTGCTCCAGCATGGTTCCGGCAACGCCGCGAAGGCGTTCGGCATCGTCCGGAAACGCCTGGATGAGATCGCGCAACTCCGACAAGGCTGCCGCCCAGTCGCGCTGACGCGCGCGCAGGCGAGCCACCTGAACCCGAAGTGCCTGCTCCTGTCCCGCCATGCGCGCATCCAGGGTTTCCACCTCCAGCCGATCTGCCGCCTGGCCCGGCGTCAGCAGATTGCGGTCGAGGCGGATCTTCACCGCCTCCTGCACCGCTCGCACCGTCACCGCCGGGTCGCGATCCGCCGCCAGCCTGTCGAGGCGATCAAGCACTGCCCGTATCTGCAGGGACTGGACCGCGGTCGGCTTGTGCGGATCGGCATCCGCCAGCTGGTCCGCTGCCCGGATCGCCTGGGCCAGCCCGACCTTGGCATCCCCTTCCAACCCGTCAACCAGTGCCCTTGCCGCCGGGGCACCACCCGAAACGAGCGCCAGCGCCGCATCCCCGAGGATCTGCCGACGCAGCGGCTGTGGATACGAGCACAGCAGCCTCAGGCGTGCCGCGATGATCCTGGCCGCCTCGGAACTGCCTGGCTCCCGGCGTGCCAGATCCAGGCCCCGCCACAGCTCGACCTCGTCGGAGTTCTCGATCCGCGCGTCGGCGAGAAGGTCCCTGGCGGCAGGGTCCGCGGTCAGGACCGACGCCGCTCCTTTTATGAACAGCGCACGGGCCTCGTCCGCTCGGCCGGGCGAGTCCTCGCTCGCAACGCGCGCCAGCACGCCAGCCTCGTTGCCCAGACCGAGGCCCAGGGCCGCCTCCGCAGCATGAAGACGAGGCGTGCGCCTCGCAGCGATGGGTGCAGCGGCTGCGTCGGCCAGGGCAGCGCTGTAGCGGCGCTGCAGCTCGGGTACCGCCGCGTCGGCCAGGTCGAGGCTGCGCGAGAAGCCGATAGCCAGTGCGGCCGAGCCGCGCCCCAGCAGGCCCATACCGACTGGATCGGTCAGCAGGAAGCCGGCTGCATCCGGACGCAGATCGAGCTGATCCGACAAGCGCTCCGCCGTGACGCCAAGCAGGGTGGGGCCAAGCACGTAGCCGCCTCCGCGCCGGGCCATGGTCACAGCCTGCCCATCCTGCCTCGTCGTGCCCACCAGCAGATCGGTTCCGCGATCCGGATCGGACACCACCACCACACGTCCTGCTTGCAGCACCGGGAGCTCGACTCCGTTGGCGGCTGCCATAGGGACAATCTCGCTTGCCTGATGCGTTGCCGCCAGCATGATGAGCCAGCCGTTCGGGGTTCTGGCCAGGGCGACCTGCTGCGCGGCCGCGACCGGCACGGTGAGCATCGCCCCGCTATCGAGCAGGGAGAACGTGGCACGCCCGAACACGGGGTCGCCGGATACTGGCGCCAGATCGACTGGCTTGCTGCTGTCGAACACGACCAGAACCTGGTTGCCGCGCCGGAAGGCGGCAACGCCCACCTTGCGACCGAGCGGCAGCAACAACCCGCCACCCGTGCCGTTCGACGCCGGCACGATCGCAGCGGAAATGGACACCGGGCCATCATCTGCTGGTCCGGACGGCTGCTGCTGGCCTGTCTGGTGCGGCTGGAACGTGGGAACGGCCTGCATGGTCGAAGGCTGCAGGGCTGCACCGTCGCTGCCGCCGGTCGGCCGGCCGACCGGCCGATCGACAACCGCAACCATGGGTGACGGAAGCCCGGGCAGCACAGTGCCGTCTGGAGCCCTGGGGTCACCTCCGACCGTTGCCGCAACGGTCGGAGCCTGGGAAGGATGCTGTCCTTGCGGAAGCGCGAACACGTCGAGCACGAGATGGCCCACAAGCCGGATCGTGTGCACAATGCTGCCCGGCTTGAGCCGGACCGTCAGGCCTTCCGCAGTCGGTTGCAGCGATACGATGCCCGGCCTGGAGCCGACCCCTGGGCTGTTGACCTGCACCGCCCGGCTGAACTGCACCACCTCCTCGTCGTCCTTCCGCGCGGCCGAACAATGGATGTCGTCCGGAAACGACACCACGATCCGGTCGAAGCGGCCATGCGTGCCCAGCTTGACCGAGACGCCAGCCTTGTCCGCGGCACGTGCCGACGACATGGCCATCAGGACCGCGACGATCGAAAAGACGTGCGAGATGCGCATCAGTCGAAGCTTGCCAGCAGCTTGTCGATGTCCGACTGGTCCATCGCTGCGGCCGGCAGCTGTGGCCCGTTGAGCAGACCGTCCTTCTGCGGGCGCTCCCCTGGCTTCGCCGGTGCCGGCACGATGCCGAAGGTGTCGACGATCCGCGCGATGGTGCGCTCGATCGTCTTGAGCGTCGCGACCACCTTGGTGATGCGCTGGCCGGTGATGTCCTGGAAGCTGCACGCCTCGTAGATCTTGACCGTCGCGTCCTGGAGCTTGCCGGCGGCTGCACCGTCCATGGCGGCACCCAACGTGTCGAGCGTCTCGCAGACCTCCAGGATCGACTCCGTCGCCGCAGCCGTGTGGGCGACGATGGCGTCCAGCTCGTCGGTCGCGCAGGGAATGTAGCTCACGGTGATGTCGTCCACCCTGAGTGCAGCGATCTCCAGCCTCGCGTCGGCGACCGCCTGTCCGAGCGTGCCGATCTCGTGCAGCAGAGCGGCCTCGCGGGCGCTCATGTCGCCGCTCATGCTGGACAGGATCGACACGACGATCTCGGCGATCACGTCCGACTTCGAGTCCGGATACCGGATCTCGAACTCCTCTACCCTGCGCTGCAGGCTGACTGGATCATGCATGACACGACGTTTCCCTGATCTTGTGCTTGAGGGTTTCTGCTCTGACCAACTTGAGCCTGTGGTCGCTCGTGGCAGCGGACATGGTCCTGCCCCCCCTCCTCAGCCATGCTGACCATCGGCGACAGCCACATCCGGCTTTGGTTCGACGATGTCCGCGTGAAGCCTTTTCTGCGCGAGCATCTGCGTCGCCAGCCTGGCACGTTCGGGCAGCATGGCGGCCAGCACGGCGGCAGCCTTGCGCTCGTCCATCCGGTCCAGCACCTCAAGCAGCACGTTCATGTCGAGCACGTTGAAGATGCTGGCCGCGTCACGAGGCTTCATGTCCTCATAGGTTTTCACCAGGCCGCTCCAGTTGGCGGCGTTCCGCTTCCGTCGATCGTCTTCGACCTGCTCGAGCTTGGTCTGCAGAGCCGTCAGCTCGTCGAGTTTGGCCTGGAGCTTCAACTCGGCTGCCTGGATCAGATCCGCCTTCTGGTCGAGTCGATGCTCCCGCTCGTCAAGCGCCTGCCTGCGCTGGCGCAGGTCCTGCAGCAGATGTAGCTCTGCCGATGAGGCGGGTGGCGGGGACAAAGGCGTTGTCGGCAGCGAGGGCCTGGGCAGCGACGCCTGTATCGGGACTGCAGGTATCAGGGCTGCGGGTGCTGGCTTCGAGTCAGCGGCCACCTGCGCCGGGCCCTGAGCAGTCGCCTCGCGTGCCAGGCTGACGGCTTTTTCTGTAAAGAGCAACGCCATCACCGTCATGGTCAACGGCAGGAGACGCTTGTGCCAGGAGAACGAGCGCATGACTACCTCGCCGACCGGAGGGCACGCAGCAGGTCCTTCTCGGCCTGGCTGCGCGGACGGACATCGTGCTCGGCGGCAGCGCTGCGACCGGCGAGGCTCAAGGACGGCGTGGGTGCAAGCAGCCGGGCTGCAGCGTCGACGGCCGGCGTCTCGGGCACCTTGGGGTTGCGCACGATGCCCTCGAGCTGGTCGCACACCTTCTCGCCACGAGCGGTGAGGAACTCGAGGTCGCTCTTTAGGCCGCGCGCCTGATCGACATGACGGGCGATCTGGCGACCGGCTCCGTCCGCAGCGGCGCGAAGCCGTTCGATTCCCTCTTCGGCCTGTCGCGTGCTGTCGTTGAACCCGTTGACGAGCTCCTCCAGTGCCGCCCGGTCGCGCCGCAGCACGCCAAGCGCCCGTTCCAGCCGCAGGGCATGGAACATCGTCGCCGCGAGCATGACCATGAGGACGACCTCGAGCAGCCATTCAGGACCGCTCATGCTGCTGCCGGTCATCAGCTCCTCCTCGATCCGAGCGGGTCCGTGGCCCCGGGCAGCCTGCCGACGACCTGGTCGATCCGGACCGCAACGCGGTTCTTGCGGCGCCCGATGCGCCCCTCGAACAGCACGACCTGGCCGCAACGGAGCTGGACCGGAGCCTCGCGGCCCTGGCGCAGGATGAAGTGGCTTCCCGGCTTGAGTCCGATGATGTCGGACAGGCGCATCGGCTGCTCGTCGAGCACGACGTCCAGGTCGACTTCGGTGTTCCACAACTCCTCGGCGAGATGGGTTTCCCAAATCGCATCACGGCCGAACTTCTCACCCATGAACTGCTGCAGCAGAAGCTCACGTACCGGCTCCAGCGTGGCGTAGGGAAGCACCAGATCCATGCGGCCGCCACGGTCCTCCATGTCGACATGCATGCGCGCAAGCACGGCAGCGTTCGACAAGCGGGAGATAGCAGCGAACCTCGGATTGACCTCCAGTCGCTCGAACCGGAACGTGATCGCACAAAGCGGATCGAAGCTCGACGACAGGTCGGCCAGCACGACCCTGATCAGACGCTCGACCAGGGTCCGCTCGATCGTCGTGTAGGGCCGCCCCTCGATGCGCATCGCCGCCGTGCCACGGCGACCGCCAAGCAGCACGTCCACGATCGAGTAGATCATCGCCGAGTCGATCACCATCAGGCCGTAGTTTTCCCACTCCTCTGCCTTGAACACCGCGAACATCGCCGGCAAAGGTACCGAGTCGAGGTAGTCGCCGAAACGAAGCGACACGACGTTGTCGATCGAGACCTCGACGTTGTCGTTGGTGAAGTTGCGCAGGCTCGTCGACATGATGCGGACCAGCCGGTCGAACACGATCTCGAGCATCGGCAGACGCTCGTACGAGATCAGTCCCGAGCTGATGATGCGCTGCATGCCGTTGCTGTCGACGTCCTCCGTGCCGCCGTGGTCGAAGCCGAGCAGGCTGTCGATCTCGGCCTGGTTCAAGATGCGGGTCGCATCCGGTGCCACCGCGGTGTCCAGCGCACCATCGCCCTCGTTCTCGATGGAGGATGCCCAGGCTGACGCCAGATCCTCGTCGGACGGGTTTCCGCTCATGCCGCTCATTGGACGAGGATCTGGGTAAAGAGCAGGTCGGTGACCCGGACCGGCGCAAGCGCCATGTCGATCCGGTTCATGAGAGCCTCGCGGAGACGATAGGTGCCTTCCCCGCCACGCAGTTCTTCCGGCCGGGTGCCGCGCAGGTAGGACTGGAAGATGTCGAGGATCTGCGGCATGCCGGCCTGCAGCGCGCTGGCTTCAGCAGCGTGGCTGACCTCGATTTTTGCGTGGAGCTTGATGAAGGTCGCACGACGGCCGCCGGTGTCGAGATTCGAGACGATGTCAGGCAAGTCGATCAGTACAGGCGCCTCGACCTCCGCCACAGCCTTCGGCGCTGCCTGGCCACGAGCATGCTTGAGAATGCCGCTGAACCAGAGACCAGCTGCCAGAGCGACGACTGCCACGACCGCGCCGATCATGAGGATCCGCTTCCTGCCGCCACCCGGCGGACCTGCTGCCGCCTCGTTGCTGCTCATTCGCCTGCTCCTGTCCGAGCCGTTCTGGCCCGGATGCAGGATGGGGCGGCACTGGTTAATGCACGCTTAAGCAGGATGCTGCGGTCGCTTCCGCTGCGGCGTCGGGCTTAACCGCCTGTTAAGCTGTCCTGCCCGATGATGCGACGTCTTCGGGGTCCCCAGATGGAAAACACGACCTATATCGCGCTGTCGCGTCTCGACACCCAGCAGCGGACCATGGATGTGATCGCGAACAACATCGCGAACGCCAACACGGACGGCTTCAAGGCGCAGCACGTGCTGTTCAGCGACTACCTGTCGCAGCAGCGTGGCGTCGACGCCCCGGTCGGCGGTACCGTCCTGCACTACACCCAGGACCGGGCCACCTATCTCGACCGGAAGGATGGCAGCCTGACCCAAACCGGCAACCCGCTCGACGTGGCGCTGAGCGGCCCCGGCTTCTTCACCGTCTCGACGCCCGCCGGCCCCCGCCTCACGCGCTCGGGCAAGTTCGGCTTGATGCCCGACGGCCATATTGCCGACTCGTCGGGGAACCCTCTGCTCGACAGGAACGGCAGTCCGGTTCAGCTCTCGCCATCCGACACCAACATCCGCATCTCCGGCAACGGCACGATCTCGACCGAGAACGGGACGATAGGCCAGATCGGGGTGGTGACCGTGGATGATCCGAACCAGCTCGTGCCCGAGGGCGGGACGCTGTATCGCGCGACGGCCGGAACCACGCCGGCGGCGCAGCCGCAGGTCAACCAGGGGATGGTCGAGACCAGCAACGTCCAGCCGATCAACGAGCTGACGCAGATGATCCAGACGCAACGTGACTTCGGCTTCGTCTCGCAGTTCGTCGAAAGCGAGAACCAGCGCCAGCAGTCGGCGATCGACAAGATCGTCCAGCAGCAAGGCTGAGCGGCGAGAACCAGCATGACGAGAGGACCAGATGCGCTCACTTGATATTGCCGGCACCGGGATGCAGGCCCAGCAGACGAACGTCGAGGTCATCTCGAACAACATCGCCAACATGACCACGACCGGCTTCAAGCGCAGGCGTGCGGAGTTCCAGGACCTGATCTATCAGGACCTCCGCCGCGTCGGCTCGAACAGCTCGGACAGCGGCAGCGTTGTTCCCTCGGGCGCCCAGGTCGGCCTCGGCGTGAAGACGGCTGCCATCTACCGGATCAGCGAGCAGGGCAACCTCACCCAGACCAGCAACAGCCTCGACCTGGCCATCCAGGGCAACGGCTACTTCCAGGTCACCATGCCTTCCGGCGACACCGCCTACACGCGCGATGGCACCCTTGCCCTGGCTTCGGACGGCACCATCGTGACGTCCGATGGTTACGCCGTGGCCCCGGGAATCACGGTGCCGACCAACGCCCAGAGCATCACCATCAACTCGTCGGGCCAGGTGCAGGTCACCCTTGCCGGACAGACCGCCACCCAGACGGTTGGGCAGCTCCAGCTGGCCGTGTTTCCCAATGAGGCCGGCCTGGAGGCCGAAGGCGACAACATGCTGGTCCAGACAACGGCGTCCGGTGCGCCTACCACCGGCACACCCGGCGCCTCCGGCTTCGGCAGCGTCATGCAGGGCTTCGTCGAGAGCTCGAACGTCAACGTCGTCAGCGAGATCACCAACCTCATCAGCGCGCAGCGCGCCTACGAGATGAACAGCAAGGTGATCACCACGTCGGACGACATGATGCAGACGCTGACCAACCTCAAATGAGCTGTCGGTTGCACTTCATGGCCGCGCTTGCGGTGGCCGCAGCCGTGTTCACGCATGGTGTGCCGGCATCGGCGGCCGCACTTCGGAGGCAGGTGTCGCTCCATGGCGGCACCGTCAGGTTGTCGGACCTGTTCAGCGATCTGCAGCCCGGCCAGGACTGCGACATCGGTCCGGCGCCTGCTCCTGGACAACGCATCGTCGTCCCGTTCAGCCAGCTCGTCGCGATCGCCTCGCAGTTCGGTGTCGATTGGCAGCCAGGCGGGAGCTATGCCTCCGCCGTTCTTGACCGGTCCGCCCGCCTCGTCAGGCGCGAGGAGATCATGGCAGTACTCAGACCCGCTCTCGCCGCAAGCGGTGCGCCGGCTGGAAGCGACGTGTCGCTTGGTGCGTTCGCTTCGCCTCCCCTGCCGGCGGAGGTGACGGCCGCTCCCGAGATCCAGACGCTTGACTACGATGCCCAGAGCGGACGCTTCTCGGCGGTGCTTGCGTTCCCGGCTCCGGATGCCGATCCCGTCACCCTTCGCGTGACCGGACGGGCCGAGCAGCTGGTGAACGTGGTCGCGCTGAGCCAGCCGCTTCCGGCCGGCTCGCCGCTGTCGGCTTCTGATCTGCAGGTCATCCGGGTCCGCAGCAGCCTCCTGCATGGAACGCCGGTGACAACAGTTGCGGATGTGGATGGCCTGGCACTGAGGCAGCAGGAGCAGAGCGGCGTCCCGCTGACGCGGGACATGCTGATCCGGCCGATGCTGGTCAACCGTGGACGTCCGGTCGTGCTGCGGCTCGAGGGGTCCGGCCTGACGCTGACGACCGCAGGCGTGGCCCTGGAGGCGGGCGCCGCCGGCGACCGCATCCACGTGATCAACAGCGTGTCCCATGCCGTGCTGATCGGCCAGGTCATGAGCACGGCAGACATAAGGATCGATGCCGGGACGGCGCCGGTGATCCTGCAATCGGGCGGGTCGCCGAATGCACTGCCGCAACTGGCATCCGGAACGTCCGCAGGCGGCGACCGGAACTGGAACAGGCTGGCGCAGGAGGCGCCGTATCCATGATCAACAGGTCGACAAGCATGGCCTTGCTGGCGTTCTGCTCCCTTCTCTCCGGATGCGGCGCCTTGTCGCGGCTGTCTGATCTGGGACGTCCGCCCAGCATGACACCCATCACAGATCCGACCGCTGCCCGCGACTACAGACCGCTGACCATGCCGATGCCGCCGCTGCAGCAGACGCCGCCCGATCTCGCCAGCCTATGGCGGCCCGGCAGCCGCGCCTTCTTCAAGGACCAGCGTGCGGCTCAGGTGGGCGATCTGCTGACGGTACTGGTCGACATCACCGACACCGCCGATTTCGAGAACAACGGTACCGCCACGCGCACCGGATCGGAGGGAATGGGCGTGCCGAGCCTGTTCGGGCTCAAGCAGAAGGTGGTACAGTCGGTGCTGGGTGCTGCGTCGGTGTCGACCAACAGCACCAACAGCAACGTGTCGACGGGCAGCACCAAGCGGACCGAGACCGTCACCCTGCGGCTCGCCGGGACCATCACCCAGGTGCTGCCGAACGGCAACTTCGTGGTGGGCGCCCGACAGGAGGTGCGGGTCAACAGCGAGCTCAGGATCCTGCAGGTCAGCGGCATCGTCCGACCGCAGGACATCACCGGGGACAACACCATCACGCACGACCGGATGGCAGAAGCCCGGATCTCCTACGGCGGGAAGGGACAGCTGACCGACCTGCAGACACCTCGTTACGGGCAGCAACTGATGGACATCGTCCTGCCGTTCTGACCGGGGTCAGTCGTCGCGATGGACCTTCTCCATCCGCTCATGGCGTTCCTGCGCCTCGATCGACAGGGTGGCGATCGGCCGCGCTTCGAGGCGCTTCAGGCCGATCGGCTCGCCGGTTTCCTCGCAGAAGCCGTAGCTTCCGTTCTCGATCCGCAACAAGGCTTGGCCGATCTTGGCGATCAGCTTCCGGGCGCGGTCGCGTGTGCGCAACTCGAGAGCACGATCGGTCTCGACGCTCGCACGATCGGTGATGTCGGCTTCGTGGATGCCGCCTTCCGACAGGCTGGCCAGGGTGCCGTCTGCCTCCTTCAGAAGGTCGGCGCGCCAGCGAAGCAGCTTGAGGCGGAAATACTCCACCTGAAGCGGGTTCATGAACTCCTCGTCGTCTGCCGGACGATAATCGGAGGGCAAGGTGATCATGGGCGCCTCATCCTGAAGCGGCGGCAGGCGCCGCTGGGAAGGAATGGGCGGCTTATACCCACGGACGCGGGTCGAGCCAAGCGCCAACTGAGACTGTCATCGAGCCGTCAGGAACCGGGATCGAGAGGGCGATCCGTTGCCTTTACGGCCCTGGCCAGCTCGAGACGAGCCCGTAGCCGGATGGACCGGATCACCGCGGCAAGCACCGGGTCGACTGCGTGCCCTTCGTCGTCGGCCAGACGAGAAAGTTCCGCAAGTGTATCGGCTTCGCCGCCGCACAACATCGTACGCTGCAGCTCGGCAAGCGCCGCCAGCAGGCGCTGCCCATGGCGGCGCGCCTCCCGGTCACCCGCCTCGGTTCCGGCCTGCTCCTGCAGGGCGAGCATCAGGGAAGCCTCGACCGGAGCCGACTGTGCCACGCCGCGCACGTCCGGACCGGGCGGAGGAGCTCCGACGGGCACGTTGAAACCGGTCTGGCCTGCCGGCTGTGCCTGTGTCGGCACATACGCGCCGCCGACCGGGCCGACCGACGACAAGGTCATGGGTTCCGGTCCCCTGGCCGGCATTGGAATCGATCAAGCTGTCCGCGTCGTTCAGACATTGTTCGTCCTTTCGCTTCAGACTGTAGCCCATAAACCTTGGCGACGCTTGAAGGATACGATGCGCACGCTCTGCTTCCTGATCCTGATTGCCGTCTCAATACTTGCCGTACCCCGGTTCGCAGGCGCGGAAGCCGTGCGGATCAAGGACATCGCCGACGTCGAGGGCGTGCGCAGCAACCAGCTGATCGGGTACGGGCTGGTGGTGGGCCTGAACGGGACCGGGGACCGCCTGAACAACTCGGTGTTCACCCGCGAGTCGTTGATCAGCATGCTGGAGCGTCTTGGCGTGAACATCCGCGACCAGCAATCGACGCTGCAGACCCGCGACATCGCTGCGGTCATGGTCACCGCGGAGCTGCCGGCGTTCTCCCATGGCGGAAGCCACATCGACGTGACCGTGTCGGCCACCGGCGATGCCACCGACCTGTCCGGAGGGACCCTGCTGGTCACGCCGCTGATGGCGGCCGATGGCGACGTCTATGCGGTGGCGCAGGGCCAGCTGGTCAGCAGCGCCTTCTCCGCCAAGGGGGCCGGCGCTTCCGTCACCCGCAACATTCCCACCAGCGCGCACATCGCCAACGGCGCCATCGTCGAGAAGGAGGTCCTGGTCGACCTGGGGGCACGCAACGTGCTGCACCTGTCGCTGCGCAATCCGGATCTGACCACTGCCGAGCGGATGGCCACCGTCATCAACAACAGCGTCGGCTCCATCGCCCGGGTCGACGACCCGCGAACCGTCACCCTGGCGCTGGCCGGCAGCGACGTCATGTCGATGCTGGGCCGGATCGAGGATCTGCTGGTCCAGCCGGACACTCCGGCGACGGTGGTGGTCGACGAGGCGAGCGGCACCATCGTGATGGGCGACAACGTCCGGATCAGCACCGTGGCGATCGCGCAGGGGAACCTGACGGTCCAGGTCAATGAGTCGCCGGTCGCCTCGCAACCCGGCGCATTTTCCGGCGGCAGGACGGCAATTCTGCCGCGCACGTCGATCAAGGTCGATACCGGTGCCGGCAAGCAGCTCGGCATCCTGGCGGAAGGTCCCAGCCTGCGCGACCTGGTCGGCGGCCTCAACGCGCTGGGAGTCGGGCCGCGCGACATGATCAGCATCCTGCAGACGATCAAGGCGGCCGGTGCGCTCCAGGCCGATCTGGTGGTGCGATGACGATAAGCGCGGTTCCCGCCGCGGTCGCTCCGACGGCGCAAGGGTCGGAGGTAAATTCGAAGGTGATGAAGGCGGCGCAGGATTTCGAGGCGATGACGATCGGCCAGCTGCTCCAGCCGATGTTCGACACGGTGGACCAGTCCCAGAGCCTGTTCGGGGGCGGAGCTGGCGAGTCGAACTTCAAGCCCATGCTAGTCACCGAGATGGCCAAGCAGGTGGAAAGCCATGGCGGCTTCGGGCTGGCCGAGGGGATCTACCAGCAGATGTTGAAGATGCAGGAGAAGAAGCCGTGACCGGACAACAGCAGCACGCGGTCGCAGAACTGGTGGCCGTCCTCACCGAGGAGAATGCGGTTCTCACGGCACTCGACTACCGCCGAGTCGCCGACTTCGTCGACAGGAAGCGGGCAGCACTCGAGGCACTGAACGCAGCCAGTCCCAACCCGCCCGGCGGAGACGCCGCAGCACAAGCAGCGCTGGCGCTTCGGCTGAAACAGCTCGTGGACGAGAACAGGAAGCTGCTCAGGCAAGCGATCAAGGTGCAGAACAGGATCATGGGGGTGATCGCAGGCGCCGCGCGGCAGGCCCAGATACCGACCGGCTACGGAGCGCGGGGAAACAAGCCGCGATCATCCCTCACCAGCGCCGTCGCACTGATCGTGCGCGCCTAAAGGCATACCGTTTCGACTGCTGGCAGCGTCGCGGACGCGCTGCCGCCTGGCCTGTCCGCGACAGCAAGAAGGGCCGGGTCGACATCCGACCCGGCCCTCGCCTGCCTACTCCGACCGGACATCATTCCTCGTCGTGATGCTCTTCCGCCTGCGTCTCGGCCGGTGCAGGTTCGTCAGCCGGCGGCACGGTCTCGCCCGTCTCTGGCGCAGCCTTGCGGCGGCGGCGATGCCCGACCGGCGAGGTCTCGCGCAGTTCCTCGGATGCCTCCCGTCGCGTTGCAGCACTGGGCGAGCGGCGCATCTTTACCGCCGCGTCGTGCTTGTCGGACGGCGTCGGCGTGCTGGTGCGTGTTCCGGCCTTGGTTGCACGTGCGGTGCGCGCCGCCGGCTTTGCTGCTGCGTCGGAACGCGAGGCACGGGTCGTGCGTGTGCCGGCAAGGGACTTCGCTGCCGCAGAACGGGTGGCAGGATTCTTGGCGGTACGCATCGAGCGGGCGGTATCGCCCTTGGTGGCGGTGCTGCGCGTCGAGCCCGTCGCCGTGCGCTTGGTCGCGCGTGCGTTGGTGGCCGGCTTGGTGGTCCGAGACGTAGTCGTCCGAGCCGTGGTGGTCCGTGGCGTGGCGGTCCGTGGCGTGGCCGAACGGGCCGGTGCCTTCCGGGTCGCGGCCGTGCCGGTACGCGTGGTGCGGGTGGTCGCCGTGCGACCGGATGTGGCACGGCCGGTCGTGCGGGCGGCAGCACGCTTGGTCGCCGGCGCGGCTTTCGCGCGCGTCCGCTTCGGAGCGGCCTTGGCGGAGGCGGCAGTCTTGGCAGTGCGCGTCGGCGTACGAGCGGTCTTGGCGCGCGTCGCCGGCGCCTTGGTTGTCCGTGCCGACGTCTTCGGCGCGCGCGTGGCCTTTGCTGCCGGCTTGGCCGTTCTGGTGGTCTTGGCCGGCTTGGCCGGCTTGGCGCCCGGTTTCTTGGCCGCAGCCGATCGCGCCGACGCGGTGGTGCCGGAGCGCGTGGTCCGGGCGGCCGTGCTGCGCGCGCCGGAACCGGCGGTACGCCGGCCACCGGCACGCACGGCCATGGCGCGGGTGCGCCTGCCGTCAGTGGTGTCGCTACTCATGATCGGGATCCTCTGCCTGATGAAGATGGTGGCTGGACGGGATTGGGTCGCGGGTCACGTGCGCCAGGAGCGGACTGCATGGACGATGGACGCCCGGCCCGGCTCGCGCGATCGACATGCAGCATGCAGGCGTGTCCTGTTCCGGCCGTGGGCTCACCGCGAGGCGGTTCAATCGGCAAGGAGCCGGCACCGCGAATCGCCGTTCAGTAACACACGATCGAACATGCTCATCCTCGAACCGCATAGTTCTGTCAACGAAAAGCAACCGTTACATTAAAGTTCCATGAGCGTTCCCGTGTCCGGATCTTCCGCGCAGCCATGAGTCGGCGCTGCCACACCCGGCTCGGAATCACATGGATGCAGTGCTTCGCTGGCATCTCGCGATCCGCAGCGGCCGCTCTCCATGGGATGCGGCTGCAGCCATGGTCGTTCGACGCCGATCACACGCGGATGCGACCGCTGCAGCATCCGGCGACGGGTGCGCCGGTGGCGCCGCGATGCTAGGACACCGCGGCCGGCGTGCCTCCCTGGTCATGCCGGTGTCGTACCGCCGGAGTGCTCCTCGACATGAAGATCAACGGCCAGGCCTTCCGCAGCGTCTGGATCGATCCCGCCGACGGGTTCTCGGTGCGCATCCTGGACCAGACCAGGCTGCCCTGGTCGCTCGACATCCTGCGTCTCACCACATGCGCGCAGGTTGCGGATGCGATCGGCAGCATGCAGGTGCGCGGCGCGCCGTTGATCGGCGCGGTGGCCGCATACGGCCTGGCGCTGGCGCTTCGTGCCGACAGCAGCACCGATGCGATGGAGCGCGACGCGGCGCTGCTGGCCGCCACCAGGCCCACCGCGATCAACCTGCGCTGGGCGATCGGACGCATGCTCACCCGTCTGCGCAACACCGCACCCGCCGATCGCATGCGCGTCGCCTATCACGAGGCCGGCCTGATCTGCGACGAGGACGTGGCGCAGAACGAGGCGATCGGCCGTCACGGGCTCCGCCTGATCGAGGAGATCGCGACGACCAAGCGCGCGCGCGGCGACGACGGGCCGGTGCGCCTGCTCACCCATTGCAACGCCGGATGGATCGCCACGGTGGACTGGGGCACGGCGCTGGCGCCGATCTACATGGCGCACGACGCCGGCATCGACGTGCATGTCTGGGTGGACGAGACTCGGCCGCGCAACCAGGGTGCGGCGCTCACCGCTTGGGAACTCGGCAGCCACGGCGTCGGCCACACCGTGATCTCCGACAATGCCGGCGGCCACCTGATGCAGCGTGGCAAGGTCGACATGGTGATCGTCGGCACCGACCGCGTGACGCGCAACGGCGACGCCGCCAACAAGATCGGCACCTATCTCAAGGCGCTCGCGGCATACGACAACGGGGTGCCGTTCTGGGTCGCCCTGCCATCGACCACCATCGACTGGAGCGTCGCCGACGGGCTGGCGGAGGTGCCGATCGAGGAGCGCAGCGAGGATGAGGTCACGCACGTCACCGGCCGTGGCCCGAACGGCACGCCGGTCCGGGTGCAGGTGACGCCGGATGGAACCTCCGCCGCCAATCCCGCTTTCGACGTGACGCCGGCGCGGCTGGTGAGCGGCCTCATCACCGAGCGGGGCTTGTGCGACGCGTCCGGACCGGGGCTCGCGTCGCTGTTTCCGGAGCGTGCATAGAACCACGATGACCACGCACCGAACCCCTGTCCTGCCCCGCCTGCGCCAGTTGCGTTCCGCCTTCCTGCCGACCGTGCTCGGCATGCTGCTCGCCGGATGCGCGGACACGCCGCCGGCGCATCCGCCGCAGCCGGTGCCGGAACCGACGCCGGTCGCGCAGTACCGCACGTCGCAAGGTCCCGCGGCACCAGACGAGCACGTGCCGGACTTCGCCACCCGATCGTTCGCGCCGTTCAACCGGCAGGACGCGGTCGCCATCGCATTGCGCGAATGGCGCCTGTTCGGCGAGCCGGTGGACGACGACGATCCGGAGCAGCGTCCCGATGCGTCCGGCACGGGCGTCAAGCCGGAACGGCTTCCCGGGCTGTGGGAGCGGGTCGGCGAGTACTGGTGGATTGGCCAGGACCCGTACGAGACCGAAGTCAGCTGGACCGGCAAGCACGACAGCGCCGGCACGCCGTTCGACTTCCAGCACGATGGCCGCTACGCCTGGTCGGCCGCCTTCATCTCCTACGTGATGCGGATCGACGGCGCCGGCGACCGTTTCCCGTACGCACCGAACCATTCCACCTACATCAACGCAGCCGCGTCGGGCACGGCGACCGGTCTGCGCGCGCAGGATCCGGCCAGCTATGCGCCGCAGCTCGGCGACCTGATCTGTGCCGGGCGCAGCAGCGGGCGCGGGATCCGCTACGAGAACCTGCCCACGCGCAACGGCTTTCCCGCGCATTGCGGGCTGGTGGTGGCACGCAGCGCGCACCAGCTCAGCATGATCGGCGGCAACGTCGACGACGCGGTGACGCTGACGCACGTGCCGGTCGGCGCCAGCGGCATGCTGTCCGCGTCTGACGGCAGCTCGCTCGACAGCCGCTATGCCTGGTGCGTGGTGCTGCAGGTGCTGTACGACGCCGATGCGGAGCCGCCCGGTCGGGATTGAGGCCGGCCGCGATCAGGCCCGGCCGCACGTCGCGCTCAGCCCTGCCGCCACGGCAGCCCGTCCGCCTTCCAGCCGGCGACCGTGCCGCGATGCCCGTTCGCGTCTGGGGGTCCCTCGAAGCCGTCGGCCACGTTGAAGGCGGCGCGGTAGCCCGCCTGTTCCGCCGCCTCGGCCGCAGCCAGGCTGCGCACGCCGCTGCGGCAGATGAAGTAGATCACGTGCTGCCGGGTCAGGCCGGCGGCGCCGAGCTGCTCGACGAAGTCGGGGTTGGGCGCGCCGGTCGGAAAGCCCTGCCACTGCACCAGCAGCACCCGCTTGCCGTGCGCCGACAGGTCGGGCAGGCCGACATAGGACCATTCCGCATCCGTGCGCACGTCGACCAGCTGCGCGTCCGGATCCCCTGCCAGCGCCGCGTAGGCCTGTCGCGCATCGACGTCCTCGATCATCCCAGTCACTCCGGTTGCCGAACCTGCCGGCAAGGTGGTCCGCGATGGCCGGAAGCACAATTCCACCGAACCAGGCGCGCCCGGCCGGCAGTCGACGTCGCCGGATCCGGACATCGCGATCCGGCTGCGCCAAGCCTTCGCGCTGGTCGGCTGTGCCAGCTCCGGCACGGCCGGGTTCATGAACCCGGGCGGCCCGGTAGCGGGGTCGCACAGCCGCCGCGATCATCGACGCGGCCGGGTGCTGCGGCGCGCTCTGGCCCATCGGACGATCGCCGAGGACACGCCGGCATCGGGGCGGCCGTGATCGGCAATGCCCGCGTCTTTCGCTGCGTGATCGTGATGCCGGACACACAGAGCCGGGAGAAGGTCACTGCGCCCCAAGGCAGCCGTACTCTGGCAGCGGACCGGCAGCAGGCTGGCGGGGCTGGCGCCGGGGCCTGCGCGCCGTCGTCGGAAACGGAGGTCGCACGATGCGGGAGATCGCGCTCGCCGGTTCCAGCGGCTCGACGCCGCAAGGCTGGTTCAAGATCGACAGGTTGGACGTGGGAGGGCCGATCATGAGCATCGGTCAGTCACGGATGCCGGCATCTTTTGGGCATCGTCATGAAAGGAGCCGGGCACATTCCGAACCTGGCCGTCAGGGGGTCCCGGTCGGCAGCCAGGGCGGCATCAGGTCGGGTTGAAACGCTCCGCGGTTCCACCTGGCTGACAAGGTGATCATTTCCCCGGGATGAAGCAGGACATGATCAGGCGATCGTGCCCCGGCCGGGATCGACGCCGTGTCGGTGATCCGGTGCGACGGCGGGACTCCACCAGTCCAGGCTGCTCAATCCGGAGTGCCTGCGCGCGAAAGGACGTTCCGTGCCGTCCTGGATGAACCGGCCCCGGTCCCGCCGCCGTCGCGCTCCATCGGTGGGGCGGTTTCCGGGAACAGCAGCCAGACCGACAGCACGCAGGCCAGTCCTGCTCCGGCCAGCACCAGGAAGCCGGCGGCAAGCGACCGGTCGGCCAGGAGACCGCCCAGGGTGGTGCTGAAGCTGGCACCGAGGCCGATCGCCAGCCCCAGCAGCCCCAGGCACAGGTTGAACCGGCCGGTACCGCGGCTGAGGTCGGCCGCCACCAGCGGCAGCATCACCCCGAAGGCGGCGGAGCTGACCGCATCCAGCAGCTGTGCCGCCACGATCATCCACGGCGCGGTCGCCACCGCCAGCAGCAGGCCGCGCAGCGGCAGCGCCGTGAACGCCAGCAGCATCACCGGGCGCCGGCCATGGACGCCGGCCCAGTGGCCGATCCGCGGCGACAGCACCGCGCCGATCACCTGCGGCAGCAGGATACAGGCGGCGATCACCAGCTCGGCCGAGCGCCCGGCCTCGCGCGTCACCTCGCCGGCCGCCAGCGGCAGCATGCCGCCGGTGGACAGGTGGAAGAACACGACGCAGACGCCGAACCCGTACAGCCGCCGGTTGCGCAACAGGGTGCGCAAGCCCTGCGACGGTGGCGGGGTGGCGGACGGATCGTCGGCACCGGCGGGGGATGCCGCGTCCGGCGGCGGCACCCGGGCGATGGCCCGCAGCGCCAGCAGTCCCGGCAGCGCCATCAGGGCGCCGAGATAGAAGGTCGCCCGGGCGGAGACGAGGTAGCCGACACCGCCCATCAGCCCGGCAGACAGGGCGGCGCCGATCTGCGCGAAGCTGTTGTTGCGTCCGAACCGCTCGCCGAGTGCCGCGGAAGCGGCGTCGCGCGACAGGTCCTGCGGCGACCGGCTCTTCATCGCGTTCGCGGTGACCACCGACAGGGTGATCGCCGCGATCGCCGGGTTGAGCATGCAGCTGGCGAAGCCGTGCAGCACCTCCGCCAACGTGACCGGCAGCTGTTCCGGCAACGCCGCCAGCATCAGGCAGGACACCACGATCGCCACGATCGACGCTCCGGCAGCCAGGTGCTTGTTGCGCAGCAGGTCGACCGCGAGCCCTGCCGGAACCTGGCTGGCCATCGCCGTCACCGTGCCCACCGTCAGCACCAGGCCGATCTGGCCCTGCGTCCAGTGCTGGCCCGTCAGGTAGACGGCGATGAACGGCCCGAACGCCTGCTGCAGGTTGGCGACGAAGAAGTTCGTCCAGTCCAGCCCGCGCTGGCTGCGCCGGTCGACGGGAACGGCAGCCGACGCGGCCGCGGATGTCAGGCGACGCGGCTTCAGGTTCAGGACCGTTGCTTCGGGATGGGCGCGGTGGCCGGGGGTGCGGGTCGTGGCACCGCTGAGCCTTCCGGTGGCGCCACGGCCGGCGCAGGCTGCGGCGCCGAGGTCGAGGATCCGGCCGGCGCCGCGAGCCGTGCCGGTGGCGTGATCGCCGATCCGTCGGCCGGGTCGGAGGCCGGCGGCGCAGCGGGAGTTCCCGGCCCGGCCGGCGGGGAAAGGACCGGGCCCGGAGCCGGACCCGTGATGCGCGATCCGTCGGCCGGGTTGGATGCGCCCGCCGGCGTCTCGTGCGGAGTGGGAGCCGCCGGCGACGCCGCGTTGGCGCCCGTCACCACCGTCACCGGCCCGGACTCCTCGACCGCGGGCGCCGACTTGACCTGCGCCTCGGTCAGCGCCACCCGAAGCGGGTCGCTGCCTTCCGGCTTGGACAGGTCGAACAACCCCCACGCCACCGCGATCTTGCGGTTGCCCACCCCCATGAAGCCGCCGACATCGAGCTCGAGCGCCGCCGGGTGGCCGTCGTCGCCGATCATCACGTCGATCACCCGCCCGACCTGGCTGTTCTCGGCCCCGCGCACGCTGCGGTCCAGCAGCCCGCCCAGCCGGTGCCGTGCGGTCAGCAGCCGGAACGCGGATTGCGGCGGCACCAGCTTCTGCGGCGGGTGCAGCACCATGTCGTGCGCGATCGCGTCGGCCCGGTCTTCGGCCAGTTGCGGCGGGATCGCGTCGGCCGTAGGTCTCCCTGCGGCATGGACCGTCGGCTGGCTCGTCACGGCGGCAGCGGAGGGCGCTCCGGGCGCGGTGGCAGGGCCGGCAGACAAAGCCGACGGCCCCGTCGGGCGCACGTCGCCCGGGACCGGGCTTCCCGATGCCGGGCTTCCGGGTGCCGCGCTTTCAGGCGCCGAGCCTTCCGGCGGCTGCTGGGCGGCGGCGGGCCCGGCGCCGCCCAGCAGGATCGCGCCCAGCAGAAACGGCAGGCGGCAGGAACGTCGGACCATCGTTTCTCCCACGCTCGATGCGGAACCAGCCGCATCCGGCATCTCCGGCCGTCCACGGGCGTTGCCGGCCGGCGACGCGCGGAGACACGAGTGTGCCACACCACCCCGCTGGAGACGACCCGCGCATCGCCCTGGTCACCGGCAGCTCGCACGGCATCGGTGCCGGCATCGCAGGCCGCCTGCTGCACGACGGCTGGACCGTCTACGGGCTCGACCGGGCGCCGGCCACGCTGCAGGGCGAGCGCTTCCATCCACTCGCGGCGGACGTGTCGCAGGAGGCCGAGGTGGCGGCGGCCTGCGCGCGCATCGGCCGCGAGACCGGACGGCTGCACGGCCTGGTCAGCAATGCCGGGATCATGGTCCGCAAGCCCCTGGCCGAGCTGTCCCTCCACGACTGGAGGACCGTGCTCGACACCAACCTGACCAGCCTGTTCCTGCTGGCACGTGCCGCCGCCCCGCTGCTTCGCGGTGCGGCCGGGGATGCGGGCGCCATCGTCGCCGTCGCGTCCACCCGCGCCCGCATGTCCGAGCCGGACACCGAAAGCTATGCCGCCTCCAAGGGCGGGCTGGTGGCACTGACCCATGCGCTGGCGATCAGCCTCGGGCCGGCGGTGCGCGCCAACTGCATCAGCCCGGGCTGGATCGACGTCGCCGGCGACCCGCTGTCTCCCGCCGACCATGCCCAGCATCCGGCCGGACGGGTCGGGCGGGTGGAGGACATCGCCTCCCTCGCCGCCTGGCTGCTCGGCCCGGACTCCGGCTTCGTCACCGGCGCCGAGTTCGTGTCCGACGGCGGCATGACCCGGAAGATGATCTATGCCGACTAGCACCGGCGGCAGCCGGCATGCCGCAGTGCAACCAATTGAAACGGCCAGTGCACAGCAGGGCTGTTACAGTGTTAGCCTGCCAGGACCATGGAACAGCTGCCCCACATCCTGATCGTCGACGACGACCGCGAGATACGCGAGCTGCTCGCCCGCTTCCTCGAGCGCAACCGGTTCCGCGTCACCACCGCGCGCGACGGCCGCGAGGCGCGCCGCGCCTGGAGCAACGGGCACTACCAGCTCGTGGTGCTGGACCTGATGCTGCCAGGCGAAAGCGGCCTCGACCTCGCCCGCTGGATGCGCTCCCAGGGCAACGTGCCGATCGTCATGCTGACCGCGATGGGCGACGAGACCGACCGGATCATCGGCCTGGAGCTCGGCGCCGACGACTACCTGCCCAAGCCGTTCAACCCGCGCGAGCTGATGGCCCGCATGCGCGCGGTGATGCGGCGCACCAGCGAGCGCGACGAGCGCAAGCCGGACGGCGAGACCCGCGTGCTGCGCTTCGCCGGCTGGACCCTGGAGCCGCTGCGTCGCCGCCTGCTCAACCCGGACGGCGCCGAGGTGCCGCTGACCGGCGGCGAGTACGAGCTGCTGGTGGCGCTGCTCGACCGCGCCAACCGGGTGCTGACGCGCGACATGCTGCTCGACCTGCTGCGCGGCCGCCAGGCGGGGCCGTTCGACCGCGCGATCGACGTCGCCATCTCGCGCCTGCGACGCAAGCTCGAGGATGACGGGCGCAACGCCCAGGTGATCAAGACGGTGCGCGGCGGCGGCTACGTGCTGGCGGCCGACGTCGAGCGCGTCTGACGCTCCAGCCGGGATGCCGCGCACTGCCAGGGTGACTGCCGTCCGGCTCCTGCCGCGCAGCCTCGCCGCGCGCACCGCCCTGGTCCTGCTGGCGGGGCTGGTGGTGGTGCAGTCGGTCGGGCTCGCGATCCACGCACTGGACCGGATCGACTTCGCGCGGCTGAACAACGAGCGCGAGGTCGGCGCCCAGGTCGCCGGCATCTACCGCATGGTGGCCGACACCGCTCCCACCGCGCGCGACGACGAGCTGCAGCGGGCGCGCCTGCCGGCGGGGTTCCACGCCTTCCTGACCACCGTGCCGGTGCTGGGCACCCTTCGTCCCGCTCCGGAGCCGATCCAGCGCACCCTGCTGCACCACCTGTTCGCAATGCCGATCCCGCTCCGCCTGCGCCCGACCCAGGTGGTGATCGCCAACAACCTGGCGGGCGGGATGCCGTCCGGACCCTATGACGGCGAGCGTCCGCCGGGCGCTCCTCCACGCCCGGGCCAGGAGCTGCCGCCCTGGCGCGGCCTGCATCCGCCGGGCCCGCCGCAGGACTGGATGCGGGACGGCTCCGGGGGACGCCACCGCCCGGGCGAGCCGATCGCCGGCCTCGGGCGCTCCTACGCCATCGCCATGCAGCTGCCGGACGACGACCGCTGGCTGACGGTGCGCTTCGTCATGCCGCTGGCGGACCCGTTCCTGTCGCCGACCCTGCCGATCGCCTTCCTGGTGATGACCATCGCCGCCGGCCTGCTCAGCGTGTGGGCGGTGCGACGCCTGACCGCACCGCTGCGCACGCTGGCGATCGCCGCCGAGCGGCTGGGACGCGACGTCAACTCCGACCCGCTGCCCGAGAACGGGCCGACCGAGGTCGCCACCGCCGCGATCGCCTTCAACACCATGGCCAGCCGGATCCGACGCTTCGTCACCGACCGCACGCTGCTGCTGACCGCGATCGGCCACGACCTGCGCACGCCGATCACCCGGCTCAAGCTGCGCTCGGAGTTCATCGAGGACGAGGAGCTGCAGGCCAAGTTCCTGGCCGACCTGGACGAGCTGGAGGCCATGGTGTCCGCCACGCTGGCCTTCGGCCGCGACAGCGCCGACCGCGAGCCGATGGTGCCGCTCGACCTGAACGCCCTGCTCAGCACGGTGCTCGACGATGCGGTGGACGGCAGGCCGGCGCTCGCCGACCGGGTCGGCTTCGCGGTCCCGCCGCCGCCCGTCACCATCCAGGCCCGGTCGCTGGCGCTGAAGCGCGCGCTCACCAACCTGGTCGGCAACGCGATCAGCTATGCCGGCGGCGTGCAGGTGACGCTGCGGCCGCGCGACGACGGCCACGTCGTGGTGCTGATCGAGGATGACGGCCCGGGCATCGCCCCGGACCAGCTCGAGCGCGTGTTCGAGCCGTTCGTCCGGGTCGAGACCAGCCGGAACCGCGAGACCGGCGGCACCGGGCTCGGCCTGTCTATCGCCCGCAACATCGTGCGTGGCCAGGGCGGCGACATCACGCTCGCCAACCGCGTCCCGCACGGCCTGCGCGCCACGGTGACGCTGGTGGCGTAGCCGCGCTTGGGCCCGCCTCGACCCGGCGCGTCGCGGCACCCTCCGGGACACGGGGTGCCAGGCCGCCCGGCATCGCCACGATCGGTCGTTGGCGCTCGCGGCCGGTTCGAGCTAGACGCAGCGCGCTGGTCGGCCAACGGAACGAGGTGCCGGCGGATCCAGCATCGTGTCGCGGAGCGCTCGCCCAGTCATGTCGGCCAACAGCCAGGCAGCGAGCATAGCCGGGCGTCCCGTCATCCTGCACGGCGACGCGGATGACCCGTATTTCGGCAACGCCGCCGCGATGATCGACGCGCTGGCCCCGCTGCGCTGCTGGGTCCAGGCCAATCTCGCGCCGGACTCCGTGGTCATCGACGCCGGCGGCAACATCGGCCTGACCGCGCTGATGCTGTCGCACCTGCTACCGGACGGGCACGTCCACGTCTTCGAGGCGCTGCCCGCCAACGCGGCCCACCTGCGGCAGAACGTCGACGCCAACGGCGCAAGCAACGTCACGGTGAACGCCGTCGCGCTGGGTGACCGGCCAGGACGGGTGGCGATGCAGGGCGTCGGCTCCAGCTCCCACATCGCCTCGTCCGGGTTGGCCGGGATCGCGATGGTGACGCTGGACGGCTACGTCGCCGACGCCGGACTGACGCGCGTCGACTTCGTCAAGATGGACGTGGAGGGCTTCGAACCCGCGGTGCTCGCTGGCGCGGCGGGCTCGATCGAGCGGTTCAGGCCGCCGATCCTGATGGAGTTCAATACCTGGTGCCTCGCCCATGTGCAGGGTTTCGAGGCGCGAACCTTCGCCATGCGGCTCTGGGACGCGTTCGAGGTCGCCTCCCTGAACGGGGACGGAACCGAAACGCAAGCGGGCGGAGGCGATGTCGGCCGCTTCTTCCACGACAACGTGGTCCTGCACGGCACGGTCGAGGATGTCCTGCTGCGGCCGCGGCCGGGCCGGCGGCTGCAGCAGCCTGCAAGGACGGCGACCGCTGCGGACCTGGCGCACCTGGCGTCGGACGTCGAGCGGCTCCGCGACCTGGTCCTGGCGATGGAAGCCTCCACCTCGTGGCGGGTCACCGCACCGCTGCGCGCCATCGGCCGCCTGCTCGGACGCAGGCCCTGACGGGTCCCGCCGGGAGCCGGCGGCCCTGCCTCATTGCGCCTTGCGCTGCTACACCGCCTCCTCCCTGTCCGGATCCGTTCCCATGCTCCAGCGTCTCTATGCCCGCGTGCTGGCCCTTGCCGCGACGCCGGCGGCACCGGCCTGGCTGGCCGCGGTCGCAGTCGCGGAAGGCAGCTTCTTTCCGGTGCCGCCGGACCTCCTGCTGATCCCGCTGGTGCTGGCGCGGCCGGATCGGGCCTGGAGGCTGGCGGCGACCTGCACGATCGCCAGCCTGTGCGGCGGGGCGATCGGCTGGCTGATCGGCGCCGAGCTGGTCCGGCTGGCGGCCGGGCTGATCCATTTCTATCACGCCGAGCACGCGCTGGCGGTCTACCGCGACCGCTTCGCCCGCTACGGCTTCGCCGTGATCCTGCTCAAGGGCCTGACCCCGGTTCCCTACAAGGTGGTGGCGATCGCCGCAGGCGCGGCGCATTACAGCCTCCCCTTGTTCCTGCTGGCGAGCCTCATCACCCGCGGCGGGCGCTTCTTCCTCCTCGCCGCCCTGCTCCGGCGCTTCGGGGAGCAGGCGGAAGCGTTCATCGCACGCCGCCTGACGGTTTTGGCGTCGGTCGCGGCGATCCTGATCGTCGGCGGCGTGTTGGTAGCCTTGCGCGCATGAACGCGACGGAGAAGCCGGATGGGCAAGCAGATCGCCGATTATGCCATCGTCGGCGATGGCCAGACCGTCGCCCTGATCGCACGCGATGGCTCGGTCGACTTCCTGTGCTGGCCCCGCTTCGACAGCGACAGCCCGTTCAACGCCATCCTGGGCGACGACAGCCATGGGCACTGGCGGATCGCGCCCGCCGCCGGTGACGGCGCGGAGCCGACGGTCGAGCGGCGCTATGCCGGCGACACCCTGATCCTCGAAAGCCTGTGGTCCTCGTCCGTCGGCCGGGTCCGTGTCACCGACTTCATGCCGCCGCGCCCCGACGACTCGGATGCACCATCCACCCTGATCCGCATGGTGGAAGGGCTGGAGGGCGCGGTGCCGATGCACATGTCGCTGCGGCTGCGCTTCGACTACGGCAGCATGTCGCCCTGGACCCGTCCGCACGACAACGGCCTGCTGTGCGAGATCGGCCCGAACCAGGTGGTGCTCTACAGTCCGCTGCCGATCACCCTCAGGGACGCGGAGGGCCTGCTCGACTTCACAATGGCGTCCGGCGAGCGACAGGTGTTCGTGCTGGGCTACAGCGCCGCGCATTGCCCGCCGGCGCCGTTGCCGGACACGGCGGCTGCGTTGCGCGATGCCGACCGCACCTGGCGCGACTGGATGGCGCGCTACGACAAGCGCACGCCCTGGGACGTGGCGGTGAAGCGCTCGCTGCTGACGCTCAAGGCGCTGATCCATGCGCCCACCGGCGGGCTGCTCGCCGCCGCCACCACCTCGCTGCCGGAGCAGCCCGGCGGCTCGATGAACTGGGACTACCGCTACAGCTGGCTGCGCGACGCCACCTTCACCCTGACCGCCCTGCTCAACGCCGGCTACCAGGAGGAGGCGAAGGACTGGAGCGACTGGATCAAGCGCGCGATCGGCGGCGACCCGGACAAGATACAGATCATGTACCGGCTCGACGGGCGGCGTCACCTCGACGAGTGGGAAGCGGGCTGGCTACCCGGCTACGAGGGAGCGCGGCCGGTGCGGATCGGCAACGAGGCGGCCGGGCAGAAGCAGCTCGACGTGCTGGGCGAGCTGGTCGACGCGATGCATTTCAGCAGGCGGGCCGGCCTCGAGACCCAGGAACGCGCCCTGGAGGTCGAGGCGGTGCTGATCGCCGAGCTGGAACGGGTATGGGACCGGCCCGGCTCCGACATCTGGGAGAACCGCGGCAAGCCGCAGCGCTACACCTACTCGATGGCGATGGCCTGGGTGGCGATCGACCGCCACCTCAACGGCCACGACAGCGCCGACCGCCTCGAAGACGACCGGCGCGACACCCTCACCAGGCTCGCGCAGACCATCCACGACACGGTCTGCGAGAAGGGCTTCGATGCCAAGCGCAACAGCTTCGTGCAGGCGTTCGGCGGCGATGCGCTCGACGCGTCCCTGCTGCTGCTGCCGCTGGTCGGGTTCCTGCCGGTGTCGGACCCGCGGATCGCCGGCACCATCGCCGCGATCGAGGCCGAGCTGATGGAGGACGGCTTCGTGCGTCGCAAGAAGGCGCCGGAGCACGGCGCGCACGAGGGCAGCTTCCTCGCCTGCTCCTGCTGGCTGGCGCAGTGCATGGTGCTGCAGGGCCGGCGTGACGAGGCGCGCGCGACCATCGACCGCATCGTCGGCGTGTCCAACGACGTCGGCCTGCTGGCGGAGGAGTACCACGTCGGCGAGCGCCGCCTGCTCGGCAACATCCCGCAGGCGCTGTCGCATCTGGGACTGATCAACGCGGTGCTGGAGTATTGCGGCGAGGGCATCAGCCGCACCCGCTGACGAACCGCGTCCCGGCGCGGGCGTTGCTCGCCTCGGACCGACGGGACCGGTCCGGGGAGCACAGGCCATGGCCGAGGTCGTCGTCATCACCGGAGCGGGCGCAGGCGTCGGCCGCGCCACCGCGCGCGAATTTGCCCGACGCGGCTGCAACGTGGGCCTGGTCGGACGCAACCGGGCCCGCCTGGAGCAGGCGGCGGAGGAGGCGCGTGGCCTGGGCGTGCGCGCCGAGGTGGCGATCGCCGACATGGCCGATGCGGCAGCGGTGGAGGCCGCCGCCGAGGCGATCGAGCAGGCGCTCGGCCCGATCACGGTGTGGGTCAACAACGCGATGGCGACCATCTTCGGCGCGGTCGCGGAGCTCACGGCGGACGAGGTGCAGCGCGGCACCGCCGTGACCTATCTCGGCACCGTGCACGGCACCATGTCGGCGCTCAAGCGCATGCGCCGGCGCGGTCGCGGCAGCATCGTCAACGTCGGTTCCGCGCTGGCCTACCGATCCGTGCCGCTGCAGGCGGTGTATTGCGGCGCCAAGTCGGCGATACGCGGCTTCACCGACAGCCTGCGCTCGGAGATCCTGCACGACGGCGACGACATCCACCTGACCATGGTGCACCTGCCGGCGGTGAACACGCCGCAGTTCGACTGGGCGCTGAACAAGACCGGCTACCGTGCCCAGCCGGTGCCGCCGATTTTCGAGCCGGAGGTGCCGGCGCGGGCGATCGCCTATGCCGCGTTCCATCATCGACGCGAATGGTGGGTAGGCTTTCCCACCGTGCTGGCGATCATGGCCAACCGGATCGCGCCGAGCCTCGCCGACCGCTACCTCGCCAGCGCCGGCTACTCGGGCCAGCTGACCAAGCAGCACGCCGACCCGGACGCGCCGAACAACCTGTATGAAACCGTCGATGGGCCGGAGCAGGCGCATGGCCGCTTCGACGACCGGTCGCGCACCGGCAGCTGGGAGGTGTTCTCCTCGCGCCACAGGATCGTGGTGGCGGCGGCCATCGCCGCCGGCGTGGCGGGCCTGGCGGCGATGCGGCGCGGAACCGGCGGCAGGCGGGGCTAGAACGTCACCGGATCAGTGGTCGCCTGACCGGTGAAGGTGCTCGTCAAGACAAGGAGCCGGACTGCAACCGATCAACGAACGTGAACCGGTTGCGGGACACTCGCAGCCGATCACGAGGCGCGACGCGTCGCCCGCCACGGCAAAGGATCAACTCGGGGCCAGCTCGCCCGGGTGACGAACGGGACGAGGCCGGGCTCACGCAGGATGGTGCTGGAGGATCATCCGATCGAACCGGCCCGGTCGGTCGGACAGGGATGCCCGGTGAAACAAGCTGGAGCATGATTCGTGAGGCTGCGCGGACGGACCATGCTCTAAAACACCAGGCCGCCGGCGACGTCGATGGTGGTGCCGGTAATCCAGCCGGCATCCTCCGAGACTGCGTATGCTACGGCTGCCGCGATGTCCGCCGGCTGGCCGATTCGGCCGAGCGGGGTCCTGGCGAGCAACATGTCCATCGCCTGCTCCCGTGTGTCGGCGTTGCCCTCCGTCGCGGTGAAGCCGGGCGCGATGCCGACGACGCGGATGCCGCGGGGACCAAGCTCCATCCCCAGCGTACGGGTCAGCGCGTCCACCGCTGCCTTGGTGGAAGAGTAGACGTGGACCAGCGGATAGGGGCTCTTCGCCAGCCCCGAGCTGATGTTGACCACGACCCCACCTTCCGGCAGCACGCGCGCCGCGGCCTGGGTGGCGAGCAGCAGGCCGCGAACGTTCAGCCTGTAATGCTCGTCGAAGCTTTCGGGCGTGACTCCGTCGAGCGAGTCGATCCTGTACACGCCGGCGTTGTTGACCAGGATGTCCAGCCTGCCGAACCGTCCTGTCGCCGCATCGATCAGGGGCTGGATCTCGGCCGGCTCCGACACGTCGGCCTTGACCGCGAACGCCCGGCCGCCGGCCGCTGCGATCCGGTCCACCACGACCGCGGCATCCGCAGCGGAGCGGACGTAGTTGACCACCACCGCAGCACCGCCGGCGGCAAGCCGCTCCGCGATGCCGGCGCCGATGCCCTTGGATGAGCCGGTCACGATCGCGACCTTGCCGTCGAGTTGCCCCATCGCCGATCTCCTTGTTGTATAGCAATCGCTATGTATGAACTGGCTACCGGTCGGTCCGATCGCCGTCAAGGGGTTTCATAGTGATCAATATGGAACAAGATGCGCGGGAGACGCCTCGCACGGGCGGGCGGCCGTTGTCGTTCGACCGCGACGCGGCGCTGCACCAGGCGATGCTGCTGTTCTGGCGCCACGGCTACGAAGGCACGTCGCTCAACGCCCTGACGGCGGCGCTGGGCGTGACCCCGCCCAGCATCTACGCGGCGTTCGGCGACAAGAAGCGGCTGTTCCGGGACGCCGTGAGGCTCTACTCGGCCGGGGGAGCCGCGTCCGCGACCATCATCGATGGCGCGGCGACGGCGCGGGCGGCAGCGGAGGGCCTGCTGGGCGCAGCCGCGCATGGCTTCACCGGGCCGGACACGCCGCCGGGCTGCCTGATGGCGAGCGCGGCGATCAGCGGCTCGGCAAAGTCGGCAGACGTTCAGGCCGAGCTGGCGCAGCTGCGGGGGGACGTCGAGCAGCACCTGCGGCGTCGGATTGCCGCCTCGGTGGTGGACGGCGAGCTGCCGGCGACTGCGGATGCGGCGGCGCTGGCCGGGCTGGTGATGGTGGTGATCCAGGGCATGTCCACCCTGGCGCGCGACGGGGCGACGCGCGACCACCTGCTGGCAATCGCCGGTGCCGCGATGACGGCTTGGCCCGCCGGACACTAGCCTTTCACTAGATCAGTGGCCTGCTTACCCCTCGAGTTCGCATGCGACAGCTTCGGGGATCGTCGAGACTGTCGCTGACGTGCGTGATTGCGAGGTTTTCGGAAATGGTCCAGGCGCGCAATCGTCGCGATGGTACGGGGCGCTCATGCACAAGACCACTGAAGCTGAGAACGAACTGGTCACAAGACGTCTTTTACTTGAAAGCAGCAACCAGAGCATCTGGATACAGACCCTCGAGCCGGGTGAAGAGACGGCCTGGCATTGGCACGAGCATGTCACGGACAACTTCATCGCCACGGAAGGCGAGATAGTCGTGGATACGCGCGACGACAGGGTTAGCAGCGCACTCGCCGTGGGATGTATTTGCTCGGTTGCTCCGAAAGTTCAGCATCGGGTCAGAAACCTCGGGGAGCGGTCTGCGACCGTTGTCACCGTGCAGACGGGTGGACAACGCGACTTCAATCCCGCCGATGATGCGTCCGATGGGTAGCAGCGAACTCCAAAGCCTGGCCCCTGGTGGGTTTCGGCCCGTCAGCATGTCCGCGACCCACCGGAGTCGGCGGTTCGGCTGACAGGGTCCGGGCCCTGGTCTCCTGGCCGGAACCGGCTCAGCTCGGCTTCGCCGGCCGCTGCTCGCTGCTGTGCACCATGCCCATGTGCGCGGTCAGGGCCCGCACCACCTTCTCGATGTCGTTCGGCGGCAGCACGAAGCCGACCGGACCGAACGCCGGGTGCTGGAAGGCGATGATCGAGCCTTCGGTCAGTGCTTCCGGCTGCACCGTCCACTTGGTCTGATAGACCGGGGTGAAGGCGGCTCCCTCCATCGGCGGCACCGCGCGCTTGTCCAGCATCGCCGTCCGCGCCTGGCCCAGGATGGCGATCAGCTGGCCGAGCTGGTCGAGCGTCAGCGGCACCTCGCCCTCGAGCCCGCTTTCCGGCAACAAGGTCAGGGTGGTGACCTGCCGGTCATCCGAAACCGCAACCTGCATCCGTGCCGGACGTGCGCTCATCTGATTCTCCCGCTGCGAGACCCGTCCCACCCTACAGGATCGGGAGCCCGCCCGACATGACGCGTTTGTCGGCTCGTCGATCCGGAGCGGGAAGGTGCGGCGCTCCGCCCCACACCCACCAGTCCGGACGCTCCAGCACGGCGGCCGCGGCAACCGCGGCGGCGGCGTCGGGGAACAACCCGAAGCAGGTGGCGCCGGAGCCGCTCATGCGGGACAGCAGGCAGCCATGCTGCCGCTCGATCGCCACCAGCACCTCCCCGATTGCAGGGCAGAGCGCGATCGCCGCCGGCTGCAGGTCGTTGTGCAGGCGGCCGAGACCGGCCGCCATGGCCGGAGCGTCGCGCCAGCCGTCCGGCAGCTCCGCCGGCGGCCGCACCCCGGGCGCGCGTGCCCGGAACACCGCGGGCGTGGACACCGCCATCCCGCAATTGACCAGCAACAGGCCGTAATCCGGCAGCACCGGCGCCGCCGACAGCGCGTCGCCGATGCCGCCCATCCGCGCCGGGCGCTGCGGCAGGCAGACCGGCACGTCCGCGCCGAGCGGGACGGCCAGCGCGTGCAGGCGGTCCCGGTCGACCGCGCGGTCCGGCCAGAGCCGGCACAGCAGCCGCAGCGCAGCCGCCGCGTCGGCCGAGCCGCCGCCGATGCCCGACGCGACCGGCAGGTTCTTCTCCAGCACGAAGGTGGCGCCGGTCCCGCCAAGCAGCGCTGCCGCCCGCAGCACCAGGTTGGAGGACGCGTCCTCGCCCTGCAGCGTCGCGCCGAAGCGACCCGAGACCGTCAAGCCGAACCCGGATGCCGGGACCGCCGACAGCACGTCGTGCGCGCCGGCGAACACCGCCAGGCTGTCGAGCAGGTGATAGCCGTCCGGCCGACGCCCGGTGACGTGCAAATATAGGTTGATCTTGGCATGGGCACGCTCGACCAGCCGCCCATCGGTCCAGCTCATGGCCGTCCCGCTCATGGCGCGGCCGGGACACCCGCCTGCCGCAGCGCGTCGTGGATCTTCGCCGCGTCGTCCGGCTCTGGATGCAGCACCAGCGCCCAGCGCCACTGGTCCTCCGCCTCGATCTTCCGCCCGGCGGCCCAGTAGGCCGAACCCAGGTGGTAGTTCACGGTGGGATCCTCCGGGATCTGCTCCGCCGCCTGTTCCAGGGTCCGGATCGCGCCGGGCACGTCGTTCTGCCGCAGCATCGCCCAGCCGAGGCTGTCGCGGATCGAGCCGTCATCCGGCCTGCCGTCGAGCGCCCGCTGGATCAGCGACCGCGCCTCGCGCAGGTCCTGGTGCCGCTCCACCATGCTGTAGCCGAGATAGTTGAGCACGAACGGCTCCTCCGGAGACAGGGTGAGCGCCTGCTGGAG
Source organism: uncultured Acetobacteraceae bacterium (assembly GCA_964247755.1). Classification (GTDB taxonomy): domain Bacteria; phylum Pseudomonadota; class Alphaproteobacteria; order Acetobacterales; family Acetobacteraceae; genus Lichenicola. The sequence continues at coordinate 6,063 of CAXTVX010000007.1, read as the reverse complement.
GTCCGCCTTCGCCTGCGGCCAGCGGTCCTGGCGGTCGAACGCCACCGCGCGCGAGAACAGCAGCTGCCAGTCCTCGCCCGACAGCCTGGGATCGCTTCCGCCCTGCCTGCGCCGGTCGTCGATCGCCTTGTCGAACGCCGCCACCGCGTCGCCATAGCGCTTGGCGTCCGACAGCACGTCGCCCAGCGTCTGCGCCGGCTCCGGCCGGTCCGGATAGGCGCGCACCAGCGCCTGCAGGCGGGCGATGGCCTGGTCGCGATGCCCGGCCACCGAGGCCAGGGTCGCCGAACGCAGCTCGCCCAGCGGCGCCAGCGGGTCGTCGCGCGGAATGCCGGCCAGCGCCGCGATCGCCGCTTCGGCATGCTCCGGCGCCAGCAGCTCCGCCATCATCAGGCGCGCCGGTGCAAGGCCGGGTTCGAGGTCGAGCGCGAAGCGGAGCATGAAGCCGGCCGCCTCCTTGGCCCCCTTGCCGCCGCCGCCGTTGTTCGGGTCCTGCAGCAGGGCGGCGATCGCCAGGTAGGCGTGCGCCAGCCCCTGACGCGGGTCGCGCACCACCGGGCTGCGCAGGCTGTCGAACAGCGCCGGCTGTACCATCCCCAGCAGCGCGATGTGCTGCACCAGCGTCTGCAGCATGACGCGCGCCTCGTCGGGATGGCCGGTGCGGACCAGGAACCCGCCCGCTTCCTGCACCGCCGCCAGGCTGGAGTCCGAGAACAGGCTGGTTGCGTTGCGATACAGGCCGGCAGCCGCCGCGTCGCGCCCGGCGGTCTCGGCGATCAGCCCCGCCTCCAGGGCGCAGGCGCTCGCCAGCGGGCCGCCGCTCCCGACGGAGGCCAGGGTGCGCAGCGCCGCGTCGGTGTCGCCGGCGCCCTGCTGCGCCCAGGCCAGCAGAAGCGGCCTGATCGCCTGGTTCAGGGTGGAGCCCGGCAAGGCATCGAGGCTTCGGACAGCGGACGCCCAGTCGCCGCGCGCGGCGGCGGCGTTCGCCAGCACCAGCGCGGTGATCAGGCTGGGCGGCACCCGGACCGCCAGCGCCGCCGCTTCCGGCCGTCCGGCCAGGGTCGAGAACAGGAACGCCGGCTGCAGCAGCGTGTGCTCGCCCGGATCATGCGCCACGGCGTCCAGGAGCAGGTTCGCGGCGACGCCGTTGTCGCCCAGGTAGCCGGCCACCGTGGCCGCCAGGTAGGAGCCCAGGGCCGGCGCGGGGACGGGCACCGGGTCGGCGGCGGCACCGCGCGGCATCGGGGCGAGCAGGAGTGCCGCAACCGGGACGATGCGCAGGACGAGCGGGAATGGCATGATGTTCCGAGGCTAGCGGCTCCTCCGGCCCGCGCCAACCGTGTTCCCCGGCCGTCACGGCGCCGGCCCGCGGTTCATCCCTGCCCGGACCGGTCGGAGACGCTTCGGTGGACGCGCTTGCCCTTCTGCGGCTGCAGATCGAGTGGGGTGCCGACGAGGCGCTCGATCCGGCTCCGCTCGACCGGCTGCACCCGGCCGCGGCACCGCCGGCGATGGTGCGCCCGCCTGCGATGCCGGACGCCGTGGCCCCCGCTTCCGTCACCGCAGGCCCGGGACGCGTCGCGGCAGGCGGTCCGGCTGCCGCGGCGCGCGAGGCCGCCGCCGCCGCGACCGACATCGCGTCGCTGCGTGCGGTCCTCGCCGCCTTCGACGGCTGCGGCCTGCGCGACACCGCGACCAATCTGGTGTTCGCCGAGGGCGATCCGGAGGCCGGGCTGGTGATCGTCGGCGAGGTGCCGGACGGGGAGGAGGACCGCACCGGCCGCCCGTTCGCCGGCCGGCCCGGCCTGCTGCTGGACCGGATGCTGGACAGCATCGGCCTGCACCGCTCGCGCCTGCTGCTGACGCCGCTGATCCCGTGGCGCCCGCCGGGCAACCGGCCGCCGAGCGAGCTGGAGCTGTCGATCTGCCTGCCGTTCCTCCATCGGCTCCTGGTGCTGGCGCGACCGACGCACCTGGTGCTGATGGGCAGCCGGCCGGCGAAGCTGCTTGCCGGCAGCAGCATACGCGCCGAGGCCGGCTGGCAGCGCCCGGTGCTGCCCGGTCTCCCCGAGAGCACCCGTGCCCTGGCGATGCGCCATCCGGCCTACCTGCTCAGTCACCTGCCGGCGCGACGGGACGCCTGGGCAGACCTGCTGCGGCTGCGCCGGGCCCGCGATCCGGTCACAGACGCGTGATTAGATCCTCCGGAAACCCCGGTTCCCTGCGGATGCGCCGTCCCGGATTTTGAGACGGAGCCGGCCGGGCGGTTGCGCCGGCCGGAGGTGGGGCCTAGAGCCGCCCGGCATGCGCGGGTTCTTCGGCAGACATCCCCCCATGGCGGCAAGGGCCTTTCTGGCCGGCGCCGCCTTCCTGGCCGGAGCGGCCGCGCCGTTGCGGGCGCAGACTCCGGTGCAGCGGTTCCGACCATCCTCGGTGCCGGAGGAAACCGCGATGGCGGTGCCGCGGCTGACGCCCACCCCTGGCAACGACGGCATCGTCACCCTGCCGCACCCGCTGGAACCGGGCGCCGCCGCCCTGATCCGCCGCATCTTCGCCCTGCAGCGCAGCGGCGACATTCCGGCCGCGGTCGCGGAGACCGCCCGGCTGGACGACAACACCCTACTCGGCGACCTGCTCGCCGCGCGCTACCTGTCGCCGGCCGCCCGGCCCGCGCCGTCGCAACTCCGGTCCTGGCTCAGGACCTTCCCGGACCTGCCGGACGCGCCGGCGATCTTCCAGCTGCTGGCAAGCGCGAGTCCGGTTGCCGCCGGCATCGGTCCCGCACCCGCCTTGGCGACGCTGGGCAACGGATCGCCGACAGCCCCGCTGCCGGAGGAGGCCGATCCAGCCGGCCTGGCCTTCACCCGCAACGTCCTGCTCGACGGAACCGTGCAGGCGCGGCTTGCCCCCGACGGAGCCGGAGCGTCGAGCGCGCTGCGCCTGGTCGCCGCCACCCGGCACATCGATCCGCTCTACGCGGCGCAACTGCGCGCCGAGATCGCGCTGCACCTGTTCACGGCCGGCGGCAGCGACGACCAGGCCCATGCCGTCGCAGCCGCCGCCTTCGACGCGAGCGGCGGCAGGATCGGCCTGGCCAGCTACGTCGCCGGCCTCGCCGCCTGGCGCGCCGGCCGTCCGGAGCAGGCGCTGCCCGCATTCGAGGCCGCATCCCGCGCCCGGCTGACCGCAGCGGGCCTGCGCGCCGGCGCCGCCTTCTGGGCCGCGCGCGGGCATCTCCAGGAGGGGGATCGTGCCGGCTACCGGTCCTGGCTCGGCCGCGCCGCGGCGGCCCCGCACACCTTCTATGGCCTGCTGGCCAGCCGGATCCTCGGCCGCACCGACGGCAGCTGGGACCGGCCATGGGGGCAGCCGATGCCGGCAGCCGTGGATGACGTCGAGGCCGGGCCGAGCCGGCCGACCCTGTCGGAAATCGACGTCGAGGCGGTCGGCGCCACCCCGGCCGGTCGGCGCGCCTTCGCCCTGCTTCAGGTCGGCGAGCCCGAACGTGCCGAGGCGACGCTGCGCCGGCTCTGGCCGGCGGTGCAGGGGGACATGGCGCTGTGCCGCTCGATCCAGCTGGTGTCGGAGGCCGCCGGGCTGACCTCCCTGTCGTCGCAGATGGCCTCGATCCTGCAAAGCCGGGACGGCCAGCCGCGCGACCAGGCCCGGTTGCCGATCCCGGCCCTCAGCCCCCGTCGCGGCTTCACCGTGAACCCGGCGCTGGTCTACGCCCTGACCAGGCTGGAATCGAACTTCGACGCGTCCGCGGTGTCGGGCGCGGGTGCGCACGGGCTGATGCAGCTGATGCCGGTGACGGCGGGCTTCGTGCTCGGCGAGCCGAACCGCTTCGCCGGCAATACCAGCGCCCTGCACAATGCCGGGCTCAACCTGGAGCTCGGCCAGCGCTACCTCGCCTACCTGGCGACGGAGCCTGCCGTGAACGGCGACCTGATCCGGCTGCTCGCGAGCTACAATGCCGGACCGAGCGCAGTCGAACGCTGGAAGCCGGACGGTGACCCGCTGCTGTTCATCGAGAGCCTGCCCAGCGACCAGACCCGCGACTACGTGCACCGCGCGCTCGCCTATCTCTGGGTGTACTCGCAGCGCCTCGGCGTGCCGTCGCCGTCGCTGGTGGCGCTGGCGGACGGGCGCTGGCCGATCTTCACCGACGAGCAGGCGGTGCGGACGCTGCATTGAGGCGGCGGGGCACCTGGGGCATCGCCACCCGCCCGGGCGATTCACCGGATCGGGACCTGCCCGGGGTCGAACCTGATCAGCCGCCCGACCCGGCGAGGTCATCCGGCCCGGCACGCCGCGATCCCAGCCGGCTTCCGGCCCTCGGAACGAGGCTGCGAGGACGGTGGTGCGTCAGTTGAAGGCCGTGCCGCCGTCAACGGTCAGGGTTTGCCCGGTCATCATGCGGACCGCGTCGCTCGCGATGAACAGGCAGGCTCCGACAAGATCCTCCGGCTGTTCGGGCACGGGAATACACTGCGCATCGACCGACTGTGCAATCAGGGCGTCATCGAACGCGGGATTCCGCCTGATCCGGCGGGTCATGACGAGCCCCGGCGCGATCGCGTTCACCGTGATGCCATCCTTCGCGAGATCCCTCGCGAGTGTTCGGGTCATGGCAGCGACCGCCCCCTTGCTCGCGACGTAGTGCAGCATGTTGGGACGACCGAAGAAGATCCCGGATGATGTCAGGTTGACGATCCTTCCCCACTGCCGTCTTCTCATGAGCGGCACGACGGCCTTGCAGCAGTTGAACGGACCGAGCGTGTTGACTGTCAGCATTCCCGTCCATTCCTGAGCGCTTATGTCCTCGAACGGCTTGGGCTCGATGATGGACGCGAGCGCGGCATTGTTGACCAGAACATCGACTGAAGCATGCGATCTCTCGATGCTGTCGACGCAGCGCCGGACGCTCGCCTCGTCGGTGACGTCGCAGTCCGCCCGCTCGACCTCGGGTGGAGCTTCGCTGTCGTTCCAGTCGATGTCCGCGCCGACGACGTGCGCGCCGGCGGCCGCAAATCCGCTCGCCAATGCGGCGCCGATGCCGGTCGCTGCACCGGTCACGAGAACCACCCTGCCTTCGAAGCTGTTGAGGCTCATGCTCAACCTTCTCCACCCGCGGTCAGGCATGGTGGTCGGGAGGGAGGACTGCCGCAACAGGTCACGGCAGCGTCGCTGTCGGAAAAAGGGGGACAGTGCCCGTGATCAAGATGATCATCACGATCAGACGCCGCGAGGACATGAGCCATGACGAGTTCGTCCGTTACCAGCGCGACGTTCACAGGCCTCTTCTCATGTCCATTCCGGAAGCGCGCCAGTACATAAGAAGGTTTGTAGTGTCGTATCCGGTTCCCGCTCCGGGATATCCCGGCCCGGACTACGACGCGGTGGTCGAAGCGTGGTTCGACAACATGAAGGACATGAACGGGCTCTATCTGTCCGAGAACTTTCTCAGCAAGGTCGATCCCGATCACGTGAACTTCATGGACATGTCGTCCTATGGAAGGCTCGTCGCCGAAGAGGATGTCGTCATCTGACGGTCCCGCGATCATCCATGCGGCAGGCGCCGGCTTGCTCCCAGGGCACAGGTCGCCACCGAGCCGCTCGCCAATTGCACCGACCCTGATCTCCGTCTCGGGTCGGGTTCCAGCCTAGTTCTCCGCCAGGGCCTGCCGGCTGGCGCGTACCTTGTGCACGCGCCTGCCGTCCATCTCCAGCACCTCGAACAGCCAGCCGGAAAAGGCGATCTTGTCGGCCGGCGCCGGCACCCGGCGCAGCAGCGCCAGGATCAGCCCGCCCAGCGTGTGGTAGCTGCCTTCCGCCGGAAGGTCGCCCAGGCCGAGCCGATCCTTGACCTCGTCCGCAGGCGCGCCGCCGTCCAGCGTCAGCACGCCGTCGGCCTCGATCGGCCGCTCCGGCACCGCGCCCGGCTCCTGCTGCTCGCCGACGATCGCCTCGAACACGTCGGCGGCAGTGGCCACGCCCTCGAAGCTGCCGTACTCGTCCAGCACCAGCACCATGCCGAGCGGATGGGTGCGCAGCTGCTCC